>NZ_VYPZ01000100.1 GCF_008710155.1 Sphingobium limneticum
CGATTATCCGGCCAATGTCGGCCGCCAGGTTGCTTGCGGATTACGCCAGTCGATCGCCTCCAGCATGCAAGCCAACTGGGAGGCGGAGATGGCAATTACCCCATCTACAGCCGATGGCCAGATATACTTCCCCCGCTCCAGGCGTTTGGCATAGAGCGACATGCCAACGCCATCATGCCACAGGATCTTGCACAGGTCGCCACGGCGCCCTCGGAAGACATAGAGATCACCGGCATGGGGATCCCGACTGAAACTCTGCTGCACCTGCAGGGCCAGGCTGCGCATGCCGCGCCGCATGTCCGTGTGCCCCGTTGCGATCCATATCCGAACGCCTGAGGGTACAGGGATCACGGCTTGACTGACCGCAGCACTGCCGACACCAACCCAGGCGAAGCGCCAACGGGAATACGCACGATCGCCCGATCAAACTCGACGATAATCGCCGATCCCATGACCGGCACCGGGTCAGTCTGCACCTGCACCTCGGCAAAGCCCTGCGCTGCCTGACCCATCTGCCGCCGCCATCTGTAGATCTGGTTCGGCCGTAGGTCAGCACGGCGGGCAATCTCCGCCACGTTCGCCCCGGGAGCCGAAACAGCCGCGACCAACTCGCGCTTCTGCTGGTCCGTCCATACTCGCCGCCGCTCCGGGCCTGAAATTACCGTGATCTGAGTCATCGCACCGTTCCTAGTATCGGTGCAAACACCGGCGCTTGCACCGGTGCCATCTCGAAATATCAGCCGATCACCGCAAGGCGGCCCTCACCGGAGCGATAC
>NZ_VYPZ01000101.1 GCF_008710155.1 Sphingobium limneticum
CGACAGGATGTCGCTGATCTGCATCACGTCCAGCAGAGCGGCGACGCGCGGGGCGATATTCTTGCCATTGCTGGTGGCCGGCGCGACGAAGGCGTCATGATGCCCCATCAGTTCGACGATCAGCGGCGCGACATTCTCCGGCAGCGCATGACCAAAGGCTGCGTCATCGGCGACATGGACCTTGCCCACGCCGGCGATCTTGGCAGCCGCAGCAGCGACGCCATCGACGCCTTGCCCGGCGACCAGCAGATGCACGTCGCCCAGCTTCGAGGCCGCGGTCACGGCGGAAAGGGTCGCGTCCTTGACCGCGCCGCCCTCATGTTCAACCCAAACGAGCGTCTTGCTCATGCTGCCACTCCTAGAGCCTTGAGTTTAGCGACCAGTTCATCGACATCGGCGACCTTGACGCCGGCCGAGCGCTTGGGCGGTTCGGAAACTTTGAGCGTCTCCAGACGCGCAGCGATATCCACGCCATAATCGGCGGGCGTCTTGTTCGCCAAAGGCTTGGCCTTGGCCTTCATGATGTTGGGCAGCGACGCATAGCGCGGCTCATTGAGGCGCAGGTCGGTGGTGATGATCGCCGGGGTGTTCAGCTTCACCGTTTCCAGTCCGCCATCGACTTCACGGGTCACGTTGACGCTGCCATCGACAACCTCGACCTTGCTGGCGAACGTACCCTGCGGCAGGTTCAGCAGCGC
>NZ_VYPZ01000102.1 GCF_008710155.1 Sphingobium limneticum
GCGCGGCGCTCATCGCGGTCCATCAAGGCCATGTGATCGCCGTGCCCGCCGTGGTCCGACATGGCCGCGACCGCGGCGCCGGACCCGTGCCCCATCGCCGCGTGGTCCATTTTGCTGTGATCCATCCCGCCGTGATCTATGCCGCCCGTTCCGGCGGCCGCTGCGGGCTGGTGGTGGCCAGACCCCGCAAGCTCGGCCTCTGGCTCTTCATCCCACGCGACCAGGTTCTCGTTGAGCTTGTTGTTCCGGTACCAGGCCCGCGGATGCCGCTTGAGCGCAGCGACGATCGCCGGGAGCGTGTCGCGAAGGCTGTGCTTCGGTTCCCACCCGAGCAGCGACCGTGCGCGCGAGATGTCGAGGATATAGTGGTCGTTGCTGCTGTCGATCATCCAGGGCTGGATAAAGTCGTCGCTGCCGAGCGCTTCGTTCTGCAGGATGATCCCGGCCTTCGCGAGCGGCTGCGGGATGCGGATCGTCTTCCAGCCCTCGCCGTGGAGCGCCTCCCCGACGATGTCCTGGATCTCGGCATAGCCGGGCGGGTCGGGTTCGCCGACGAGCAGCGGCAGTTCTGACGGCAAGTCGTGCCGCCGATCGACGAGGCGCACCACGGCGTCGGCCAAGTCCTCGCGGTGCACCGATGACTGTGCCGCGCACAGCATGCCGGGATAGAAATGCGAGATCAGGCGGTGCTCGTA
>NZ_VYPZ01000103.1 GCF_008710155.1 Sphingobium limneticum
CTATATGATCGTGGTGTCGGACGCAGGCCTTTCCACCCCTGATAAAGACGCTCGGATCGCCGAGCTTGAAGCTGCATTGGCAGCTGCCCACGCCGATATTTCCGCCCGCGACATCCTGATCGATACGCTGCGCGTGCAGATTGCGCGCCTCAAGCGGATGCAGTTCGGCAAGTC
The DNA here is from genome assembly GCF_008710155.1 of Sphingobium limneticum. Classification (GTDB taxonomy): domain Bacteria; phylum Pseudomonadota; class Alphaproteobacteria; order Sphingomonadales; family Sphingomonadaceae; genus Sphingobium; species Sphingobium limneticum. The sequence continues at coordinate 175 of NZ_VYPZ01000103.1, forward strand.
GTCCGAGAAGCTCGATACCCAGATCGCTCAGCTTGAGCTGGCGCTCGAAGAACTCGAAGGCGAGGCCATCGTCGCCGCCGCGCGTCGAGGCGATCCAGTAGCCGTCGATCGGCCATCACCGGTTCGGACGCTGCCAGCTCATCTGCCGCGCGAGGAGCAGCGGATCGAGCCCGAGCAGGGTGACTGCACCTGTCCCGACTGCGGCGGCGCGCTGCGGCCGCTGGGGCAGGATAGCGACGAGATGCTCGATGCCGTGCCGGTGCAGTGGCGCGTCGTTCGGACCATCCGCCCCAAATATAGCTGCCGGGCCTGCGAGAAGATCGTGCAGGCGCCCGCGCCGGTGAAGGCGATAGCGCGGGGCAAGGCGACCTTCGGCACCCTGGCCCACGTCGTCGTCTCCAAGTTCGACCATCACCTTCCGTTATACCGCCAGGCCGAGATCATGGCCGCGCAGGGCATCGAGATCGACCGCTCGACGCTGGCAGGCTGGGTCG
>NZ_VYPZ01000104.1 GCF_008710155.1 Sphingobium limneticum
CCTACGACAACGCCTTAGCCGAGACGATCAACGGCCTTTACAAGGCCGAGGTCATCTGGCGGCAGCGATCATGGCCAAGCGTTTCGGCCGTGGAAATGGCAACGCTGCGCTGGGTCGATTGGTACAATAATCACCGGCTCTTCGGCCCTATCGGGCACATCCCGCCCGCTGAGGCCGAAGACAATTACTATGCAGCCCTCGAGAACCTCGATATGGCTGCATAGCCAAATGAAAACTGCCTCCTGAAAACCCGGGGCGCTTCACAACCGAGTTTCTCGACTTCCTCAAGCGGATCGATGCCGAGATGCCCAAGGGACCGGACGTGCACATTGTGATGGACAACTATGCCACTCACAAGACGCCGAAGATCAAGGCCTGGCTGGCGCGTCGTTCGCATTGGCATGTCCACTTCACACCGACATCGGCCTCCTGGATCAATCAGGTCGAGCGCTGGTTTGCCGAATTGACGCGCAAGCAGCTGCAGCGCGGCGTCCACCGATCGACGGCGGAACTTGAAGCCGACATCACGGCTGTAGCGCGACGATTACGGAGTCCGGTCGGCGTCAATTTTGATGGCCGATAGGTGGCCGCGCCGGTTGGTGAATTCTGGCTACCATTTGCTGTTGCGAGGAGCAACCGTCGAGCGACAATTACGACG
>NZ_VYPZ01000105.1 GCF_008710155.1 Sphingobium limneticum
CGCAGTCCTTTGCGGCTATGCTCATCTCGAGCAATGCCAGTCCATGCCATTGATCACTCCATCTCTCGCAAGGACGGCGTGAATCATAACATGCTGGTATTGCTCAACAACTTTTGGATCGGGCTCTTAGGGATGGGATATGCGGTGCGCCCCCGCGTTCCATTCCTGCCCCCTGGTGATCGGGGAGTTAGTAAACCGTGAAGACACGATCCCTACGGCCTTTAGTTCGGAGAACCTGTTGCATACGCCGCAGGCTCCCCGACCATAAGGTCAAGGAGATGGTGTCCAACGGCGGACACCAAGCCGGTCTTCAAGGGGTTACTAAGCCCCAGGGCCGCGCGTACGGCCCCACCTTCCATATAACAACTGATGGTTAACAATTTAGGGGGCGTTTGCGGGAGGGGGCGGAATCCTACGCTAAGGATTTGGGCCAGCGATATTCCCCGGTTAGATTGATGTGTTCCCATCCCAACGGCGAGACGTGGGCGAGTAGATCAGGCGCGATATGGGTACCGCTGGCGGCCCGGGTATTGACGACCTCGCCGAGCTTCATGGTGTTCCAGAATATGATGATGGCGGCGAGCAGGTTCATTCCGGCGATGCGATAGTGCTGGCCTTCGCCGGATCG
>NZ_VYPZ01000106.1 GCF_008710155.1 Sphingobium limneticum
GAACGGCATGAGCCGCAATCTGAACCGGCGCGACGTGATGCGCGGAACCGCCATGCTCGGCGGCACGCTGGCCATGTCGGCCTACCTGCCAGCTTGGGCGCAACCCGTGTCGCGCGGCATCGCCAAGCCGCTGCCGATCGTATCGGGCACGGAAATCGCCCTGACGATCGACCGGATGAAGCTGGTCATGGACGGAATTACAACGCCCGCGATCGGGGTGAACGGCACGGTCCCGGCGCCACTCGTCCGCCTCAAGGAGGGCCAGAAGGTCCGGCTCGCGGTGACCAACAATCTTGACGAGGATAGCTCGATCCACTGGCACGGCCTCATTCTGCCGTTCCAAATGGACGGCGTGCCGGGCATCAGTTTCCCCGGCATCAAGGCACGTTCGACTTTCGTGTACGAATTTCCAGTCGTGCAGTCAGGCACCTACTGGTACCACAGCCACTCGGGCGAGCAGGAGCAGGGCGGGCTCTACGGCCCCATCGTCATCGATCCCGCGGGACCCGACCCGATCGCATTCGACCGCGAGCATGTGATCGT
>NZ_VYPZ01000107.1 GCF_008710155.1 Sphingobium limneticum
AAGCATCAATCACGAAGGCGACATAGACGAAGCCTGCCCAAGTATGCACGTAGGTGAAATCGACGACCCACAGGGCGTTTGGCCGGCTGACGCGAAATGCCCGATTGACCTTGTCCAGCGGACACGGCGCCTTCGGGTTGCTGATGGTGGTGATCGTCTTCTTCCCACGACGGACGCCTGCCAGCCCCATGGCGCGCATTAATCGTTCCACCGTGCATTTCGCCACCATGATGCCTTCACGCCGCATCTGGTGCCAGACCTTGCGTGCGCCATAGAGACCGAAGCTGGCCTCATGGACCCGCTTGATCTGCTCCCTGATCTCGTCATCACGCTGCGCACGTGCTGGACGCCTGCCGGGATCGGCACTACGCGCGGCGTGTTCATGGTAGGAGGATGGGGCGATTGCCAGTTCCCGGCAGATCGGCTCGATACCCAAATCCTCGCGATGGACGTCGATGAACGCCATCATCATCTCCCGGGGCGGTCGAGCTCCGCCATCGCAAAATACGCAGATGCCTTGCGCAAAATCTC
>NZ_VYPZ01000108.1 GCF_008710155.1 Sphingobium limneticum
ACTCCTCCCCGGCCCACCAATTGCTTGGCTGGGGGCTTTAGCTCAGCTGGGAGAGCGGTTGCTTTGCAAGCATCAGGTCATCGGTTCGATCCCGATAAGCTCCACCAAGCAACTGCGCAGCGATCTATCGCGGAGCAGCACTGAAAACTGCGCAGCGATTGCGCGCAGCGGACAATTTCCAGAGATGAAGAGTAGCGGTTTACCGGATACGTCCGGTGATATGGCGCACGTTGTGCGCCTCTTTGACATTGTGAATGGGTTTTTTAATCGATGCCGTGGCGACATGGGATTGGTTTTTGTGCGTTTGCCGCAAGGCAGACGGATGAAGGTCAGTTCGGTGTTGTACACACAAGATTATCTGGCTGAGTTTAATAACCACACCGATACAAGCCGCTTCAGTGCTTCTCCAGTGCTGATGTTGGTGGTGTGGACTCTCAAGCGTGAGGTAAGGGCATCTGGTGAATGCCTTGGCATGTACAGGCGATGAAGGACGTGGCACGCTGCGATAAGCGTGGGGGAGCTGTGAGCAA
>NZ_VYPZ01000109.1 GCF_008710155.1 Sphingobium limneticum
CCTCGCAAAGGACTGGGAAGCGACCATCGCCTCTTCAACCGCCTGGGCTATGATCGCTTCTATCCGCATGCTCATCCGCAGAACCGCAAGGTATTGCTACGCCTGAGAAACTTTTGAATCGGGCTCTTATAAAGGAATCGACTTTTATTTGGGCGACAATGCCGCAGTACGTCGTGCAAGCGACGCCATGCTCTTTCTTCATGCATCCTGCGACACCTCGGTCGAAACCGGGTTTTGATCATCCGCAGCGGGCGTGTGTTGGATGAATGTGTACGTCGCGCCAGCACTGCTCCGTCCCCCTGAGCGTAAAAGTTTAGAAGTTCACCCTAATCGTCGCTCGCGCGGTGGTCGGCGCACCGGGCATGACGTTGTTGTCGTTGTAGGCGGACGAGAAATAATTGCTGTCGAGGAGGTTCTCGACGTTGATTTGCGCCTCGATGTGGGGGGTGAGCTTGAAGAACGCGGCGGCATCGACGCGGGTGAACGCAGGCAGGACGGCGG
>NZ_VYPZ01000010.1 GCF_008710155.1 Sphingobium limneticum
GACAACTTCACTTTAGAGACCTGCGGGCCGATCATGACCGCCTTGATGAAGCCTGCGGGCGCTACGCGCCCTTGCCTTCATCAAGGCAGTGCGCCCCTTCGAGGGGCCGCTTCCCAATGTGCTATGGCAGCGAATTTATCGCGACAGCCGTCCAGCAATGGCTGGGGCAGATCGGCGTGAAGACGCTCTACATCACACCAGGATCACCATGGGAGAATGGCTATAACGAAAGCTTCAACGGGTCGCTTCGCGACGAACTGCTCAACGGCGAGATCTTCTACAGCCTCGCCGAAGCCAAGGTGCTGATCGAAGCTTGGCGGCGGCATTACAACAACGTCCGCCCGCATAGCAGTCTGGGCTATCGACCACCGGCACCGGAAACGGCGACACCGCCATATCCGGCCTCCGGTTCCGCTTCGCTCCACCTCCGTCCGGATATGGCGGCAATCGGCTTAATCCACTAACAAACCAATCGGTCCACTCGGTGGGGGCAGATCATTGGCACCCACTCGACAACGCCCTGTGCCTGCTCCAAAAGCGACCCCGCTTCGGCGAGTATCGTCAGGCCTTCGCCTGTTTACGCCGGGTTTCCCACCCTTTCTTTGCAGCGGCTGATCGCTCGTCATGGGTCTGGCTAGCTCCGCCGACACGCCCGCCTTTGCTCGATGACGCATGGCTTTCCGTCTTACCCCGCCCCGAACCGGATTTCTTGCCACCGCCAGACTCCTTGTTCACCGTCGCCCATGCGCGGCGCTCGGCCTCGTCTTTCGGAATGCCGCGATCCTCATACCCCTCCTCGATATGCTCGGCCTTGCGCTTTTGTTTGTCGGTATAACTCGACTTGTCACCGCGGGGCATGGCGTTTCTCCTTCTTGCTGAGCGCCATGCGGAGCTCATCCTTGGTCTTCTCCAGGATGTGCCGCTGCTTGACGCTGAGATTGTCCCCCGCGCGATTGATATAGAATGTCAGCATGCTCATTGCAGATTGCAGGGGTGTGCCTTTACGACGATGGCTGTGTTCGGCGGATCGTTTCAACGACAGGGCGATCGTTTTTGGATCAGTTTGCTTGAACAGGCCTTCATCAAGATCCAGTGCGTCGCTCTGCTCGGTCACATCTTGCGACCATTTATGTTTGCTCATCGCGTGTCTCCCGGCGCGTTCAGCTGCTTAACTTCCCGGTTCTATGTTTACAGGTGGTGCGAGCGGATTGTGGTTCGACGCAGGTTGAGGTTCAGCCTGATCGTCATCGCCGCCTTTTTCGGATTCCGCGTCCGAAGGCGTGGGCGAACCTTGTTCCGGTGGAGGCGTTCCAGCGCCTCCTTCCACTGGCTCAGTGGAGCGCGGATGGACGCCATCATCATCGATCATGATTTGTATCCTTTCTGCATTTCGTGTCCCGCCCGCGTGTCGTTTTCCTCACCGCGCCTCGTCATGGCATCGGGATTGTAATCAGACGATATGGCGCCACCGCTCACAGGGTCGCGCGTCGGCTCGCGATCCAGCGTGTCGCTGGGCCGTCGCGCTGCGCCCTCTGGCTGATTCTCGGTGGAGATGTTGGGACGACGTGTTTTCTCGGTTGGAACAGATTGATGGCTGTGCGTTTCATCTTCCATGGCACGCTCCTGTCTTCATGCGCCTTTGGCGCGTTGATCCTCTGGATAGTCTTCCGGCTTGACTGTCCCCACGGCGGGACGGTCGTTGACATCCTCTTGCCGCTGGCCACCGCGCGTACGGGGATCGGGACCTTTCTGTGGCAGAACGTCACCCAGCGGCCCCTGGCGCGGACTTTTGTCCAAGGATGTTTCCACCGCCTCGGACGGCGTGTCTGTCGGCTCGTTCATCGGTGATCTCCTACGGTCTGGTTTCCAAGTCCCGCCTCAGCCCAATAGAGATGACATGGCGGGATGTTGCGCCACTCAAAGGCAGAGTGGATCGGGCCGATATATGTTTCGAGCAGCGGCTTGATGGTGCGGCGCATTTGATAGGCGCAAAACATGCCGTTTGATGCGAGAATGGCGCGACTGGCGCGCATCGTGCGATCGGCTTCGTATCGCTCAAGCGTGGAGAAGGGCAGGCCGGAGAGTATGCAATCGGCAGAGGGCAGGCCGCGTTCTCTCAGGACAGCAGCGACATTCGCCGCAGATTCGCAGACGGCTTCAAACCGGGGATCGTCGATCGATGCTCTGAGATGATCGACGAAGGCCTCACTCGTGTCCAGCGCGAGGAGGACGGCGCTGGGAGGCAAGCTTACCAGCACTGCTCGTGTAAACGCCCCCGTTCCCGGTCCAAATTCGACGAATAGCTGGATCCGCTGCCAGTCGATTGGTGCAAGCATTCGATCCACGAGCCAATGACTTGCTGGAAAGGCCGATCCAACCATTGTCGGATACTCGATGAATGTCTTCACGGTCAGGCGCAGGGAAGGAGTCTGAACACTGCTAGGAAAAGCAGTGGCCTTGGAAATTGCACGATCCGCAATCCCATCGGCACGTGCTTTGATCACCATGTCCTCCTTGTCGGCCAAATACGACAAGGTTGACAACCAGACCGTCCACAAGCAGTTCCGTTGATTATGCTTGGAAATGGAGGGACTTTAACCTGGTTAAGTCACTTTATGCCGACCGATTTTTGTATCATCGACAAGCCGTCGTTAGCGACCGGCTACCAGCACACGCACCCGATCGCTAAGGCTAAGTGGGTCAAACGGTTTGGCGATAACGCCTACAACGCCGGGACGTTTATAAGCATCAACCTCATGAGGTCGAATTCCGGCGGTGATGATGGCCGTGCGCAAGCCAGACAGTTGGGGCAATTGTCGTAATTTTTCGTGTAACTCGATGCCTGTCATGGATGGCAGCCGCATGTTGAGGAGGGCGAAATCAAATGAGTGGCTGCTTCTTTCGATATCTTCCAGGGCTTCAATTCCGCTGCCGTATGTAGTGAGAGAAAAGTCAGGATCTCGTCCCAAAGCTAGTGCAACGATTGTGCGAATGTCGGGTTCGTCCTCCACGAATAGAATTTTCAGTTGCTGAACCATGCTCGCCTCCACTTTTGCAGAGTGATATTTTTTGGATAACTAGCGAAACCCACACCGCTCAAAAAGGTTCGGCGGATGGCAATGCTCAAGGTGGCTGGTTCATATTCGATAGAGCTAGCGCTGCCCTGCAAGCGCGCAACCTGAGGCCGTGCATCTCATCGGCGCGAAGCGCGTTGCTGGGAGGGAGGTAGTCGCTATGCTTGAGAATGATCTTCCCACCACCTTGACGCGATTGGGCCTCGCAACCGTCCTCGGTCTGGCACTGGGCTTTGAACGAGAGCGAAGCGGCCATGATGCGGGTTTGCGAACCCACGGTCTCGTCGCGCTCAGTTCGGCGATGTTAACCCTTTCCGCGCTCGAAATGGTAGAACAACACAATGAGGGAGACCCTGTCAGGGTCGTGCAAGGCCTGGCACAGGCGATTGGTTTCATCGCAGGCGGCCTTATCTTCGTGCGCGGCGGCGATGTTCGAAACATGACGACGGCTGCCAGCCTTTGGATGGCCGCTGCGGTAGGGATCACGGCAGGAGCGGGACAATATGTGCTGGTGTTTGCCGGAACAGTCCTGGCGCTTCTTCTCCTGTCTGCCGCTTTCCTTTTCGAACGCTTCATGCCGCGGTCCCATAGACAGGAAAGCAATGGCACTTCGGATGATATTCGGATGCCGAACCGGCGGGGGTCGCCAAGTCAGCAGGATGAAGAAATTTATAAGGGTTGAGGAAAGCGGCCATCCAACGGGATGTTTTTGGAATTGTGCCAGCGCGCCTCGAGAAATGGCTGGGAGGTAACTGTGGATTGGAGTGCAAGCCCTCGGGTATCAAGTTGGCTCCTCTTAAGAGACGAGGAGCCCAAGTTCATATTTCGGTGTTTTCAGCTAGGGGAAGCGCGTCTTCTACGTCGATCGCGAGATAGGCACCGTATTTTCGATCTTGCTATCACCGAGAAGGATCTGGAGGGCGCGCAGGTCGCCGTCGCCGTGTAGATCATGCACGCCTTCGTTCGCCGAAGTGAGTGGGTCCCATACTCGCGGGACTCATGAGGACAAACAGCGCAAGGCGCAATTCGTCCGTCGGCCGTCAGTCTTCTCTCTAGCAGGAGCGGCGTCGCTAGGCGTCCTCAAGTAAGTTCGGGCACCGCCGTTAATGGCCAATCGGATACGACGGGCCGCGATAATTGGCCCGCCGCGCAGCAACGGCCGAACAGCAAAAGCGTGGGGAAGACCATGCGCATGGCTATTCTCCATCTAGGGTGATTGCGACGATTAGCCCGTCCCCGATCCACTGACTGAGCAGCGCGCCAGCCTCGCCCACTCCGACTTGCTCACCGCACTGTTCGACCAGGGCGAGGCAAAGGGCACCGAACGTCGCACCGGCTATGATTTGCGCCAGCGCGAAAGCCTCCGTGGGCTCGACCGTGCGGAAACAGGGCGTGAAATCCTGCCGCCCGACCAGCATTGCGCCCGGCTCCGGCAACAGAGCCGCCATCGGCGGGTCATCCAGTGCCGCCAGCGCCGACCAGATCGCGCCTGCATTCGTGCGGGCCACCGCGATTTGCATCGTCGGCGCGAACATCAGTCTGGCACTGTCCCAGTCCACCGCCGCCAGTTCCTCTGGAGACATAGGAGCTGCATCCGGCCCTTCAAAGGCGCGGCTCAGCGCCCAGTCGAGCCATGCCAGTTCGGCAACTTCGGGATCGTCGGGATAGATTTGGCTGAGGGTATTGGAGAAACCGTCGCCATATACGCCCAAGGTCCAGCCATGGGGCGGCGTGGCTTCGATATGCGCGCGGGCGGCATCGGTGAACGCATCCTCCCCCAGCCATAGCAGCGTCTTTTCAAACGTGTCGCGCAGGCAGTCGACAAGCTGTACCCGATAGGCGTTGTGATACACAGCGAGGCCAGCCTGCTCGGCGGAATCGACCCACTGTTCCATCGATACCGGCGCATCGATCAGCCACCCGCGAAAGTCGCGTTGCATCGCGGCAAGGCTCATGCCGGCGCCCTCCGGTCGTTGCTCGAAATGTTGCGCGCCATGTCCAGTTCGGTCAGCAGATCGGTGATCGGTGGAATGTCGTCGTCGCGCTCGATCATGGTCGCAACCGGGCCGACCTGGCGGCAAGCCTGCGCATACAGCGCCCACACCGACGGCGGCACGGGTTGGTCATGGGTGTCGATCAGGCGGTCTTTGCCTTGGCTATGCCCGGCGAGATGGATCTGGCGCACCCGGTCGGCTGGTACGCCTTCAAGATAGTCCAGGGCATCGAACCCGTGATTGACCGCGCTGACATAGATATTGTTGACGTCGAGCAGCAGCGAACAGCCGGTGCATGCACACAGCGCATTCAGAAATTGCCACTCGGTCATGCTGTCGGCGGTGAATTGCAGATAGGTCGAAGGATTTTCGATCAGCATCGTGCGTTCGAGCACATCTTGCGCCAGCGTGATGTTCGCACAGACCAGATCGAGGGCCTCTTGCGTGTAAGGCAGCGGCAGCAAATCGTGGGAATTGAAACCCTCGATCCGCGTCCAGCAAAGGTGATCGGATACGAACAGCGGATCGAGATGATCGGCCAGCGCCTTGAGCCTGTGCAGATAGTCGCGATCGAGACCATCGGCCGAGCCGACGGACATCGACACGCCATGCAGCGCGACCGGGTGGCGCTCGCGGATCTGGTCGAGGATATGGCGGGGCTTGCCGCCATCGATCATGAAATTCTCTGAGATCACCTCGACGAAATCCACCGGCACCGTGCCGGTCAGGAAGTCCTGATAGTGCGGCGTGCGCAGGCCAAGACCAAAGCCGTGGAATGTCGCGTCTGAATGGCCTGTCATCGGTTCGCTCCGGAAGAGTGGAGGTCCGGCCGGGGGTAGCCGGACCTCCGGGTCGCGATCACCGGGGGAAGCGATCGCGAAGCCTTGGGTCACTGACCGGCAGGTTCGGTCAGGCTGCCGCCAGCGGCAGTGCACTTTTTCTCGGACATTTCCTTGAAGCCGGTGCCTTTGCAGCTGTTCAGACCCTTGCAGTCATTCTTGGCGGTTTTGCAGTCCGATGTGCCCTTGCAGCTGTTGACGCCGTAGCAATGGACGGCCTTTGCACCAGCGGCGGTCGCCGGGGCGGAGGCCGCAACGCCGGCGATGGCGAGCAGGGCGGCGGTTGTGGCGATGCTGACGCCGGACTTGAGGGTGATCATGATCGGTCTCCGAATAGGCTTGCCGGGATGGCATGAGGTTCTTCGGAAGCGTGGACCGGTTGGTTACACCCGATCTACCAACGCAAAAAACGCGGGCCGATTAACGTGCCCGCCAGTGCAGCCAGACCCATGCCCAAACTATACCAAGTCAGCACGAACAGCGCCGATGCTTCGGGGCAATGCAGGCCGTAGAGCGTTGCGGCACAAGCGCCCGATGCAAGACCAGCGGTCGCGCCGGTAAGGCGCAAGCGGGTTGGCGCGAATTGGCGGAACGCCCAGATTAGTCCGATGAAGATAGGCGCCGCCAGCATCGCCACGAAAATCGAGCATCGTTTCCAGCTCTGGCCCAGCCAGAGCGGCAGCCAGCCGTCAAAGGGCGTTCGGGCCAGCTCGCTTGCCGCCACGCAGGCCAGAAGGCCAAAAGGAATGACCAACAGCCACAGCCACTGCGCCCGCGTCGCGTCCGGCCGCGCCAAATGCACTGTCGCGGCAATCGCCCCAACCCCCAGCGAAATCGTGTAGGTCCATTTCATCCAGAAGGTGAAGTCGTGCATCGCCGCGGCAAGATCGGGCCGGAATCCCAGCGTACTGGCAATTGCCAGCAAGGTGGCCACGGCTCCTGCCGCAATCCCCATCGCAAGCTGACGCTCGACCAGATGCGGCGACACCGGCGCCACATTTCCGGCCAACGCGCGGATGAGATCGTCCGTCTGCATCATGCGCCTCCCTTGAGGCGCGCGGCCAGGGCCTTGAGGCCACGATGGACCGACACTTTCACATCCGCCTCGCTATAGCCCCCGGCCCTGGCGGCTTCTGCCGTGCTCAGACCATCGATCTTTGTGGCGCGGATTGCCCTGGCCTGCTTGTCCGACAGGCCGCCGAGCAGCCGGTCGATATCCATGCGTGCGGCGCAGGCATCCTCAAATCCTTCGGCGATCAATATGTCCTCAAGCCCTTCGATCGGCACCGTGCCGCGGGTGCGCCGAAACTGGTCGATCATCTTGTAGCGCGCGACAGCATAAGCCCAGGCGGCAAAGGGACGCGTCCGGTCATAAGTGCCGCGGCGCGTGTGTATGGCCATCAAAGTTTCCTGCACGAGGTCCTCGACATCATCTTCGGCACCGCGAAGGCGACGCCCGAAAAAGGATCGCAGCATCGGAACGAGCGCGCGGAGCAAGGCGGCATGGGCTTCGGCGTCGCCATCAAGACCGCCGATCATCCATATCCTGAGCTGTTCTTCGCTCGCCCGCATGTGCACTCCCGGACAGCTATTCGCGGCGCTTTGCCTGATGGTTACAGCGATACGGCAAAAAAATTCTGCGGCTTCAACTTGAGCCGCATCTGTAACGCTTTTCAGTGTCGCCGCGAAGAAGCTTCCGTGACCCGGCCCGCTTGGCCTCCCAGGGTCGCCATGCGGCGGGACCATCATTGATGATCCCGCCGCATGTGAGGCCTCAAGCATTCACGGAGACTATCGATGCCATCCACATCCGCAGCCCTCGCCGCAGCCCTCGCTCTTACGATGATCGCCGGAAGCGCGCACGCCGCCGGTGCCGCCAAGCCGGTGGAGAAATGCTATGGCGTCGCCCAGGCCGGTAAAAACGACTGCAAGGCCGGTGCCGGCACGAGCTGTGCTGGCACATCGCGGATTGCTTATCAGGGCGATGCCTGGAAACTCGTCAATGCTGGCACTTGCACGAAGATAAAGACCCCCAAGGGCTTCGGCTCGTTGACGCCCAAGGCCTGATCTTCACGAACTCCCGGAGAGAGCAATGACGATATTTGTGCGTCACTATCGTGAAGCATCGGCGTGGCTGACCCGTCATATATCGGAAAGCCTGCTACTGCTGGTCGCGCGCCTCGGGATCGCTGCCATCTTCTTCCTGTCGGGTCGCACCAAGGTGGAAGGCGTGCTCACGATCACGCCTTCCACCTATGAACTGTTCCGCACAGATTATGCCCTGCCGCTGGTGCCGCCGGAGATTGCGGCGCACGCGGCGACTTACTCGGAGCACGTCTTTCCCATTCTGCTGGTGCTTGGCCTTTTTACCCGGCCCGCTGCCGCAGCGCTGCTGGGCATGACACTCGTCATAGAGGTCTTCGTTTATCCCGACGCCTGGCCGACGCATCTTAGCTGGGCCGGGCTATTGCTGCCGTTGATAGCGCGCGGCGGCGGCGCCTGGTCGCTCGATCGCTTGTTTGGGTTTGAGCTTGGTTCACTCGTTGACCGGCCGTAACCGCCTCTCGGCATCAAAAAACGCTGGATGGTTTGGCCATGATTGTTACTCCGTCGCCCCCACCAACATGGGCCGTTCCGATACGGTATTGGGAATGCCTGCGCATGCCAAATCCAGTCATTATCGAGTTTAACAGCTGTCGGGCAGCAGGGCGCCTACATCTCGCCATTCCGCGTTGTGGCCACCGATCCTGAAAGCCGCCGTTGCCCGGCTCCTAATAAAGACCGTAGCGAAGCACGAGTAGGCCGGACAGGGTAAGAACCATGATCGCAACCAGCGGCAATCCGGTGCGCGTATAGTCCGCAAACCGGTAGTCGCCTGCCGACATGATTAGCATGTTGGTCTGGTAGGCAACCGGCGTCGCGTAGCAAAGATTGCAGCCGAACAGGACGGCCAGGACCAGCGGCTCAACCGGGATGCCCAGCTTTTGCCCCAGGCTGAAGGCGATCGGCGTTCCGACCGCCGCCGCCGTGGTGTTTGAAGCGAAGTTGGTCAGCACTGTGACGAACAGCATCACCGCGGCCAAAACGCCCGCCGGCGGCAGGAACTGCAGCCCCAGCGCGATCAGTTCGCTCAGCCATGCCGCCGCGCCGCTCTCAAGAACAATACGACCGATGGCGATGCTGGCCGCGACCAGTACGATGACCTTCGCCGACAAAGCGCGGCCGATCCGGTCAAAGCGGACGCAGCCGGTGACGAGCATCGCGATCGCACCCCCGAGCGCGGAAATCGCGATCGGTACGAGCCCGATGCTGGCGGGTATAACCGCGCATGCCATGATCGCCAGCGCCAGCGGCGCCTTGGAGGTGCGGGGAAGTTCCTTTGCTCCTTCGAGTACGAGCATATTCTCGGCCAGCGACATCCGCTCGATGCTGCCGAGCGCACCGGCGACCAGAAGAATGTCGCCTTCGTCAAACGCGTTTTCGGACGCAGAATCGTTCATCGGCTGCGTCGCCCAGCGGCGTTGCGCGCGATGCACGCCAAGGATGGCAACATTGTAAAGCTCGGCTACATTTGCAGACGCCACGCCCTTGCCGACCAGGCCGGAATCCTTGGTCACCGCCAGTTCGGCGACGGTGATATCATCACCCGTCTGGGCATAGCCGCCGCGCAACCGGTCCATCAGCCAGACCGGGGCGGCGGTGGCGCCAAGGATACGCATCGTCTGCTCCAGAGCGGCGTGCGTCGCCCGCACCGGTATCCGCCCGCCTGCGGGAGTCTCGGCCAAGAGCTCGACATCGGCGGGCAGCCGCGCGGCGATCAGATCGCGGGACAGCCCATGCGCGAAGGAACTCTCGCCCAGGCGGAGCATCGCCGCGAAGTGCCGCGGCTCGTGCCCGGCTTCGACAGAATTGTCTGGCAGCAGGCGCGGCATGACCAGCCAGATGAACGGCAGCGCCACCAGCGCGGCCAGCAGCACGATCGGGGTGAAGTGGAATACCGACATCGGCGGCAGGCCGAGGTCGCCGGCGATCGACACGACGAGCAGGTTGGTCGAGGTGCCGATCGTCGTCGACATGCCGCCAATCAACACTGCGCTGTTCACCGGGATCAGCGTGCGCGACGCGGGCATTCCGCCATTCGCCGCGATCGCCGCCATGACCGGCAGCATCAGGACGAGCACCGGCGTATCGTTGACCATCATGCTCATGCCGAACGCCAGCAGCAGCGTCACCAGGAGGCCGACCTGACGATTAAACCGCCAGACTCGCGTCAGCAGGCGCGATACCGGCTCGAGTGCGCCTGTCGTCACGAGTCCTCGCCCCAGCACCATCAGCGCGCAGATCGTGATCAATGCGTAATGGCCAAACCCTTCGAATGCGAGCTTCAGCCCTTCAGTCGGTGACTGTCCGGGAAGCGGAAACCAGTAAAGACCGAGCGCGATGGCACTGATCGTCAGCAGCGAGATGATCTCGACGCGCGCTCGACCGGATACGAAACCGTAGAACATCGCGCCTGTCAGCAGCATGGCGCCCAGAGCATGGGGTTGAGGAGCATCGATCATATGCTAGCGAACCGGGAGATCGGCATTCCGATCCGTATCGGCGTCGCTTTCGCGCTCGGGTGGCAGGAATGCCTGCGACAATGCATGGTACAGACGTTCCTTCGAGACGGCCTGCGCCACGACATCGGCGATCAGCGACGAGGCGAGCAGCGGCATCATCAGGCCACGACTGCCGGTCGTCTCGGAAATGATGATGACCGCCGTCAGCGGGGCGCGGACGACACCGGTGAAATAGGCGACCATGCCGAGCAGCACGATCGCACCGCCGGGATAGGTCGGGAACAGCCAGCGCAACATGTCACCGACGCCGGCGCCGACGGCGAGCGACGGAGCGAAAATGCCGCCCGGCATGCCTGACACCGCCGTCGCCAGCGTCGTCGTCAGCTTGGCGATGCCGAACCAGTGCGGCACGTCGCCGCCGGTGATGATGCCGCGCGCCGCGCCATAACCAGTGCCCCAGGTCAGGCCGGTGGCGACGCCGATGATCGCGACGATCCCGCCGAGCGAACCCGCCAACAGCATCGGCCGCGACCGCAGCCAGACGACCGGCGACCAGCGTGTCCGCCCGGTCGCCAGCACCGCACGCGAGAAGAAAGCGCCCAGCAGCCCGCCGAGGATACCGGCCACGGGGGCGGCCAGCATCGTCTCGCGCACCGACAGCGTCTGTCGCATGACACCGAAATAGACATAGTCACCCGAGAGACCGAGGCTGACCATGCCTGCGATCAGCACCGCGGTCATCACCAGCAAGGTCATGCGCTGTTCGTAGGCGGCGGCCAGCTCCTCGATCGCGAAGGCGACGCCGGCCAGCGGGGTGTTGAACGCCGCGGCGACACCGGCAGCGCCGCCCGCGATGAATACCGATGCGCGCAAGGGGATCACCATCACCCGATGCGCGTACCCCATGATTGATGCGGCGACCTGCACGGTCGGCCCTTCTCGCCCGGTCGAAGCGCCTACGAGCAAGGTGCCGATTGTGAGCACCAGCTTCGCGATCACGGTCTTTGCCGACACCAGACCGCCCATCGCATGGTCGGGATCACGCGTGGCCGCCATCACCTGCGGGATCCCCGATCCACGGGCCTGGGGAACGAAACGCGCCGTCAGACCAGCGATCGCCGCATAGCCCAGCGGGGTGACGATCAGCGGTGCCCACCACCAGCGCGCCGCGAGCGCCACGAAGCGGTTCCCCGCCCAGTCCGCGAGATGCGCAAACACCAGCGCGACGAGCCCGATCATCACCGCGCCGCCTAGAATCGCCACGCGCCGCCGCCACACGGGTGCCGTGGGGCCATGCTCGCGCAGCAGATCGCGTGCCTGTTCGGGGAGCCGCACCATCATCCTTCGGCCGGTGCGCCGACCGCTGCGGCGACGAGGCAGACGAGCCCGATCGCGACGAAGCCGATCCGTTGCCCCATCGAGGCGAGCGGCATGACGGTCCCACGCCAGCTATCCGATCGTGCAAACTTCCCGAACGTCAGCGCGATCGTGACGATCACGGCGACAATCAGCGCGATGATAACGATCATGCAGTTCCTCCAAGCCAGGCGTTGCCGTCCCGGAGGCGACGTCTGTAATCGGGTTCAGCCAGCGCACGCAGCAGGTCGTCGGCGCGTATCAGTACCGTGTTGCGGCACGCGCCGTCGAGCGCCGTATCGGACAACGCCCGGAATTCGCGGGTCTGGCGCGCTAGACAAGCGATGCGGCCCGGGTCGTCGCAGTGGAGCGCGACATCGCCGAGCGCCCCGAGGAAATGCTTTGCTGCAATCATATCAGCGCTCGCATATTGCGCGAGCGCGCCGAACGCCCGGGCGATGAAGCCCTCGAACGTCACCGGATGCGCGATGACGCGCAGCCTATCATCGCCATCCGCACGCAACCGCGACGGCAGATCGCGTCGGGCCAGGTCCGCCATTGCGGCACTGAGCCAGTCAAGGCAGCTGTTCGCGGTGAACGGATCGTTGACCCCCGGCGACAGCGCGCGAGCCGCGATCTCGACAAGTTCGTCGATCAGGAAGCGCAGGTCCTGGAGTGCGGTGCGTCTGGAGCCGACCGCGAAGGCCTCGCGCAGAGCATTCGCCGCCGTCTCGTCGCAGCGTTTGGCCGGCCATGCCTCGAGCAATAGGCTGCCCTTGTGGATGAAATCGCCTGGTTGATAGTGCAAACGGATCACGAGATCGTGATCCCGTGCCGCGGCCATCAGCGTGCTTTCGTCGATCAGTTGGATATAGCCGGTGTCCTGCGACCGGACCGGCGCGCGCCGATCATGGTCGGCGCGATCGGTCTCGGCCCGGAAGGCGGCGGGTATCCGCGGATCGTCGGCGCGCTCGTCGAGCGGCGTCCCGACGAACACCGGAAAGCGCGCATCGATCTCCCCGATCAGCCGGTCGCCGATCCGCTCGATGACGTTGTTGATGTGGATCCGCATCGGCACATGGTGGATGAAGAAGATCAGCACAGCGATCGAGCAGAGCACCAGGATCAACGCGACTAGCAAGGCAAGCTGCGGCACGAAGGCTGCTGCCCCGGCTCCACTTTCGCCGGCCGAACGGATCGTGCGCAGGACGACCAGCGAATAGACGAAGGTCGCGATGAAGGTGCCGAGCGTCACCTGGTTGCCGCGATCCGACATGAAATTGCTCAGCAGCCGCGGACCATATTGCCCCGAGGCATAGACCACTGCGGCGATCGTCACCGAGAAGGTCGTTCCGGCGACCCCAATCATCGACCCGCCGATCGACGACAGCAGGCTGCGCGCGCCGTCAGGCCGCGCGGCATAAAGCCATGCCAAGTCGTCCATCCACGCCGAGCCCGCGTGGCTGTCGATATAGACCATCGCCAACGCGAGCAGCAACGCGCCGATCGCCATCACCGTAGGCACGAACCAGTAGCTTTCGCGCAGATCGTTCGACAGGCGCAACAGGCGGGCTCTCATGCTTGTTTTGCCGCATCGGCCGGCATCTCGCTCACGCGATCGGCTTGGGGCAGGAAACGGCCGATCATTGTGCGATAGCGATCGAGAGGGCGAACCGTTGGCCTGCGGCGGGTGCGGCCACGGCACCGACGCCCTGCGTCGCCAGCATCGCCGCCACCGCTCGTGCCCGTCTCTGGGTGAGGTTCGGTCGCGCGGGAGGTTCGCCGCCCGGCAAGCCTGGAACCGAGAGCGTCGGCACGTTCCAACGCCGTGCCGCCCACGCAGATGTGATTACTGCGGCGCGCGCTGATGCATCGAGCGTATCGACATTGTCAGCGAATTCAATCTCGGGCAGCGGCCCCTGCGGCGGCACGATCGTCACGGTCCACCCGTCGGTCTCCGCCGCGGCACGCGTTTCGAGGGTGCGATAGGTCGCGATGGTTGCGCCCGGCAGCGGCACCGCCGCCGCGGTCGCCCGCCGGTGGTCGCGATCGATAGTGACGTCGTCGGCTGCGATGCCTGTGATGAGCGCGATCATCCGCGCCAGCGCCGTCATCCGCTGCGCTTCGAGGTTCGACTGATCCCCCGCCTGGCGCAATTCTTCGCGCTGCGCATCGAGTGCGCCCGCACCGGCTTCGAGTAGAACCTGGTCGATATCGAGCCGGACGGGACGGCCAAGTGCATCTGCGATCGACCTCTGCAAGGTCGCGGTCTTTTGGGTCCGCCCGCGTGGGGCGATAACGACCGCCCGAACAAGGTTCGGCTCACGGTCGAACTCGACTTCCAATTGCGTGACGCGCGCATCGCTGCCGAACCGGTCGTTGAGCAGTGAGCGCACCTGCGACACCGTCAACGCCTCGCGCGCAATGCGATTTAGCGACAGTCCGAGTGGGACCGCCATAACCGCGAATACCAGAAGCAATACGATGGTCTGCATCCAGCTTTGCCGCGAGGAGAGATGGTGCGCAAAGCCGTAGTACCGCGCCATGACCGTTGCGGAGAGAGCGATGGTGATGAAGTTCGTGACGAACAGCGCTAGCGCTCCGCCAAGGACAGGCAGGTTCCAGGTCGCCAGGCCATAACCGACGACGGCCAGCGGCGGCATCAACGCAGTGGCGATGGCGACGCCGACTATCGTCTCCCCGCGGCCTCTGATGATGGCGAAAGTGCCGGCCAGCGCGGCGAACAGCGCGACACCAAGGTCGAACAGGTTTGGTCGCGTTCGCGCCACGATCTCGGCAGTGGGTGCCTGCAATGGCGACAGGCTGACGATCAGCGCGGTGAAGACGACAGCCGCGAGCGATCCGAGGGCAAGCGCGAACACCGACCGCCGCATTTCGGCGAAATCGAACAGCGCGAGACTGAAGCCGAATCCGAGAATGGGATTCATCAGCGGCGAGATCAGCATGGCGCCGATCACCACGGCAGGCGATGAGAGCAGCAGCCCGAGCACCGCGATGCCTGCCGACATCATCGTCATGAAAGCGTAGCGATGCGACCAGCCGCTTTCCTCTACGATCCGCGCGACAACCGCTTCGTGGTCGATCGGACCGACGACACTGCGCCGCCACCATTTGTAGAGGGCAAGCCTGGTCAACCGCTCGCGTATGGGATCTCGTCCAACGGTTCCGTCGGCGTCAGACATCATGCGCCTGGTTCCTCAAAATGCAGTTCATGCCCAGCGGCTATATTGCCCCCTGCGGCTGTAGCCAACCATGCGCCGCGCGGGCGATGATTGCCGAGAACCGCAAGACGACTCGCCATGACCCACGCCCCTGAATGTATCACATAGAGGGATTCGGGAGCGATGCTGCGGCCCGTTTTGTGACCTGCGATCATGCAGGCATCTCGATCAGCATGAGTTCCGCGTCGTCCTTGCCAGATACGACAAGCCTCTTTTCCCCGTCAATCGCGATGCCTTCATATGGCGCAAGTCCCGTTCCATCGTGCGTGACAGCCCCTTTCAGAAGAAACGCATAGGCGCTGGCAGCCGTAATCGGAATGTCGGCGGACAGGCCGTTCGGTATATGATGCTTCGTCATCGTCGCGGCACAATGCAGGCGATATAGGCCCGTATCGCGCATGCCGGCGATGACCTGGGTCTCTGCCCGCTGCGGACGCGCGTTGCTTCGCCGTTCAGTCGCACGAAGTCGATCGCGCCACTCTCGACGATATGGATCACCTCCGTGCCATAATGCGTCACGGGCGTGGTCGCTGCGTTCGGCACCAATATGTTGTGGTTGACCGCGCGCAGCGCTCCCCAGTTGACCAGATCGACGTTTTGCGCGCCCGCGAAACAGAAATGATGACGCGCCCGGATCCATCCGAGTTCCGAGACGCCCAGCGATGCTGCATGTCGATGCGAGATCATGGCGCAATATCCTGGTGCCTGGGACTTTCAGTCCCGCTCACCATACGCAGCATCACGAATCCGAGCAGGCCCGCGATAAACGACCCGCCCAACACGCCGATCTTGGCTTCCGCCTGCAGCAGCGGGCTTGTCGGGAAGGCGAGCAATGTGATGAAGATGCTCATCGTGAAGCCGATGCCGCAGAGCAGCGCCACACCGAACAACTGGAGCCGGTTCGCGTGCGCGGGCATATCCGCCAATCCTGTTTTAACCGCTAGGATAGAAAACCCGAATACGCCGACCACCTTGCCAATCAGCAGGCCGGCCGCGGTGCCGACCGTAACCGGTGCCAACATGGCGCCGGGAGGAAGGCCGAGAACCGGAACCGCCGCATTTGTCAGTCCGAAGATGGGCACGATGAGGAAGCCGACGGGGGTGTGCAGAAGTTGCTCCAGTCGATGGAGCGGGCTGACGCAGTCCGCATCGGAGCGACCGGGCGTGCGCTCCATCGGGATGGTAAAGGCCAGCATCACGCCGGCGAGCGTGGCGTGGATGCCGGATCGCAAGACGAATACCCATAGGATCACCCCGACCAGCAGGTAGGGGGACAAGCGCCGGACGCCGAGGCGGTTGAGCGCGATCAACACGCAAAGCGCCACGCCGGCACCGGCCAGATCTGGCAACGACAGCCCCGCAGTGTAGAACAGCGCGATGATGACGACCGCGCCCAGATCGTCGATGATCGCGAGTGCGGCCAAAAACACCCGCAGCGACGCCGGAACGCGATTGCCCAGCATGGCGATGACACCGAGCGCGAAGGCGATATCGGTCGCGGCGGGAATCGCCCAGCCGGCGGCTGTCGGGCCGCGATTAAATGCCAGGTAGATGAGCGCCGGCACGATCATCCCACCCGCGGCGGCGACGCCCGGGAGAATACGGCGCGACCACGTCGAGAGTTGACCGTCCAGCACTTCGCGCTTGATCTCAAGTCCGACGAGCAGGAAGAACACGGCCATCATGCCATCGTTAATCCAGTGGCTGAGCGAGAGCGGCCCGAGATAGGCGTGCAGCATCGCAGCGTAGCTCGTTCCGAGCGGGGAGTTGGCGATAACCAGCGCCACGACCGCAGCCGCCATGAGCACGATACCCGCGGACGATTGCGCTTCGAGGAAGCGGCGGATTGCGCTCTGGCGCGCGTATATTTGGGTCATCGGTGGGAGTCCGGTCGCAAGGATTATCGCTGGCGGCCCGACCAACGTGATAACCTGTCCGATTCCAACGGAACGCGAACACCCTCGGGCGGCTATCGCATCAGTCTTTCAATGGGGCAACCGAAGACGTTGGCTTTGCCGTTCTAAGCGCGCATTATTTGCTATCTTCCATGCTCGCTAGGCATGCTGGGCAGTTTCTCGACTGAACCGGACAGCGCCCGAATTGGACGGGTGTTCGACGGGCCGAGAAGCAGCGTAACCTGTGAAGCATGTGCTTTCAGATACCGACAATTGCTCAGCCAACATATGTCGGCGAGCATTAACGCCCCTTCTATATTGGGCAGATCACTTTGGCAGGTGCATGGTTCGTCCAGCGCGGTCCGGCCTTTTCCAGACGATGTGATGGTGCTATTGATGGTTTCGTCGATTTCCCACTGCTAATTTGCAGGATAAATCAGCTGCTTGAGTGCCCGATAAGAGTGTTCTTCTGGCACCATTTTTTCTCAACATGTTGAGAATGCTGGGGGACTGTCGAGAGGCGGTCCCCTAACGCGTTTCTGCTATGCTTTGTGCCGATAGTCGGCAGCTAAAGTCCCGAAATCTGCGAGAAATGGGCCGCGCGGCGGTTGCGGTTCCAACACCGGTTTGCGACCAAAGGGCATGCGCCTTCGTGCGGGAGTGGTAGTGCGTCCGTCGCCATGTGCCCTACGACCTAAAGCTACGGCGTTCGCTGAAGATCGACATCCTACCAATACCGCTCGGCAGAATGCACGCCGTCTTGGCTGGGATTGGGGCCAAGTGTGAATTTACGCGCTTAGATGCAATGTCGACGCTAAGATCCGGTTATTGCCATTCGTTATTCCATTTCCAATTTCCAATTGCGGAATAACATATTTTCAATTGTACTCAGTTATCGAAAATAGTCTGTTTTATTTCAAGCAATATTCGAAAGCTGAACATGGTTGGCTTATGGCCAAAAATGGCGCCTACTTTCTATTAAGTATATTTTGATAATAAAAAAGACGTAAAAACGAAACAAAAATGCAGCAATAATGTAAATATTAAACATGGTGGAAATTGTAACAATAAAGACATTGATCAGCACCATTGGGTAACCTCGCAAACATCAATCGGGGTCCAATCATGCTTTTCAATCACACGCGCGGCATTCGGCGCATGCCGACCGCTACGGCATTTGCCGCTCTATTTTTGGCGGTTGCTGCTGCCCCCGCATATGCCGCGGAAGGTGACGTTGCCGAAGCCGATGCAAGCGCCGGGCAGCTGGACGAGATCGTCGTCACCGCAGAAAAGCGTCCGCAGAGCCTGCAGACGACGCCGATCTCCATTTCGGTGATGCGCAGCGACGATCTGGTGAACCGCCATGTCCAGTCGCTGACCGATCTGGGCGACGGCGCTATCCCCTCGCTGCGTGTCGCCCCCTTCTTCTCCCGTCCCGGCGCGCTGATCGTCAACGTGCGCGGCGTGGGCGTACTGTCCGACAGCAACCAGCCGGCACGCGACCAAGGCGTCGGCGTCTATATCGACGGCGTCTATATGGGCCGCCCGCAGGGTCTGGGCGCAGCGCTGTATGACATCGAGAATATCGAAGTGCTCAAAGGGCCCCAGGGCACGCTGTTCGGCCGCAATACGGAAGGTGGCGCGGTCAATATCGTAACCAAGCGTCCCAGCGGTCAGTTCAAGATGAACACCACCTTCGGCGCCGGCAATTTCGGCAGCTACAAGGCTGAAACCCATATCGACCTGCCCGAATTCAACAATATCTCCATCAAGCTGGACGGCGTGGTCAGCCACCGCGACGGCACGGTCAAAAATCCGCTCAAGAGCCAGTCGGACTTCAACGGCTACACCAAGCGCGGTGTGCACGGCGAAATCATGTGGAAGCCCTCTTCGGACTTCACCGTCGATCTGGCCGCGGACACCTCCTACGACGCATCGACCACCCTGTATCAGCAGCAGATATCGGCCGGCACCAACAAGCTGGCCGCCGCCGCCAAGCTCCAGCCGCATCGCGCGAAGGAAGCCGTGGTCGGCACGATCGAGCAGCCCAGCATCGGCAAATCGACCGGCGTTCGGCTGAACCTGGAATGGCAGGCGGCGGACTCGCTGATGCTCAAGTCCATCTCCTCCTATCGCAAGCTGACCCAGAGCCAGTTCGACAACGCCTCTGTCGCCACGTCGATGCAGCAGCCGATCACGGCGGCAAACCCGACCGGCGCGTTCAACCTGCCTTCGACCGTGACGACGGCGGGCACCGGTTTCGTCACCAACTATCCCGGCTTCGCCTTTGGCCGCTACAGCCTCGCTTATTTCAAGCAGAACCAGATCAGCCAGGAACTTCAAGCGATCGGCGATTTCGGCGATCAATTCAAATATGCCGTCGGCGCGCTCTATTATCGCGAAAAGGTGTCGGACAACGCGCAGGCCTATAACACCAACTATTTCCTGAATGCGGCGGGTAGCGCCTATGGCATGCTGAACATCGATCCGGCCACCCGTAACATCGACCGCGCCAGCCACGTCACCACCACCAGCATCGGTGCCTATGGCCAGGCGACCTATACGCCATCCTTCGCCAATGACATCGTGCACCTGACCGGCGGCCTGCGCTGGACCCGCGACAAGAAGGTCGGTGCGCTGACCATCGTCAACAATGTCGCGCCGATCCTGCCGGTCAACGGCGTCAACGTGCAAGGGCCGATCGCTCTGGACGCGCACTGGTCGCGGGTCGATCCGATGGTCAACCTTGCCTTCGACGTGACGGACGACGTCCATGTCTATGGCAAGTGGAGCACCGGCTACAAATCGGGCGGCGCCAATTCGCGCGCGACCAATTACAAGCCCTTCAACCCCGAAACCGTGTCGATGTTCGAAATCGGCGCGAAGACGGAATTCTGGGATCACCGCGCCCGCTTCAACATCGCGGCCTACACCGGCACCTACAAGAATATCCAGCTGGACTTCAGCGGCCTGTACGAAGATGTCGTTAACGGCGTTCGCGTCGTCACGACCCGCACCACGACCAACACCGTCAACGACACGGGCAAGGGCAAGCTGAAGGGGGTCGAGGCGGAATTCACCCTCGCGCCCGTCAACGGCCTGACCCTGTCGGCCAGCTACGCCTATAACAGCGTCAAGATACCCGACGCGCTCAACCCCTTCCCGGTTGCGGGCAATAACGGACAGGCCAGCAAATTCCCGGTGCCCATCTACCAGGTCTATACGCCGGAGCATTCGGCCAGCGGCGCGATCGACTATGAAGTGCCGCTCAACGACTATACGCTGCGCTTCCATATCGATGGCAATTATGACAGCGGCTATTATGGCGCCTATACCGATCCTGGCTTCAATGCCTTGACCGGCGTGGTGACGTACAAGCAACCCAAGGGGGAAGCCGGCCTGGTCTTCAACGGTCGCATCGCCGTGGCCGACATCGCACTGGGCAACAGCGGCGCGAAAATGACCGTCTCCGCCTGGGCGCGCAATCTGTTCAACGAAGAACATGTGTTCCTCAAGTCCGCAGCCGCAACCACCGGCGTTGCCGGCTTCTTCAACGAAGCGCGCACCTTCGACGGCGAACTGAACATGAAGTTCTAACCATCGTGCACGGACTAGCGGGCGCCTTCCGACCGGAACGGCGCCCGTTCTCCGTTACGATGCGTCAAAGGAAGATGATGCCATGATGAAATTATCGACCCTGTTCGTCACCGTGACGACGGTGCTTGCCAGCCCGTCGGCCATGGCCGGCACGATCGCGGCCGCCCATGTGGACCGTCAATCGGCCACTGCCCTGTCGGTCGAATGGACGGACAGCGATCCTGTGGATGTGTTCGTGACGGACAATCCAGCCGCCACCATCGCTCAGGCGAAACTATTGTCCGGCAGCGACAAGGATGGTCACTATGCCCTGACCGCAGCCGGGACGGAGCGCCGCTATTTCCTGCTGCGCGACGTCAAGAGCAAGCAGGTCGTAACGGTGGCCGAACGCCTGCTTCCGCTGGAGCGCGGGTCCAACTTCCGTGACATCGGCGGCTATCCGGCCGCTGGCGGCAAGCATGTGCGTTGGGGCCTCATCTATCGTTCGGGCGCGTCGGCCATGCTGACCGATGCGGACGTGCAGCAGGTACAGGGGCTGAAACTCAGCCAGATGGTCGACCTGCGATCCAGCGAGGAACGGGTTCTGGCCCCAACCCGGATCGATGGCGTCCCCTATATGGCGGTCGGCTATTCCATGGGCGCGATGATGAAGCCCGCGGCAGGCAGCACCGAAATCAAGAATGGCGGCACCATCTATCGCAACTTCCCCAAATTCCTGGCGCCCCAGTTGCGGATCATCTTCGGCGACCTGCTCGCCAACAAAGGCGCGATCGCCTATAACTGCTCGGCCGGGCAGGATCGTACCGGCTTTGTTACCGCCATGATCCTGAGCGCACTGGGCACGCCGCGCGATATCATCCTTCAGGACTATCATCTGTCGACCCAATATCGGCAGCCTGGCAATGAAATGCCCAAGATCAACCTGGAGGCCCATCCCAACGATCCGGCCGCAGCGCTGTTCGCCAAATTTCAGAACGACCCGCGCGGCAATGTAGCCCAGCCTTTGAAGGAAGCGGATGGAACCCCCTTCCTGGCGTCGGCCTTCGATGAGATCGACAAGCGCTGGGGATCCGTCGATGGCTATCTCGAAAAGGAAATCGGCCTGAACAAAGTCGACATCGCAAATCTGCGTCGGATTTATTCACAGTAAAAGCATGTAGCGGGCCTTGTGCCCGGACGTGCATTGAACGTGCTTTTGACGCGCCAAAGCGGGTGGAGAAAAATGTCCCGATGATGGCCTAAAAACAGACGTGGCATTCCGTCATCGCTGCTGTCGTCCCTGCTGTCGACGGACGGCGCGATGCCGGATTCGGCCCGGCGCTCGGCGCATATGATGGATGGAAACTCGATGCCTTCTGGCTATCAACCCCGTGGCGAGCGAGCACGCGTCCGCCACGGCAGGCTGAGGGATCAGCCGGTGACCGCCTTGCCCTGCCGCCGCGACGTGGCCCTGCCGACGAGCTGGTCGAGGGCATCCGCATTCTCCCGGCTCCAGCCATAGAGCAGTTCGATCGGCTCGATGAAGCGCGTGCCGAGCGGGGTCAGGCGATATTCGACGGCGGGCGGGATCGTCCCTTCGACATGGCGGGTGACGAGGCCGCTCCCCTCCATCTCGCGCAGCGTCTGCGTCAGCATCTTCTTCGACACGCCGGGGAGGCTGCGGTGCAGAACGCCGGTACGCGCGCCGCCGCCATGGCGGGAATGCAGGACGTGCAGGATCATGCTCGTCCATTTCGTATGGAATATCTCCAGGATGCGGCGGGGCGCGCAATCCTCGCGCCACTCATGATCGTCCGAAAGCCGTTCCACTGGTTACCTCATGGTTCCTATGACCCAATTTGGTGCCGTCTAGCGCATGTCGGCCCGGAGCCCTAGCTGGAATGCAGGACATTCGACGGAAGGCAGGATCATGACGAAGACGGCACTGGTGGCTGGCGCGAGCGGTATCATCGGCAGCGCCACAGCCGCGCACCTTACGAAACGCGGTTGGACGGTGCATGGGATTGCCCGTCGCCCGGTCGAGCAAGACGGTGTCCTGCCGATCGCAGCGGACCTTCAGCATCTGTCGGCGACGACCGCGGCGCTGGCCGACGTGCGGGCAGACGCGGTGTTCATCACCACCTGGCTGCGCCAGCCGACGGAAGCGGAGAATATCCGCGTCAACTCGGCGCTGGTGCGCAACCTGCTCGATGGCTTGCGCGCGTCGGGCCATCCGCCCAAGCATGTCGCGCTCGTGACGGGCCTCAAACACTATCTCGGGCCGTTCGAGGCCTATGGCAAAGGCGTCCTGCCACAGACGCCCTTCCGTGAAGAGCAAGGCCGGCTCGACGTTCCCAACTTCTATTATGCTCAGGAGGACGAGCTGTTCGCCGCAGCCGCGCGCGACGGCTTCACCTGGAGCGTCCACCGGCCGCACACTGTGATCGGCAAGGCGGTGGGCAATGCGATGAACATGGGAACGACCCTTGCCGTCTACGCGACGATCTGCCGCGAGACGGGCCGGCCGTTCCGGTTCCCTGGCTCCTTGGCGCAATGGGATGGGCTTACCGACATGACGGATGCCACGATGCTTGCCCGCCAGATGCTGTGGGCGCTGGAGACGCCAGCGGCGGCGAACCAGGCGTTCAACATCGTCAATGGCGACGTTTTCCGCTGGAAGTGGATGTGGGCGCAGATCGCCCAATGGTTCGGCATCGAGCCGGCCCCATTCGACGGCTCTGTACTGACGCTGGAGGAGCAAATGGCGGACGATGCCGCGATCTGGCGGACCATCGCCGCGCGCGAAGGTCTTGTGGAGGCGGATCTCGGCCGGCTGGCCTCTCCGTGGCACACCGATGCCGATTTGGGCCGGCCGATCGAATGCCTTACAGACATGGCGAAAAGCCGTCGTCTGGGGTTTGGTGATTTCGAGCCGACCCAGGACGCCTTCTTCCGGCTGTTCGACACGCTAGAGGCGGACCGCATCATCCCCGGAAAAGAGGCGCGATCCGTTCGGCCGAGCTGACTTCCCATGCGCGGGCATCGGAAGCGTCGCTCGCGTCAACATGAGGATAATGGCCTTGGCCGGGTATCGGTTTGAGGGGCGGCCAGCGCGTCGGCGCTGGCACGCCATGCCGCCTCAGGCGAAGATATCCGCCAGATCGCGCGACGCCGGGCCATCCTTCCAGTTGCGCAGCGACGTGTAGAGGCTGGCCTGCGCCACGCTCCAGAAGGCGATGAAGATCGTGTTGGTGACGGCCGACAGCGCCAGATAGGCCGGCGAAAACTGCATCGCGCCATTATTGACGACCGGCATCATCCCGCCGGTGATCATCACGACGCCCAGCAGGCCCGACAACAGCCACAGCAGGATCAGCAGCAGAATCTGAAACCCGAATATCCGCCAGCGCGCGCCCTTGGTCAGGTACCGGCTGCGCCCGAACGCGGCGAAGACGCCGCTATCCTCCGCCACCAGCGCGGGCGCGGCGACCGACCACATGATGAACAGCATGATGCCCGGCACCAGCAGCAGCATGAAGCCGGCCATGAAGCCCAGGACCAGCAACAAAGTCAGCCCGATCAGCGGCACCGCGTTCGACAGGCCGGTGCCGATGCACGCGCCAAGGCTCGCCTTCTCCCCCTTCGCATGGGCCAGCGTCGCGCGGACCAGCGCGCCCTGCACCAGCATCGAGAGCAGCAGGAAGATGATGAAGGACGCGATCGACACGGCGATCACCGCAAGTGTGCTGCCGCGATCGGCCACCGCCAGCGAAGCCCCGATGAAATAGCTGTAGATCGCCTGCGGCACCGCCCCGAACAGAAAGGCGATGCCGAAGGTCGCGACCGGATTGCTGCCCAGCGTGCCGAATGCCCGCCCCAGGACCGTCCCGACGGAAAAGGACCGCCCCTCATCCGCCATCGCCTGTGTCGCCATCCCGATACTCCCCCCGTTTATAAACCCGCTGCCATGCTGTCCCATCTGTCGGACTTTGTCATCCTTTGAATGACTTGCGCCGCCGTCATCAGTCGCTAGGGTCGCAGGCCGATGGGGGTGGCAGCAATGGCCGGACCAGATTCGCTATCCGACGACAAACTGGCTGCGGCGCATCGCGCGCTGCGGTCCGGTGGCGATATCCAGTTCGACATGATGCCAGCGCCCGGCCGCCAGCCGCCGCCCGCCTGGCTCAAGGCACTGGGCGAATGGCTGGAAGAGGTGCTGGCGCCGGTTGGCCGCTTCCTGCGCTGGATCGGCAGCTTCATGCCAGACGCGCCTTATGCCCGCATCTTCCTGTGGACCATCATCGCCGTGCTGGCGTTGCTGATCCTCTGGATCGTGGTGGATCGGGTCCGTCATGGCGAATGGCGCCTGCCGCAATGGCGCCGCCGTCGCACCGCCCGGTCGGTCGATGCCGATGAAGAAGACTGGACGCCCGACGCCGCCCCGGCCCGCGCCTGGCTGGAGGAGGCGGATGCGCTGGCAGGGCAGGGGCGCTATGCCGAAGCGGTGCATCATCTCCTGCTGCGCAGCGTCGAGGATATGGCCCGCCGCCGGCCGCATATCGTCCGCCCCGCTCTCACCAGCCGCGACCTCGCCCACGCGGACGGCATCCCGTCCGCCCCCCGCCGCCTCTTCACCGAAATCGCGCAGGCGGTCGAGCGCAGCCTGTTCGGCGGCCGCCCGATAGATGCGGCGGAATGGGATCGCTGTCGCCACGCCTATGCCGACTTCGCGCAGACGCGGAGCTGGGCGGCGTGAGCGACATCGCCATCATCCGCCAGACCAGCGACGCCGGCCTGTTCCGGGGGCGTACCGTCGCCCTGATGCTGGCGATCGGCATCGCCGGTTTCGTCGGCATGCTGGTGCTGGGCGCCTATGCCCCGGATCTGCGATCGGGCCGCAATGGCGGGGCGCATGCCCTGTCCAACGCCGTCACCGGCTATGCCGCGCTGGTGAAGCTGGCGGAGGCAACCGGCCGCAACCCCCGCATCGTCCGCAACGCCCATGATTTCGAGACGGAGGATCTGCTGATCCTGACGCCCGAAACCGGCGCGACCGACATCAGCCAGGCGCTGATTCAGCGCGCGACCAGGCCGACCTTGTTCGTCCTGCCCAAATGGCGCACCGTGCCCGATGAGGATCATGCCGGCTGGGCGCGCTATCAGGGGCTGCTCCCGCTCGATGAATCGATCGGCGTGCTGGCGCCGGGCATCCGCTTCACCATGCGGCAAGGCAAGAGCGGCGGCGGCCTATTGGAGTCCCATGGCGCGCCCGGCCGCTTCTGGACCCCGCGCCCGGTGCAGGTCATCACCGGCATCGACCCCGATAACGACCAGCAGCAGGACCGGTGGCGTGATCTGCACCCGATGTTGACGGACGGGCGCGGTGGCATCCTGCTGGCGCAGGTGGGGGAAGGGCCGCTCTATGTCCTGGCCGATCCAGATCTGCTCAATAATCGCGGCATGAAGGATCTGGGTCAGGCCCGGTCCGCGCTCGCCCTGCTCGACTGGCTGAACAGCACGGACGCAGACGGCATCGCGTTCGACGTGTCGATGAACGGCCTCGGCCATTCGCGCAGCCCGTTGAAATTGCTGTTCGAACCGCCTTTCCTGGCGATGACGCTGGCGGTTGTCGCGACCCTGCTGCTCGCCGGCTTCCACGCGTTCGGCCGCTTCGGCCCGGCGCGCGCCCGCGCCCGCGCCGTCGCCTTCGGCAAGACGGCGCTGGTCGATAACAGCGCGCTGCTGATCCGCAAGGCCGGCCGCGAATCGCGCCTCGGCGGTCGCTATGCCGCCGTCATCCGCGAGCGCGCCGCTCGTGCCTTCGGTGCACCGGCACGGCTGCGCGATCAGGCGCTCGACCAGTATCTCGACAGTTTGAAAGGGGCGCACCGCTTCACCGATCTCGCGCAGGCGGCGGATGCGGCAAGCGACCGGCACAGCCTGCGCGATGCCGCGCAGGCACTCCATGATTGGCAGAAGGACAAGAGCTGATGAATGTGACCGACGTACAGGCGCTTGGTCAGGCGATCCGGCAGGAGGTGGCCCGCGCGGTCGTGGGGCAGGAGGCAACGGTCGACCTCATGCTCGTCGCGCTCTTTTCGGGCGGCCATATCCTGCTGGAAGGACCGCCGGGCACCGCCAAGACCCTGATCGCGCACAGCTTCGCCCGCGCGCTCGGCCTGGATTTCGGCCGTATCCAGTTCACGCCCGACCTGATGCCCGGCGACATCATCGGCGCCAATCTGTTCAATTTTCAGACCAGCCAGTTCACCCTGACGCGCGGGCCGATCTTCACCGAATTGCTGCTGGCCGACGAAATCAACCGCACCCCGCCCAAGACGCAGGCGGCTTTGCTGGAGGCGATGCAGGAACGCACCGTCACCATCGACGGCGAAAGCCTGGCCTTGAGCGACCGGTTCATGGTCGTCGCGACCCAGAATCCGATCGAGCAGCAGGGCGTCTATCCCTTGCCCGAAGCGCAACTCGACCGCTTCCTCTTCAAACAGAGCGTCGATTATCCCAGCGCGGCCGAGGAACGGCGGATCGTCGCCACCCATGGCGCGCGCACCCATGCGATGACGCCGGAAACATGGGGCGTCACTCCCGTCGCCGACGCCGCCCGCATCGCGGAGGCGATCGGTGTCGTGAACGAGGTTCGCCTGGTCGATGAAGTGATCGACTATATTCTCGCCCTCATTCGCGGCACCCGCGACGTCGCCGATCTGGAAAGCGGTGCCTCCCCCCGCGCCGGCGCGATGCTGGCCGGTGCCGCCCGCGCCCGCGCCGCGCTCGATGGTCGCGACTTCGTCATACCCGACGACGTCAAGGCGCTTGCACCTGCCTTGCTGCGACACCGCCTGATCCTCTCGCCTGCCGCCGAAATCGACGGCCGCCGGATCGAAGATGTCGTGACCGGCATCATCGACACGATCGAGGCGCCGCGCTGAGCGCGCTGCGATGATCTACCCCACCCGCACCGCCATCTTCTGCGCGGCGGCCGGCGTGCCCGCGACCTTGCTCGTCGCGCTGATGCTGCCGGGCCGCTGGTATGCCGCGCTCGCCTGGCCGGTCGCGGTGCTGCTGGCCTGTCTGGCCGATGCGCTGGGCGGGGCAGGGCCGGGGCAGGCGCGATTGCACCTCACCCTTCCCAAAACCGCCAGCGTCGGCGCGAGCGTGGAGGGCAAAGCGACGATCGCCATCCCCGGCACGCCGCGCGCGCAATTGCTGCTCGATATCGGCCCGTTGCTGGCACAGGATGAGGATGGCCTGTGGATCGATCTGACGGACGGGAAGGGCGCCGCCGCCATCCCCCTGCAAACCACCCGGCGCGGCACGGCGCGGGTGGCCCGTGGCTGGCTCCGCTGGAAGGGGGCGCTCGGCCTCGTCTGGAAACAGCGTATCCTGCCGCTCGACGCGACCATGGCGATCCTGCCCGACATCCGCCCGGTCCATGATCGCGGCGCGCAGATTTTCCAGCGACACGCCCTTGCCGGCCTGATGGCGCAGGTCGATCGCGGCGACGGCGCCGATTTCGACGCACTGGTCGAATTCCGCTCCGGCATGGACCGGCGCGCGATCGACTGGAAGCAATCCGCCCGTCATTCCAAGCTGCATGCCAAGGAATTCCGCTCCGAACGCAACAACCAGATCGTCTTCGCGATCGACGCCGGTCGCCAGATGAGCGAGCCGGTCGCGGGCCTCCCCCGGCTCGACCGGGTCGTCTCGGCGATGCTGCTGACCGCCTGGGTCGCTTTGAAGCTGGGCGACCGGGTCGCGCTCCACGCCTTCGATTCGCGCCCGCGCATCGCCAGCGGCCTCGTGTCCGGCGCGGCCGCCTTCGGCGAACTCCAGCGGCTCGCCGCACAGATCGATTATAGTGGCGATGAAAGCAATTATACCCACGCCCTCACCACGCTCGCGACCCGGCTGACCCGCCGTTCGATGATCGTACTGTTCACCGAGTTCACCGATCTCACCTCCGCCGAATTTCTGGTCCGCGCCGCCAGCCGGCTGGTGGAAACGCATCTGCTGCTGGTCGTGGTGCTGCGCGACGAGGAACTGGAATCCATTCTCGACCGCCGCCCCGCCAGCGCCGACGATGTCACCCGCGCCGTCACCGCCGCCGCGCTGCTGCGCGACCGGCTGACCGTGCTGACCCGTCTGCGCCACCTGGGCGCCCATGTGATAGAGGCCGAGCATGATCGCGTCGCCGACCGGCTGGTCCAGGGCTATGTCGATCTCAAGCGGAGGAACCTGCTGTGAGCGCTCTCGTCCAAGGCTCTGCCGCCCCGCCACTGGTGAACGCCAGCCGCTTCCGCACCGCTCATGAAGCGGAATGGGACCGGCTCGACCAGCTTGTCACCCGCATGGAAAAACGCTCGGTCCGCGTGCTGTCGGAGGATGAAATTCTCGCGCTACCCCTGCTCTATCGCTCGGCGCTCTCCTCTTTGTCGGTGGCGCGCGAAACTTCGCTCGACCGGGCGCTCATCACCTATCTGGAGCAGCTCTGCACCCGCGCCTATTTCCAGCTCTACGGCGTGCCCGACACGGCCCTGCGCCAGCTTGGCCGCTTCTTTGCGCGGGACTGGCCGCTCGCGGTACAGGGGCTATGGCGCGAAACATTGGCCTGCCTCGTCCTGACGTTGGTGGGCGTCATCGCCGGCTGGTGGCTCGTGGCGGCCGACGCCAGCTGGTATTACAGCATCATCCCCGACGCGATGGCCAGCGGACGCGATCCCGCCGCCAGCGCGGATACGCTGCGCGCCACCATCTACGGCTCGCAGGAGGGCGGGGGCCTTGCCACCTTCGCCGCCTATCTCTTCACCCATAACAGCCAGGTCGCGATCTTCGCCTTCGCGCTCGGCTTCGCCTTCACCGTGCCGACCGTGCTCCTCCTCCTCTATAACGGCCTGACGCTGGGCGCGATGCTGTGTCTCTTCGCCAGCAAGGGGCTGGGCCTCAATTTCCTCGGCTGGCTCACCATCCATGGTTCGACCGAAATGTTCGCCATCATCCTGGCTGGGGCTGCGGGCATGAAGATCGGCACCGCCGTCGCCTTCCCCGGCCGCTACGAACGCACCGAGGCCGCCGTCATCGCCGGGCGCAGCGCCGCCATCGCCATGGCCGGCGTGGTGCTGATGCTGCTGGTCGCGGGCCTGCTCGAAGGGATCGGGCGCCAGACGATCCAGCAGGATGCGATGCGCTACGGCATCGGCCTTGCCGCGCTCGCCGGCTGGCTCACTTATTATTATCTACCCCGCCGGCGGGAGGATCGCGATGCCTTGGCGGCGTAAGCGGGAGCGCAAAGCGCCCGCCTCGCTGCGGCGCAGCTTCGTCACGCCCGAAGGCGTAGACCTGCGCCTCGAACTGGCGAGCGCGGGGACGCGGGCGTCGGCCTTCATTCTCGATATCCTCATCCTCTTCATCAGCCTCATCCTCACCACCGTCGCGATCGGCCTGCTCGGCATTGCCAAGGCGCAGGCCGAAATCTTCATGATCCTCTGGCTGATCGGCGCCTTCATGCTGCGCAACGGCTGGTTCATCCTGTTCGAAATGGGCGGGCGCGGCGCCACGCCGGGCAAGCGACTGCTGGGCCTGCGCGTCGTCGCGCGCGATGGCGGGCGCCTGACCGGCGGCGCGGTGATCGCCCGCAACGCGCTGCGTGAGATCGAGATTTTCCTGCCGCTCTCCTTCCTTGGCATGCAGGCGGCGGATGGCGCGGCGGACGGCTTCCTCACCCTCTTCGCGCTGTGCTGGACCGGCATCTTCCTCTTCTTCCCGCTCTTCAACCGCGACCGGCTGCGGGTGGGGGATCTGCTGGCGGGCACCTGGGTCGTGAACACCGTCCGCGCCAAGCTGGGCGAGGATCTGGTCGCCACCCGCGCCCAGCGGCCGCACCGCGTCTTCACCGATGCCGCGCTCGACCTTTACGGCATCTACGAACTGCAAACGCTGGAAAATGTCCTGCGCAATGGACAGGATGATGCGATCGTCACCGTCGCCGCGACCATCCGGCGCAAGGCGGGCCTGCCCGACGATGGCGACGATTACGCCTTCCTCTCGGACTATTATGCGGCCCTGTGCGCCCGGCTGGAGCGCGGCATGCTGGTCGGCCGTCGCCGCGAGGACAAGCATGCGAGCGCGGGGCGGCGCTAACCCCATGTCCGTTCGGTTCGAGCGTGTCGAGAAGCGTCCAGCGCTGCGCGATCGTTTCTCCACTACGTTCGAAACGAACGGATGCTTGATTATCCCGGCAGTGCGATCATCGAAATCTGCCGCCCATAATCGCTTTCTTGTGCGTGGCAGGACCGGCGATAGCTGTAGAATCGGTCTGGCTGGCTATAGGTATCCTCGTCCAGCATCGCGATCCGCCCGATCCCGGCACTGGCCAGCCGCGCCGCGACATAGGCCGCGATATCGAACTGGCAATGGCCCGGCCGTCCACCCGGCGTGAAGAAACGTTCGTTAGCCTCGTCCGCCTGGGCAAAATGTGCGGCGAAATCGTTCCCCACCTCATAGGACAGTCGCCCGATGCACGGCCCGATGGCGCAAGCGATTCGGGCAGGATCGGCGCCCAGGACCACCATCGCCGCGATCGTCCGGTCGGTCACGCCGCCGATCGCGCCCTTCCATCCGGCATGCGCCGCGCCGACGACGCCGGCCTGTGCATCTGCAAACAGCACGGGCACGCAATCGGCGGTCAATATGCCCAGCACCAGCCCCGGCCGGTCGGTCACCATCGCGTCGGTGGACGGCCGGTCGCCCTCCGCGATCCCGCCCGTCACCGTCGCCACGTCGGGCGAATGGACCTGATGCACCGTCACCAAAGTCGCACCGGGCAGCAACGCGTCGCGCGCCAGATCGCGGTTGCGCAATACCGCTTCCCGCTCGTCCGCCGACCCCAGCCCGACATTCAGCCCCGCATGAATGCCCGTGGACACGCCGCCGCGCCGCCCGGCAAAGCCATGGGGCATGCTTTCCAGTGCCTTGGCGCGCAGCAATTCGATCATCGGCAAGGCTCCTGTCAGTCCCATGTCAGTCCGTTCCACTACTGCACGGGAATGTCGCGCGAACGCAACATACTTGCGCGTGGCGGATTAGGCGATAGTCTCGCGTCATAGCCAATGGAGCGGGTGCAAAGCCGCCCGGCAAAACAATGAAGACAAAAGGGCATCATTCATGATTTTCGGGCGCGTAAAGCCTCTCGACGCCATTTTGGCGACGGCCGAGAAGAAATCGCTGCATCGGTCGCTGGGCGCATTCCAGCTGACGATGCTGGGCATCGGCGCCGTCATCGGCACCGGCATCTTCGTGCTGACGGCGGAGGCCGCGCAGAAGGCCGGCCCCGGCATGATGCTCTCCTTCGTCATCGCCGGTTTCGTCTGTGCCGTAGCGGCGCTCTGTTACGCCGAAATGGCGGCGATGGTGCCTGTTTCCGGTTCCGCCTACACCTATAGCTATGCCGTCATGGGCGAACTGATCGCCTGGATGGTCGGCTGGGCGCTGATCCTGGAATATGCGGTCGCCGCCGGCGCCGTGTCGGTCGGCTGGTCCGGCTATGTGGTCGGCCTGATCGAACATACATTCCACCTCGACATTCCCGATCTGCTGACGCGCGGGCCGTTCGATGGTGGCATGGTCAACCTGCCCGCGATGCTGATCGCGTCGCTCGTCACCTGGCTGCTGGTCATCGGTACGAAGGAAAGCGCGACCGTCAACGCCGTGCTGGTCGCGATCAAGGTCGCCGCGCTGACCCTGTTCATCGTGCTGGCTTTGCCGGTCATCAACATGGACAAGTTCACCCCCTTCGCCCCGCTCGGCTTTTCGGGCATCTCGGCCGCTGCCGCCTCCATCTTCTTCGCCTATGTCGGCTTCGACGCCGTCTCCACCGCCGCTGAAGAAACCAAGAATCCGCAGCGTAACATGCCGATCGGCCTGATCGGTTCGCTCGGCATCTGCACCATCTTCTACATGCTCGTCGCCGCCGGCGTCATCGGCACCGTCGGTGCGCAGCCGGTCGCTGGCCCGGCCGGCGAAGTGCTGGCCCCCGGCTCCGCCGCCCTGTCGCAGCAATGCGCCGCGCTTGCCGCTGCCGGCACCGAAGCCGTCACCTGCTCGAAGGAAGCGCTGGCCTGGACCCTGCGTGAAATCGGCTGGCCCCAGATCGGCAACCTGCTCGGCCTCGCCGCCGGCCTTGCGCTGCCTTCGGTCATCTTGATGATGATGTTCGGCCAGACCCGCATCTTCTTCGTCATGAGCCGCGACGGCCTGCTGCCGGCCGTCTTCTCGAAGGTCCACCCGACCTACAAGACGCCGCATGTCATCACCATCCTGACCGGTATCTTCGTCGCGCTGTTCGCCGCCTTCTTCCCGGTCGGCATCCTGGCGGACATCTCCAACTCCGGCACGCTCTTCGCCTTCGCCGCCGTGTCGATCGCGGTGATGCAGCTGCGCAAGACCGATCCCAACCGCGCCCGCCCGTTCCGCACCCCTGCGATCATGGTGACGGCGCCGATCGCCATTGCCGGCTGCGTCTATCTCTTCTGGAGCCTGGGCATCGAAACCAAGCTGATGTTTGTCGGCTGGGCGACCTTGGGCCTGCTGGTCTATTTCGGCTACAGCCGCAGCCGCAGCCATGTCGGTCGTGGCGTGGTGGACGTTGCCGAGGGCGACAGCGACATCCCGCCGCAGCCGGTGCCGCCGCTGCCGGGCGCGCCGACGCCGGGCGGCAAGGACGCCTGATCCGGACACAGAAAAGGGGCGGGAAACCGCCCCTTTTTCTTTGCCTTAATAGGGGTGGGATCACCTTCTCAGCCGTTCGGGCTGAGCTTGTCGAAGCCTCTCTCCAGCGCTCCCGATCAGTGGAAGTCGACCTCAGCCTCCCGCATCGCGCCATGATGGGGCCGGGTGAACAGCTTGCCGCGCTCCGCCCAGATCACGATCAGGAAAGATCCGACGCCAAAGGTCAGCAGGCCGATGGTGAAGGGCAGGGTGGTGCCGTCGAAGGCGCGACCCACGACGCTGCCCAGCGCGCTCGACAAGGCGGTCGTCAGGAACGCCTGGAAGGAAGAGGCGACCCCCGCGCCCTTGTGGAAAGGCTCCATCGAAATGGCGCTGAAATTGGACGCGGTGAAGGCCACGGTCATCATCGTCATCGCCTGTAGCACCATGAAGGTCGCCAGCGTTTCCGCGCCAACCAGAATCACCGCCAGATGCACGGCCGCGATCAGGATGAAGGCGATCAGCGCGCTCTGGCTCATGCGCCGCGCACCAAAGCGCGACACCAGCCGGCTGTTGATCAGGCTGCCGACGCCCATGCAACCTGCGATCGCGGCAAATCCCAGCGGAAAGATCGCCTGCGCGTCGAACACATCATAGAAAATCTGCTGGATCGACAGGATGAAGCCGATCAGCCCGCCCATGACCACGCCGCTGGCCAGCATATAGCCGATCGAACTGCGTGTCCGCATGACCATGCCTATCGTCTGCAACAACGCGCCCGGCGTGATCCGCATGCGATTTTCCGGCTTCAGCGTTTCGGGCAGGCGCACGACCATCCAGATCAGGATCAGGCTGGCCAATATGACCAGCGCCCAGAAGATCCAGCGCCATGGCGCGACCAGCAGGACCGCCGATCCGAAACTGGGCGCCATAACCGGAATCAGCATGAAGACCGCGAAGATCAGCGACATGACCCGTGCCATCGCGTCGCCCTGGAACCGGTCCCGCACGATGCCCACGGTGATGACCCGGCTCGCCCCGGCAAAGAAACCGGCGCAACCCCGCCCCACCAGCATCATGAAAAAGCTTTGCGCACTGGCGCAGGCGATGGACGAGACGATGAACAGCGCCATCGCGCTGCCCAGCACCAGCTTGCGGCCGAACCGGTCGGACAGCACGCCGAACAGCAGCGACCCGAAACCCAGCCCCAGAAAATAGACGCTGATGATCAGCTGTCGATCATTGGGATGCGGGATCGCCAGGTCGCGGCCGATGTCGGGCAGGGCCGGCAGCATCGGGTCGATCGACATCGCGTTCATCGCCATCAGGCATGCGCATAGCAGCACGAATTCGCGGAAATGAATGTCCTTGGCGGCTGACGCTGGCGAAACAGGGGGGGTGGGACTCATGCGGGGGCTATGCGGGCAACCGGCCGTTGATTCCAGTCCCAATGCGCCACCTGCCATCAGAAGTGCGCGGGATAGTGAGGGTTCGGCCTTATGCGAAGCGTTCCCCCGGCCTGCGCCGAGGAACGAAAAGCCATAGGTTCACATCGATGTCGGTCGATATTCGCGGAAAGTCTAACGATCAGACCATTATGGCAAAAATTCCGTTAACCATTTTTTATCGCTTCCCGATCAAACCTGCTCCTCGTGGAAAAGGGGTCGCAATCCATTGAGCTAGTTTGAAAGACGGGGGAAACATCATGGCTAACAGTATCAAGAGCGCAGAATTTCTTATGCAGGCCCGCCAGTCGCGGGCGACCTATGGTTCGGCGGACGAGTGTTTCGATCTGGGCGTGGCCTATAGCTGCGGCACTGGCGACCTGCCGATCGACCTGATCGAAGCGCATAAATGGTTCAACCTCGCCGCGCTGCGTGGCAGCGAGCAGGGCCAGTCGATGCGCGCCGAAATCGCCGAGGAAATGACCGCGCGCCAGATCGCCGAAGCCCAGCGCCAGGCCCGCGCCCTCATCGCCGCCGGCCAGTTGCGCGCCGCCTGATCAGCCGCCTTTCCTGAACGGCGTCCGTTCGGCCAGCCACAGCCGGTCGCGCTGTACGCCTTCCCGTTCGGCCACCAGAAAATCGGCGACCGCCCGGCGAAAACCCGCATTGGGCAGAAAATGCGCGGAAAAGGTCGGCTCGGGTGCATAGCCGCGCGCCAGCTTGTGACCGCCCTGCGCGCCTGCCTCCACCTTGCTAAGGCCGCGCGCGATCGCCGCGTCGATCGCCTGATAATAGCAAAGTTCGAAATGCAGGTTGGGCACATCCTGCGAACAGCCCCAATAGCGGCCATAGAGCGTGTCACCGCCGATCAGGTTGAGCGCGCCCGCGATCGGTTGCCCATCCCGCAGCGCCAGGATCAGCAAAATCTTGTCCGCCATCGTCTCCCCCAAAATGGAGAAGAAAGCGCGGGTCAGATAGGGCTGCCCCCATTTGCGCGCGCCGGTATCCTGATAGAAATCCCAGAAAATATCCCAATGCGCCTCGGTCAGGTCGCCGCCGGTGAGATGGACGATCTCCAGCCCTTCGACCGCGCGGGCGCGTTCCTTGCGAATATTCTTGCGCTTCTCGCTCGACAGGTCGGTCAGGAAATCGGCGAAGCTGCCATAGCCCCGGTTGGTCCAATGATATTGGCTGTCCTCCCGGATCAGCCAGCCCGCCGCCTCGAACAGCGGCACCTCCTCCGGCGCGATGAAGGTCGCATGGGCGGACGACAATTCGTTGCGCTCCACCAGCATCTCGATTCCGGCGATCAATGCGGGCGCCATAGCCTTGTCGCGCAGCAACAGCCGGGGACCGGGCACGGGGGAGAAAGGCGCGGCGATCTGGATCTTGGGATAATATTGCCCGCCGGCCCGTTCCCACGCCTCGGCCCAACCATGGTCGAACACATATTCGCCCTGGCTATGGCTTTTGCCGTAAGCCGGCGCGGCGGCGGCGATCTGCCCGTCAGGCCCGTCGATCACGATCGGCAAGGGTTGCCATCCACTGCCTTCGCCGACGCTGCCGGATCGCTCCAGTGCGACCAAAAAATCCCAACTTATGAATGGGTTATTCTGTCCGGCGCAGGCGTCCCACTGCGTCCGGTCGAAATCCGCCACTCCCGACGCGATGCGCGCCACCACGTCAATCACGGGGCCGCTCGAAGATGATCTGGTCGGCATGGGCGGCGCCGGACGCCTGCTCCGCCGCGCTGCGCACGGTCCATGTCAGCACGGGCGTCCCCTTGGTTTGGGCATGGCGGGACAGGCGGGATGGCAGGTCGCGAATATCACAGGCCAGAAAGTCGGGCTTCGACAGCCAAAGTGCAAGAGCGCGTTCGATCGCCCCGCGCAAACGCCCCTTGCCCTGCTGCGTCAGGACAAGCCCATGCACCTGTCCAACTCGCTGTCGCAAAAACCAGCGGACCGCCCATGGATTGAAGGACATGACCGCTACCGGCGCATCGGGCCAGGCCGCCAGATCGCGCGCTACCGCCGCGCAAACGGCCTCGACCTGCCGCCCGTCCGCCTTGATCTCGACCAGCAATGGGGTGCGTCCCCCGCATCGTGCCAGCAGTGCCGACAGGCGCGGGATCGTACCGCCATCGGGGAGGGTGATCTGGTCCAATATGGCGGCGTCCAGCGCCGCGACCGCCGCGTCGCGCCCGGTCATCCGCGTCAACGCGGTGTCATGAAAGACGAAGGCGACGCCATCCCGGCTCGCCCGGACATCGCATTCGATACCATATCCTTCGGCGATGGCGGCGTCGAACGCCGCCGTCCCATTTTCACTCAGCCTTTGCCCGTCCGTCTGGCCATGCAGTCCGCGATGGGCGAAGGGCCGGGCGGTCAGCCAATCAGGCGTCCGCTTTGACAAGCACCACCGCGTCGATTTCCACCACAGCGCCCAGCGGCAGCACCGGCACACCGACCGCGCTGCGCGCATGCTTGCCCGCTTCGCCGAACACTTCGACCATCAGTTCCGACGCGCCATTGGCGACCTTGGGCTGGTCGGTGAAGGACGGCGCGCTGCTGATGAAGGCGCCCAGCTTCACGATCCGCTCGACCCGGTCC
Organism: Sphingobium limneticum; assembly: GCF_008710155.1. Lineage (GTDB taxonomy): Bacteria > Pseudomonadota > Alphaproteobacteria > Sphingomonadales > Sphingomonadaceae > Sphingobium > Sphingobium limneticum. The sequence goes on from NZ_VYPZ01000010.1 coordinate 37,316, forward strand.
AGCGACCCCAGCGCCGCCTTGATCTGGGCGATCAGGTTGAGGCCACATACTCGCGCGGCGGCGACGCCATAATCCAGGTCGCGGTCTTCACCCAGGCGGCCGGTCATCAGGCCGTCGGGCGCCAGCGCAATCTGGCCGCTGATATGCAGAAGACCATTGGCCTCGACCGCCGCGACATAGGCGGCGACGGGCGCGGCGGCTTGCGGCAGGGTGATGCCCAGTTCGGTCAGGCGGGCTTCGATGCTCATGAAAGGACTCCTTGATTGTTATGCATGTCGATCGGGGCCGGCCCTTGCGCCAGCTTGTCGGTGATCCAGTTTTCGGCGGCCGCCCAATTGTCGATCCGGGCATGCGCATAAGCCGCATCCTCGACATATTCTGCCATTTCCGGCTCTCCCACCAGATGCAGCCGCCATACGCCCGGCGCATGGATCGCCACCGAATGATGATGTTCGGCCAGATCGTCGACGAACAGGGCGACGCTGGGCTGCCGATCCGCGACGATTTTCGCCAGCGCCCGGCCTTTGCCGCCCTGGTTCCAATGGACCGGCAGATGCAGGCCATGGGTCGCCAGCTGATCGGCGCGCGGCTGCTGGTGCCGCTCGGTGATATTGGTCAGTACGACGATGTCGGCAATGGCGGACAGTCGATGCAACGCCTCGATCGCGCCCGCGATCGGCGTCTGCCGGTGCATTTCCGTCTCGAAAAAGCCCAGCAGCAACGCCCACACCAGCTCGCGCTCCACCACCACGCCGCTATCCTTGTGGCGCAGCGCCTCGGCAAAGCCGCGTTCCTGCATGTCGAAATGCACATCATGCGTCTCGTCCAGCCACTGGCGGAACGGCACCACCATATGCAGCAGCACCTCGTCGCAATCGGTGATGATCAGGGGGCGGGTCATCGGTTCAATCTCTCCTGCGCCGCGATCAGGGCGGCGGGGGTGGTGTCGATCGCTTCGGCGCAGGCGATCAGGTCCGGCTCATGATCCGCCAGGAATGCCAGCACCGCGCTCAATATGGCGGGGTCGCCAATCCCGGCGCGCAACGCATCGACGTCCAGCCCCGTCAGCGACAGCAGCCGGTCCGCACGCCCCCCGTCGCTCAGCGTCCATCCCAGCGCCATCAGCGCCAAGGTCGCAGGGTCGGGATTGCTATCCTGCTTGCCATTCTCTGTGTCGGGTCGCATGATCGGCTTTCGGGGCGGAGCGGCTGGTTAGGCGCTCCAAAATCATTTTCGGACCGCGGGTGACTGGTGGCAAAGCGCGTGCTCGTTGTCGAGGACAACGAACTCAATCTCAAACTTTTTTGCGACCTGCTGCGCGCGCACGGGCATGAAGTGTTGCCGCTGCGCGACGGGCGCGACGTGCTGGCGCAAGCGCAGGGCTTCCTGCCTGATCTTGTCATCACCGACATCCATCTGCCCCATGTCAGCGGCCTTGATCTTATCGTCTCGCTGAAGGCGGATGATCTGCTGTCCGCCGTGCCGATCATGGCCGTCACCGCCTATGCGGGGCATGGGGATGAGGAACGCATCCGGGCCGCCGGCGCGCAGGCCTATGTGTCCAAACCCATTTCCGTGCTGCGCTTCGTGGAGCAGGTGAACGCGCTTCTGTAATGGCGACGGGCGCATTGTCACCGTCCTGTCACGCCCGTTTCATCATGTCGCCTTCATTCGGAAGGGATGGCGTCATGTCCCTCTGTCAACTGCCTCCGCCAAGGCGCGGCGCCCTGCCGACAGCCTGATCACAGGGGTAGAACCACAATGTCTCATCTGACCGACGAGGCGCGCGCGCCCTATCGCGACGCGCAGCCCGAAATCAGTTTTGGCGAAAACAGCCTGGAAGCGATCGTCGCCGCTAATCCGGGCCGCCGCAGCGTGCTGAAGAACGGCCTTCTGGGCCTGTCGATCCTGCCGATGCTGGGTACGCTGGCCGCCTGCGACGATGATGACGATAGCAGCAGCCCAACGCCGACCCCGACGCCCACGCCGACCCCAGCCCCCACGCCCAGCTACGGCGTCAACTTCGCCTCCGTCGCGATCAACAGCAACGACACGGTCACCGTGCCGGCGGGCTACACCGTCGATGTCGTGCTGAAGGCCGGCGATCTGGTCGAACCGGGCACCGCCTTCGTCAACGGCACCTTCCCCACCAGCGTCAGCCAGACGGCGGCCTGGGCCGGCGGCAACCATGACGGTATGGAATATTTCGAACTGTCGGGCACGGATGCCAATAGCGGCGGCCTGCTCGCCATCAACTTCGAACTGCCCGACTATAATATCCTCTTCTCCAACGGCACCTACAACGCGGCCACCGCGACCGCCGAACAGAAGCAGATCGCCCTGTCGGCCGTCGGCATCGCCGTGGTCGAAGTGGCCAAGGGCACGGATGGCAAATTTGCGGTGAAGGCCGGATCGCGCTTCAACAAGCGGTATAGCGGCAACACCAATTATCGTGTGGGCGGCCCCGCGGCAGGCGCGCTGCCGACGACCATTCGCGGCATGCTGAACAATTGTTCCAGCGGACGGACCCCCTGGGGTACCTATCTGACCTGCGAAGAGACGACGAACAATTATCTCGATCCGACGCAGCCCAACAACAGCTATGGCTGGGTCGTCGAAATCGACCCCTATCAGGAACTGGCACCCGCGACCAAGCGCACCGCCATGGGCCGTTTCAGCCACGAAAACGTCGCCTATATGACCGACGCCAACAACCGCGTCGCCTTCTACATGGGTGACGATTCCACGCCGGGCTGCATCTATAAATTCATCCCCGACCGCGCCTTCAACCTCAACAACCGCGCCGCCAACACCGACCTGCTCGATTATGGCACGCTCTATGTCGCGCGCTTCAATGCCGACGGCACGGGCGAATGGCGTGCGATGGTTCAGGGTCAGAACGGCCTCGTCGCCGGTGCCGCCGATCCGGGCAATGTCAGCCAGTCGACGACGCCGCCCACCCCGACGGCGGTCAATTTCAACACCCAGTCCGACGTGCTGATCAATGCCCAGTCGGCCGCGCGCGTCGCGGGCGGTACGGTCATGGACCGTCCGGAATGGATCACGGTCGCGCCCAACAAGCAGTCGATCTTCGTGACGCTGACCAACAATGGCAGCCGCCGCGTGACCGATGCCGCCAACCCGCGCGTCACCAATCTCCACGGCCATATCCTCAAATTCCGCGAAACGGGCGATTCGCCGCTGGCGACCCGCTTCACCTGGGAAATCTTCCTTCAGGTGGGCAACCCGTCGCTGACCGAAGCCAATCTCAAGGGCAATATCAGCGGGGATTATTTCTCCAGCCCCGATGGCATCCGCATCGACCCGCAGGGCCGCCTCTGGGTGCAGACCGACCATAATCTGACCGGCAACGCCGGTACGCTGAACGGCGCCGCATCCAACATGACCCAGGCGTTCGGCAACAATTCGATGTACTATATCGATCAGGCCACCAAACAGTCGAAGCGCTTCCTGGTCGGCCCGGCCGGCTGCGAGATCACCGGCATCGCCTATACGCCGGACCTCAAGAGCTTCTTCATCAACATCCAGCATCCGACCGGCAACTGGCCGGTGTCGGGCCAGCAGCCGCGCTCCTCGACCATCGTGGTGCGTCGCACGGACGGCCAACCGGTCGGCAACTAAGCACCATCAAATCCCCTCCCGCCTGCGGGAGGGGCATAGGGGAGGGCCTGTTACAGGCTCTCCCTTTTTTGTGCGCTCCTGAACCACGCTCACAGCAACAGGAAAAGGCCCGCTCCCCAAAGGGACGGGCCTTTTCCTGTTCGTCAGAAGCGACGGATCAAGCGCGCGGGCACGACGCCCGCAAGCGGCTTACTTGATCTTGGCTTCCTTGAATTCGACATGCTTGCGCACGACCGGGTCATACTTGTTGAAAGTGAACTTCTCGGTCTTGGTGCGCGGATTCTTCTTGGTGACGTAGAAGAAACCAGTGTCAGCCGTGCTGACGAGACGGATCTTGACGGTTGCCGGCTTGGCCATGGCCCTATTCCCTGGTCTTGAAATGCGTAAAAAGAAAAGCGGCCCACAGCGGACCGCCCCGTTTCAGCGGTGGCCCTTGGGGCAGATTCGGCTCCATGTCAAGGCTGAGGCGGTAAATGGCGGCGCCCGATCCACGCTTTACATGGCTTTAACCAATCAGGCGCATGATCTTTCATGGGGCGATAGACGGGGGACTTTCCCATGCGACATGATCCGAAACTGGCCATTTTGAGCGACCTGATGCGTCGGATCGATGGTCTTGCGAGCCAGCGCGGCCATGTTTCCGCGCCGCGTATGCAGGATGAACTGGCGCAGATCCGCCATATCGCCCGCGCCTTTCGCCTCGACACGATCGAGGGGTTGGCCGGCACGCTCGAATCGGCGCTGTCTCTGCATGGCCTTGGCCCGATCGTTCTGTCCTATCTGGACCTGATGCGTGAAGCGATCAGCCACGACATGCCGCAGGCTATGATCGTGCCGATGATCCCGCACACCGCTACGGTCGCCACATTGCCGCTGCACGCCTGATTCGCACGATCTGATGGACGCATTGCTCATTGCCCTGCTGGGATGCCTGCTTGGCGAAATGGGCGGTAAGAGCCAGTTGCTCGTCCTCGCGCTCGCCACGCGCTATAATCGTAACGGCGCGATCATTGTCGGCATCGTCCTGGCGGCCGTCGCCAATGCCGCCTTTTCCGCGCTCGCCGGTGCCTGGATCGGCCCGATGCTGGGGCCGGACGCCCGCCTGCTGTTCATGGCGCTTTCCATTCTCTTTCTGGGCGCCGGCCTGTTCTGGCCGGCTCGCCAGCCCGATGTGCTGAGCGGTTGGCGGCTTGGCGCGGTCTTCACCACCGCCATCGGCCTCTTCATCCTGAGCTTTGGCGAAGGTCCGCAATTTCTGATACTTGGCATAGCGACCCGCACTGCCGATCCTTGGCTGGCCGGCATCGGCGGCGCGATTGGCGTCATCGCGGCATTGGTGCCCGTCGTGCTGGGCCGCGACCACCTGCTGGCTGCCCTGCCGCTGCGGGCTATTCGCTGGGGTGGCGGCGTGGTGATGCTGATCACCGGCGCGCTGATGGGTCTTTCGGCAGTCGGCCTGCTCTGATCGCCAGTCCCTGATCGACCGGTTGGATCAGGCTGATCGGGATTTTGCACCGCAAAAAATGGCACCAACTTGCCCCGCGATCATTATATGTCCGAAATCATTTCCGCGAACAGGAGGACATTGCATGACCGCCCCCGATCTGAAGACCCCGACCGACCTGAAGAGCAATGCCATCAAGTCCGTGGCCGATGCGCTGAACGGCGCGCTAGCGGATGCCTATGCGCTGTATCTCAAGACCAAGAATTTCCACTGGCACGTCTCCGGTCCCCATTTCCGCGACTATCATCTGATGTTCGATGAACAGGCGACCGAAATCCTGGGCGTGACCGACCTGATCGCGGAGCGTGTGCGCAAGACCGGCAATGTCACCCTGCGCTCCATCGGCGACATCGCCCGTCATCAGACCGTCAAGGATAATGACGCCGAATTCGTCGCGCCCGCCGACATGCTGAAGGAATTGCGCGACGACAATCTCGCGCTGGTCGAAACCTTCCGCGCGGTGAAGGCCGCCGCGACCGAAGCGGGCGATAACGCAACCGAAGGCATTGTCGACGATTGGACCGATCAGGCCGAACAGCGCGCCTGGTTCCTGTTTGAAGCAGCCCGCGGCGCCTGATTCGCCTTTTGACCAAATAAAAAGCCCGCCGGCGCAAACCGGCGGGCTTTTTCATGTCGGTTAGGGGACGCTCAGTCCTCGTTTACCACCGCAATCGCCACGATTTCGATCGCCTCGACCTTCCCGGCAAAATCGACCTTCTCGCCGACCTCTGCATCCATCATCGCGCGGGCGAGGGGGGAAGAAAAGCTGATCCGCCCCGCATGCGGATCGGCCTCGTCGTCGCCGACCAGCGCGACCGTCTTCTCCTGCCGGTTCAGTCGATAAGTAACGCGCGTGCCAAAGGCGACCGCTTGCGGCTCCGCCACCGGTCGCAATTCCGCCGTCGCCAGCCGGGTGCGCCAATAGCGCAGCACCCGCTTATGCTTCTTGCCGGCCTCTTCCTCCATGTCGGCGGTATCGACGGCCTCCAGCGCCTCAACCTTCTCCCGCGTCAGCCGCAGCCCGCGCACCGTCACCCAATTGGGGCCGGGCGGGATCGGCAGCTCGAACTTGGGCTCCATATGCTCATCATCGCTCTCGCGACGAAAGGCGACACTCACGTCATCACTCTCCTGCAAATCGTCCGTTCTGCCGCGAACGGCGTCCGCAGCATGGCCCAACCCGTCCCTATGTCGGGATCAATCCTCGTCGAACAAGCCCGCCAGCTGCTCGACCATCGTGCCGCCCAGCTGCTCGGCGTCCATGATCGTCACCGCGCGGCGATAATAGCGCGTCACGTCATGCCCGATGCCGATCGCCACCAGCTGCACCGGCGACTTGTTCTCGATCCAGTCGATCACCTGCCGCAAATGCCGCTCCAGATAGGTGCCACTATTCACCGACAAGGTCGAATCGTCCACCGGCGCACCGTCGGAGATTACCATTAAGATGCGCCGCTCTTCGGGCCGCGCGATCAGCCGGCTATGCGCCCACAACAGCGCCTCGCCGTCGATATTTTCCTTCAACAGCCCTTCGCGCATCATCAGGCCCAGATTCTTGCGCGCGCGCCGCCACGGATCGTCCGCCTTCTTGTAGACGATATGGCGCAGGTCGTTCAGCCGCCCCGGCATCGGCGGACGCCCGGCGGCCAGCCATTCCTCGCGGCTCTGCCCGCCCTTCCAGGCGCGCGTGGTAAAGCCCAAAATCTCGGTCTTGACCCCGCACCGCTCCAGCGTGCGCGCCATGATGTCGGCGCTGATCGCTGCGATGCTGATCGGCCGACCGCGCATGGAGCCTGAATTGTCGATCAGCAGCGTGACGACCGTATCGCGAAACTCGGTATCCCGCTCGATCTTGTAGGACAGCGAATGGGTGGGATCGATCACGATCCGCGCCAGCCGCGCCGCGTCCAGCATGCCCTCTTCCTGATCGAAGTCCCACGACCGCGACTGCTGCGCCATCAATCGCCGCTGCAACCGGTTGGCGAGCTTCGTGACCGCCCCCTGCAAGCTGACCAGCTGCTGGTCGAGGAAGCCGCGCAGCCGCGCCAGCTCATCCTCGTCGCACAATTCTTCCGGGCTGACGACTTCGTCGAACTTCACCGTATAGGGCTTGTAATCGAAGCCGGGCGGCAGATCGGACATCGGTCGATTCGGGCGGACCGGCATCATGCCTTCCTCGCCCATATCGTCCGCGCCTTCGTCGCTGTCGGCGTCGAAATCCTCGCTATAGTCGGTTTCGCCCTCTTCGGTGTCGCCGCCCTGATCCTCGGCGCGCGCCTCGGCGTTCATGTCGCTATCGCCGGATTCCTCCTGGCCGCTCTCGCCCTCTTCCTGCTGATCCTCCTGATCCTCGCCCTCATCCTGCGATTCGGGCTCTTCGGTATCGGGCGGCACATCGGCGTCGATCAGTTGCAGATGCTCCAGCATCGCGGTCGTCAACTTCTGGAACGCGCACTGGTCGTCGATCGCCATGGTCAGCGCGTCCAGGTCACGCCCCGCCTTGTCCTCGATCCACTGGTCGACCATGGCGACGCCCGCTTCCACATCCTTGGGAATGGCTTGCCCGGTCAGCCGCTCGCGCACCTTGAGCGCCAGCGCCGTGGACAGCGGCACCTCGTCGGCCGAACGCGCCCGGCGGATCGCATCGGACTTCAGTCGCAGGTCCAGCGCGTGGTTCAGGTTGGCGCGCACGCCTTCCATCGACCGGGCGCCGATCGCCTCGACCCGCGCTTGCTCGACCGCGTCGAACACCGCGCGCGCCACGGCCTCGCCCGGCGCCGAATGGGCGTGGATCCTGGGGTTGTGATGGCGCAGCTTCAGCGCGGACGCATCGGCAAAGCCACGCGCCAGCGCCACCTGATCGGCGGGCAGGGCACGGCCGGGCGTCGGCACCTTGATCGCCTTGCCCACGGCATGGGGGGTATCGGCGGTAAAGCCGACCTCGACCTCCGCATCGCGGGTGATCGCGCGCGCCACGCCGGACAGCACATCCTTGAAGGCGTCGATGGGTGACCGTTCGCTCATGGAATCAGCAATGCCTCACGCAGCGCCGCCTGCTCGGAGGCACCCACGCCAAGCACATCACGCAAATAGCCGTCGACACCGCCATGCAGCGTATCGAAATGGTTGAACAAAGCCTGCAGATAGGCGACGTCGGCAACCAGCAGCGGCTCCAGCACATCCGCCCGCGCCTGCTTCAACCGGCTCAAATGACTTTCGCCCTGCGCCAGCCGCCATGTCCAGTCGGCATGGCTGTTGGTCAGCAGATAATCCTCGACGATGACATCGCGCGACACGCCCAGCGCCGCCAGCACCATCGCTGCGCCCGCGCCGGTTCGGTCCTTGCCCGCCGAACAGTTGATCAGGATCGGCAAATGGCCCTCCAGCATCTGCCGGAACATCGCGGCATAGGCCTCCGCATGGTCGGTCGCGATCTCATGATAGACGGCCAGCATCGCCGCCTTCATATCCGCAGCCGTCGTCCGCTCCTGACGCACCATGTCCACCAGCACGCCGGTCGCGCCGCTATAGTCGCGGCAATAATAATCGACGGACGCATCATGCCAGCTGGTCGGTTCCGACTTGCGCTCGCCCGGACGCCGGAAATCGCAGATCGCCCGGATGCCCAGCGACCGCAGCTGCGCGCTGTCCTCGGGCGTCAGCAACGCCATCGTGCCCGACCGGTACAGCATGCCGCGCCGGATCATGCGCCCGTCCGCCGTCGGATAGCCGCCGAAATCCCGTAAGTTGAATGCGCTCGCCAACGGCAGCCCGCTGCGCTCGATCACCGTCTCGCTCATGGCCGCTCCGGCTCCCCGACGCGCGGCACGGCGATCGTCTCGATCTGCGTCTCGACCTCGCTCATCAGCTTGTGGACCGGGCATTTCGCCGCGACCGCGATCAGCTTGTCATGCTGCTCGTCGCTCATGTCTCCGGTCAGCGCGATGCGCGTGGTCAGCTTGTAGACGCCCTTGCGCTCCTGGCTCGCATCGCGAACCACGCCGACATGGATGGCCTCCACCGGAATATCGTTGCGCTGCGCATACCAGAGCATGGTCATCGCCTTGCACGCGCCCAGCGCCGTATCATAGAGGTCGTGCGGGTCCGGTCCGGCATCATGCCCGTCCGGCGCCGACATGTCGGCCACGATCTCATGGCCACGGATGCTGATCCGGTGCGCGGTGCTGCCATTGGGGTCGATCCGTTCGACGACGATCATCTCTTGTCTCCCTGCCGTGGGGCAGGGCGAACGGTCAGTTCGCCCGGCTCGCCACGCTTTCCGGCAGATCCTTGCCGAACACGCGCTGATAATATTCGGCGACCAATGCGCGTTCCGCCTCATCGCATTTGTTGAGGAAGGACAGGCGGAAGGCGAAGCCGACATTCTTGAAGATCAGCGCATTTTGCGCCCAGCTGATCACGGTGCGGGGCGACATGACGGTCGAAATATCGCCGTTGATGAAGCCCTGTCGCGTCAGTTCGGCGACCTTGATCATATTCTCGACTTCCTTGCGGCCGCCTTCATGATCATATTCGCCCGACTTCGCCAGAACCACCTGCGCCTCGGTCGCGGCGGGCAGGTAATTCAATGCCACGACCAGATTCCACCGGTCCATCTGGCCTTGGTTGATCTGCTGCGTGCCATGATACAGGCCCGTCGTGTCGCCCAGACCCACCGTATTGGCGGTCGCGAACAGGCGGAAATGCGGGTTGGGCCGGATCACGCGATTCTGGTCGAGCAGCGTCATCTTGCCGTCCGTCTCCAGCACGCGCTGGATCACGAACATCACGTCCGGGCGGCCGGCATCATATTCGTCGAACACCAGGGCGACCGGGCGCTGCAACGCCCAGGGAAGCAGGCCTTCCTTGAACTGCGTCACCTGCTGCCCGTCCTGCAACACGATCGCGTCGCGCCCGACCAGGTCGATACGGCTGATATGCGCGTCCAGGTTGATGCGGATGCACGGCCATTTCAGGCGCGCGGCGATCTGTTCGATATGGCTGGACTTGCCGGTGCCGTGATAGCCCTGCACCATGACGCGGCGATTATAGGCAAAGCCCGCCAGGATCGCCAAAGTGGTGTCCGGGTCGAACACATAGGCGGGGTCGAGGTCGGGGACGCGCTCGTCGGCCTCCGAAAAGGCCGGGATCTTCATATCGACATCGATGCCGAAAATCTCCCGCGCATCCACTTCGCGGTCGGGCGCTTCCAGCAGCGTTTCGGCGCGGGTGTCAGGCTGGACGTTGGAAATATCGGTCATCGGGTCCGTCATCTTTCTGCGAGTCACTCGCGCCCTAACCCAAATTCAAAGCGCGTGTCGATAGAGTGGCGCTTCGCAACGCGGCGATCAAGCTGCCCATTCCGCCAAATTGGCTTCCTCGCCGATCAACGCCAATCCATGGGCGATGGAGGTCAGCTCGCCCCCGGTCGCCAGCCTGTCTTGCCCGAAACGTGCCCGGAAAATGTCGCGGATCGCGGGAATCAGCGACGATCCACCGGTCAGGAACACCCGGTCGATAGTATCAGGCGCCACATTCGCCTTGGCCAGCGCCTTGTCCACCGTCGCCTCGATCTGCGCGATATCAGGCGCGATCCAGCCTTCGAAATCGGCGCGCGACACCGCTTGCTCGATCTCCAGCCCACCGCCCGAAAAGCGGAAAGTCGCATTGTCCTGTTCCGACAGCGCCCGTTTCAGCGCGCCGACCGCATCATAGAGCGGATAGCCCAGTTCCTTTTCGATCACCGTGATCATCCGGCCGATCGCCGCCGGCTCCTTCGCCGTCTTCTGCAATCGGGCCAATTCCTCCATCGTGCGACGATTGCGCATCAACGCCAGCCGCGACCAGTCGGCAAAGTCGGCGAAATAGCTGCGCGGTATCTCCAATTCCTTGCCGAAACTCTGATAGCCGCCGCCCTTGCCCAGCATCGGCAGCACCAGATTGTCGAGAATGCGATAGTCGAACCTGTCGCCGGCCAGGCCGATGCCCGCCGACCCCAGCGGCGTCGCCCGCCGCGCCGCACCCGGCGCTTCGATCCGCACCAGTGAAAAGTCGCTCGTACCGCCGCCGAAATCCGCGACCAGGATGGTGGCGGCATGGTCGATCCGACTGGCATAGCTGAACGCCGCGCCCAGCGGCTCATAGACATAATGGACTTCGGTTCCGAATCCCTCGAACATCGCGTCATAGCGTTTGCGGGCCAGCGCCTCGTCCGGCCGCGAACCTGCATATTCGACCGGCCGCCCGACGACGATGCGTTCCGGGCGCTTGTCCAGCATACCGCCGGCATGGCCGATCATCCGCCCCAGGAACATCTGCCCCAATTCCTCGAAGCGGAATCGCTTCTCGAACACATTGGCGCTTTCGAAGATCGCGCTGGCCGCCACCGACTTGAACGATTGCAGGAAGCGACTGTCCTCGGGATATTCCATATATTCCGCGATCGCCCACGGCCCGGCCTCATGCGCCATGCCGCCCTTCACCGCCTCGTCATGCCAGAAGCAGAGAGCGGACCGGAACACCGCGCCGGTCGCCTGTTCGCCGGCAAATTCCACCAGCTGCGACTCCCCGCCCGCCGCCAGCGCAGCCACGCTGTTGGTCGTGCCGAAATCTAGGCCCAGCGCACGCGGCACCTGCTGCATGAAAAATCTCCGGAGCATTGAGCATTTTCAAAGCGCTGGACTCACCTGCTGACTTGGAAATGCGTAAAACAAAAACAGATGTAGATATCCGATATGACCGGATGCCTACCCTGCGAAAGGCCGGGCGCTATGACAGTCCTGTCGGACGGGGGCAAGGGGGGCTGCGCTGTCCTACATCCCGCCCTTATGATAGAAAGGCAACCGGCTCCTTATCCCTGTCCGCTCCGCTTTCATCCACGCAGCAAAATTTCCTATTCCCGCACGATAATGTCGAAATATGCGGGAAAAGTGCGAAGTTAAGCGAAAACCGAAGCCTTCTTCAAATGCCCATAGGCCTCGATCACGCTCTGTAACGCGCCTTCATGGCTGCGGTCCCCGCCATTATGGTCGGGATGATAGCGGCGCAGCAATTCGGTGTAGCGCGTGCGCAACGCCTTGCGATCGGCGTCGATGGACAGGCCCATGACCGACATCGCCTTGCGATCCTCGGCCGACAGGAACCGGCCATCCTGGCGCATCTGGTTGGCTTCGCGCGCCTTGGCCACCCGCTCCTTGAACTTGGCGCCGATCGCATCGAGCGGATCGGAAAAATCCGACCATTTGGGCGGCGGGCTGTGCGCGTTGGACGAAAAGGCACGCGTCTCCCGCTCCCACCCGGCATAGGGACGCTGGGCGTCGGCAATCTCTTCGGGCGACATGCCGGTGAAGAAATTATAGCCCTGGTTGAAGGCCTTCACATGGTCCAGGCAGAACCAGCGCCAGCGCGGGCCTTCGTCGCCCGGCCGGGCGCTGCCCTCCGCAGGTGGCGCGCGGAACTCGCCCGGCTCCGGGCATCCGGGCGCGGCGCAGGGGCGGTCGCCTTCCACCCGGCCATGGAAACGGTTGAAACGGCGTGTCGAGAAAGGGTCGCTGCTCAAGATTGTCCTGATGATCTGGCTGGCAAAGCGGCCTATATAGGAAATATGACCACAGACCTCAAAGGCCCCGTTGCCACAGAAATCGAGGCGCGGCTGCGCGCCGCCCTGTCGCCTGTCCATCTCGCCGTGATCGACGACAGCGAAAAGCATCGCGGCCATGCCGGCCATGACGGATCGGGTGAAAGCCATTTCACCGTCGACATCGTGTCCGATCGCTTCACCGGCCAGACCCGCGTCGCGCGCCAGCGCCTCGTCAACGCCGCCCTTTCCGACCTGCTCGCGGAAAAGGTCCACGCCCTCGCCATCAAGGCCCGCGCACCGGACGAGGCATGAGACTTTAGGCATGGGCCGGGCGTTCATCCTGCTTCGTCAAGCAAGGAGCGCCCGTCCATGGCCTATGATTTCTGGTATTGGCCCACCATTCCGGGTCGTGGCGAATTCGTCCGCCTGACGCTGGAAGCCTGCGGCATCGCCTATCGCGATTGCGCGCGGGAGGAGGGGGGCGATGCCCTGATGGCCGATATGGCGGGTCATGCGGCCGCGCCAGCCTTCGCGCCGCCCTATCTGGCGATCGACGGAACCACCGTCTCGCAGACCGCCAACATCCTCTTCTATCTGTCCGAACGGCATGAATGCGGCCCCTCTGGCATGAAGAGCCGCTATTGGCTGGCACAGCTGCAACTGACCATCATGGATCTGGTGGCCGAGGCGCATGACGTGCATCATCCGGTCGGCGTCGATCTTCATTATGAGGATCAGAAACCTGAATCCCTGCGTCGGGCCCAGGGTTTTCGCGAACAGCGCATCCCCAAATATCTCGGCTATTTCGAGCGCGCCCTGACCACCGACCAGCGGCAATGGCTGGCGGGCACGCGCTGGAGCCATGCCGACCTCTCGCTCTTCCATCTGGTCGCCGGCCTGCGCTACGCTTTCCCCTTGCGCATGGCGACGCTGGCGGCGGGCTTTCCGGCGGTCATGGCATTGCATGACGGGGTTGCGAACCTGCCAGAATTGCAGGATTATCTGGTCAGCGACCGGCGGCTTCCCTTCAGTGAAGAGGATATTTTCCGCCATTATCCCGAATTGGATGCCCCATGACCGCAGACGATCTCATTCTTCAGACCATCACGCCCACCAGCCATGATCTGGGCGATTTTCGGGTATATCGGTCCCTGCCGGTCAGAGAGCGCACGATGGTGGGCCCCTTCATCTTCTTCGATCAGGCCGGCCCTGCCAAGATCGGCGCGGGGCAGGGGATCGACGTGCGCCCGCATCCGCACATCAACCTCGCCACCGTGACCTATATGTATGAAGGCGCCTTCCTTCACCGCGACTCTCTTGGCACGGAGCAGCTGATCGAGGCCGGGGCGGTCAATCTGATGACGGCGGGCAAGGGCATCGTCCATTCCGAACGCTCGCCGGACGACGACCGCGCGAAGATATCGAAGCTGTCGGCGATACAGACCTGGCTCGCTCTGCCCGACCGGTTTGAGGAAATGGACCCAGCTTTCGAGCATGTGGGTGAGGGCGGCATGCCGGTGATCGACGATGGCCATGTCCGCGCGCGCGTGATCATGGGATCGCTCTGGGGCGAAACCTCGCCCGTCACCACCTATGCCCAGACCATCTATGCCGATATTCAGCTGTCGCCGGGCGGGCGGATCGCGATCGACCCGTCCGCCGACGAACGGGCCATCTATGTGTCGGGCGGCGACGCGGCGCTGGATGGGCTCATGCTGGCGCCGCAAACCCTTTATGTCCTGCGCCCCGGCACGACCGCCACGTTGATGAGCGTCGATGGCGGCCGGGTCGTGCTGTGCGGCGGGGAGGCCTTTACCAGTCCGCGTCATGTCTGGTGGAACTTCGTGTCGTCGACCAAGGACCGGCTGATGCAGGCGCGCGAGGATTGGGAAGCGATGCGTTTCCCGCTGATCCCCGGCGACGATCAGGAGTTTATTCCCATCCCGCATGGCCGCCCGAAAACGGTCAGCTATCCCTGATTACTGAACGCCAATTACTGAACGAAGGTCAGCGAGAGATTTTCGGCATTTTTGGGAATGTCGATCCGGCTCTCGTTGATCGACGCTTCCTCGCCGGGCTTCAGCCGCGTCTTGTCCGCCTTCGTGGTCCAGCTAAAGACCAGACGGTTCTGCCGGTCGCGCAACTGCACCAGTACCGGCGGCACCGGCAGCGCCTGCGTCCCGCTGTTCACGATCCGCGCGCCGAAAGCGAAATATTCCTCGCCGGTCGGCAGCTTGCGGCGCTCGGCTGGCTTGGACAGGTAGAAGAGCAGGTCGGGATCGCCCTCTTCGGCGACCAGGCCCATCGACACCATCCAGGCGGGCGGTCCGAAATAGGTGAAGGCGCCACCCGCCGCTGCGATGATCAGGCAGAAACCGATCGCCGCATAGGTCCAGAGTTTCAGCGGATTGCGCCGGGCCTTGGTCGGCGGAGTGGGTACGAAGCGGCTTTCCTCGACTGGATCGACCGGCGCGCCGGCATAGATGTCGTCGAAGCGATGATCGGCAGGCGCAGCAACCGGCGCTGCGACCGACGGTGCGGCGGCAACGGGGGCGTCCTGCTCCACGACAGGATCGGCGGTGACCGGTTCGGGCGCGACGACGGGCGGCGGCGGCGGTGCGGGCGGCGGCGGAGGCGGCGCAACAGGTTCGGGCGGGACGATCGGTGCCTCGACCGGCGCGGTAGCGACGGGCGTTTCCCGTTCGGGCAGGACGGGCGGCGCCTGGAACCAGCTATGCTTGCAGGCGGCGCAGCGGACCTGGCGTCCGTTCGTACCGACGGCCGTGTCGGGAACGACATAACGCGTCGCGCAATTAGGGCACACCAGGATCATTTCGCTTCATAGGCACGGCAGGGACTCGCGCGCAAGACGTCAACGACGATCCGAGTCATTCTGCCGCGACTCGTGGCAGAATGCGGGCCGGGCTTTACGGCGGGGCGCCCGCTGTGCCATGGCTGATACTTGTCGGAAGCAGGGAGCGCGACGGCGCGATAACATTCAGCCATGTCGGCCATCGTCCAGTTCGAAAATGTCGGCCTGCGCTATGGTCTGGACAGTGAAACGCTGTCCGACGTCAGCTTTTCGCTGTCCAGCGGCGGCTTCTATTTCCTGACCGGCGCGTCGGGCGCAGGCAAGACCTCGCTGTTGAAATTGCTCTACTTGGCCCAGCGCCCCAGCCGCGGCGTCATCCGCCTGTTCGGTGAGGATGTGGTGACGTTGCCGCGCAAGCGCCTTCCGGGTTTTCGCCGCCGCATCGGTGTGGTGTTCCAGGATTTCCGGCTCGTTCCGCATCTGTCCGCCTATGATAATATCGCGCTGCCGCTGCGTGTGTCGGGCATGGAGGAGGGCGAGATCGACGCCCCGGTGGTGGAGATGCTGAACTGGGTGGGGCTGGGCGATCGTGGCCAGGCGCGCCCCGCCACTTTGTCGGGCGGGGAGCAGCAGCGCGTCGCCATCGCCCGTGCCGTGATCGGCCGCCCGGAAATATTGGTCGCGGACGAACCGACCGGTAACGTGGACGCCGACATGGCCCGCCGCCTGATGACCCTGTTCGAGGCGCTCAACAGGCTGGGCACCACCATCGTCGTCGCCACCCATGACCTGCCCCTCATCGCGCAGGTATCCGGCGCGCAGATGATGCGGCTGGACAAGGGGCGGCTGGCCGACCCGACCGGCACGCTGCGCTACCCGCCCCAATCCCAGTCGAAGCCGCAGGGCAACGCCTGATGCCCAGCCATGCAGATCGCAAGGCGTCTGCCGCCGCGCGCCATCGCCTGCTGCCCGGCGGTCGTCTGGCCGGGCCGATGCCGTGGATCATCGCGATCATGATGTTCCTGACCGTGCTGGCCGCCGCCGCCGGGCTGGGCCTGGGTGCCGCCGTCCGGTCCATGAGCGCCGACCTTGCCGGGCGCGCCAGCGTGCAGGTGGTGGAGGCCGACGCGCAGGTTCGCGCCCAGCTGGCGGCACGGACCCTGACGGCGCTGCGATCCTCCAACAGCGTGCGCGCGGCCGATCCGGTCGATCCGGCCGCGCTGGCCGACCAGTTGCGCCCCTGGCTGGGCGATGCGGCGACCAGCGGCGACCTGCCGGTGCCCGCACTGATCGACGTCATGCTGACGCCCGGCGATGCGGAGGCCAAGATTGGCAGTCTGCGCCGTCTGCTCGCCAATCTGTCGCCCAAATTGCGGATCGAACCCCATGCCGCCTTCCTGCTGCCGCTGGCCGGACTGATGAGCGCGCTGGGCTGGCTGTCGGCGGGTGTCGTGCTGTTGATGATCCTGGCGACCGGCGCCGTCGTCGTTTTGGCGGCGCGCGGCGCGCATGACAGCCATCGCGGCACGATCGACGTGCTGCACCTGATGGGATCGACCGATGTGCAGATCGCCCGGCTGTTCCAGCGCCGCATCGGTCTGGACGCGTTGATGGGCAGTGCGCTCGGCTTTTCCTTCGCCGCGTTCGTCATCCTGTTGATCGGCCTGCGCCTTGCCGCCACCGGATCGGACCTGATCGGCGCGGTCGAACTCGACATGCGCGGCTGGCTGATCCTTGTGGCGTTGCCGATCTTCGGCGTGGTGCTGGCGACGCTGGCGGCGCGTTGGACGGTGCTGCGGGCTTTGGGTCGGGCACTGTGATCGTCCGTTTCTTCGCCATCACGCTGCTGGCCTGGATGCTGGGTTTCGCCTGGTTCGGCATCTTCCTGCCCCAGCCGTTGGACGGGCGGCAGACCGATGCGATCGTCGTGCTGACCGGCGGGGCGGGGCGTATCGATCGCGGTATCGCCCTGTTGCAGGACGGTTCGGCCAAGCGGATGCTGATTTCCGGCGTGGACCGCTCCGTTCGCCCAGTCGAACTGGCGGTGCAATATAAGACCCCCGAAAGCCTGTTCAGCTGCTGCATCACGCTGGGCCGCGAAGCGATCGACACGCGTTCCAACGGGCTGGAGACGGCGCGCTGGCTGGAGCGGCGCGATTACAAGACCGTGCGCCTGATCACCACCGACTGGCATATGCGCCGCGCCGCGCTGGAACTGCGCCAGTCGATGCCGGACGGCAAGGTGACGATCGTCTATGACGCGGTGCCCAGCCGCCCGAGCCTCACCATATTGGCGCGGGAATATAATAAATATCTGTTGCGGCGCATCGCCGCGCTCATCGGCATCTGATCGGACCTGCATGTGATCGTCATCCGCTCCATTCTCTTCGCGCTGGCCTTCTACCCAGGCAGCCTGATCTTCGTGCTGTGGGCCATGGCCTTTGGCTGGGCCACGCCGCTGATGGTGCAGAATACCGCGACCAACTGGAGCCGTTTCCATCGCTGGTGCGTGCGCCGGCTGCTGGGGCAGCGGATCGTGGTGGAGGGCGACCTGCCGATCGGTCCCTATCTCTACATCGCGAAACATGAATCGATGTTCGAGACGATCGACATATTGTGCCTGTTCGATCGACCGGCGATCGGCGCCAAGCGGGAATTGTTCGACATCCCGCTCTGGGGCGGGATCGCCCGACGCTACGGCCTCATCCCCATCGAACGCACCGCTGGGGCCAGTGCCTTGCGTACCTTGCGCGCGGCGGCGAAGGACCGGATCGCGCAGGGCCGCGCCATCTGCCTCTTCCCCGAAGGCACCCGCGTGCCGCACGGCGAATCGCCGCCGCTCAAGGCCGGGTTCGCCGGCCTTTACAGCCTGCTCGGCCTGCCCGTCGTGCCGATCGCCATCGACAGCGGGCGGGTGTCGCCGCGCGGCAAATTCCTCAAGCGTCCCGGCACCATCACCTACAAGGTGGGCGAGATCGTGCCGGTCGGCCTGGACCGCAAGGAGGCCGAGGCGCGGGTCCATGCGGCGATCAACGCGCTCAATTAGGGCGGGATGACTGTGCGGATGCTTCGATACGGGCCTTCGACAAGCTCAGTCCCTACTCAGCACGAACGGTTATTCATATGTCATCCCGCTCTAAGCGGGACGTGGCAGAGTAGGAAAGCGATTTTAGAGCATGATCCGGATCATGCTCTAAAAGTCTTTTGTGTTCCGCATTTTGCGAGCCGTCAGCTGTGCCAGCTGACTTCAAAATGCTCTAAGCCGCGTCAGTGCGACCGGCCGAAGTCCGGCTTGGCGTCGTCCTGGCCCTGTTCGATGATCGACCGGCGGATCGCGCGGGTGCGGGTGAACAGGTTGAACAGGGCGTCGCCGTCATTCCAGCGGATCGCCCGCTGCAACGCCGACAGATCTTCCGAAAAGCGCTGAAGCATTTCCAGTACCGCATCCTTGTTCGCCAGGAACACGTCGCGCCACATGGTCGGGTCCGACGCGGCGATGCGGGTGAAGTCGCGGAAACCGCCGGCGGAATATTTGATGACTTCCGACTGGGTCACATTTTCCATGTCGCTGGCCGTGCCGACGATGGTGTAGGCGATAAGGTGCGGCAGATGGCTCGTCACCGCCAGCACCAGATCATGATGCGCCGGGTCCATCATTTCCACGTCCGCGCCGACGCGCCGCCATAATTCGGCGACGCGCTCGACGGCGGTCGGATCGGCGTCGGCGGGCGGGGTGACGATCGACCAGCGGCCCTTGAACAGGGTCGCAAAGCCCGCTTCAGGCCCGCTATTTTCGGTGCCGGCCACGGGATGCGCCGGGATGATGGTCCGCCCCGGCAGCGCGGTGTTGAGTTGCGCCAGCACATCCACCTTGCAGGAACCCACATCGCTGACGATCGCATCGGCGGGCAGATCGTCGGCGATCTCCGCCGCCGCCGCGCCCATCGCCCGCACCGGTACGCACAGGATCACCAGATCGGCGTCGGTGACGGACGCGCCCGCCGTGTCGGTGACATCGTCGGTCAGGTCGATCCGCCGGGCGGTTTCGCGCACGGCGGGATCGGCATCATAGCCGGTCACGCGCACGGTGGGCATGTCCGCCCGGATCGCGCGGGCGAGCGAGGAGCCGATCAGCCCCAGGCCGATGATGGTGACGCGCGCGAATGGCAGCATGGGCTCAGGCGGCCTCCACCATGGCGCGCAGCTTGGCCGCGACGGCGCGGTTCTGCGCCTTGGTGCCGATGGTGATGCGCAGGCCGTTGGGCAGGCCCTGACCGGGCAGCCAGCGGGTGGCATAGCCTTCGTCCCACAGCCCCTTCATCGCGGCTTCCGCGGTCAGCTTGCCGTCGAACAGGATCAGCAGGAAGTTGGTCTTGCTGGGTACTGCGCGCAGGCCATGATTGGACAGCGCAGCGACTTCGCTGGCCAGCCAGTCGCGCCAGCGGGCATTGTGGGTGCGGCTGAACGCGACCCATTCGCTGTCGCCGATCGCGGCGATCGCCGCTGCCTGACCCGCCGTGGTCACGTTGAACGGCGCGCGAATGCGGTGGAGGATGTCGATCACCTCGGGCGAGCCATAGCCCCAGCCGATCCGCTCGGCGGCCAGGCCATAGATTTTCGAGAAGGTGCGGGTGACGAGGATATTGGACGCGGTCTTCGCCAGCTCCAGCCCGCCATCATCCTCGCCATCCTCCAGATATTCGGCATAGGCCTGATCCAGGACGAAGAGGATGTCGGGGCGCAGCCCGGCGTGGAGCCGGGCAATCTCTTCCCGGCTGGTCATCGTGCCGGTCGGGTTGTTGGGATTGGCGAGGAAGACGACCTTGGTCTTGTCCGTGACAGCGGCGAGCAGTGCGTCGACGTCCGTCGCATAATCCTTGTCCGGGGCGATCACCGGGGTCGCGCCGACGCGGCGGGCGGCGATGTCGTAGACGGCAAAGCCATAGCGGACGTAGAGGATTTCATCGCCCGGCCCGGCATAGGCGGAGGCGGCGATATGCAGCAGCTCGTCCGACCCGGTGCCATAGATGATCCGGTCGGGATCGAGGCCATGGACCGCGCCGATCGCCGCGCGCAGCTTTTCCGCGGCAGGATCGGGATAGGTCGCCATGTCCGCCGTCGCGGCGACGAAGGCTTCACGCACGGCCTTGCTGGTGCCGAGCGGATTTTCGTTGGCGCTCAATTTGATGAGGGGACGGCCATCGTCGGCCGCCGATTTGCCCGGCACATAGGCATGAATGCCGAGGATCCAATCCTTGGGAGCTGGTTTTGTCATGGTTGCGGGCTTTAGCGGCTTTCTGGCGAAAGGCAAAGTGGGTGGAAGGGGCGGCCGGTGTGCGACAGCGACGCGACAGGCGAAGTTCACACCGTTGCAGGGGTAAAAAGGGGCGCAAGCGCTCGCGAGGCGCCCGCGAAGCCACGCCGATGCGCCACAGGCGCGTCCCTTGCGCGATGCGGTCGAGACAGCGGCGCGCCACGGACGCGACACTTGGACGACGGGAAGCGACGGCTAGGCGTTTGTCTTGCGACGGGAAGGCGACAGGGAAAGAGGGCGAGGGGGGAGGCTGTCCATCGGACAGGGTAGGCCAGAATAAATCCTAATAGGAAAGATCGAACCAGCCTCGTCACCCCGGGCTTGACCCGGGGTCCCGCTTTTTCAGTGCAGTTGCTCGAATATGTCGAACCACTCCGGATTGGCGGCTTCGATCAGATCGAATTTCCATTGCCGTCGCCAGCGCTTCAGTCGCTTTTCCTGGTCAATACAGGTCATGATATCGTCTCCATGCTCTGCCCAGACGAGGCGATGGAGTTTATATCTCGCACAAAAATCGGAGCCTTCATCGGAGCGATGCTGGTGGATGCGTGATGTCAGGTTCGAGGTGACGCCGACATAGAGCGTGCCGCGATAGCGATCGGCCATAATATAGACCCATCCACCCTTTCGCCTCTGTTCCATAGTAGGAGGATCCAAGAAGCGGGACCCCGGGTCAAGCCCGGGGTGACGCCTTCTGTGGGCGCTTGGATCCCATGTAAAACGCCCGCCTACACCACCGGGGTCAGCAACGGTTTACCTGCGAACCATGCGTCCAGATTGGCGAGGACAAGGTCGGCCATCGCCTTGCGCGTGTGGGTGGTGGCGCTGCCCTGATGGGGTTGCAGCACGACCTGATCCATGGCGATCAGCGCCTGTGGCACATGGGGTTCGTGGGCGAAGACGTCCAGCCCGGCGCCGGCGATGCGGCCTTGCGCCAGCGCGGCGATCAGCGCGTCCTCGTCGATCACGCTGCCCCGGCTGATATTGACGACCACCCCGTCCGGGCCGAGCGCGTCGAGCATGGCGGCGTCGACCAGCTTCGCGGCCTCCGGACCGCCCGAGGTGGCGACGATGATGACGTCGCTTTGCTGCGCGAAGGCGATCGGGTCGGCGACATAGCGATAGGATGTGTCGGCCGCTTCGCGCCGGTTGTGATAGATAATCTCGCCCGCCACCGGCTCCAGTCGTTTGGCGATGGCGCGGCCGATGCGGCCAAGGCCCAATATGCCGATGCGCCGGCCCGTCACCCGGCCGGACAAAGCGGGCCGGGTGCCCCGCGCCCAGTCGCCCGCGCGCAGCATGCGGTCGTTGGCGACCATGTTGCGCACCGTGGCATAGAGCAGGCCGACGGCGAGGTCGGCGACATCGTCGTTCAGGACACCGGGCGTGTTGGTGAGGCGGATGCCCTTCGCGCGGGCGTGCTCCACATCGACCTTGTCATAGCCGACCGAAAAGAGGCCGATCATTTCCAGCTTGGGCAGCGCGTCCATGATCGCGGCCGATGCGCCGACCGACCCGAAGCTGACCAGCGCGCGGGCTTCGCGCACCGGCGGGGGCAGGGTGGCGGGATCGGCATCGGCCGCCACGACATGGACGGTGAAGCGGCGGGCCAGTTCGGCATCCATATAGGGGTTCAGGGGGCCATAGGCGACGATAGGGGGGCGTTGGGTCTGGGTCATGCCGACCATCTAGGGACTGTGCCACCGATGCGCCAGATTGACAGAGGGAGACGGCGGTCCTAGCCCCGCCTGCATCATGGCCAGCGTCCCCATCAGTCCAGATAGTCGTTTCGGCCTGCGTCGGCAGGCCCGTCTGACCGGTCCCTTGCACCTGTCGAGCGGCGCGCTGCTTGGCCCGGTCGATATCGCCTATGAAACCTATGGCACGATGAATGCGGACAAATCCAACGTCATCCTGATCTGCCATGCGTTGACCGGCGACCAATATGTCGCGTCCGACCACCCCGTCACCGGCAAGCCCGGCTGGTGGTGGCGGCTGGTGGGTGAAGGCAAGCCGGTCGACCCGGCACGCCACTTCATCGTCTGTTCCAACGTCATCGGCAGCTGCATGGGATCGTCCGGCCCGGCCAGCATCGACCCGGTGACCGGTGATCCGCACGCCATGCGCTTTCCGGTGCTGACCATCGCCGACATGGTGCGGGCGCAGGCGGCTTTGCTCGATCATCTGGGCGTCGATCGCCTGTCCGCCGTCATCGGCGGGTCGATGGGGGGGATGCAGGCGCTGACCTGGCCGACGCTCTTCCCCGATCGGGTGGAAAGCTGCGTCGTCATCGCCTCCACGGCGCGGCATAGCGCGCAGAATATCGCGTTCCACGAAGTCGGGCGGCAGGCGATCATGGCCGACCCCCTATGGCGGGGCGGCGATTATTATGCCGACGGGCAGGTGCCGAGCGCGGGCCTGGCCGTTGCGCGCATGGCCGCGCATATCACCTATCTATCCGAAGCGGGGCTGACCGAGAAATTCGGGCGGCGCTTGCAGGGGCGTGACGCCAAGACATTCGGTTTCGACGCGGATTTCCAGGTGGAAAGCTATTTGCGGCATCAGGGGCTGAGCTTCGTCGAGCGGTTCGACGCGAACAGCTATCTCTACATCACCCGCGCGATGGATTATTATGACATTGCCGACGATCATGGCGGATCGCTGGCCAAGGCGTTTACGGCGACCAAGGCGCGCTTCTGCCTCGTCAGCTTCGATACCGACTGGCTCTACCCCACCACCGAATCGCGGATCATCGTCCATGCGCTCAACGCATCGGGCGCGCAGGCCAGCTTCGTGGAGCTGTCCAGCCCGTTCGGCCATGACGCCTTCCTGCTGGAATGTCCCGAACTCAACCGGGTGGTGGACGGATTCCTGAAAGGCGGCCGGGCATGAGCGAGACTCTGCGCCCCGATCTGGCGCTCATCGCACGCACGGTGCGGCAGGGTGCGCGCGTGCTGGACGTGGGCTGCGGCGACGGCGCGCTGATGGCGGCGATGCGCGACAATGCGCAGGTGGATGCGCGCGGGCTGGAGATTGACGGGTCGAACGTGGCCGCTGCCGTGGGCCGTGGCCTGTCGGTGGTGCAGGGCGATGCCGACACCGACCTTGGCTATTATCCCGACGCCAGTTTCGACTATGCGATCCTGAGCCAGACGTTGCAGACGACGCGGCGGCCGGACCTGGTGGTGGAGGAATTGCTGCGCATCGGGCGGCAGGCATTCGTGTCGTTCCCCAATTTCGCGCATTGGCGCGGGCGGATATCGCTGTTGTGGGGCGGGCGGATGCCGGTGACGCGGCTGTTGCCCGACACCTGGTATGATACGCTCAACATCCACCATGTGACGGTCGACGATTTCCGTGCGCTGGTGAAGGAGCGCGGCTGGACCATCGATGGCCAGTGGTTTCTGAAGGGCGACAAGGAAACCACCCATGCCAACGCGAATCTCTTCGCGGAGCATGCGGTGTTCCTGCTGCGCAAATAATATTAGCGACCGGCGCCTGCCAGACGCTGGCCGAAGGACGCCGTGCGGCCGCGCGCGGCTTCGCGGCGGAAATGGGTGAGGCCGGAGGTGAGAGCCGCCGCATAGACCGGGCGGTCGGGCGATTTGGGCGGGGCGGCCTTCAGCACCGCATCGACATCGACCGGTTCGTCAAATTCCATGCCGAAATGACGGTCTGCCGTCCATACGACCCGGCCGGGCATTTGCGTTGCGCCGCGCGTGATGACGATGCGGACGCCGACGCCGGGCGACTTGCCCTGAATGCGGGCGCCACCTTCGGAAATGTCGCGGATGCGCACCAATTGAGCCGCCGACAGTGGCTCGCCCAGATTGAGATGAGCGTCCATGAAGACGTTGGAGCGTTTCGGGCGGGGTGGGAGGTCCATGATCCTTCTCGCATGATGGTTGGTCAGGACAAGGAGTCCTGAACCGGGCAGCCGGTTGCAGGGGTAGCGCCGATCCGGGTTGCCCATGCGACGGACGGTGCTTTTATCGGCCTTGCGCGCCGATTCCTCGCTCGATCAGGGCATTGGCGATGGCGGCAACCTCCTCGGCGGGGCGGCTGTCGTCCCACACGCCGTAGCGCAGGCCCAGAAACACGTTCATGCCCATGATCGCCCAGGCATGGACCTCTTCGACGTCGGGCCGCACGTCGCCGCGGGCTGCGGCGCTGGTGAGGCGCGCGGCCATGCGGCTGGCGGTATTTTCATAATGGGCGCGATAGGCGGCGGCATCGACGAATTCGGATTCGTCGATGATGCGGTAGATTTCCTTGTGGGTGCGGGCGAACTCCAGGAAGCTCAACAGGCCGATCCGTTCCGCGTCGATGCCGTCGCGCGCCTGCGCGATGCGGGGCGATACATAGTCGCGCACCTGGCCCGACATGTCGTTCACCAGCGCGCGGAAGATGTCGTCCTTGGTATCGAAATAGGTGTAGAAGCTGCCGAGCGCGCAGCCCGCCCGGCGGGTGATGCCGCTAATCGACCCGTCATGAAATCCCTTCTCGCCAAATTCCGCCGCAGCGGCCGACAGCAGGGCGCGGCGGGTGCGTTCCCCGCGCGCGGTGCGGGGCGTCTTGTCATCCTTTGCGGCGCCTTGGTCGGTCATCTCCACTCCTGAATATCGTGTATTTTTTGCCGCACCGGCGCGCTCTCATCTCCTGCCTCTTATTTCAAGTTGAAAGCTGGTTCAACTTTCATTATCGAATGGGCAAGGCAAAGCGACCCGGTAGACCGGGCGCGCCATTTTCAGGAGAGGACCGACCCGATGAAGGCCCATCAGACCATTCGTGCGATTGCCCTCGCTTCGGCCGCGTGGGGCGGCATGATCGCGCTGCCTGCACTGGCGCAGAACGCCCCGCCGCAGGCCGCCGCCGACGAGGATGGCGCAGCGATCGTCGTCACCGCGCGCCGGCGCGAGGAAACCCTGGTCAGCGTGCCGATCGCGGTCAGCGCCTTTTCCGGCGAAGCGCTGGAGCGGGGCGGTGCGATCGATATCACGGACCTCGCCAACGTCACCCCCAACACCACGCTGGAGGCGTCGCGCGGCACCAATTCGACGCTGACCGCCTTCATTCGCGGCGTGGGTCAGCAAGATCCGGTGTCGGGTTTCGAACAGGGCGTGGGCATCTATTTGGACGATGTCTATCTCAACCGGCCGCAGGGCGCGCTGCTCGACATTTATGATGTGGAACGGATCGAGGTGCTGCGCGGGCCGCAGGGCACGCTTTATGGCCGCAACACGATCGGCGGCGCGGTGAAATATGTGACCAAGCTGCTGCCGCAGGATTTCGCGCTGAAGGTGAAGGGCACCTATGGCAGCTATGATCAGGCGGACGGGATCGTCACGGCGTCGGCGCCGATCGGCGACCTGATCCGCGTCGGTGGCGCCTTTGCCCGCCTGTCGCGCGGCGGGTTCGGCAAGAATCTCACCACCGGGCAGGAAAATTACAACAAGGATATCTGGGCCGGGCGCGCCACCTTCGAAATGGGCGGCTATGGCGAACCGGTGCTGGTGCGCATCACCGGCGACTATAGCAAGGACAAGAGCAGTCCGCGCGGCGGCCATCGGCTGATCCCCGGACAGGCGTCGGGCGCGCCGGTGCTGGACAATGTGTTCGATACGCGCGGCGGCCTGCTCGACCCCCGGCAGCAGGTGAAGTCCTACGGCCTGTCGATGAATATCTCGGCCGAATTGAACGATGTCTTCACGCTGAAATCGATCAGCGCCTGGCGCAAGGATGATAGCGCGTCGCCGATCGATTTCGACGCGCTGCCCGCCGTCGATGTCGACGTGCCGGCCTTCTACCGCAATGAGCAGCTGAGCCAGGAAGTGCAGTTGCAGGTCGATGCCGGGCCGCTGAAGGGCATGATCGGTTTCTATTATCTGGATGCCAGCGCCGACACGCAGTTCGACACGCGCATCTTCACCACGCTGGCGGGGCTGACGGCGTTCACCCAAGCGGATGTCGATACCGAAACCTATGCGATCTTCGGCGACTTCACCTATGATTTCAGCCCGCAGTTCAGCGTGTCGGCGGGTGGCCGCTATACGTGGGACGAGCGGCGCGCGGATATCCTTCGGCAAAATTATCTAGGCGGCGGATCGCCGGTCTTCGGCGGCGCTGGCCTGCCATTCGGCGCGCCCAGCACCGATTTCCGGGGCGTGGCGAAATATAAGAAATTCACGCCGCGCTTCTCCGTCAGCTACAAGCCGACGCAGGATCACAATATCTATGCCAGCTATTCCAAGGGCTTCAAGGGCGGCGGCTTCGACCCGCGCGGCGTGGGCACCAATGCGCCGGACCTGAATGGCGACGGCATCCGGCAGGATAGCGAAATCGCCTCCTTCCTCAGCTTCCGTCCCGAAGAAGTGGACAGCTATGAGGTCGGTTATAAGGGCAATTTCATGGACGGCGCGCTCTATGTCGCGGTCGCGGGCTTCTATGCCGATTATAAGGATGTACAGATTCCGGGGTCGGTCGCCTGCACCGTCAATGTCGGCGGAGTAGCGACGCCGTCCTTCTGCGGCATCGTGTCCAATGCGGGCAAGGCGCGGTTCAAGGGGCTGGAGTTCGAAAGCAACGCGCGGCTGGGCCGCGATCTGCTATCCAGTGGTGACCGGCTGAACCTGGCCACCGCGATCGGTTATATCGATGCGGAATATCGGGAATATATCACCAATATTGGCGGCGTGCCGACCGATGTGGCGCAATATCGCCGGGTGCAGAATACGCCCAAATGGACGGCGAGCGGGACGCTGAGCTACAACAGGCCGGTGGGCGACGGCAGCCTCTATATGGGCACTACGGTTTCCTGGCGGTCCAAGACCTATCAGTTCGAAATTCCCAACCCCTATATCGACCAGGGCGGCTATGCGCTGTGGGACGCCAGCATCGTCTATACCGCGCCCAGCGACCGATGGACGATCGGCGTCCACGGCAAGAACATCCTGGACAAGGCATATAAGACGTCGGGCTATACCTTCGTCGCGGCCAACCCGGTGACAGGCGCCATCATCAACAATGCGGCCGGCTTCCCGACGCCATCGCTGGGGCGTGAAGGGACGCTGACCGCCTTTTACGGCAATCCGCGGCAGGTGTTCGTGACGGGGACAGTGAAGTTCTGACCTAGCCTGCCCGTCCGTTCGGTTCGAGCTTGTCGAGAACCTTCACGCAACGGTTCTCGACAAGCTCGAACTAAACGGAGATGGTTGAAAGCCTTATGACCGACCGAACCACCTCCCCCGCCTATCGCGGTGTCGTTCTGGCGATGCTGCTGCTGGTCTATACGTTCAACTTTCTCGACCGGCAGATCCTGGGCATCCTCGCCGGGCCGATCAAGGCGGAGCTGGGGCTGAGCGATACGCAACTCGGCGCGCTGGGTGGGATCGCCTTTGCTTTGCTCTATTCGACGCTGGCGATTCCGCTGGCGTTGCTGGCGGACCGGACCAGCCGCACCTGGGTCATCACCGTCAGCCTTGCGATCTGGAGCGGCTTCACCGCCCTGTGCGGGGTCGCAAGCAGCTTTACCCAGATGTTCCTGTTCCGCATCGGCGTGGGCGTGGGGGAGGCTGGCGGCGTCGCGCCCTCCTATGCGGTGATTGCCGACTATTTCCCGGCGCATCAGCGGGCGCGGGCGCTGTCCATCTATTCGCTCGGCATCCCCTTGGGGTCGGCCGGTGGCGTGCTGCTGGGCGGCTATATCGCGCAGACGGTGGAGTGGCGCACGGCCTTCATCGCGGTCGGCCTGCTGGGCATCCTGATCGCGCCCATCTTTCGCCTTGTGGTGCGGGAGCCGGCGCGGCCGGTGCAAAGTGGCGCGGCGGTGCCGGTGTCGGCGGTGTTCGGCATCCTTGCGGCCAAGCGCAGCTTCTGGATGCTGGCGCTCGGCGCGGCATGCAGTTCGATGTGCGGCTATGGCGTGGCCTTCTGGCTGCCCAGCCTGCTGATGCGCAGCTTTGGCCTCGACATATTGGGCGCGGGGCAGTTTCTGGGCGGACTGCTGCTGATCGGCGGGGTGGCGGGCGTGTTACTGGGCGGCTTCCTGGGCGATGCGATGGGCGGCAGGGACAAGGCCTATTATGCCTGGGTGCCGGCGGTCAGCTATGTGATCGGCATGCCGCTGTTCGTGGTCGGCGTGTTGTCGAGCAGCGTCACCTTCGCCTTCGCCCTGTTCCTGATCCCGCAGGCCTTGGTCTATGTCTGGCTGGGACCGGTGCTGACCGCCGTGCAGCATCTGGTGCCGCCCCATATGCGGGCGAGTGCGGCGGCGACCTTCCTGCTGATCAACAATCTGGTCGGGCTGGGACTGGGCAGCTGGAGCGTGGGGGCGCTGTCCGACGCGCTGACGCCGACCTATGGGGTCGAAGCATTACGCTATGCGATCGTCGCGGCGCTGGGCTTCTACCTGCTCGCCGGGCTGTTCATGGCGCTGGCTGGCAAGGCGCTGCGCAAGGATTGGGTTGTGGCGTGATGCGGACTCATTAGGCCGTTCCCCGGCGAAAGCCGGGGTCCAGTCCCATGCTCAGAACTGGACCCCGGTCTTCGCCGGGGAACTGGACGAGACAGCGAGTGAGACAGCTGAATAGATAGGATGGTTTCGTGAATGAACGGAAGCAATCCGCCCATTCATGATTTCAGGTCATAAATTACCGTTCCTTGGTGGCGCTGAACTTCACCTTGGGGTGGCGTTCCTGCTGGTAGCCGATGTCCCAGGCGCTCCGCGCCATGAAGACGAGGTTGCCGTCGCGATCCTTGGCCATGTTGGCGCCATTATAGCTGACCAGATCCTTGACCGCCGCATCGTCGCCGCTGATCCAGCGGGCGGTGTCGAAGGGTGCGGGTTCTAGCCCCGCCGCCACCTTATATTCGGCTTCAAGCCGGCTGATCAGCACTTCGAGCTGAAGCTGTCCGACGACGCCGACGATCCAATTGCTGCCGATTTCGGGATAGAAAACCTGGATGACGCCCTCTTCGCTGAGGTCGTCCAGAGCCTTGCGCAACTGCTTGGTCTTGGTCGGGTCTTTCAACTGCACGCGGCGCAATATTTCCGGCGCGAAATTGGGCAGGCCGGTGAAGCGCAGGCCCGGCTTTTCGGAGAGCGTGTCGCCCACGCGCAGCGCGCCATGGTTGGGGATGCCGATGATGTCGCCGGGGAAGGCCTCATCCGCCAGCTCGCGGTCCTGCGCGAAGAAGAGGATGGGCGAGTGGACGGCCAGCGCCTTGCCACTGCCCGACGGCGTCAGCTTCATGCCGCGCCGGAACTTGCCGGAGACGAGGCGCATGAAGGCGATGCGGTCGCGGTGCATAGGGTCCATATTGGCCTGCACCTTGAAGATGAAGCCGGTGACTTCGCTCTGGTCGGGTTCGACGGCGGCGGGTTCGGCGGGCTGCGAGCGCGGCGAGGGGGCGTGGGCGGACAGGGCGTCGATCAGCTCGGTGACGCCGAACAGTTTCAGGGCCGATCCGAAATAGACCGGGGTCAGGTCGCCCGCGCGATAGCGGTCGAGGTCGAATTCGGCATAGCCGCCCTGCGCCAGCTCGGCCTCCTCACGCAATTTGGCGAGCGCGCGGTCGGACAGATGATCGGCGAGTTTCGGATCATTCAGGTCGCTGAACTGCTGGCGCGTGCCGTCGAATTCGCGGCTGGGTCCGCTGGGCTGCATCAGCCGGTTGGTGGCGAAGTCGTAAATGCCCTCGAACTCGCCGCCCATACCGGCGGGCCAGCTCATCGGGCAGACGTCGAGTTGCAGCTGGTCGGCGACTTCGTCCAGCAGGCCGAAGGTTTCGCGCCCTTCGCGATCGACCTTGTTGACGAAGGTGATGATGGGCAGGTTGCGCAGGCGGCAGACTTCGAACAGCTTACGCGTCTGCGGCTCGATGCCCTTGGCCGCGTCGATCACCATGACGGCGGAATCCACGGCGGTCAGGGTGCGATAAGTGTCTTCGCTGAAATCTTCATGGCCCGGCGTGTCGAGCAGGTTGAAGGTGATGGTTTCGCCGTCGCGCGTGCGCTCGAACGTCATGACCGAACTGGTCACGGAAATGCCGCGCTGCTGCTCGATCTTCATCCAGTCGGACCGGGCGCGGCGGTTGGCGCCGCGCGCCTTGACCTCGCCGGCCAGATGGATGGCGCCGCCTTCCAGCAGCAGCTTTTCCGTCAGCGTGGTCTTACCGGCGTCCGGGTGGGAAATGATCGCGAAGGTGCGGCGGGATGGGATGGTCATCTAATCAGTCATTCTAATTCGTCATTCCCGCGCAGGCGGGAATCCATCTCCTGACCATGCGGCAGGAGGCGGGGTTGGGAGATAGATTGGCTTACGCCGAATTTCATTTCCCGCCTACGCGGGAATGACGGAAAAAAATAGTGGTCAGTCGATGAGCGTCACGTCCATGCGGAAGCTGCGGGCATTGCCCGGTGCCAGTCGGATGATCCCCTGCTTGTCCCACACATCGCCGGTAAAGCCGACCAGATCGGCCATCCCGGCCCAGGGTTCGACGCACAGATAATGGGCGCCGGGCTTTTGCCAGAGGCCGAGCCAGGGCGTGTCGGGGAAATCGATCTTGAGGTGCGGCCGGCCCGGCACGCCCCAGGTCAGCGACCGGCTGGCCAGATCGTCCCAGATCAGTGCGTCGCCATCGAACATCGCATAAGTCGGAGCGAGGGTGTCGCCGTCCACCGGAGATGGGGTGGTTTCACGGGCGATGAGGCCGGGTTCGGCACCGACCTTGCGGATGGGGGCGGGTTCGGGCTTTTCGAAGCGGATGCGATGATCCTCCACCGCGCCGCCATAGGGCAAGGGCCAGGCGAAGGCGGGATGATAGCCGAAGGAGAAAGGCATGTCGGCCTCCCCCCGGTTGGTGACGGTCGCGGTCATGCGCAGCGTGGCGTCTTCAATCGCGAACGCCATGTCGAGGCGGAAGTCGAAGGGATAGGCGCCGTGGCTTT
This sequence comes from Sphingobium limneticum, assembly GCF_008710155.1. Classification (GTDB taxonomy): domain Bacteria; phylum Pseudomonadota; class Alphaproteobacteria; order Sphingomonadales; family Sphingomonadaceae; genus Sphingobium; species Sphingobium limneticum. The sequence goes on from NZ_VYPZ01000010.1 coordinate 69,115, forward strand.
CCTCGTCCGCCTCCAGCCGCAGGGTAAGGCTGGCCTCGTCCTGATCGACCGGCACGAACGACTTGCGGCGCGCGAAGCCATGCTGGGGCATGGCATGTTCCTGCCCGTCGAGGCGGTAGACGTCGCCGCGCGATCGGCCGACGAAGGGGAAGAGCAGCGGGGCGTGGCCCGTCCACCAGCGCGGATCGGCATCGGTCATCAGCGCGCGGCCTTCGCCGTCGGTCAGCGACCAGAGTTCGGCACCAAGCGGGTCGATGGTGGCGGAAAGAGCGGACGAGGCGATGGTGAAACGCGGGTCGGATTCGGGCAAGGAAGGGCCTCCTGCATAAGGTTTGTCGTCGCATAGCGGGGCCGCGATCCCCTGTCTCCTTCGCTGTTCGTTTCGGAAGGGAACCGATGGCATCGATCGCTGGTTCTGCGCAGCGGAGGATCACAATGAAATCTATCGCAATCGCAACCGCCCTGGCGCTGCTTATGCCCTGCGCCGCGCTCGCCCAGAAACAGGACCAGTCCGCGGACAAGGCCAATCAGGAAGAGGCGAAGAAGAAAGAGGGCAATCTGGATAAGGCGGGCAAGATCGCCACCCAGCCGGCCCGCGATGTGGGGCTGGACAAGGAGGAGATTCCCCCGGTCCTGCTGAAGGCGGTGGAAAATCCCTATGCCGCGCCGCCATCGCGCAGTTGTACAGGGTTGAAGGCGTCGCTCGGCGAACTCAATGCCGTGCTGGGCGACGATTTCACCGTGGGCGCCACGGCGAACGAGAACCGCACCGGCAAGATTGCGACGGCGGTCGGCAAGACGGTGGTCAATTCGCTGATCCCCTTCCGGGGCCTTGTGCGCGAAATCAGCGGCGCGGCCCCGGCCGAGCGGCGCCTGCAGGCGGCGGTGACGGCCGGCATCGCGCGGCGCGGCTATCTGCGCGGGATGGCGGCGGCCAAGGGGTGCAAGGTGGTGAGTTAAGATCGACTTTCTACGCCTGACGTCATGCTGAACTTGGTTCAGCATGACGTTTAATAGGAAGGATGATGTTGTGGGCCGGATAGGCGTTATCAAAACACGCTTCCGCTTGGCCCATTTGCCCCTATATGGGCGGCCATGACCGACCAGCCTACTCTTGCCGATCTTCAGGAAGAATATGAATTTCTGGATGCCGACGATCGCTATCGGCTGCTGATCGATCTGGGGCGTGGGCTGGAGGATATGCCCGACGCGCTCAAGACCGACGCGACGTTGGTGCGCGGCTGTTCGGCGGCGGTGTGGGTCTATCCCACCGTACGCGATGACGGGCGACTGCATTTCCTGGCGGACAGCAATGCGGCGATCACCAAGGGGATCATCGCGCTGGTGCTGTTGACCGTGCAGGATCGCGCGCCGGCAGACATTGCGGCGGCCGATATCGAAGGCGCGCTGGCGCCGTTCGATTTGAAGAACCAGCTCAGTTCCAACCGGACCCAGGGCATCCCGAACATGATCGCGCTGATCCGCGAAACGGCGGGTCGTTACACCGCCTGAAGGAAACTCCCGGCCGGTTCAGACATTGTCCTTCCGTAACCATTTCGGAAGGACAGGACGCGATGCGCGCCATTTTGATGATTGCGACCGTCGCCACGCTGGCGGCCTGCGGCGACAACAAGCCCAAGGAACCGACCCAGCGCGAGCAGATCGGCCAGGTGTGGAAATATGAGGGCGCTGAAAATGGCGGCCGGCCCAAGGTCGCCTATATCGGCAGCGCGAACAGCGTGCAGACGATGACCGCGCCCGACACATTTTCGGTCCTGCTGGTCCAGCCATTGAAGGAGGGCGGCGCCGACGTCACGGTCAAGCTGGTCGGCGCGCCCTTCACCTGCGACCTGTCGGACTGCCGGATCACGGCCACCACCGACGACGGGAAGAAGCATGAGTGGAAGGGGCGGATGGCGACCAATGACGACGGCATCGCGATCGCGCCGTCGCAGGGCGCCTATGGCGTGATCAAGGATGCCAAGAGCGTGAAGGTCGACCTGGTGGTGGATGGCAAGAGCCAGACGGCGCCGTTCGAGTTCAATGTCGCCGGGCTGGATCTGAAGGGGTAGAGCCTCCCTCCGAACGGAAATTGTAGCTTTTATTCCTGCAACGATACGCCAGGGCTGCGCGGGTCGGCGGCGCCCTGCCAGTGGCCGTCGGGCAGGCGTTCGGCGGCATTGGCCTTCAGACCCATCTTGTTGACGCTGACGCGGTGGCCGAGCTTCTCCAGCGGGGCCTTCATCGCTTCCAGCGACGTGCCCTGTTCCACCACCAGCCCGTTGCCGTCGAAGAAGAGCAGGCCGTGCGCGATCGAATCCTGCGCCGACAGGCCCCAGTCGAGATGGGCGATCAGCGCCTTGGCGACCTGCATGATGATGGTCTTGCCGCCCGCCGCGCCGACGGTGAAGACGGGCGTGCCCTTGTCGTCATAGACGATGGTGGGCGACATGGAGGAAAGGGGGCGCTTGCCCGCTTCCACCCGGTTGGCGACCGGCTTGCCGTCCTTTTCGGGGGTGAAGCTGAAATCGGTCAGTTCGTTGTTCAGAATCACGCCGTTGGCGATCAGCTGGCTGCCGAAGAAGCTTTCGATCGTGGAGGTCCAGGCGGCGATGTCGCCATTGCGGTCCACCGCGACGAAATGGCTGGTGCCGCTTTCGGGTTGGGGCAGCGACGCGGTGCGCGGCTGCGCGCCGGGGGGCGTGCCGGGCTTATAGGCACCCAGCGCCTTGTTCAGGCGGATGAGCGAGGAGCGCTGTTTCAGATAGGCGGGGTCGATCATGCCGCTGACGGGCACCGATACGAACTCCGGGTCGCCCAGCCATGTGTCGCGATCGGCATAGGCCAGTTGCATCGCTTCGCCGATGACATGCCAGCTGCGCGGATCATCCTTGCCCCATTGGGCCAGCGGGAAGCGCTCCACCATGCCGAGAATTTCCAGCACGGTCACGCCGCCGGCCGACACCGGACCCATGCCGCACACGGTATAGGCGCGATAATGACCGCAGACCGGCTTGCGCGGCTTGGCCTGATAGCCGGCCAGGTCGGCCTCCGTCATCGGCACCGGGTTTTTGGGCGCGTTGGTGACGGCCTGGCTGATCAGGCGGGCATTTTCACCTGTGTAGAAGGCATCCGGGCCTTCCGCCGCGATCCGCTTGAACAGGGCCGCCAGCGGCAGGTTTTTCAGGTGCGTGCCCACCGGCGGCGGGGCGCCGTCGATCCAGAAGGCTTTCTGGATTTCCGGGAAATCGGCCCAGATATTCTGGGTAGCGCGCAGGGCGGTGGCGGTGCGTTCGCCAAGGTCGAAGCCATCTTGCGCATAGCGGATCGCGGGTGCGAACAGATCAGCCCAGGGCAGCTTGCCCCATTTTTTATGCGCATCCCACGCCATGCGCAGATTGCCCGGCACGCCGGCCGAATAGCCGCCCGGCCACGCCTGAATGAAGGGCAGGGGCTTGCCGTCCGGTCCCATGAAGCGATCCGGCCGCGCGGCGGCGGGCGCGGTTTCGCGGCCGTCGATGGATTCCAGCAGGCCGGTCTTGCCGTCATGATGCATCAAGAAGCCGCCGCCGCCGATACCGCTATTGTGCGGCTCCACGACATTGAGCGTCAGCATCATCGCGATCGCGGCGTCGGTGGCGCTGCCGCCCTTGCGCAATATCTCCTGCCCTGCCTGCGCCGCGCGCGGATCGGCGGCGGACACGGTGGCGTTGGTCGACACCGGCTCGCGGGCGAGGACAGCGGGCGCGGGTGCAAGAGCGAGAAGGGCGAGGGGGGCCAGCAGGCCAGGAAGGCGGGATGTCATGGCCGCCACCCTAATCGTTACGTTGTGCGCTGCAACCCTTTCGGGCGGGTTTGGGGAAGAGTGAGAGGTGGGTAACGAGCGGAAGCGGTCCTTCCTTCTCCCTTGGAGGGAGAAGGATACGAAGCCTTGCCGCGTAGCGGCTAGGCGGAGTTGGATGAGGGGGAACTAGCGCAAGACTGGCGTATTGCCGTGAGGTTTCTCCCCCTCACCCAACCCTTAAGGCTGCCGAATATCCACGCCGACGATCTCCGCGACGTTCTTTACGCCATCCCGCGTCATTAGGGCCTTCAGGCCAGCGTTGATGCGTTTGGCCAGATACGGCCCTTCATAGACCAGCGCGCTGTAGAGCTGGACCAGCGAGGCGCCGGCGCGGATGCGGGCATAGGCCTGTTCCGCAGTGGCGATGCCGCCGACGCCGATCAGCGGCAGGCGGGCGCCCAGAAGACGGCGAAAGTCCCGCAGCCGTTCCAGCGACAGGTCGGTCAGCGGCGCGCCCGACAGGCCGCCTGCTTCGCCGGCATGGGCCGATCGCAGGGCTGGGCGGGTGATGGTGGTGTTGGACACGATCAGGGCGTCGACGCGGTGGTCGAGGCAGGCGGCGGCGATATCGTCCACATCGGCCGGTTCCAGATCGGGCGCGACCTTCAGGAAGATCGGCGTCGCATGGCCGCCGCGTGCCGCCATGACGGCGGACAGCAGATCGTCCAGCGCTGCCCGGCCCTGCAAGGCGCGCAGGCCCGGCGTGTTGGGGGAGGAGATGTTGACGGTCAGATAGTCGGCCAGCGGCGCCATGCAGGTCACGCCGGTGACATAATCGGCGATGCCGCGCCCGGCGGCCGTCGCGTCCTTGTTCGCGCCGATATTGATGCCGATGACGGGGCCTTGGCCGATCGGCCGGCGATAGCGGGCGATGCGGTCCGCCGCCGCGCCTTGGCCGCCATTGTTGAAGCCGAAGCGGTTGATGACGGCGCGGTCCTCCACCAGGCGGAACAGGCGCGGCTGGGGATTGCCCGGTTGCGCCAGCGGGGTCAGCGTGCCCAGTTCCGCAAAGCCGAAGCCCAGGCCATGCATCTTGTGCGCGATCCGCCCATCCTTGTCATAGCCCGCCGCCAGGCCGACCGGATTGGGGAAGCGGATGCCCGCCACCACCGATTCCAGCATCGGATCGGGCGCGAGCGGCGCGGGCGTCGGCATGAAGCGCAACGCTGCGATCGACAGGTGATGGGCGCGCTCGGCATCCAGGGCGAACAGCAGGGGGCGGATCAGGCGATAGGACATGCGCCAAGCCTATGCCAGCGGACCGCCAATCCGTCGAGAGCCTGTTGCCGTGCAGCAACAGAGGCCGCTCTTGGTTATTTCATGACAAGAAACGTCATGAATGAGACCGTTTGCAGCGGAAAAATGTCCGTTTCATCCAATAAAGTTGCTGTGATTCAGGCGTAAAGCCGCCTTGCGACCCGAAGGCTCTCAGGCCTATGGCCTATGAGACCTTTTACTGACCCGGCGATGAAAATCGCCGGGTCATTTTTTTGGGTCCACGACTGCTAGATGTCGAAAAACTTTACGCTTTTCCCTTTCGAACGCTTGCACCGCCGTCGCGTTGGCGCATAGTAATCGCCAGGGGTGAAAAAATGGGGTCGCATCATAGCGAAAATGCGGTACGCGCCGTTGCGCTGCCGGATGACCGGGGGCCGCTTTCCTATGCGGTCGATGCGGCACAGGGGCCGGTGCGGTTGCGCTATTTCGCGGCGCCGCCGCATTTGCGGCCTTATTTCGGCTCGCTCTATTTCTTCACCGTGTCCGCCGATCACTATGCCGACGCCACCCGTGCCGATGTGCCGCAGTTGCGGCTGACGCTGGAAGGCGGCGGCCATTATCATTTTCAGGACGGGACGGTGATGGAATCGCCCGACGTCTGCCTGTTGGGGCCGACGATGGGGGCGACGCGATTCGTGCTGGACCGGCCGTTGCGGTTGATGGGCATTTCGCTGCTGCCGGCGGGCTGGGTGGCGCTGCATGGTGGCGAGGCCAGCGTTCTGGCCGACCGCTTGTGCGATCTGGCGGCGGAACGGGGTGAGGTTCATCGGCGCCTGCTGGACGGGCTGCGCGCGCTGGGTGACGATGCCGATGCGATGGCGGCCCTGTGCTGGGCGGAACTGGGGAAGCTGGTCCGACCGTTGCGCCCCGCGACCTGGACGTTGCTGGCGGCGATCGACGCCTGGCTGGTGGGTGAAGGGTCGCCGAAGATCGAGACGCTGGTCGAGGCGACCGACCTGTCGCCGCGCCAGCTCGCGCGGCTGGCGAACAAATATTATGGTGCCCCGCCCAAGATGCTGGCGCGCAAATATCGGGCATTGCGCTGTTCGGCGCGAATCGCGCTGGATGGCGACAGCTGGCAGCAATTATGTGAGGAAGGCGGCTTTTACGACCAGTCGCACTTCATCCGGGAGATCAAGCATTTCATCGGCCTGACCCCGCATCAATTGCAGACCGAGCGGTCGGCGGTCGCGCAATTGACGCTGTTGCGCCGGTCGTTGGGCGGCGACGTGGCCGTGCTGAACCGGTTGAGCTAGGCGTCCCCCAAGCAAAATTTCCTTGATTAAACGCCCCTGTGCGACCACATGCGCCCAATCGGATGGAATCGGTCCGATTTGAGAATGGTTCGCAACTTTGAAGGGCGCGTGACACGACATGAAACTGTCGAGCTTCGCTGACTATGCGGTCGTGCTGATGTCCGCCGCCGCGCGCCATTGTGGCGCAGGAGCGGGGTTTGACCCTGCGACCAACAGGCATCTCAAGATGAACGCGACCACTTTGTCGGCCGAAACCGGCATTCCGCTGCCCACCGCGCAGAAGCTGGTGAGTCGCCTGTCGGCCGCCGGCCTGCTCGAATCGAGCCGGGGCACCGGTGGCGGCGTACGCCTGTCGCGCCCGCCGGCCACCATCACGCTGGCCGATGTGGTGGAGGCGGTCGAAGGGCCGATCGCCATGACCGCGTGTAGCGAACAAGGGGCGCATGACTGCAATCTGGAACAGGATTGCCGCATCCGTCCGCACATGAATGTGGCGAACAATGCCATCCGCGAAGCGCTCGCGGGGGTGACGATCGCCAGTCTGACACGAGAAATGGCATGACTGAACAAGCAACCACCGTTCGCAACCAGGAAGCGCAGGACGCCGCCGATCGCGCGTCGACCTACGAACATGGCTGGTCGTCCGCCATCGAGCAGGACTTCGCGCCCAAGGGGCTGAACGAGGATACGGTCCGCTTCATTTCCGCCAAGAAGAACGAGCCGCAATGGCTGCTCGACTGGCGGCTGAAGGCGTTCGCCATGTGGCAGAAGATGGATGCGCCGGACTGGGCGAAGCTGAACGTCCCGCCGATCGACTATCAGGACGCCTATTATTACGCGGAGCCGAAAAAGAAGATCGAACTGGATTCGCTGGATCAGGTCGATCCCGAAATCCTGGCGACCTATCAGAAGCTGGGCATCCCCATCGCCGAGCAGGAAATGCTGGCCGGTGTGAAGGGCAGCCGCAAGATCGCGGTCGACGCCGTGTTCGACAGCGTCAGCGTCGCCACCACCTTCCGCAAGGAGTTGGAGGAAGCGGGCGTCATCTTCCGCTCGATCAGCGAAGCGGTGCGCGAATTTCCCGATCTGGTGAAGAAGTGGCTGGGCAAGATCGTGCCGATGCACGACAATTATTTCGCCACATTGAACTGCGCGGTCTTTTCCGACGGCACCTTCGTCTACATCCCCAAGGGCGTGCGCTGCCCGATGGAGCTGTCCACCTATTTCCGCATCAATGCGGAGAATACCGGGCAGTTCGAACGCACCCTGATCGTCGCGGACGAGGGCAGCTATGTCTCCTATCTGGAAGGCTGCACCGCGCCGATGCGCGACGAAAATCAGCTGCACGCCGCGGTCGTGGAACTGGTCGCGCTGGACGATGCGGAGATCAAGTACAGCACCGTCCAGAACTGGTATCCCGGTGACGAGAACGGCAAGGGCGGCATCTATAATTTCGTGACCAAGCGGGCGCTGTGTCAGGGCCGCAACAGCAAGGTCAGCTGGACGCAGGTGGAAACCGGATCGGCGATCACCTGGAAATATCCGTCCTGCGTGCTGAACGGCGAGAATAGCGTCGGGGAGTTCTACTCCGTGGCGTTGACCAACAATCTGCAACAGGCCGATACCGGCACCAAGATGATCCACAATGGCAAGGGCACGCGATCGACCATCGTGTCCAAGGGGATCAGCGCCGGGCGTTCGAACAACACCTATCGTGGCCTCGTGCGCGTGGCGCCGGGGGCGGAGGGCGTGCGCAACTTCACCCAGTGCGACAGCCTGTTGCTGGGCGACCAGTGCGGCGCGCATACCGTGCCCTATATCGAGGTGCGCAACCCCAGCGCCCAGATCGAGCATGAAGCGACGACGAGCAAGATCAGCGACGACCAGCTGTTCTACGCCATGCAGCGCGGGCTGGATCAGGAAAGCGCGGTGTCGCTGATCGTCAACGGCTTCGCCAAGGAAGTGCTGCAACAGCTGCCGATGGAATTTGCCGTCGAGGCGCAGAAGCTGTTGGGGATTTCGCTGGAAGGTAGCGTTGGATAATTCACGCCGTCATGCCGGACTTGATCCGGCATCCCGCTCGTTTCGGAAGTAGCGGGACCCCGGATCAAGTCCGGGGTGACGAACGACATTAGATTTTGAAGGACCGAACTTTGAGCGACGAAGACGATATCCAGGACGCCCTCGCGGATTTCGCGGAGGATGTGAGCAATGGCCAGTCATGGACCGCCGCGATCCGCATCCTGACCGAGGATTATGAGCTGGAAGAGGGCGAGTTGCAGGCCCGCGCCGCCAAGGATTTCGGCGACCTCGACGCCTATGAGGCGGAAAGCCGTGCGGCGCTGGAAGCGGGTGATGTCGCCTTCACCGAGAAGCTGCGCAAGGACAAGGCGTTCCACAAGGCCAAGGCACCCAATCTGGCGCGCATGGGGCCGGTCAGCGAATTCGTCGTCGCGCTGCTGGAAAAGGGCGCGCCGGAACCGGGTGCCGACTGGTGGCCCTATATGCCGATCAAGCGCCATATCGATACGCTGTTCCCCGCACCGGGCGATGTGCGCGACATGGCGTTCTGGACCGCGCGGACGCTCCAGCGCGCGCATGAGGGATAAGAGATGCTGACGATCGACAATCTGACCAACGAAATCGACGGCAAGGCGATCCTGAAGGGCCTGTCGCTCCAGATCAATGCGGGGGAAATCCACGCGATCATGGGGCCGAACGGCGCGGGCAAGTCCACGCTGGCCTATACGCTGGGCGGCCGTCCCAATTATGAAGTGACGGGCGGCACCGCGACGTTCGAAGAGCAGGATCTGTTCGAACTGGAGCCGCATGAGCGCGCTGCTGCCGGCCTGTTTCTCGGCTTTCAGTATCCGGTCGAGATTCCGGGCGTGTCGAACCTGCAATTCCTGCGCGAAAGCCTCAATTCGCAGCGCCGCGCACGGGGCGAAAAGGAATTGAACGGCGGCGAATTCATCCGTCTGGCCAAGGAAAAGGCGGGCCTGCTGGGCCTTGACATGGAGATGCTGAAGCGTCCGGTGAATGTCGGTTTTTCGGGCGGTGAGAAGAAGCGCGCCGAAATGGTGCAGATGGGCATCCTTGATCCCAAACTGGCGATCCTGGACGAGACCGATTCGGGCCTCGACATCGACGCTTTGAAGATCGTGGGCGCGGGGATCAACGCGATCATGCGCAAGCCCGACAAGGCCGTGCTGCTGATCACCCATTATCAGCGCCTGCTCGACTATGTGAAGCCGGACTTCGTCCATGTCCTGGCCGCCGGCCGGATCGTCAAGTCGGGTGGTCCCGAACTGGCGCTGGAACTGGAACGCGAAGGCTATGCCGAGGTGGTGGCATAATGCGCGCCGCAGGCATCCTCCTTTCTCTTCGCGTCTCCGCGTCTCCGCGTGAGAAGATTCTGTTCACGCGGAGACGCGGAGACGCGGAGGAGGCGTGCCTGTGACCGCTCTCGCTCTGCCTACGCGCCGACAGGAAGAATGGCGCTACAGCGATCTGGAGGCTGTCGCCTCCATCTGGCCCACACCCGCGCCTACGCGGATCGACGTGGCGGAAGGCGAAACGGCGCGCCATCATCTGTTGCAGGATGCGGCCGACGGACAGGTGGCGGTGCATGACTATGTCATCACTGTCGCGGACGGGGCGCGGTGTGATTTCCATGTGCTCAATGTCGGCGGGAAGCTGGGGCGCGTGACGTTCGACGTCACGATCGGCAGCAACGCGCATTTCGAACTCAATGGCGCGATCCTTGGCGGCGGCGACCAGACGCTGGAGATCATCACCAGCGTCACCCATGCCAAGCCGGATTCGACCAGCGGCCAGACGATCCGGTCGATCCTGGGCCAGCGCGCCACGGGCAGCTATCTGGGCAGCATCAACGTCGCGCGCGATGCGCAGCGCACCGATGCCTTCCAGTCGATCAAGGCGATGCTGCTGGACCGCACGGCGACGGCGAACGCCAAGCCGGAGCTGGAAATTTTCGCCGACGACGTGAAATGCGCCCATGGCGCGACGGTCGGCGAACTGGACAAGGCGGCGCTCTTCTACATGGCATCGCGCGGCATGGACCCGGCGACGGCCAAGACGTTGCTGCTGCGCTCCTTCGTCGCGGGTGTGTTCGACGATGTGGCGGACGAAGCGGTCAGGCAAGCGCTGGAAGCCGCCGCGATCGCCAAGCTGGAGGCGCTGGTATGACCGACCTCGCACAGGGTCTGCGCTTGCGGGATGATTTCCCCGGTGTGGGCGACTGGCATTATCTGGACAGTGCCGCCACCGCGCAGAAGCCCAATGCGGTGATCGATGCGATCGCGCGGGCCTATGGTCCCGATTATGCGACGGTGCATCGCGGTGTCTACGAACGCTCGGCCAATATGACGCTGGCCTATGAAGCGGCGCGGCGGAAGGTCGCCAGCTTCATCGGCGCGAAGTCGGACAGCGAGATCGTTTATGTTCGCGGCGCGACCGAGGGCATCAATCTGGTCGCCCAATGCTGGGCGGGCACGCAGTTGAAGGCGGGCGACCGCATCCTGCTGTCCACGCTGGAACATCATAGCAATATCGTGCCGTGGCAGATCGTGGCGGAGAAGGTCGGCGCTCATATCGACGTCGTGCCGCTCACCGACGATGGCCGGATCGATCTGGACGTGATGCGCGCGATGATCACGCCGCGCCATCGCATGGTCGCGCTGGCCCATGTGTCGAACGTGCTGGGCAGCGTACTGGATTGCCGCCGCGCCGCCGACATCGCCCATATGGTCGGGGCGAAGATCTTGATCGACGGGTGTCAGGCCGTGCCGCGCCTCGCCGTCGATGTGGCTGCGCTGGATTGCGATTTCTACGTCTTTTCCGCGCACAAGCTTTATGGCCCGACCGGCATTGGCGTGCTGTGGGGCCGTGCGGAACTGCTCGACGCCATGCCGCCCTATCAGGGTGGCGGGTCGATGATCGACAAGGTGACGTTCGAAAAGACGACCTACGCCCCCGCGCCGACGCGGTTCGAGGCGGGAACGCCGCATATCACCGGCGTCGTCGGCCTGTCTGCCGCGATCGACTATGTGCAGGGCATCGGGCTGGATGCGATCCATGCGCATGAATGTGCGCTGGTGGCCAAGGCCCGCACCGCGTTGGAGCAGATCAACAGCGTGCGCGTCTTCGGGCCGGACGACAGCGCGGGCATCCTCTCTTTTGAAGTGGAGGGGGTGCATCCGCACGATGTCGGCACCATATTGGATGAAACGGGCGTCGCGATCCGGGCCGGCCATCATTGCGCACAGCCGCTGATGCGCCATCTGGGCGTCGAGGCGACCGCACGGGCCAGCTTTGGCATCTATAGCGACGACAGCGATGTGGATGCGCTGGTCAAAGGCATCGAACGAGTGAGGAAGATCTTCGGATGAGCGAAGAGCGGAAGATTTTGGTCGAGGAAGTGGATGCTGTGAATGCACCACCCAAGGCACGCGTCGAGGAGACGCGCCAGCGCGACTATCTGGACGGGTTTCTGTCGCAGAAGCCGGTGGAGACGCCTGCGGGCGAGCCGGGCGGCGACCTGTATGATGGGATCATCGAGGCGCTCAAGGAAATTTATGACCCGGAAATTCCGGTGAATATCTATGATCTGGGCCTTATCTACGGCGTGGACGTAACGACGGACGGCCATGCCGTCGTCACGATGACGCTGACCACGCCGCATTGCCCGGTCGCCGAATCCATGCCGGGCGAAGTCGAACTGCGCGTTGGCGCGGTGCCGGGCGTGGGCGATGCGCAGGTCAATCTGGTCTGGGATCCGCCATGGGATCCGCAGAAGATGAGCGACGAAGCGAAGCTCGAACTGGGGATGCTGTAATGACCGACGTACAGACCAAGACCCGCGCCCGCCCCGCCGCCGTCCTGCTGACGCCGAGCGCCGAGCAGCGCATCGCCGACCTGATGGGCCAGGCGCCCGAAGGCACGATCGGCGTCAAGCTGTCCACCCCCAAGCGCGGCTGTTCGGGCCTGGCCTATTCGGTCGATTATGTGACGACGGAAGCCAAGTTCGACGAGAAGATCGAAACGCCGGGCGGCGTTCTCTATATCGACGGCGCATCGGTCCTCTATCTGATCGGATCGACGATGAACTGGGTGGAAGATGATTTCACCGCCGGCTTCGTCTTCAACAATCCCAATGCCAAGGGCAGCTGCGGCTGCGGCGAGAGCTTTACGGTTTAAGCGCTCTTTCTGCTCCGTTCGGTTCGAGCTTGTCGAGAACATCGCGCGGAGTTCTCGACAAGCTCGAACCGAACGGGAGGGGTATAATGGCATATATGCTGATCCTCGGCATGGGCTATACCGCCTCGCGTCTGGCCGCCCGTCTGCGCGGCGATGGATGGCAAGTCACCGGCGTTCGGCGCAGCGCCGATGTCGACAGCCTTGCCTTCGATGACGACAATGCCGTCCGCGCCGCCATCGCACGGGCGACCTATATCCTCTCCTCCGTCCCGCCAGAGGGCGATGCCGATCCGGTGCTGGCCCGCTATGGCGATGCCATTGCGGCCGCGCCCGCGATCTGGACAGGCTATCTCTCCTCTACCGGCGTCTATGGCGATGCGGCGGGGGCCTGGGTGGATGAAGCCAGCCCGGTCGGGCAGGGGCGCCGGACCGCGCGGGCGGCGGCGGACATGGCATGGGGGGCATTGCGCCCCGACATGCGCCGCTTTCGCCTGCCCGGCATCTATGGTCCCGGCCGCTCCGCGTTGGACCGGGTGCGGGAAGGGAAGGCGCATCGCATCGCCCTGCCCGATCAGGTGTTCAGCCGTGTCCATGTGGACGATATCGTCGCGGGCGTGATCGCGTCGTTCGACGGACCTGCGGGCGTCTATAATCTGGCCGACGACCTGCCCTGCGCGCAAAATGACGTGATAGAGGCCGCCTGCACGCTCCTGGGCCGGCCGATGCCACCGCTCCTGACGTTGGAGGAAGTGCAACTCTCACCCATGGCGCGGGCCTTTTATGCGGAAAATCGCCGGGTGGCCAATGGCCGGGCGAAGCGGCTGCTGGGCTGGTCGCCGTTCTATCCGACCTACAAGGAAGGGCTGCGTGCCTGCCTTTGAGGCGACCCGTCGCATGGTTTACGCCTTGTTAACCCAAGCGATCGACAAGCGGGGCAGCACTGCATAAAGGGACGCCCTCATGACCCGGATCGACCAGACTTTTTCCGAACTCAGCCAGCGGATGCGCGATATGTCGGTGCCCGGCCGTTCTGGCGCGGCGGTGCCGTCGATCGCCAGCCTGCTGGACAAGGTCAACGCCGCGAAGCTGCGCTATCAGCGGGGCGCGCGTTAAGCCGCCTTCGATCGCAGCGCGATGGCCATGCCGGCGATCGCCAGCAGCGCCCCCAGGATCGCCAGCGCGCTCCAGCGATAGCCCTCCGCGAGCGTCGAGATCAGCATCGCGATGACCGGGATGAGGACGCTGGTATAGGCCGCCCGGCCCGCACCCATGCGCTGAATCAGGGTGAAATAAAGCGGGAAGGTCACGACCGACCCGGCCAGGCCCAGCCAGCCGACGCCCAATATATAGCCCGGCCGCATGTCGAAGGTCGGCGGGCCGATCTTCGCCCAGGCATAGAGCGCATCCACCCCCGCGCCGATCAGCATGGCCCAGGCCAGCACCGCCACCATCGGCAGGCGGCGGGCGATCTCCATCCCCTGCATCACATTGGCGGCCGACGCGCTGATCAGGCCGGCGAAAGCAAAGCCCGCGCCCAGCAGCACCATGTCGGGATTGACCCCTCCGGCTTCCGACAGCGCGGCATGATATTCGTGCAGCAGCATCAGGACGATGCCCGTCACCGCCACCACCGATCCACCGATGAAGGTGCGGCTGACCGGTTGGCGGAAAATGAGGAAGGACAGGATCGAATTGGGGATGAGCAGCATCGCGTAGACGACCGCGACCAGCCCCGACGTCAGATAATGTTCGGCGCGATAGACGAAGTTGAAATTCAGCACGAACTGCGCGACGCCCAGCAGCGCGGCGTAGAGCAGGCCGCTGCGCCCGATGGCGAGCGACACGCCGCGCCACCGGGCAAAGGCGGCCATGGCGACGCCCGCCAGCGCGAACCGATAGCAGACCGACCAGCTGGCCGGCACCGATCCGATCTGGTCGCGAATGACGATCCAGGTGGAACTCCAGATCAGGACGACCAGAATGAAGGGGATGATGATCCCCCCCTTGGCCCCGTCATTCACGGTCAAGCGCCCGTAGCGCATCCGCCAGCGGTGCGACGCTTTGCGCATCCTGCGACCAGTTGGTGACGAGCCGCGCCGCGCCTTCGCCCCAGTCGTAGAAATCGAAACCCTGCGCGCGCAGGCGGGCGGCTTCGTCGGCGTTGAGGCGGATGAACAATTCGTTCGCCTGGACCGGGTGCATCAGTCGTCCGGAGGCGCCCTGTGCCAGTGCCTGTGCCGCACCGTTCGCGGCGCGGGCGTTGGCCAGCCACAGATCGTCCTCGATCATCGCCAATATCTGCGCGGCGAGATAGCGCCCCTTGGAGAAGAGATGGCCCGAGCGCTTGCGCCAGCGCTTGGCTTCCGCTGCGCGCGCAGGCGCTGCCTCGCCGAAGAAGAGCAGGGCTTCCCCCACCATGCCGCCATTTTTGACGCAGCCGAAGGAGAGGGCGTCCACGCCCGCGCGCCAGGTGACGTCGGCGGGCGCGCAGCCCAGATGCGCGACGGCATTGGCGAAGCGAGCGCCGTCCATGTGGAAGCCAAGGCCGTTGGCTTTGGCGACATCGCCCAGTGCGGCGACCTCGTCCGGGCTGTAGGCCAGCCCATATTCGGTCGCGTTGGTGATGCTGATGGCGCGCGCCGGCACCTGATGCACGTCGGGGCGGATCGTCTTCAGCCGGTCGGTCACGGCGCTCGGCGTCAGCTTCGCGCCGTCGCCGGGCAGCGGCATCAAGGTCGCGCCATGGGTGAAGAAGCCCGGTGCGCCGCATTCGTCGACCGCGATATGCGCTTCCTCATGGCAGATCACGCCGCCATAGGGCGGGCAGAGGGTCGCCAGCGCGATGCAATTGGCCGCCGTGCCGGTCGATACCCACAGCGCGCTGACCGGCGTGTCGAACAGGTCGGAAAAGGCGCCGTCCAGTCGCGCGCTCCAGCCATCGCCATCATAGCCATGATCGGCCCGGTCGGCGCCGGCGATGGCGGCCATGATCTGCGGGGCGAGTGGCGTGGCGTTGTCGGAGAAAAAATGCATGGCGCAGCGATAACCGGACGACGGCCGGGCGGGAAGAGGCCAGCGATGGCCAGCTGGCCTTTTTCCGATCATGGAATATGTCAGTATATATGACACATTGTTTCGCTGGCCGCTCTGTGACATAGGCGGCCTCGTCCGAGCCAGAACAAGGAGACTCACCATGGCCGCCGAGCAGACGTCGCGTTTCACCGTCACCCGCAACAGCCAGGCTGTGCCGGCGGACAAGCGCGCTGTATTGCTCGAAGATCCGGGCTTTGGTCGGCTATTCACCGACCATATGGTGACGATCCGCTATACCGAGGGTCAGGGCTGGCACAGCCACAAGGTGGAGGCGCGTGCGCCCTTCATGCTCGATCCCGCCTGCGCCGTGCTGCATTATGCGCAGGAAATCTTCGAAGGGATGAAGGCCTATCGGTTGGAGGATGGCAGCGTCGCCATGTTCCGTCCGGAAGAAAATGCCCGTCGCTTCGCCGAATCGGCCGAGCGGATGGCGATGCCCGCCATTCCGCAGGATCTGTTCCTGGAAGCGGTCGAGGAACTGGTGAAGATCGACGCCGACTGGATTCCGACCGGTGAAGGCAGCCTGTATCTGCGCCCCTTCCTGTTCGCGAGCGAAGCATTCCTGGGCGTGCGCCCGTCGAACGAATATATTTTCTGCGTCATCGCTTCGCCCGCCGGCGCCTATTTCAAGGGTGGCAAGAAGGCCGTGACCCTGTGGGTGTCGGAACATTATACCCGCGCCGCACGCGGCGGTACTGGTGCGGCCAAGTGCGGCGGCAATTATGCCGCGTCGCTGGTCGCTCAGAAGGAAGCGATCGGCCATGGCTGCGACCAAGTCGTCTTCCTGGACGCCGCCGAAAATAAGTGGGTCGAGGAACTGGGCGGCATGAACGTCTTCTTCGTGATGGACGACGGGTCGATCGTCACGCCGCCGCTGACCGGCACGATCCTGCCCGGTATCACGCGCAATTCGATCATCTCGCTGGCCCGCGCCAAGGGGCATGAGGTGCGCGAAGAGCCCTACAGCTTCGCCCAGTGGCGCGCGGATGCGGCCAGCGGCAAGCTGCGCGAGGCCTTCGCCTGCGGCACGGCGGCGGTCGTCACCGCGATCGGCACGGTCAAGAGCAGCACGGGCGATTTCACCGTCGGCAATGGCGATGGCGGGCTGGTGACGGAAACGCTGCGCGCCGAACTGACCGGCATCCAGCGCGGCGTGGTCGCCGACCCGGCCGATTGGGTGCGCACGCTTTAATCCAAACGGCAAACTCAGCTCCGTTCGCCCTGAGCTTGTCGAAGGGCCTCTCCTTTCCGTCATGAGAAAGAAAGGGGCTTCGACAGGCTCAGCCCGAACGGAATTAGGGTTTAGCCATACTTCCCAATCCCTTCCCAAGCGCCTAGATACAGTATCATGGAACGCTTCGACGTCGTGATTTTGGGGGGTGGGCTTGTGGGCCTTACCCTGGGCATCGCTCTTTCGGGCCATGGCGTGAAGACCGCCGTGATCGACCCGGCCGACCCGGTGGGTGTAACCGCCGCCGGGTTCGACGGTCGCGTGTCGGCGATCAGCTCCACCAGCTATGCCATGATGAACGCCATTGGCGTGGGCAGGCATCTGGAGGGCAAGGGCTGTCCGATCGACCGGATCTGGGTCAGCGACGGGCTGGAGCCGGGGGCGCTGGATTTCGCGCCGGATGCCGATGACGGCGTGATGGGGACGATGGTCCCCAACCGCGACCTGCGCGTCGCGCTGGCAAAGACGGCGGACGAAGCGGCGAACCTCACCCGTTACCAGCCCGATCTGGCGACCCATGTGGATCGCAATGCCGATGGCGTCACGCTGACGCTGGCGAGCGGCGTCACCATCCAGGGCGCGTTGCTGGTGGCAGCGGAGGGGCGTAACAGCCCCACGCGCGATGCGGCGGGGATCAACACCACCCGCTGGCAATATAAGCATAGCGCCATGGTCACCGCGATCGATCATGAGGTGCCGCACGCCAACACGGCGTACGAGATTTTCTATGTCGGCGGCCCCTTCGCGCTGTTGCCGATGCTGCCGGGTACCCGGTCCGCCGTGGTGTGGACGGTGCCGACGGAGCAGGCGCCGGCGATGATGAAACTGTCCGAACGCGCCTGGCTCGCCGAAGCGCAGAAGCGGATCGGTGGCTTTCTGGGCGAGATCAAGCTGGCGGGTCCGCGCTCCTCCTACCCCCTAGGCTTCCATCATGCGGCGCGGATCACCGACACGCGGCTCGCGCTGGTGGGCGACAGCGCGCACGCCATCCACCCGATCGCCGGGCAGGGGGTGAATCTCGGCTTCCGCGACGTCGCTGCGCTGGTGGAAGTGCTGGTGGACGGCATGCGCCTTGGCCTCGATCCGGGCGATGCGCAGTTGCTGGCGCGTTATCAGCGCTGGCGCGGGCTGGATTCGATGATGACCAGCGTGGCGATGGACGGGCTGGTGCGCCTGTTCGACGTACCGGGCAAGATCCCGTCGCTGGTGCGCCGCGCGGGGCTGGCGGCAGTGCAGCGCAGCGGAGCGCTCAAGGGGCGCTTCATAGCCGAAGCACGCGGGCAGTCGGGCGCGCTGCCGAAATTGCTGTCGGGTGAGTTGGTTTAGGGCTCAAACGCAGCCGCTGTGCGGAGCGCTTGCTTTTCAACCCTGTAATGAATCAAGCTTCTTCTTGCGGCGATTTTGCCGCGTATCAAAGAAGGAGAACACATGACATTTGCAAATGTGTGCATCGCCCTCGGGGTGATGATCGCTTTCGCGACCTTGGTCCTCAAGATCGTGGAGGTTTCGCGCTCTAAGTAAGATGTGCAACGGACAAGGGGCGGGCGGCAACCCGTCCCTTGGACGAGTGAACCCCCGCCACGGCAATGACGGGGGTTCTGTATCAAGGGATAGCCCATGACATTTGCACGTTCGATATAGCGCACAATCGTCAAAATTTCAACTCACAGCATCCGCCGCAACACATCGTCCTTCAGCGCGAAATGATGGCGCAGCGCGGCGCCGATGTGCAGGATGATCAGCACGACCCAGAGCCAGGGCAGCAGTTCGTGCGCGCCGCGCGACAGGCCGACGATCGCGTCTTCCTTGCCCACCGCGAATTTGGGGACGTCGAACAGGAAGAACCAGTTCAAGGGCCGTGTCCCCGCCGACGACATGATCCAGCCGGACAGCGGCAGGATCAGCATCAGCGCATAGAAGACGAGGTGGGTCGCATGCGCCGCACCCTTTTCCCATGCGGGCATGGCGGTGGGCAGCGGCGGGGCCGGGTGGGTCAGTCGCCAGACGATCCGCACCAGCGTCAGCGCCAGCACGGTCAGGCCGATCGACTTGTGGACCGGCATCACCGCCCAGTCCTTGGGCAGGGCGTCATGGGCGAAGCCGAAGAAGAGGTTCCCCAAAATCAGGATCGCGATGATCCAGTGCAGGGCACGGGCGACGGTCGTGTAACGGGCCATGGGTTCTCCTTTTCGGATATGTCCCTTGAGATAGCCATGACCGTCCTACCCGACGACCATGGCCCTATGTCCAAGGGGATCGCGCTGCGGTGCGATCCCCTTGGATCTACTTTTGCCGGTTGGCGACCAGATTATCCACTACCGAAGGGTCAGCCAATGTGCTGGTGTCGCCCAGCGCCTGTGCCGATACGTCGCCCTCGGCGATCTTGCGCAGGATGCGGCGCATGATCTTGCCCGACCGCGTCTTGGGCAGGCCGGGCGCGAACTGGATGACGTCGGGCGTGGCGATCGGGCCGATTTCGGTCCGCACCCATTTCACCAGCGTTGCGCGCAGATCGTCGGTCGCCTCCTGACCGCTGTTGAGCGTCACATAGGCGTAGATGCCCTGGCCCTTGATATCGTGCGGGAAGCCGACGACCGCTGCCTCCGCCACGCTCTCGTGCAGCACCAGCGCGCTTTCGACCTCCGCCGTGCCCATGCGATGGCCCGACACGTTGATGACGTCGTCCACCCGCCCGGTGATCCAATAATAGCCGTCCGCGTCGCGCCGCGCGCCGTCGCCGGTGGTATATTTGCCGGGGAAGGTGGTGAAATAGGTCTGGAAGAAGCGGTCATGATCGCCCCAGACGGTGCGCATCTGCCCCGGCCAGCTTTGCGCGATGACGAGGTTGCCCTCGGTCGCGCCGTCCAGCACCTGGCCTTCGCCATCGACGATCTGCGGCACGACGCCCGGCATGGGGAAGGTGGCGGAACCGGGCTTGAGGTCCGTGGCGCCGGGCGTCGGCGCGATCATCGCGCCGCCCGTCTCCGTCTGCCACCAGGTGTCGATGATCGGGCAGCGGCCTTCGCCGACCACGCCATGATACCAGCGCCAGGCCTCCGGGTTGATCGGCTCGCCCACAGTGCCGAGCAGGCGCAGCGATGCGCGGCTGGTGCGGGTGACGAAGTCGTCGCCCTCCTTCATCAACGCGCGCAGCGCCGTCGGCGCGGTGAAGAGGGTCCGGACCTGATGCCGGTCGACTACGTCCCAGATGCGGCTGGCGGTCGGGTAATTGGGGACGCCTTCATACATCAAAGTCGTCGCGCCGTTCGCCAGCGGGCCATAGACGATATAGCTGTGGCCCGTGACCCAGCCGATATCGGCCGCGCACCAATAGATGTCGCCGGGCCGACAATCGAAGCAGAGTTCGTGCGTCAGCGCCGCCCAGAGGAGATAGCCGCCGGTCGTGTGCAGCACCCCCTTGGGCTTGCCCGTCGAGCCGGAGGTGTAGAGGATGAAGAGCGGGTCTTCGGCGTTCATCGGTTCGGGCGGGCAATCGGCCGATACCTTCGCCGCTTCCTCATGCAGCCACAGGTCGCGACCGTCCTGCATCATGACTGCGCCGCCGGTGGCCTTGACCACGACGACTTTCTTCACGCTGGGGCAATGGGCAAGGGCCGCGTCGACATTGACCTTGAGCGGCACCGCCTTGCCGCCGCGGCGCCCTTCGTCGGCGGTGATGACGATGTTGGAATCGCAATCCTGAATGCGGCCGGCGAGCGCGTCGGGCGAAAAGCCGCCGAACACGACGCTGTGGACCGCGCCGATCCGCGCGCAGGCGAGCAGGGCGAAGGCGGCCTCCGGGATCATCGGCATGTAGACGGTGATGCGGTCGCCTTTCTTCGTGCCGGCGGCCTTCAGCACATTGGCGAAGCGGCTGACTTCCGCATGCAATTGCGCATAGCTGTACCGGCGCGGCTGTGCATCGGGCGAATCGGGTTCCCACAGGATCGCGGTCTGGTCCGCCCGCTGCGCCAGATGCCGGTCGACGCAATTGACGCTGACGTTCAGCACGCCGTCGGCAAACCATTTCACGCCGAAATCCGCTTCGGCAAAGCTGCTTTCGTTGGTCAGGGTCGGCGGTGTGATCCAGTCCAGCCGCTGCGCCCGTTCCAGCCAATAGTCATGCGGCGTTTCGATCGAGCGCGCATAATCGGCGTCGCGCGCCGCCCGGTCCATCAGCGATCCCGTGGTCCATTCCTCCGGCACGGGGAAGAAATCGTCAGACATCGGGCATCCTTTCCATCACGAAATCATTATTGGCCTCTCTTCTATCGCCCGATGCGGGGGACCGGAAGGCCGGACCATGCCGTTTCTTGCCCTCCTTTTGGCCAATATCGCCGTATCGAATGAATATCGTGGCGACATTTTGCCGCTTTCCCCAGGGCGCGCCCGCGCCTAACAGATATCACTTATGTGGTTGCTTTATCAATTTCCGCTCTGCCCCTTTTCCCGCAAGGTCCGGCTCCTCTTGGGTGAGAAGGGGATCGGCTATGATCTGGTGCGTGAATCGCCCTGGGCGATGCGCGACGAATTTCTGGATCTGAATCCGGCCGGCACCACGCCGGTCATGGCGGACGCGGAAAAGGGCGTGACACTGATCGACAGCCAGGCGATCTGCGAATATTTCGAGGAGACGGTGGAGAAATTCGCGCTGATCTCCGGCACCGCCGCCGGGCGGGCCGAAGTGCGGCGGCTGACCGCCTTTTTCGATCAGAATTTCTACGGCGACGTGGTCGGTCCGCTGCTGCACGAGCGGATGAAGAAGCGTTTGGTCGAGCGGGCATCGCCCGACGCCCGCGTGCTGCGCGAGGCGATGAAGCGCGCCAATGTCCATATGGACTATATGGACTATCTGCTCGACCATCGCAGCTGGATGGCGGGCGCGACGCTGAGCCTGGCCGATATCGCAGCGGCGGCGCATCTGTCGGTGGCGGATTATCTGGGCGGGATCGACTGGGCGGGCCATGAACCGGTGAAGCGCTGGTATGCGGGCTTCAAATCGCGTCCGTCCTTCCGGCCCTTATTGTCGGAGCGGATGGAGGTCATCACCCCGCCGGCCCATTATGAAAAGCCGGATTTCTGAAGGCGGTGTAAGTGACGTGCGGAAGGCTTGAGATGATGAGCCCCGCCTGACTTATTCCTGTTCCCCGGTGCAGGCCGGGGTCCAGTTCCGCCGCTTCGACTGGACCCCGGCCTGCGCCGGGGAACGGCCTCTGTAAATCAATCCGTTTCGGCCGCCAGGTAGACGCGGTTGCGGCCATGTTCCTTGGCGAGATACAGTGCGCGGTCGGCGGCCTTGAGCGCGCCGCGCGGATCGTCATAGGCCAGCACATTGGCGACGCCGGCGGAAAAGCTGACCCGGTCCATCCGCTCGCCATTGGTGCGGTTGACGAGGCTGCGATTGGCCAGATCCTCGCGCACGCTGTCCACCGCTTCGCAGGCTTCCGCGGCGGTCTTGCCGCGGAACAGCATCACGAATTCCTCGCCGCCATGCCGCGCTACATGGCAGCGGTCGTTGGAGGCCTTGGCCAACAGCCCGGCGACGAATTTCAGCACCCGATCGCCGGTGTCATGGCCATGGGTGTCGTTGATATGTTTGAAATGGTCGATGTCGCAAAAGGCGACCGACAGGGTTTCGCCATTGCCCTGCGCCTGTTCCATTTCCTCGCGCAGCACGCTTTCGAAGGCGCGGCGATTGGGCAGGCCGGTCAGATGGTCGTGCTCGGCGGCGCGACGGGCATTTTCCAGGCTCGACTTGAGCGCCTGGGTCTGCTTCTGATTTTCGCGCAGCTGGCTTTCGACCTGGCGGGTCTTTTCCACCATGGAGCGCGTCAGGCCGACCAGACGGGCGAGCACCGGCTCATTGTCGCGCCCTTCGCCCAGATCCTTGGCCTGTTCCTGCAGGGCCGCGCCATAATCCTTCGCGCTGTTGCGCGATTCGTGCATCAGGCCGGTGAACTGGGTGAGATTTTCCTCCACCTTGTCCAGCATGGAGGCCAGCGATTCGGGCGTCACCTCGTCGGCGCGCTGTTCCGCCGCGATCGTCTCGATCCAGCCGTTGGTGATCTTGCCGCGCTCCATCATCACGGCCTTGATCGCCTTTTCGACGCCGATATTCGCGCCGGTCAGATAGTCCAGCGCGACGCTGAAATTGATGGGCGTCAGGTCGAGATCATGGGCGAAGAGAAAATCGCCGATGTCGCTGTAAAGCTGTTTGCGGCGGTTGATCTCGCGATTGAGTGCGGTGCCGCTGCGCGGGCGCTGTTCATCCTCTTCGACGCTATCCTCCTCGGATTTGCCGGAAAACCCCCTAGCCCAGCGTGCCAGACGGTCGGTCAGCCCATGTTGCGGGCTCGCGGAAGATGGTTGTGCCCCGTTCATGCTCTCCATAACGGATGGCGCGAAACAAGGTTAAGGGATCGGCAGCGAAATAATCGGAGTCAGAGCCGGAATGCGCCGGATGGCGCATTCTCAAACAGACGCTCAGATATCCGCGCTGACCAGCCAGTCGCGGAAGATGCGCACGGCGCGGGTCTGGAGCGCGCGCGGGCGGCAGACGAAGAAGTAGCGATAGGGGCTGTCGACATGGATCGGGAACAGCCGCACCAGCCGCGGATCGTGCGACTGTTCATAATGGCTGGCGTGCATCACGGCGACGCCCAGCCCCTGCGCGGCGGCTTCCAGCATCAACTGGCCCGAATCATAATTGTCCACGGCCAATGGTTGCAGGTCGGGCAGGCCGGCCGCTTCCTTCCACGCGTCGAAGGACAATGCCATGTCGCGATGGAGCAGCACGGTCTGCTGCGCCAGTTCTTCGGGTGAGGTCAGGGCCTGCGGCCCCTCCAGCAACTCGCGCCGGCCGATGAGATAGACCTGCTCATGGTCCAGCTCATGGGCGTAAAGGGCGGAATCGATATCCTTGGCCATCAGCACGATCGCCGCGTCCAGCCCTTCGCCTAGCCGCGCGACGGCGTGGGGGGTGGTTTCGATGTCGATATGCAGCTGGGGATGCTGTTTGCGCAGGTTGCCTAGATGCGGGAAGAGGCGCTGCGTCGCGAACAGCGGCATCACCGCCAGGCGCAGGCGCAGCTGATTGCCGCCGCTCTGGATATTTTCCAGCGCCTGGCTGAGCGAATCCAGCGCAGGCGCGATATCGTCCAGCAGCCTTTGCCCTTCGGCATTGATTTCCAGCGCCTGATGCTTGCGGTCGAACAGGGGGCGGCCGATGAAGCGCTCCAGCGCCTGCACGCGGCGGCTGAGCGCCGGAGTCGACAGGGCGAGTTCCTCCGCCGCCGCCTTGACGGATCCCAGGCGGGCAACCTGAACAAAGGCCTCCAGGGCCGTAAGGGGCGGCAATCTGCGCATATCTCGTCAATGTTTAGGCCGGTGCGCTGCGCCGCGTCATGGCTTATTGTCGTGCGCCGCGCGAACCGGGGTTCAAGCATCCTCTCCCTACTGAGCAGGAAATTGGACCAAATGGCAAGATGCAAATTTTGCAACCTGACGATTCTTTTCGCACTTGCAATATATCATGCCGCACTGCACATAGGAGGTGCCTTTCAGGCATCCTCTCCTAAAACTTTCAGGGCTGGTCTTGCGACCGGCCCTTTTTTTTGGTCGCGCGGTCTGATCGCTTGCCCCTTTTTCCCTGCCACTGTGTTTCCTACATCGTTACGGAACGACA
The DNA here is from genome assembly GCF_008710155.1 of Sphingobium limneticum. Classification (GTDB taxonomy): domain Bacteria; phylum Pseudomonadota; class Alphaproteobacteria; order Sphingomonadales; family Sphingomonadaceae; genus Sphingobium; species Sphingobium limneticum. The sequence continues at coordinate 93,720 of NZ_VYPZ01000010.1, forward strand.
AAGACGGGGATGCTGCGTGGCTGATCAGGAACAGGAAGGACGCCGGATTCAGGTCGCCAATGCGCGGCCGGAGGATGCGGGCCGCGGTTTGGCGCGCTTGCCGCTGACCGTCATGGCGCAATTGCAGCTGGCCGAAGGCGATGTGGTCGAGATCGTCGGCAAGCGCGCGACGCCCGCACGGGTGGTGCGCCCATATAAGGAGGATGAAGGGCTGGACGTGCTTCGCCTCGACGGGTTGCAGCGCGCCAATGCCGGGGTGGGGTCGGGCGACTTCGTCCAGATCATGAAGGCGGAACCGCGTGCCGCGCAGCGGGTCGTGTTCGCACCTGCACAAAATAATCTACGACTACAGGGCAACCCCGATGCGTTGAAGCGGGTCTTCTACCAACGGCCGCTGACGTCCGGCGATGTCGTCGCGACGGCCGGGCAGCAGCAGGTGCCCCCCAACGACATGCCGCCGCAACTGCGCCAGATGCTGGCGGCGCCGGCCTATGCCTTGCAGGAAATCCGGCTGGTCGTCGTGTCCACCGTGCCCAAGGGCATCGTCCATATCGACGCGGACACCGAAGTGGAGCTGCGCGCCGAATATGAGGAGCCGCGCGAATCGCGCCGCGCCGATGTGACCTATGATGATGTCGGCGGCATGGCCGATGCGATCGACCAGCTGCGCGAGATGGTGGAGTTGCCGCTGCGCTATCCCGAACTCTTCACGCGGCTGGGCGTCGATCCGCCCAAGGGCGTGTTGCTGCATGGCCCGCCGGGCACGGGCAAGACGCGCCTCGCTCGCGCGGTCGCCAATGAATCGGACGCGGAATTTTTCCTGATCAACGGTCCCGAAATCATGGGATCGGCCTATGGCGAGTCGGAAAAGCAGCTGCGCGAGATATTCGAGGCGGCGGCGAAAGCGGCACCCTCGATCCTGTTCATCGACGAGATCGATTCGATTGCGCCCAAGCGAGGCCAAGTGACTGGCGAGACGGAAAAGCGGCTCGTCGCGCAACTGCTGACGCTGATGGATGGGCTGGAGCCGCGCACCAATCTGGTCGTCATCGCTGCCACCAACCGGCCCGAAGCGATCGACGAAGCGCTGCGGCGGCCCGGCCGCTTCGACCGCGAGATCATCGTCGGCGTCCCCGACGAGCGCGGCCGGCGTGAGATATTGGGCATCCATACGCGCGGAATGCCGCTGGGCGACCGGGTCGACCTCGCCGAACTGGCGCGCATGACCTATGGCTTTGTTGGTGCGGACCTTGCCGCGCTGACCCGTGAGGCCGCGATCGAGACGGTACGCCGCTTCATGCCGCGCCTCAATCTGGAAGACGGCACGATCCCGCCCGACGTGCTGGAGGAGCTGTCTGTCACGCGGGAGGATTTCCTTTCAGCGATCAAGCGCGTCCAGCCGTCCGCTATGCGCGAAGTGATGGTGCAGGCGCCCAATATCGGCTGGTCCGATATCGGGGGGCTGGACGACGCGCAGATGCGGTTGAAGGAAGGGGTCGAGCTGCCGCTGAAAGACCCCGATGCTTTCCGCCGCATCGGCATTCGCCCGGCCAAGGGCTTCCTGCTCTACGGCCCGCCCGGCACCGGCAAGACCTTGCTGGCCAAGGCGGTGGCGCGCGAAGCGCAGGCCAATTTCATCGCGACCAAATCGAGCGATCTCCTGTCCAAATGGTATGGGGAAAGCGAGCAGCAGATCGCGCGCCTCTTCGCCCGCGCGCGGCAGGTGGCGCCCACGGTCATCTTCATCGACGAACTGGACAGTCTGGTCCCCGCGCGCGGCGGGGGGCTTGGCGAGCCGGCGGTGACGGAGCGGGTGGTGAACACGATCCTCGCCGAAATGGACGGGCTGGAGGAGTTGCAGTCGGTGGTCGTCATCGGCGCCACCAACCGCCCGACGTTGATCGATCCGGCGCTGCTGCGACCTGGGCGGTTCGATGAGCTGATCTATGTGCCGGTGCCCGACGAAGCGGGCCGCCGTCGCATATTGGGCATCCATACGGCCAAGATGCCGCTGGCCGACGATGTCGATCTGGATCGGCTGGCGCGGGAGACGGAGCGCTTCACCGGCGCCGATCTGGAAGACCTCGTCCGCCGCGCCGGCCTGTTCGCGCTGCGCCAGTCGCTTTCGGTCGACAAGGTGACGCAGGCCCATTTCGAAAGCGGGCTGGAGGACACACGCGCGTCCGTCACGCCCGAAATGGAGCGCGAATATGAGCAGATCCAGGCACAATTGAAGCAGCGGGCGATGCAGGTCGATCCCATCGGCTTCATCGCGCCGGGCATGGTGCGATCGCGCGATCGCAGCGATTGACGCGGACCTACAGCGGGGGCGGCGGATTGAACCCATCCGCCGCCCCCGCGTTCATGACAGACATGTTGCAAAGCCGCTTGCCAGAAAGGTTCGGATTTGCAAGGCGTTCTGGATGACTCACACAGGCGGAAGTTGATGGCCTCCATTCCATTGAAGAAGACCAAGAAGGCCAAGGCCGGTAAAGGAAAGTCCGGATCTTTTTTAAGCCAGTGGGGCATGTTCTTTCGCCAGTTCATCAAGCATCCCGGCATGATCGGGTCGGTCATCCCGTCCTCTGCGACGCTGGTGGACCGGATGCTGGACCAGGTGGATTGGCGCAATACGCGCCTGTTCGTGGAATTTGGTCCGGGTGTCGGCACCTTCACCCGCCCCATTCTCGACCGGCTGCCGGCCGACGGGATGTTGCTGGCGATCGACCTCAACCTGGATTTCGTTGCCTATCTGGAGGCCGAAATCGACGATCCGCGCTTGCGCGTCGTGCATGGATCGGCCGCCGACGTGCGACGGTTCATCAAGGAAGCGGGCCATTATCAGGCCGACTATGTGCTGTCGGGCATCCCCTTTTCCACCCTGCCCGACGGTGTGGGTGCGGCGATCTGTGCCGAGACGCGGCGGGCGCTGCGGCCGGGCGGCGCTTTCCTCATCTATCAATATTCGCGCTATGTGCTGCGTTTCCTCAATCCCGTTTTCGGCGATATCAGCGACGCGCTGGAATGGCGGAACATCCCGCCCTGCCGCATGATCCGTGCGGTACGGGAGGAGGATATGGCGCAGGCCGCCTGACAGGGCCCTGATCGATATCGATAATGTTCCGATATTGATCACCGCTTCCCTTCTGCTCATTTGACTTCGCTTGCGCTTTGGCTAACGCGAAATCGGGGCATTTGGGGGGAATTCTATGGCGACTCGCGCCAAGGATGATGATGGATGGGCGGACATGTTTCTGTCCGCCGCGCTGGAGCCGGAAAAATGGGAGCCGGCCATTGCAGCGATGGCGCGGGCTACCGGGTCCGGCCATGGCCAGTTGATCGGCTTCGGGCCCGGCGCCTGGGGCTTCAACTGGATCAGCGATATCGACACCAGCATCGTGTCGCGCGGCGCGGCGATCGACCAGGCCAAGCCCGACCTCAATTTCCGCGTTGCCGCCGATCGCCTGCCCGACCGCCCGGTCGTGGTGCATGAAGCGCATTATGACATGGCCCGCCCGACGTTGCGATCGGACGATTATCTGGACCTGTGTTCGGACTTCGACATTTTCGATGGTTGCCAGACCCGGCTGGTCGGCAATGCGGACCAGATGGTCGGTCTGGCATTGCTGCGTAATGGCAAGGATGGGCGGACCACCCAGGACCAACGGAACCTGTTCAGCCAGATTTCCGGCCATGCCCGTTCGGCCGTCCTGTTGCAGCAGGCGATAGAGGCACAGGGCTTCGCGCTGCTGTCTGGCACGTTCGAATCCATGGACCGGGCCTGCTGGCTGCTCGACGCGACCGGTCAGGTGGGCGGCATGACGGCGCGTGCGGAGGCGCTCTTGTCCTCCAGCCGCATCCATATCAGCGACGGTTGGCTGGCCAGCAACCGCGCGGACGAAACGCGCGCCATATTGCGGGCCATGCGCAGCGTCATCGAACCGCCAGTCCGTACAGCCGATCCGGTCGCGCTGGCGGACGATGCCGGCGGCGTTGCGATCATGCTGGAATTTCATCCGCTGCCTGCGCGCCCCTGGGCGCTGCCCTTCGCACCGCGCGCGATCGTCGTCGCGCGGGTGGGGCAGCCGACCGAGCGGCATGTGCAATTGCTGACCCGCACCTTCCGCCTGACCCCGGCGGAGGCGGATATTTCCATCCGCCTGGCGGCGGGCCAGTCGCGGCAGGACATTGCGGCGGCGCGCGGCGTGTCGGTCGAGACGCTCAAGGTGCAACTGCGCAGCATCTACGACAAGACCGGCTGCAATCGCGAATCGCAGCTGGTGCGGATCGTCGGCCTGATCAGCCATTAATTTTTTGCGTTTCCTGCGGTCTTACCCCGGTTGGGGTATGTGGCCGCTATACCGAATCGCTACACGGAAGGGGGAGGCAGGCTGAGCCTGCCCGCCGACGGCCGGGTCATATGCGACCCATGATCCGGCCGTCGGCACTCTCATTCTTCATGGTTCCGGCGATGGTGGCCCTGCCTTTCGTTACGGCGCGCTTTCATGCTAAGGCGCGGCCAAATCCGGCCGAGAGTGTCCATGAACGACCTGACCCAGACCCCCGAAATGCTGATCGCGACGATGGGCGCGCGTGCCCGCCATGCCGCCGCCGTCATCGCGCAGGCGAGCGACGCGCAAAAGGCGGATGCGCTGCGCCGCGCCGCCCAAGCGCTGCGGGACCAGGCGCCAGCCATCATCGCCGCCAATGCGCGCGACATGGACAATGCGACTGCGAACGGCCTGTCGCCGGCCTTGCTCGATCGGCTGAAGCTCAACGAGGATCGTATCGCCGCCACCGCCGATGGCGTGGCGCAGGTCGCCGCGCTCGCCAATCCGCTGGGCAGCGTGATCGACACGTCGGTGCGCCCCAATGGCCTGGAGCTGAGCCGCGTGCGCGTGCCGCTGGGCGTGATCGGCATCATCTATGAAAGCCGGCCCAATGTGACGGCGGATGCGGCCGCACTGTGCCTGCGCGCGGGCAATGCCGTGATCCTGCGTGGCGGCAGCGAGGCGAAGGAAAGCAACCGCGCCATTCACGCCGCCATCGTCGAGGGGATCGCCGCCGCCGGCCTGCCGGCCGACGTGGTGCAACTGGTCCCCACCACCGACCGTGCGGCGGTTGGTGCTTTGCTCAAGGCGTCGGAATTTGTCGACCTGATCGTGCCGCGCGGCGGCAAGAGCCTGGTCGCGCGCGTGCAGGAAGAAGCGCGGGTACCTGTCCTTGCCCATCTGGACGGCATCAACCACAGCTATGTCGATGGGGCGGCCGATCCCGCCATGGCGCAGGCGCTGGTCGTCAATGCCAAGATGCGCCGCACCGGCGTGTGCGGATCTACCGAAACGGTGCTGATCGACCGGGCCTATGGCGAGGCGCCGGCGCTGATCGCGGCTTTGCTCGACGCGCAATGCGAAGTGCGCGGCGATGCTGCGGTGCAGGCGATGGATTCGCGTGTCGCGGCGGCAAGCGACGAGGATTGGGATACGGAATATCTCGACGCCATCGTCTCGATCCGGCTGGTCGATGGCGTGGACGATGCGATCGCCCATATCGCCGCCCATGCCAGCCATCATACCGATGCGATCATCACCGAAGACGCGGCGACGGCGGAGCGCTTCCTCAATGCCGTCGACAGCGCGATCGTGATGTGGAACGCCTCCACCCAGTTTGCCGATGGCGGCGAATTCGGGCTGGGCGCGGAAATCGGCATTTCGACCGGCCGCCTGCATGCGCGCGGGCCGGTGGCGCTGGAAGGGCTGACCACCTATAAATGGATCGTGCGCGGCCGGGGCCAGACGCGGCCCTGACATTGCTGTCCTATCTGGTCGGATCGTGCGATGATCCGGCCGGTCGTTCGCGAGCGTGACTTTCCGATAGGAACAGGACCGCGCAACGAAATTTCACGATCTGCGGGAAAAGTGCGAAGTTAAGCGTGGGGCGGTAGGGAAGTTCCGGCGGTCGATCGTTGGTTCATCGCAATCACGTTCCCCGGCGTAGGCCGGGGTCCAGTTGGCAGCCGTGGATCTGGACCCCGGCCTGCGCCGGGGAACGATATTTAGATCGACTGTTTCCGTTCTTACCCCTTCACCACCCCGTCGATCGCCACCAGCTTTTCCAGCATCGGGCCGACCCAGTCGAGCGGCAGCATGACCGGGCCGTCGGACGGGGCATTGTCGGGGTCTTCATGCGCTTCGGCAAAGATCGCCGCGACCCCGGCCGCCACCGCGCTGCGGGCGAGCAGCGGCGCGAATTCGCGCTGACCGCCCGATGCCGAACCCAGGCCGCCGGGCTGCTGCACCGAATGGGTGGCGTCGAACACCACCGGATAGCCTGTTTCTGCCATCGTCGGCAGCGCCCGCATGTCGCTGACCAATGTGTTGTAGCCGAAACTCGCGCCACGCTCGGTCAGCAATATGCGCTCGTTACCGGTGGAGGCGACCTTCTGCGCCACGGCTGCCATGTCCCAGGGGGCAAGGAACTGGCCCTTCTTGACGTTGATGACCGCGCCGGTCTGGCCCGCCGCGATCAGCAGGTCGGTCTGGCGGCACAGGAAGGCGGGGATCTGGAGGATATCGACGGCCTGCGCCGCCGCGACCACCTGCTCGGGGCCATGGATGTCGGTCAGGACCGGGCAGCCCAGCGCCGCCTTCACCTCCGCCAGGATCGCCAGCCCCGCGTCGATGCCGACCCCGCGCCGGCCCGATACCGACGTGCGGTTGGCCTTGTCGAAGCTGCTCTTGAAGATGAACGGCACGCCGGCCTTACCCGCCGCCTTCGCCAGCGCATCGGCCATGAACAGCGCATGGTCGCGGCTTTCGATCTGGCAGGGGCCGGAGATCAGAACGAAGGGCAGGTCGTTGCCGAAGCTGATCGGGCCGACGGTGACATGCTTGGGCTGGGTGATGCTGTTGCTCATAAGGGCGCTCATTTGGGCGCTTTGGCGAAGCGGCGCAACAGTTGACCGCGCCACAGCCCCTTGCCGGGATGATAGTTCCAGCAGAACCAGCCGAACGCCAGGCAGGCGAGCAGCGATGGCAGCGCCATCGGATCGCCATTGCCCTTCATATGGCGGTAAAAGATCATGTCGGCGCGCCACCGGTCGCGCTCGCTGCCGCCGCCATTGATGCCGTACATATTATCATGTTTCCGACAGCCGACATTGCGGTTGTATTTGCGGTGGTCGATGAAATAGCAGTAGTCGCGTTCGGGCATGTTCATGCCGCGATTAGGGCGATGCTGTTGGAAAAGTTCAAGCGTAAAGTCTTCTACCTCGGCGGTTTCGATCCTCGCGGCGTGCGTTTCTACCACCAGCTCTATCGCGAGCAGGCGGCGCGCCATGCCGCGTTGACCGGCGAACCGCTGGATGTGGGCGGTCGGCAGACGGGCGCGGCCGGGTCTGCTGTGTCGGCGCGCTGGACCGTGGACAACCCGCAGGCCGGGGTCGAAACCGACTATGAATATTGCCGCTGGGAGGATCTGGTGGGCAAGGTGTGGATTCGCAATCCGCTCAGCCTCGCCCTGCGCGGCGCGCGCGCCTATGCCGGGCATCTTCGCCGGATGGATTTCCTGCGCATGCGCCGGCTGCGCAAGGGGCCGGTCATCACCATCCTCTATCCGCCGGTGCTGGCGATATTGATCCCCCTGTTGCTGGCACTGGTGCCTGCGCTGCTCCTGTCGCTGCTGCTGCCATTCTGGGCCGGGGCGATCATCGGCATCGCGATCAGCGCCTTTCTGTCGGGTCGTATCCTCGCCAAGCTGGTCGTGCCCTGGCTGCTGCGCTTCATGACCTATCATGGCGCGCTGGCGGAACAGGGGCCGGGCGATGCGCTGGACGAGCGGCTCGACCAGTTTGCCGCGCGGATCGCGCAGGAGCTGGATGGCGATTGGGACGAGGTGCAGTTCGTGACCCACAGCGCCGGCACGATTTTGGGCATGCGCGTGATGCGCCGCCTGATCGCGTTGCGCGGCGGGCCGCTGCCGGACCATTTCGTGATGGTCGGCATGGGGCAGGTGGTCCCCGTCATCGCCCTGCGCCGCGACGCGGCCTGGTATCATGACGATCTGCGCGCGCTGGCCGACAAACGCTTCCGCTATGTCGACATCAGCTCCCCGCCGGACGGTGCCGCTTATTACAACGTCAATCCGTTTCAGCTTGTCGCGGATCAATATGCGGCGCGGGTCGACATGCTATCGCCGCGCTTCCACCTCTTTTATGAGCCGGAAAATTATCATGGCGGCTGGTCCAACAAATATGAGGCGCATTTCGATTATCTGCGCGTGGGCGACCGCCTGTCCCCGCTCGACTTCATCAGCCTGACCGCAGGCCGCAGCCCCGTGGACGACGCCGTCGCCGCCTTCAGGACGATCCCGTGACCGATCTTTTTACGCCGCCTTATCCCCAGCCGCCCAAGACGAAGCGCGGCCTGCTCAAGCGCTTCCTCAGCGGTTGGCACAGCTGGATCCATGTGCTCTTCGACAAAAGCTATACGATGAAGATGGGCGAGATCCGCCTGCCCAGCCGCACCATGTATATCGCCAACGAACTGAGCCTGGTCGACCTGATATTGAAGGGCGGCACCGCCTATCCCAAGCATAGCGAACTGGTCCGCAACCTCGACCCGCTGATCGGCAATTCGGTCTTTTCCGCCAATGGGGCGGATTGGGAAAGCCAGCGAGCGATGGTGAACCCGGCCTTCGCCCATACCGCGCTCGGGCGCTCCATGCCGCTGATGGTCGCGGCGGCGGACGATCTGCTGGCGCGACTGGATGCGGCGGACCGGAACAGGCCGGTCGATATCGACCCGATGATGACCCATGTGGCGGCCGACATCATCTTTCGCACCTTGTTCAGCCAGACGCTGGATGAGGAGCGGTCGAACATCATCCACACCGCCTTCGGCAAATTCCAGCGGCTGGCCCACAGCGCGTCGATGCTGCGCCTTTATGGTGTTCCGGCCGGCTGGTTCGAGAAGCGGTCGAAGACGCCGGCCCGCGCCATTCATGACGTATTCCGTCCCATCGTCGAGGCGCGTTACGAAGCTTTCCATGCGCGGGGAGAAGCGCAGCAGCGCGATATTCTCCAGTCGCTGATCGAGGTGAAGCATCCCGAAACCGGTGTGCATTTCACCTGCGATCAGGTGATGGAGCAGGTATCGACCATCTTCCTGGCGGGGCATGAGACGTCTGCCAGCACCATGACCTGGGCGCTCTACATGCTGGCCGAATGCGCCCATATTCAGGACCGCGTTCGTGCCGAAGTGGCGGGCCTGGCAGGGAGCGAGGCACTGACCGGTGCGATGCTCAAGGAGATGGGGCAGGTCCGCAATATCTTCAAGGAAACGCTGCGCCTCTATCCGCCGGTCTCCTTCCTGCCGCGCGAAGTCACCTGTCCGATGCCGATGCGCGACAAGCAGTTGGAGGCGGGCGCGATGCTGGTCGTCGCCCCGTGGCTGACGCAGCGGAACAAGGATAATTGGGCCTGCCCCCATAGTTTCGATCCCGACCGGTTCGACGATCCGGCCAATGCCGACATGGCGAAACAGGCCTGGTTCCCGTTCGGCCGGGGGCCGCGCGTGTGCGTCGGCGCGGGCTTTGCGCAGCAGGAGGTGATGACGGTTATCGCCTCGGTCATCCGCCGCTATCGGTTGACGGTGCCGGTGGGGTTCAAGCCCGAGCCGATCAGCCGCCTGACCATTCGCCCGAGGACGGGCATGCCTTTGATGTTCGAGCGGGTTTAGCGCGGGGCGTCATTGGGCGCAGGCAGGGTGACTTGCACTTGCGTTGGAACCGGCGCGGCCATGACCGCCATGCCGCTGATGAGGCCCAGCGCGCCCCAGACCCAGCGCTTCGCGCGCAAATCCATCACGCCGCGCGCCAGGCAATAGAGGCCGACCAAAACGATGATGATGGCGGTCATGCAGGTTCCTTTTCGTCTTCCGGCGCGACATCGACCATCACTGACAGGCTTTGTCCCGCGCCGCCGACGAACAGGCCGTCCATCGGTGCGACGTCGGCATAGTCGCGGCCCATGGCGACGAACAGATGATCGTCGCCGGTAATGACGCCATTGGTCGGATCGAAGCCGATCCAGCCTCGCGTCGGCCCGCACCACAGCATCGCCCAGGCATGCATGGCGTCCGCGCCGACGAGGCGCGGCATGCCCGGCGGCGGCAGGGTGCGCAGATAGCCGCTGACATAGGCGGCGGGCAGGCCGGCAAGGCGCAGCGCCACCACCATGACATGGGCGAAATCCTGACACACGCCATGACGCGCGGCAAAGGCATCGGCGACCGGGGTGGCGGCCGTGGTGGCGCCGGGCTGATAGGCGAACTCCGCCTTGATGCGCAGCGCCAGATCGAGCGCCGCTGCAACGATCGGCCGGTCCGGCGCCAGCGTGTCGCCCACCCACGCGCCGATCGCCGCCAGCAACGGCGCGCGGGGTGAGGCGAAGAGATAATGGGCGGGGGCGGACGGCCCCATGTCGCGATCGCGCAGCGCCGCCTGCGCGACCGTGGCGACGGTCGGGTCGCCGGCATCGGGCACGATCGGCGCGCCATGCTGAACGCCCGCGCGAAAGCTGCTTTCGATCGTCAATTGGCGGATGGGGCTTTCTATCACCAGCCGGGCGACATGGACGGGCCAGGCGGCGGGGCGCGATTCGATGATGGAAGGGGCAGGATCGACGCGCAGCGCATAGTCGGACGTCCACTGCCCCATCCATGGCGCGGGCCGCAGCCGCAGGTTGAAGCGGGCGAGCCGCATCGGGCTAGCATAGCGCAATATGGTGCGGTGGCGGACATGGTAGATCATGACAATATGTCCGCATCCTGCGTCTTGTGCAGTTGCAGGAAGTAGCGCTGGCCGATCGCTTCGGACAGGCGCAGCAGGCGGTTTTCCACATCGGCGATGTCGGCCATCGTCAACGTGTCGCCGGTCAGCGGGGCAAGCCGGGCGGCCAGTGCATCGGCCAGCCGCCGGGGTTCTTCCGGCATACCGTCGGCGCGCAGGGTGGGGAGCGCGGCGACATGATCGGCCAGCCGCAATGCCTGCCAGGCGATGGCTCGCGGATTATGCGGCTCCAGCGCGACCAGATCGCGCACCGGCGGCAGGGCCGGGCCGGTCAGATAACGGGTGCGATAGCTGATCTGGCTGTCCATCAGGTCGAGCAACAGCATCAGGTCGTCGGCCGAGGCATTATCCCCGCCGAACAGAGCGATGAGGCGACAGCCATTGACCGCCCGCTCCATGCGGCGGCCCATATCGTGAAAGCGCCAACCCTCCGTCCGCCCCATATTTTCCGCAGCGAGTCCCGACAGCGCCGACATCCGTTCGATCATGCGGGAGGAGGCGTCGAGCAGGGTTTCGGTGACGGCGGCGTCGAAGCCGGGCAGAGGCAGGCGAACGAGGCGCCAGACGTCGCTGGACAATCGATCGCGCAGACCTTCGCCGATATTGGCCACCGTCGCCATCAGCGCACGCACGCTGCCCGACTGGCGCGCATCTCCCAGCGCCGTGGCGCAAAGCGGGCCGACCGCGCCACCCCGGCCGGGCACGGCGCCCCATAGCGCCAGCTGATCGACCAGCCGCGCCATGGTGGGGGACGCGAGCGAAGGGCCAAGATCGGCCTCGATCGAGCCGCCGACGATGGCGCGGATCAGGCGCAAGGTCATTTCCGTCCGCTCGATATAGCGGCCCAGCCAATAGAGATTGTCCGCCGCCTTGGCCGGCAGCATGCCACCGATCCGGCGAATGGCGGGCGCACCGCCCAGCAGGCTGTCGGGTGGGACCGGGCTGCTGTCGACCACGCACAGGTCGGCGGACATATCGCCCTGTCCCATCAGCGCGGCGCGAATGTCGCCATGGCCCGCCAGCCGGGCGAAGCCGCCAGGCATCACCCGCCAGCGGCCGGTGGCATCGCGCGCCACGAAGATGCGCAGGGTGAAGGGCAGGGGGGTCAGTTGCCCGTCGATGACTGCGGGCGTGGTGGAGAGTTTCACCACTTCCTGCCCGACATAATCCATCGGTCGGCGGGCCATGGCGTCGAACAGGGCGGCGCGCTGATCCCGGTCGAGGGTGGCGCCGGGCGTGAAAGGGGCGTCAGCCAGGAAAGCGGAGCCGACCACCAGATCGTCGATCCGTGCCCGCACATGGTCGCACTCGCGCGGCTGGCCGCACCACCAGGTCGCGATGTTGGGCAGGATCAGGTCGGTCCCCAGCATCGCCTGCGCCAGTTGCGGCAGGAAGGCGGCGAAGGCGCGCGATTCGATCACGCCCGCCCCCGGCCAATTGCTGACCATCAGGCCGCCACGCGCGCAGGCATCGTACAGGTCGGGCACGCCGATGCGCGATTGGCCGTCGAACGCCAGCGGATCGAGGAAGCGGCTGTCCATCCAGCGCCACAGGCCATCGATGCGCTTCAACCCCTGAATGGTGCGCACGAACAGGCGGCCATCCGACACGATCAGGTCGTCGCCCTCCACCAGCAACAGGCCGAGATAGCGGGCAAGATGCGCCTGCTCGGCATAGCTCTGGTTGAAGCGGCCCGGCGTCAGCAGGCCGATACGCGGATCGGTGCGCTCGCAATCGGCGGCCAGGCCCCGGCGCAATTCGTCAAAGAAGGGCGCAAGCCGACGGGTATTCATCGTGCCCAGCAAGTCGCCGGTCGCGCGCGACAGAGCGAGCCGGTTTTCCAGTGCATAGCCCACGCCCACGGGCGTGCGCACCCGGTCGGCCAGCACGCGCCATTCGCCGGTCGGACCCCGGCCGATATCGGCGGCGTAGAAATGGAGATGATGGCCGCGCGGTGGCGGCGTGCCGGTCATCACCCGCCAATAATGGGGGCTGCCCGTGACGATGCTGGCGGGCAGTTTGCCGTCGCGCACCAGCGATTGGGTGGAGTAGATGTCGCTCACGACCCGCTCCAGCAGGTCGGCGCGCTGAATCAGCCCGCGTTCGATATGCGCCCATTCCGCCGCATCGACCAGCAGCGGCACCGGGCCGAGCGGCCAGGACCGCTCTTCCTCGTCCCCGGTATGGCGGAAGGCCATGCCAAGGTCGATCGCCTGCCGTGCGACATGGTCGGCCAAAATGGCGGGATCGGCCTGCGCCTGGGTGGACAGCTGGTCCAGCATGGTGCGCCAGCGCATGGCCATGGTTGGCGATGCGCCCGCAAACAGGTCGCCCACCGGGGCCTGCGCCAGATAGGCGTCCGCCCAGTTTAGTTGAACATCGATGCCCACAGGATCGCCCTTGTCCTTGCCACGCCGCTATGCGGCGCGGACCCCTTCCCTCGCGCGACGGCAGAGGGGAGGGGTCCGCATGCACCGATAAGGGTGAGGGGGAAAGGGTGAAATCATCCTACAGCCCGTGATGCTGGAAACGCAGGTCGAGCGTCATCGGGAATTCGGCGGCCGGCTCGGCTGCGGGCATGTCGACCTGACCCGGCGTATGGCCATAATCCTGGAAGCGCGCCTTGCGGCGGGCTTCGGCCTCATAGCCGTTGACCGGCAACGTGTCGTAGTTGCGCCCGCCGGGATGCGCGACATGATAGACGCAGCCGCCCAGCGACCGGCCGCTCCAACTGTCCAGCACGTCGAAGGTGAGCGGCGCATTGGTCGGCAGATTGGGATGCAGGCAGTTGGCCGGCGCCCATGCCTTGTAGCGCACGCCGCCCACGCCCTCGCCCGGCACCGACGTCGCGGTCATCGGCACCTGCCGACCGTTGCAGGCGATGATGTGCCGCCCGGCGACGAGGCCGGTGGCGCGGACCTGCAACCGTTCGGTCGATGAGTCGACATAGCGTACCGTGCCGCCGATCGCCCCGGTTTCGCCCAGCACGTTCCAGGGTTCGAGCGCATGGGTGATCTCCAGCCCCACGCCGCCCGCATCGACCGCGCCATGGATCGGGAAACGGAACTGGCGTTGCGCTTCGAACCAGTTGGGGTCGAAATCATAGCCAGCGCCCCGAAGATCGCCCAGCACCTCCAGGAAATCCGCCCAGACGAAATGGGGCAGCATGAAACGATCATGCAGCGTCGTGCCCCAGCGCACCAGACTGCCCTGTTGCGGCTGACGCCAGAACCAGGCCGCCAGCGCCCGGATCAGCAATTGCTGGGCCAGGCTCATCCGCGCTTCGGGCGGCATTTCGAAACCGCGAAATTCCAGTAGGCCCAGGCGCCCGGTCGGCCCGTCTGGCGAGAACATCTTGTCGATGCAGATTTCGGTGCGGTGGGTGTTGCCGGTCACGTCGACCAGCAGATTGCGGAACAGGCGATCGACCAGCCATGGGGGCGGCGCATCGCCGTTCCCCGCAAAGGGATTGGGCACTTGCGCCAGTGCGATTTCCAGCTCGTACAAGCCGTCATGCCGAGCCTCGTCGATGCGCGGGGCCTGACTCGTCGGGCCGATACAAAGCCCTGAGAAGAGGTAGGAGAGCGACGGGTGCCGCTGCCAGTAGAGGACGAAGCTTTTCAGCAGATCCGGCCGGCGGATGAACGGGGAATCGTTCAGCGTCGCCCCGCCCAGCACGATATGATTGCCACCGCCGGTGCCGACCGATCGGCCGTCGACCATGAATTTATCGGCAGTCAGCTGGCATTCGCGGGCGAGCGCATAGAGGCGTTCGGTGATGGCCACCGTCTCGTCCCAGCTGGCGGCGGGCTGGACATTCACTTCGATCACGCCGGGATCGGGTGTGGCCTTCAGCACGTCGATGCGCGGGTCCGGCGGTGGGGCATAGCCCTCGATACGCACGGGGATGCGCAGCGCTTCGGCGGCGGCTTCCACCTCTGCGATCAGTTCCAGATAATCTTCCAGCGCCTGCACCGGCGGCAGGAAGACGGACAGATAATGGCCGCGCGGTTCGACGGTGACGGCGGTCCGGACCGCGCCCTCGATAAAGACCTGCTCGACGCGATCCTGCGCGGCGACGCCGCCATCCGGCCCGGCGACGCGCTGCGATTGCTGGGCGCGGACTTCCTCGACGCTGGCTTGGCTGACCACCTGTGCCCGGAAATCGGCAAGCGGCTCGCGCGGTTCGCTGGTGTCGCGGGGGTGGATATAGGGGAAGTCGGACGGCGGCACATAGGGCAGCGACCCGAGCGGCAGGCGATAACCGAGCGCCGAATCGCCGGGCACCGCGAACAGCTTGCCGCGCCGCAACTGCCAGATTTCGCTCTGCCAGCGAGGCGTCGTGGCCTGTGTCTGCCAGCGCTGCACCGGCAGGACATAGCCGACCGGCTGGTCGAGGCCGCGCTCGAACGTCTTGACCATGCGCGCGCGCGCTTCGGGATCGCTGATCTTGGGATCTTCGGGGCTGGCATTGAGCGGCAGGTCGGCTTCCTTCACCGCCCATACCGCGGGATCTTCATAGACGGGATGGGTATAGTCCGCCGAAAAACCCATATTGCCGGCCATATGCGCCAGAAAAGCCTGCGCATCCGCCGCCGTCACCATCGCCGCGCCTTCGGGGGCATCGTCCGGCGCGATCAGGCTTTCGTCGCGCCACAGCGGCACGCCATCCTTGCGCCAATAGACTGCGTAGGCCCAGCGCGGCAGGCTTTCGCCCGGATACCATTTGCCCTGCCCATGGTGCAGCAGGCCGCCCGGCGCGAATTCCGCCCGCAGCTTGCGGATCAGCCGGTCGGCATAGGCGGCCTTGGTCGGGCCGACCGCGTCACCATTCCATTCGCCTGCATCGCCGCCATCTTCAGCCACGAAAGTCGGTTCGCCGCCGGTGGTCAGGCGCACGTCCTGCGCGGCAAGATCTGCGTCCACCTGCGCGCCCAGCGCCATCACGGCGTCCCAGCGTGTGTCGGTGAAGGGCTTGGTGATCCGCACCGCTTCGGCGATGCGGCTGACACTCATTTCGAAGTTGAAATCGACTTCGGCCGGCTCGGCCATGCCGCTGATGGGGGCTGCGGAGCGATAATGGGGCGTGGCGCAGAGCGGAATATGCCCTTCACCCGCGAACATGCCGCTGGTCGCGTCCAGCGCCACCCATCCGGCGCCGGGTACATAGGCTTCCGCCCAGGCGTGAAGATCGACCACGTCCTGCGTGACGCCCTTCGGCCCCTCGATCGGTTCGACATCGGCGACCAGCTGAATCGAGTAGCCCGACACGAAACGCGTGGCAAAACCGAGGCGGCGCAGCAATTGCACAAGCAGCCAGGCCGAATCGCGACAGGAGCCGGTGCCGACGTCCAGCGTCTCTTCCGGCGTCTGGACGCCGGCCTCCATGCGGATGACATAGCCGACCTGTTGTTGCAGGCGGCGATTGACCTCGACCAGAAAATCGACCGTCCGGCTTTGATAGCCATCATATTGGGCGACGATCGCCTCGAACTTCGGTCCCTGCGGCTCGATATCGAAATAGGCGGCCAGATCGGTCTTCAGCTGATCGTCATAGGCGAAGGGATAAGTCTCCGCATAAGGCTCCACGAAGAAGTCGAACGGATTGATGATGTCGAGGTCGGCAAGCAGATCGACCTCGATCGAGAAATGATCGACCGGATCGGGGAAGACGATCCGCGCCAGCCAGTTGCCGTGCGGATCCTGCTGCCAGTTGAGGAAGTGGTTCGCCGGTTCGATCTTCAGCGCATAGTTGGGCACCTTCGTCCGACTATGTGGCGCGGGGCGCAATCGAACCACCTGCGGTCCCAGCCGGATCGGGCGGTTGTAACGATAGGCGGTGAGGTGGTGCAGGGCGGCCTTGAGCATGGCGCGATCAAACGCCAGCCCTTGTTGCAATGCAACAGTCAATCGTTCCGAGGGGGGAGTTATCTGCCGGGCCACAGGCCCGGCGGGGTGATGGTGCGGTCAAGAAGACTCGAACTTCCACGGCCTTTCGGCCACAACGACCTCAACGTTGCGCGTCTACCAATTCCGCCATGACCGCACATCAAATAGGAAACCGGCGGGGCCGGTGACTTGGTAGGAGGCGGCCCTTAGCAAAGGCTTTTGGGTCATGCAACAAGTGATCTGCATCTGCGTTGTGATTGATTGGAGAAGGTGAGGCCGGCCCGGCGCAGCGGCGTCGCCGGCATGGGAGAAGACACATGCTCTCGGCACATTTCTGGATGGGCACCGGCGTGACGCTGGGCGCGGCGGCGGTCATGGGCCTTGGCCTCGGCAGCTTTGTCACCAGCCCGCAGGCGCCCGCGCGGTCCGCGAGCGCGACGATCGACACGGCGGTCGATGATCAGATCATGGAAGAAGCGCGCTTCACAGCCGATAAGGGGCCTGGCGCCATCCACTGCACCGGCTGCGGACCGACGCTCGCCGATCGGCGCTGGAAGGCGGATATGGCAGGGTTGGATGCGGAGGCGCCGATCGACACCAGCTATGACCCCCTGCCGGCAGAGGGTGCGACGGATGTCGTCGTCGACCCGCCAGTACGGATCCATCCGTTGCCACCGCAGGTCGCACGATTCGCGTCTGGCGATGGCTCGCCGCAGCCTGCGGCGATGACGCGAGAAAGGCAGGACGCCGCTGCGCCGCCGCAGATAATATTACCTACGGCGGCGGAGAGCATCCTGCCCCAATGATGATGCGGCTTTGATTATTCGGCCGCGACCGTTTCTGCCGGCGCGTCGCTCAGTGGATGAGCGAGGCGGCTGAGCATTTCCTTAGGGCAGACCTGCCAGATGTACCGGCGCCAGCGATCCCAATCGTCCAGGATGGTGTTGGACCATTTGCTGTCCGTCGCCACCGCATGTTCGGCGATCAGTGCCTTGACCTGCGTTTCCCAATAGGCGCTGTCCAGCCGCTGCCAGACGATGCCTTCCGGGTTGGCCTGCGTCGGGAAGCTGCCATCCTCGTCCAGGATGAAGGCCATGCCGCCGGTCATGCCCGCGCCGAAATTGGCGCCGGTCTTGCCCAGGATGACCGCCGTGCCGCCGGTCATATATTCACAGCCGTTCGCGCCGCAGCCTTCGACCACGACCTGCGCGCCCGAGTTGCGGACGGCGAAGCGCTCGCCGGCCTGACCTGCCGCGAACAGCTTGCCGCTGGTCGCGCCGTAGAGGACGGTGTTGCCGAGGATGGTGTTATCCTTGGACGAAAGCGGGCTGGAGACGGTCGTGCGCACCTTGATGATGCCGCCCGAAAGCCCCTTGCCGACATAGTCGTTGGCGTCGCCGAACACTTCGAGGGTGATGCCCTTGCAGAGGAAAGCGCCCAGCGACTGGCCGGCAGAGCCGCGCAGGCGCACGGTCAGATGGCCGTCGGCCAAGGTCGACATGCCGAACCGGTCGGTCACGGCGGAGGAGAGGCGGGTGCCGACGGCGCGATGCGTGTTGCGCACCGTATAGGTCAGCTGCATCTTCTCGCCGCGCTCGAACACCGCCTTGGCATCGCGCATCATCTGCGCGTCCAGGCTGTCGGGCACTTCGTTGCGCCACGCGGTCAGGCTGAAGCGGCGCTGATCGTCCGGGGCATCCACCTTGGCCAGGATCGGGTTCAGGTCGAGATCGTCCAGATGCTCGGCGCCGCGATTGACCTGCTTGAGCAGCTCGGTCCGCCCGATCACCTCATCCAGGCTGCGGAAGCCAAGGCGAGCCAGCACTTCGCGCACTTCCTCGGCGATGAAGGTCATCAGGTTGATGACCTTCTCCGGCGTGCCGGTGAACTTCTGGCGTAGCTTTTCATCCTGAACGCACACGCCGACGGGGCAGGTGTTGCTGTGGCACTGACGCACCATGATGCAGCCCATGGCGACCAGCGACAATGTGCCGATGCCATATTCCTCGGCGCCCAGGATCGCGGCGATCACGATGTCTCGTCCGGTCTTGAGGCCGCCGTCGGTGCGCAGCTTCACGCGATGGCGCAGACCGTTGAGGGTCAGCACCTGATTGGCTTCCGACAGGCCCATTTCCCAGGGCGTGCCGGCATATTTGATCGACGTCTGGGGCGATGCGCCCGTGCCGCCGACATGGCCGGCGATCAGGATGACGTCCGCGTGGGCTTTTGCCACGCCCGCCGCCACCGTGCCGATACCGGCCTGGCTGACCAGCTTCACGCATACGCGGGCGCGCGGGTTGATCATCTTGCAGTCGTAGATGAGCTGCGCCAGATCCTCGATCGAATAGATGTCGTGATGCGGCGGGGGTGAGATGAGCGTCACGCCCGGCGTCGAATGGCGCAGCTTGGCGATGAACTCGGTCACCTTGAAACCGGGTAGCTGGCCGCCTTCGCCAGGCTTGGCGCCCTGCGCGACCTTGATCTCGATTTCCTCGGCCGATGCCAGATATTCGGCATGGACGCCGAAGCGGCCCGACGCGATCTGCTTGATCACCGAATTGGCGTTGTCGCCATTTTCATAGGGCTTGAAGCGGTTCGCATCCTCGCCGCCTTCGCCCGACACGGCCTTGGCGCCGATGCGGTTCATCGCGATCGCCAGCGTCTCATGCGCTTCGGGGCTGAGCGCGCCCAGCGACATGCCCGGCGTCACGAAGCGCTTGCGGATTTCGGTGGTCGCTTCGACCTCATCGATGGGGACGGCTTCGCGGGCGAAGTTGAACTCCATCAGGTCACGCAGATAGACTGGCGGCAAATCGCGCACGCCGCGCGAAAATTGCAGATAGGTCGAATAGCTGTCGGTCGCCACGGCGGTCTGCAACAGGTGCATCAGCTGCGCGGAATAGGCATGGCTCTCACCACCCTGACGCTGGCGATAGAAGCCGCCGATCGGCAGGCGCACGGCCGCCGCGTCGAAGGCCTGTTCGTGGCGCAGCATCGCGCTGTAATGGAGCGATGCATAGCCTTCGCCCGAAATCTTCGCCGGCATGCCGGGGAAGAGATCGTTGACCAGCGCGCGCGACAGGCCGACCGCTTCGAAATTATAGCCCCCGCGATAGGAGCTGATGACCGCGATGCCCATTTTGGACATGATCTTCAGCAGGCCTTCGTTGATCGCCGTGCGATAACGCTCGATGCAGGCGTCCAGCGACAGGTCGCCGAACAGGCCACGGCCATGACGGTCCGCGATGCTGGCTTCGGCCAGATAGGCGTTCACCGTCGTCGCGCCGACGCCGATCAGCACCGCGAAATAATGGGTATCTAGCGCTTCGGATGAGCGCACGTTGATCGACGCGTAGCTGCGCAGCCCCTTGCGGACCAGATGCGTATGCACCGCTGCGGCTGCCAGCACGCCGGCAATCGCGGCGCGATCGGCGCTGACGCCCTCGTCGGTCAGGAAGATTTCGGTGCGCCCTTCACGCACGGCCTGCTCGGCTTCCTCACGGATGCGGGCAATGGCGGCGCGCAGTTGCTCCTGCCCGCCAGAGGCCGGGAAGGTGCAGTCGATTTCAGCCACTGCCGGACCGAAATAGGCCCTGAGCCGCGCCCATTCGCCGCTCGTCACCACCGGCGATTCCAGCACCAGAACATGGCTGTTCTGCGCGCCTTCCTCCAGAATGTTGTGGAGGTTGGAGAAGCGCGTCTTGAGGCTCATGACGTGCCTTTCGCGCAACGGATCGATCGGCGGGTTGGTGACCTGGCTGAAATTCTGACGGAAGAAATGGCTGATCGTGCGCGGCTTGTCGGAAATGACGGCGAGCGGCGTGTCGTCGCCCATCGACCCGATCGCTTCCTTCGCATCCTCGACCATGGGGGACAGGATCAGCTCCATATCCTCCAGCGTCAGGTTGGCGGCCACCTGACGGCGGGTCAGTTCCGCCTTGTCCCAGGTCGGCAGCGCGCTGGGCGCATCGGCCAGATCGTCGACGGTCAGGAAATCCTTGATCAGGTCGCCATAGGGGCGTTCGCCGGCGATCTGATCCTTGATCGCGCGGTCGTCATAGATTTCGCCTTCCTGAAGATCGACGGCGATCATCTGGCCGGGACCCATGCGGCCCTTTTTGACGATGGTGGTTTCCGGCACGACGACCATGCCGGTTTCGGACCCGACAATCAGCAGATTGTCGCCGGTCAGCGTGTAGCGCAGCGGGCGCAGCGCGTTGCGGTCCACGCCGGCCACGACCCAGCGGCCATCGGTCATCGCCAGAGCGGCGGGGCCGTCCCACGGCTCCATCACGGAAGCGAGATATTCGTACATGTCCGCATGCGGCTTGGGCAGATCGGCGCTGTCGGCCTGCCATGCTTCGGGCACCAGCATCAGCTTGGCGGTCGGCGCGTCGCGGCCCGAGCGGCAGATCGCTTCGAACACGGCGTCGAGCGCGGCGGTATCCGACGCGCCGGCCGGGATCACTGGCTTGATATCCTCCGACTGCTCGCCAAAAGCGAGGGAGGCCATCTTGATCTCGTGGCTCTTCATCCAATTCTTGTTGCCGCGGATCGTGTTGATCTCGCCATTGTGGGCGAGCGTGCGGAACGGCTGGGCCAGCCACCATTGCGGGAAGGTGTTGGTCGAATAGCGCTGGTGGAAGATGGCCACGCGGCTTTCGAACCGTTCATCCTGCAAGTCGGGGAAGAAGACCGACAGCGATTCCGCCAGGAACAGTCCCTTGTAGATGATCGAGCGGCAGGACAGCGAGCAGATGTAGAAATCCTGGATCTGCGCGGCGATGACCTTCTTCTCGATCCGGCGACGGATGAGGTAGAGATCCTTTTCGAACTCGGCCTGATCGCGTTCTTCCGGCATCGGGCCGGCGATCATGATCTGCTCGATTTCGGGACGGGTCGCCTGCGCCTTCTGGCCGATGACAGACACGTCGACCGGCACCTGGCGCCAGCCATAGATGGTGTAGCCCGCCTCGATGATTTCGCTTTCGACGATGGTGCGGCAGGCTTCCTGCGCGCCAAGATCGGTGCGCGGCAGGAAGATCATGCCGACGGCAAGGCGATTGGGCAGCGGCTTGTGGCCCGAATCGGCGATCGCGTCATCGAAGAAGCGCACGGGCAGGTCGACATGGATGCCGGCGCCATCGCCGGTCTTGCCATCGGCGTCCACGGCACCACGGTGCCACACGGCCTTGAGCGCGTCGATCGCGCTGGCAACCACGCGGCGGCTCGGCCGGCCATCGGTGGCGGCGACCAGGCCCACGCCACAGGCGTCGCCTTCCAGATCGGGGTGATACATGCCCTGGGCAGCGATGCGTGCGCGCTCTTCCGGGCTGGCCATGAAATTGGTGTCGGTCATGATCGGGCCTTCCTTCCGATGATGATGAGATGAGGCAGGGGTGAGGCGGGGCGGCAGTTTACGCCGCGACCCGCTCGCCCGCCGCTGCCTTGGCCTTCGTCTTCAAATAGCGGTGCATATGGTCGGTCACATCGCGGCCGTCGCGGATCGCCCAGACGACCAGAGACGCGCCGCGCACGATGTCGCCGGCCGCAAACACGCCATCCACGCTGGTCATCATCGTCTTGTGATCGACGCGCAGCGTGCCCCAGCGGGTGACGGACAGATCGTCCGCGCCGAACAGCTTGGGCAGTTCCTCCGGATCATAGCCCAGCGCCTTGATGACGAGGTCCGCTTCCAGCGTATGCTCGCTGCCCGGATCGGCTTCCGGTGCGCGGCGACCCGAAGCGTCGGGCTGACCCAGACGCATCTTGGTGACCTTGACGCCGGTGACATGCTCCGTGCCTTCAAAGGCGATCGGCGCGGTCAGCCAGACGAATTCGACGCCTTCTTCCTCGGCATTGGCGACTTCACGCTGCGATCCGGGCATATTGTCGCGGTCGCGGCGATAGAGGCACTTCACCGACTTGGCGCCCTGGCGAATGGCGGTGCGGACGCAGTCCATCGCCGTGTCGCCGCCGCCGATGACGACGACATTCTTGCCCGTCGCCAACAGCGTGCCATCCTCATGCTCCGGCACGGCATCGCCGAACCCGGCCTTGTTGGAGGCGGTGAGATAATCGAGCGCCTTGACCACGCCCGCCGCACCCACGCCCGGCGCCTTGATGTCGCGGGGCTTGTAGACGCCCGTCGCGATCAGGATCGCGTCATGCTTTTGGCGCAACTGTTCCAGCGTGGCGTCGCGGCCGATCTCGAAGCTGTCGTGGAACACGATGCCGCCGTCCTTGAGGCGCTGGATGCGGCGCATGACGACGTCCTTCTCCAGCTTGAAGCCGGGGATGCCATAGGTCAGCAGACCGCCGGCGCGGTCGTGCCGGTCGTAGACATGCACATCATAGCCGGCCACGCGCAGATATTCGGCGGTGGTCAGGCCGGCAGGCCCCGCGCCGATCACGCCGATGGACTGGCCGCGCGGCTGACCGGGGACGAGCGCTTCGACCCAGCCTTCCTTCCAGGCGGTGTCGGTGATGTATTTTTCGACGCTGCCGATGGTCACGGCGCCATGGCCGGAAAATTCGATGACGCAATTGCCTTCGCACAGGCGATCCTGCGGGCAGATGCGACCACAGATTTCCGGCATGGTACTGGTCAGGTTCGACAGCTCATAGGCTTCGCGCAGACGCCCCTCTGCGGTCAGGCGCAGCCAGTCCGGGATATGATTGTGCAGCGGGCAATGGGTCGAGCAATAAGGCACGCCGCATTGCGAACAGCGCGAGGCCTGCTCCTCGGCCTTGTCCAGAATGAACGACTTGCTGATTTCCAGAAAATCGTCGGCCCGATCATCGGCCGCGCGTTTTTCCGGGTAGGATTGCACCTTGCCCACGAATTTCAGCATCGGATTGTCGGCCATACCCTAGTCCCTACTATGTTGCTGAAGTGCGCATAGCAGGAAAACCGACGGAGTCACGCCGATTCTGAGAGTTGAGTCAGCAAAGCTTACCTATTATTCAAGCAATTTCATCATTGTTGAGAATGTGTCGCAAATATTGGGCATTAATTGCGACCGATCCGGACCTACCTCGCCGCGAGCCAGATAAGGGCAGCCACGCCCGCGATGATTCGATACCAGGCGAAGGGCGCGAATCCATGTTTCGACACCAGCCCGACGAACCATTTGATGACCAGCAAAGCGACGATGAAGGAGACGATGAAGCCCAGTGCGATACTGTCCCATCCCACGGCGGCGCTGGTGATCTGATCGCCCTTCTTGAGCAGCTCCAGCGTGGTCGCGCCCAACATGGTGGGGATGGCAAGGAAGAAGCTGAATTCCGCGGCAGTGCGGCGTTCGACGCCTAGCGTCAGCGCGCCCATGATCGTCGCGCCCGAACGGCTGACGCCCGGGATCATCGCGATACATTGGATCAGGCCGATACCGATCACGCGGACGACCGGAATGTCTGCGATGCCGTGGAAGCGATGCTCCTTCACCGCGCGTTCGATCAGCAGGATCGCAACGCCGCCGGCGATCAGTGCCCAGGCGACGACCTTGGGCGCGCCCAGCAGCATCTCGACATAGTCGTGGACGGCCAGGCCGATGATGGCGGCAGGGATGAAGGCGATGATGAGGTTGCGCAGGAAGCGCCAGCTGACCGGCTCGCGGCGCAGCAGGCCCATGCCCACCGCCCAGAAGGTGCGCCAGTAGAGTACCACCACCGCCAGGATCGCGCCCAGCTGGATGATGACGTTGAACATCGCCCAGGTCGAACTGTCATAGCCCAGCAATTCGCTCGCCAGGATCAGGTGGCCGGTCGAGGACACGGGCAGAAATTCGGTCAGCCCCTCGACGATGCCCAGCAGGATGACGGTCAGATAATGGAGGTCCATGGCAACGCCCTATGTGCTTGGCATAAAAAATCCTCCCCGGTTTCGGGGAGGAGCATTGTTGGCGAGGCTATCCGAACGATTGCCCCGCCTCCTTCTCTAAAGTTCAGGCGCTGACCCGGCCGGCGAAGCGGCCATGGCGGCGATAACGGACCATCCACTTGGCCGCCACGGCGGTCAGCGGCGTCGCGTCGATGCCCAGCGCGGCCAACCCTTCGCTACCCGGAGCGGCGACATTGTCGCGGCCCAGCATGGCGAGTTGGTCGCGGGTGATCGGCCCGCCGGGCAGCAGCGCCAGCAGAGAGGCGAAGCCATTGGGGACGTCCACTAGCGGCTTGTCGCGGCCGATCGCCTTGGCGATCCAGGCGTTGATGTCCTTCATGCTCATCACTTGCGGACCGGCGACCTCGAAGGTCTTGCCACCGAAGATGCCGGGCTGCTCGGCTGCATTGACGATCGCCTGTGCGACGTCGGCCACATAGACGGGCTGGAATTTGGTCGCAGCGCTGATCACGGGGATCACCGGCGCGGAGCCGATGAGTTGCGCGAAACGGTTGAGGAACTGGTCTTCCGCACCGAAGATGATCGAGGGACGGATGATGGTCGCGGTCGGGAAGGCGGCCTTGACCGCGTCTTCGCCTGCTGCCTTCGACCGGCCATAGGCGCTGGGGCTGTTCGCGTCCGCGCCGATGGCGGAGATATGGACCAGCGCCTTGACGCCCGCCGCCGCAGCGGCTTGAGCCACGTTGGCCGCGCCGTCACGATGGAAGGCGTCGAAATCGCCGGACAGGATGCCGACCAGGTTGATGACGATGTCGCTGCCATGAATGGCGCGATCGACCGTTGCACGCTTGCGGATGTCGGCCGCGACGAACTGGGACTGGCCCAGATTGCCGAGCGCCTTTATCTTGACCGCGCTAGCCAAGTCGCGCTGCGCAATCCGCACGCGCGCGCCGCGCGCCATCAGCGCCTGCGCGACCTGCCGGCCCAGAAAGCCGCCGCCGCCGAAGATCGTTACCAGACTGTCCTTCATCACGCGCGTCCCATGTCCATGTTTAGGGGAATGACTCTGCCATTCCCCTTGCAACAGCCACTGCGCGCTGACAACCGGCTTTAGCTCAGCCAGCCCTGCAAATCGGCCAGCATCCAAAGGCCCAGACCCAGGAACAGCAGTGCCGCGCCGACCTGCAACGCACGCATCGGCACCTTCTTGGCCAGCGCTTCGCCAAACAGCACGGCCGGCACATTGGCGACCATCATGCCCAGCGTCGTGCCCATGGTGACGGCGATCAGATTGTCGAAACGGGCACCCAACGCCACGGTGGCGACCTGCGTTTTGTCGCCCATCTCGACCAGAAAGAAAGCGACCAGCGTGGTGACGAACACGCCCGCCTTGGACGGAGCCTTCAGCGGCGCGTCCTCGTCGATCTTGTCAGGCACCAACGTCCAGGCGGCCATGGCGATGAAGGACGCGGCGACGGCGTAGCGGAACCAGGGTTGGGTCAACACGCCGGCGATCGAATGGCCGACCAGCGCGGCGAGGAAATGATTGGCCACCGTAGCGGCGAAAATGCCCAGGATGATCGGCACCGGCTTTCTGAAGCGGGTGGCGAGCAGCATGGCGAGCAATTGCGTCTTGTCGCCCATTTCGGCGAGCGCGACCAGCGCGGCGGAGGTAAGGAGTGCTTCCATCGTCATGTTTCCGGGCCGGGCGTAGGTTAAGCAGACACAATGCCATCGTCGCTTTCCGCCCGGCCGGACAGGAAAGCGTCGATGCCATTGGTCTCGCCCGATGCGGAACATCATTGAAGCATCGCTGCGAGCGCAAAACCGGTGCCCACTTTTACGCGCGATGCTTTCGTATCCGCATCCCATACGCCATGGCCTCTCGACCAAATATGTTGACGCATGGCCCGTCCGCTTGACGCGGAACGGCTGGCTACTCCCCAGATGACGAGTGCGCGTTACGGGAAGCGGAGGCAGATGGCAAGCCTGACTCCTGCTGCGGTCAGGGTTCGCCGGCGCTTTGCTGCATCCGCCGTTCGGCGAACCATTGTTGCAGCATCTGCGCGGTGCAGCCGGTAAAGCCGTTGCTGCCGATCACCGAGCAGCTGTTGGGCAGATTCTGCCGCTGCACCTGTTCCATGTTCGCGACCTGGCTGCCCCAGCCGGGACCGCCAGCGACGGCCGGCTTTTCGCGCAGCTTCTTGGGGATGCGATAGCGTTCCGATTCGGGCTTGCGCGCGCATACGACGATTTCGTCGCCCTTGCTTTCCGGACAGGGATCGTCGCCATAGACCAGCAGGTTGATGTTCCGTTCGGGCGGCGGTTCTGCTTGTGCGGCGGCCGTTGCGGGCAGCATCGGGACCAGCAGCAGGCCGATCAGGGGGAGCAGGACAGGGTGGCGCATCAACAAAATCCTTCACACCCCTGTCACATGCCGAACGTGCCCATGGCCCGGCGGTTCATGGTCGGGACGCCGCCGGCGCCCCGAAACCGTTATTTCTGCGGCGGCGTTTGCTGTGCCGCCGCCTTTTCTTCCGCCTTCACGCGCGCTTCGATCGCATCGCTGTCGGAATCGATCGTCGACAGGCGCTTGGCGCGCTCGGCCGCGACCAGATCCTTCCAGCTGGCATTGTCCAGCGCCTGTCGCTCGGCCTTGGCCAGACGCGACAATTGCGCGAAGCAGCCGGTCGCGCCGCCGCCGCCCACCGGCGAGCAGCTTTCCGTGCCGGACCGGCCGACATATTCCATCGATCGCACGCGCTCGCCCCAGGCCTGATTGCTCGGCTTGTTCGGGTCGCCGCGCAGCGGTTCGGGAATGCGATAGCGTTCCTCCTCCCCCTTGCGCGCGCATACGACGATGTCGTTACCGGCACTTTGCGGGCAGGCATCATCGCCATAGACGATCACGATATTGACCTTTTCGGACGCCGGATCGGTCACGGCGGTCGGAGCGGACGCGGGTTGGGCCAGCGCGGGGACGGACGCGCCCAGCATCAGCAGCCCCAGGGTCAAAGCCTTGGCGATCATCGGGGTCTTCATCATCAGTCCGTCCTTTTCAGATGCGCTTGGGCGTCATATTCTTTTCGATAGGGCGATGGCGGCCCGACATCCCAAACGGATGGCGCCCGACAGGAGGGGGTAAGCGGGGGCCTGTTCGGCGCCATGGGCGATGGCGGTCTCGCGATGCTCGACCTCCTCCGCCTGAAAATCCGCAATGGCGGTCGAGAGTTCCGGATCTTCTTCGCCCAGAGCCTCCAACTGATCGGCATAATGTTTGTCGATTTCGGTTTCGACCGCAGCGGTGCAGGCCATGGCGGCTTTCGGCCCCATGGCGGCGGTCACCGCGCCCAGCGCGAAGCCGGCGACATGCCAGAAAGGGGAGAGGATGGTCGGCCGCACGCCGCGCCGCGCGATCATCGCGTCGAAAGCGGCGCGATGCCGTTCTTCCTGCGCCGCCATGCCGGCAATCAGCCGGCCATAGGGATGACGATCGCCCATCACCGCCAGTTGCCCGCCATAGATGCGCACCGCACCGAACTCACCGGCCTGGTCGACCCGCACCATGGAGGCGCGATCAGCGTCGCTCAAACGCTTGCCCAGCCGGGGGAAATCCTTGGCAACGCTCATGCTTTCCTCGCTTTTAGCAGCAGGGCCAAGATGGCGAGTGCGACCGCGCTGGACAAGAGGCCGTTATAGCCCGCCATCGAAATGCCGGCCATCTTCCATGCGGCAACGTCGCAGCGGGTGATGGGGCTGGCCATGATCTGGTTCAATATGTCGGCGCCGCTGCCGCCGGCGGGAGAGGTGGAGCAGGTGGTCAGCCCTTCCCACCAGCCATATTCGACGCCGGCATGGAACAGGCCGATGAGGCCGCTAATGCCGACGGCAATCCCCGCAAGGCCCGCGAAGAGCCCGCTGATGCAGGCGCGCCCGCGCGCAGCATAGGCGACCAGCGCCAGCGGGATGGCGGCGAAATGGGCATAACGTTGCCACCAGCACATTTCGCACGGATGCAGGCCGCCTACATATTGAAAGGCATAAGCACCGGCCAGCATGACGAGCGGCGCGAGCAGCGCCAGCGCGCGGGCCTTGGCAAGGGAGGGAGACAGGCTGTTCATATCAGCCGCTTAAACCCTCGCCATGCTTTCGTCATGCTGAACTTGCAGCGGCCTGTCTGCCGGGCGGCGGATTATTTCGCGCCCGGCTTTCGTGCCGCCTGCGCCTGGGCGATGGTCGCGCCCGGCGTGCCGGCAAGGCGCGAGATGGTCTTGAGCGCATAGTCGAGCTGGAAATCCTCCACGCCCTTCTTCTTCAGATCCTCGGCCGACATCGCAAAGCGCGGATCGTCCTTCGAATCTTCTTCCAGCACCTTGTCGTCGGTCTTGATCTCGTTGATCAGGTGACGGCGCAGGTCGCTTTCGCGATATTTCGGCCGGTTCTTGTAATCGGGATCGGACAGTTGCGGCACGCGGATGTCGGGCTGGATGCCCCCTTCCTGCACGCTGCGGCCCGATGGCGTGTAATAGCGCGCGGTCGTGAGCTTGAGCGCCGTCGTGTTGGACAGCGGCAGCATCGTCTGGACGCTGCCCTTGCCGAAGCTGCGTTCGCCCATCACCAGCGCGCGATGCTGGTCCTGCAACGCGCCAGCCACGATTTCAGAGGCCGAGGCGGAACCGGCATCGACCAGCACGATGACCGGCAGGCCCTTCGCATCGTCGCCCGGCTTGGCATAATAGCGTTCGACATCGCCCTTGGCCCGGCCGCGCTGCGATACGATCTCGCCGCGTTCCAGGAAGGCGTCGCTAACGTTCACCGCTTCATCCAGCAGGCCGCCCGGGTTGGAGCGCAGGTCGAGGATATAGCCGGTGGGCTTGTGGCCCAGGCTCTTGTCGATGCTGCGGATCGCCGACCGCACGTCCGCCCCGGTATTGGCCGAGAAGCTGACGATGTTGATCACGCCGATATTGTTCTTCACTTCCCATTTGACGGGCTTGAGCTGGATGATCTCGCGCGTCAGGGTCAGTTCGATCGGCTTGTCGCGGCCGGCGCGGACGAGGGTGAGCTTCAGGCTGGTGCCCGGCGCACCGCGCATCTTTTCCACCGCTTCGTCCAGCGTGCCGCCATAGATCAACTGGCCGTCGATATGAGTAATATAGTCGCCCGCCTTGATCCCCGCGCGCCAGGCGGGGGTATCCTGCGTCGGCGCGATCACCTTGACTGCGCCATCCTCCTGCGTGACCGAGAGGCCGAGGCCGCCATAGCTGCCCTCCGTCTGGGTGCGCAGATTCTGGAAATCGCGCGCGTCGAGGAAGCTGCTGTGCGGATCCAGGCTGGCCAGCATGCCGTCGATCGCGCCCTTGATCAGCTTTTCGTCGTCGACCTTTTCGACATAGTCGCTGCGCACTTTCTGGAACACGTCCATGAATTCATCGAGCGCCTTGTAGCTGGACGCCTCCCCATCGGCGAGCGCTGCGGTGGTAGCCGGAATGAGCGCAAGCGCCCCGAGCGCAACCGCGCCCTGGAGGAAAGTGGATTTCATGGCTGTCCTAGGAGTGTGCATCAATGCTCCGATATAGGCCGATTCGTGCCGCAACGCAAAAGCGCGCTTCGATGGAGTGTCGCGCGGGATCGATGAGCGTAAGGTTAACCCAGCCCCACCAGCGGCACGATATCCACCGGCCGGCCGTTGCGGCGCAGTTCGACGGTGATATTCGGGCGTTCGGGGCCGGTAATGCCGACCGGTTCGCCCTGGCGCACGGTGTCCCCGACCTGCGCGGTGACGCGGTGCAGGCCAGTGATGAGCGTGGTCCAGCCCTGGCCATGGTCGATGATGAGGATCTGGCCATAATCGCGATAGGGACCGGCAAAGGCGATGCGGCCGGCCGTCGGCGCGATCGCCTGCGCGCCGGGTTGCGTCACCAGCGTCAGGCCACGCGAGCGGACGCCGCCGTCATTGACCTCTCCCATGCCGGTGACGAGTTGGCCGATCACGGGCAGGCGATAGGGCGGCGGTCCGCTGGCGGAAGCCTCGCGCTCCGGGGCGGCGGCGCCGGCCTGGTCGGGGCGCGCGGGGCGGAGCAATGGGCCGGACAGGGCGGCCAGCCGCTCGCGCAGGTCGCCCGCTTCCTCCAGCCGGTCCATCAGGTCGACGATGTCGCGGGCGCGTTCGCCCAGCGCGAGGGCGCGTTCGCTCTCCATGCCGGCATTGGCGCGATAGTCGCGGGCGGCGACGCGCTTTTGCGCTTCCAATGCGGCCAGGGCGGTTTGCCGGTCCTTGCGGTCGGTTTGCGCCTGGGTGAGGGCGTCGGATGCCTGCTGCGCGGTGGCGCGCAGGGCGCGGCTCTTGCCCAGTTCCTGCCGCAGCCCGGCGGTGCGCTGTTCGATGACGGGTAGCACTTGGCCCAGCACCGCGCGCATATGCACGGCATCGGCCACCGATCCCGGTTGCACCAGCGCCAAGGTTAACGGACGGCGGGACATCATCTGGAGCGCGGCGGTCAGGCGGACGACCGGCTCTTGCTTGGTGGCGAGGCGGGCGGCCTGGGCGCGTTGCAGCCGGTTGATGATGGCGATGCGGGCTTGGGCAGCCTGAATATCGGCCTCCGCCTGCTGGATGCGGGCGGCGAGTGCGGCGGCGCGACGGCGGGCCTGTTCGGCTTCGTCGCGAGCGGCGCCGGCCTGCTGGTCGAGCCGGGCAGAGCGGTCGCGTGCCTCGTCCGACTGGCGGCGGGCGTTTTTGAGCGCCTGCTGCTCCTGCGCCAGCGTGGTGCCGGCGGTGCCGGACAGGATGATGGCGCTGTCATCGGCGGCGGGCAGGCGCGTGGCGGCGAGAGCCAGAAGGCCCGTCAGTCCGCTTGCCATGAGGATGTTACGCTTCACCCGGTGCCCTGCCTGATATCGTCCCTGACTAGGCGGAAATTGCAGGCGGTTCTAGCCTTCGCGATGATAAGGATGGTTGGCGAGGATGGAGCAGGCGCGCCAGAGCTGTTCGGCCAGCATCGCGCGGGCCATCATATGCGGCCAGGTCATGGCGCCGAAGGCGATCAGTAGATCGGCGTTCGCCCGGTCGGCATCGTCGAAACCGTCCGCCGCGCCGATCAGGAAGCGGCATTCGCGGCTGCCCGCGTCGCGCCAGCCCTCGATCCGGCGCGCGAAGTCCATGGAGCCGAGTTGCTTGCCCTTTTCATCCAGCATGACCGTCACCGTGCCGGGACCGGCAGGGGGCAGTTTGCCGCCCCGGTCCGGCATTTCGGTGATCTTGTGCGGCATGGTCAACCGCTTGGTATAGCGATCGACCAGCTCGGTTTCGGGCGAGCGCCCGATCTTGCCGCGTGCGATGATGTGGAGGAGCAAACCCTACCCCGTTCATGCTGAGTAGGGGCGCAGCCCCGTATCGAAGCATCCGCGCAGTCCTTCGATACGCCGCTTCGACTTCACCTCCGGTGAAGTTTACCCTGAGCGCCTGCTGCAAGCAGGCAGTCGAAGGACTCAGCAGCTACTCAGGACGAACGGACGGACAGATTCAGGCGTTGCCCGCGACCGGTGCGTCGACGAAGCCCCACATCCGTTCCAGATTGTAGAAGCTGCGCACTTCAGGCTTGAACAGGTGGACGATCACGTCGCCGGCATCGATCAGCACCCAGTCGGCGACCGGCAGGCCTTCGACACGGGCGGAGCGGCCGGTTTCCTTCTTGATCCGTTCGGCGAGATGCTGGGCGATCGCTGCGACCTGACGCGACGAACGGCCGCTCGCGATCACCATATAATCGGCGATGCTGCTCTTGCCTTCCAGCGGGATCGAGATGGTTTCCTGTGCCTGGTCGTCGTCGAGCGACTGCATGACGAGGGCATGGAGAGCGGCCACGGAATCGGCGGCGAAGGCCGGATCGTTGGCAGGGGCGAGGTTAGACAATGAAACTCCAATCTAGATGACGTACCGACGCGTGAGCGGATCGCGCGCACACGTTGCTTCATATTCGCGATGCCAGAGGGGGTCCGCCTGCCGCAGCAGGGTCGCCGATCTTGGATCAGGGCGAAAGCGCAATAGCACGAGCGCCGGTGGTCTCCAATTCGTCCAGTCTGCACTCTGGCGCGCGGACCGGACGAAGCGCCGCAGCCAGCTCATGGCCACAGAGCCACGGGCAACGCTATCATAGCCCGGACGGGCGACAACGGCAATGGGCATTTGCCGCGCGATGCCGCGCCAGTCGCGCCATTGGCCAAATTGCGCCAGATTATCGGCGCCCATCAGCCAGATGAAGCGGTTGCGGGGGTAGCGCAGGGTCAGCGCGCGGAGGGTGTCGACGGTGTAGCGGGTGCGCAGGTGGCGCTCGATCGCGGTGGGGCGAATCGGGGCGCGGCGGGCGATATTCTGGGCCTGCGCAAGGCGTGCGGAGAGGGGCGCCATGCCTTTGGCGGGCTTGAGCGGGTTGCCGGGGGACACGAGCCACCACACTTCGTCGAGGCCGAGGGCTTCCTTGGCAAAGAGGGAAATGGCGCGATGGCCGCCATGGGCCGGGTTGAAGGAGCCGCCGAGCAGGCCGATCTTTTTCATGGGTCTGCCATGCCAGCGCGAAGGCTGGGCGGCAATGGGGCGGCCGCTGAACTGGGGTAGGGGCGATAGGAAAGCGCGCTTAACTTCGCACATTTCCCGCTAATTGCGACATTTACGAAGCGAAGTAGGACATTATCTTACTTCAAGGGCACCTGCTTCGGGGCCACAATCCTGCTATCATGGAAGGTGGGAATAGGACAGCGTGATGCCAATCAATGCCCCGACGCGCGTTTCCATTGGCGCCGATAGGGGATGCGGTCCAACTTCTCCATCAGATCGGCAAAGGGACCGTCGGCGACGGATGGCGTCTTGCGAGACGGTGCGATCTTCTCCGTCCTGTCTTCATGCCGCCGCAATGGGCGGCGGAATAATATAGACTTCCACATGACACTCTCCGGCCCGCGACTGCGATGCGCTGCGTCGCTTCTGCATAAGATACGCGGGGCGGAGAGGCTTGTTCCTGCTTTATTTATTCGGCCGCCGGCAGCGCCTTGGCCTCATCGGCCTGCGCGTCGCGAGCGAGGACGTCGAGCGGCTCCATCGCTTCGATGTCCTTGCCGCCGGTTTCGATGTCGAGGTCGCGGAATTTGCGGCCGGTGGACAGGACACGGCTTTCGAAGCTGCCGATGAAGCTGTTATAATTGGAAACGGCGCTGTTGAGGCCGGAACCGAGGCGCTTCAAATGGGTCGCGGCGACGGACAGGCGTTCATATAGTTCCTTGCCCAATTGGCCGACCTGCTGCGCCTGTTCCTGCATCTTGGCCTGACGCCAATGGCCCGCCAGTGTGCGGGCGAGGGGAAGGAAGGTGGCGGGCCCGCAGATGATGACGCGATTCTTGGCCGCGCGTTCCCACAGGTCCATGTCCGCTTCCAGCGCGGCGGTGACGAAATTGTCGCCCGGCACATACATGATGACGAAATCGGGCGCCTTGTCGAACTGTTCCCAATAGGCCTTGCGCCCCAGCGCGTCGGCATGGGTGCGCATGGCGCGGGCATGGTCGAGCATATGGGCGTCGCGCAGCGCGGGATCGACCTGATCGACGGCGTTCAGATAGGCGACGAGCGAGCATTTGACGTCGACCACCATCTGCTGGTCGCCCGGCAGGTTGATGACGAAATCGGGCCGCATCCGGGTTTCAGAGCCATTGGCCTCCACGGCGACCGACACTTCCTCCTTGAAATCCACGAAGGGAGAGAGGCCGGCGGTTTCGATGAGGTTCTTGAACTGCTGCTCGCCCCAGCGGCCGCGCGTCTTGGGCGCGGCGCGCAGGGCGTTGACCAGCTTGGCGGTTTCCTCGCGCACCTGACCCTGACCCAGATGGACCTGCTGCACCGCTTCGCGCAGTTCGGCATAGCTGCCGACCCGGTCCTTCTCGACGCGGGCGAGGCCCTCCTCATAGCGTTTGAGGGTGGTTTCGACCGGGTTGAGCAGCGTCTTCAATTGCGCTTCGCTCTTTTCGTTCGCCTGGGCGAAGCGCTGGTCGGCGCGGGTCAGGAACTGGGTCTGGGCCTGATCCAGCAGCTTGCCGCCAATCTCGCTGAACTGGGCGGACAGTTGCTCCTTGGCATCCTTGAGCGCGGCGATCTGCTGCTCGAAGGCCTGGGTGCGGGCCAGGGTGTCGGATTTGAGCGCGGCCAGTTCGCGCAGCGCCGCTTCGCGGTCGGCCTGAATGGAATCGATGCGCTGGGCGGCGGCGGCTTGCAGCGCTTCATGTTTCTGCGTGGCGGCGATCTGGATCGCGTCCAGCCGCTGGTCGGCGGCCTGCTGGGCGGTTTCGAGCCGGGCGATCTGGGTTGCGGCCTGATGGACGCGCTCCTGTTCGACCGCCAGTTCGGCGATGGCGCCGTTGCGCTGGCTGGTGGCGAGGTCCAGCTTGCCGGCGAGGTCCGCCTTTTCGGCGGCCAGCGGAGCAAGCGCCTTGCCCCGGAGCAGCCAGCCGACGGCGAGGCCGATCAGCAGGGCGATGACGATCAGAAGGGCGGCCAGGCTGTCCATTGCATATCCTTGTCTGGAACGAAACGGGAACCTAGCGGGCGCTGGCGAAGGCCGCAAGAGAGACGGCGCGTTGGACCGTCAAATCGCGGCCTTTGCGTCAGCCCAACGTCGCGCGGAAGGCGGCCAGTCGTTCGATCGCCCGGTCCAGCGTCGCGTCCGTCTTGGCAAAGCAGAGGCGGACGAGATGGGTGGCCGGATCGGTCGGGTAGAAGGCGGAAAGGGGTATGGCCGCAACCCCGGCTTCGTCGATGATCCGCTCGCAAAAGCTGACGTCGTCCAATGCGATGCCGGATGCCGGCAGATCGATGGAAAGGAACCAGGTGGCGCCGCTGGGCAGGACGGCATAGCCGGCCTTTTCGAGGCCCGCCGCCAGCCGGTCGCGTGAGGCCTGATAGGTGGCGCGCTGGTCCGCCAGCCAGTCGTCGGGCCAGCCAAGCCCCTCCGCCACCGCCCATTGCAGGTTGGGCGGGGTGGTGAAGGTCAGATATTGATGCGCGCGGGCGAGCAGGGTGGCGAGCGCGGGCGCGGCGCACATCCAGCCGACCTTCCAGCCGGTGACCGAGAAGATCTTCCCCGCCGAGCCGATCTTGACCGTGCGGTCGCGCATGCCGGGAAAGCCGATCAGCGGGCGATGGGGCTGGCCGTCATAGACAGTTTCCTCCCATACCTCGTCGCAGATGGCGGTCAGGTCGTGGGCGACGCACAGGTCGGCGAGCAGCGCCAGTTCTGTCGGGCGCATGACGACGCCGGTCGGATTGACCGGGTTGTTGATCAGCAGGATGCGGGTGCGCGGCGTGATGGCCGCCTCCAGTGCGGCACGGGTGATATGCCATTCGGGCGCCGTCAGCGTGACGATTTTCGGGATGCCGCCTGCGCGCTCCACCAATGGGACATAGGCGTCGTAGAGCGGGGCGAGCATCAGCACCTCGTCGCCGGGCCGGACCAGTGCGAGCAGGCTGGCGGACAGGGCCTCTGTCGCGCCGGATGTGACGATGATGTCCTGCGGGCTGAGGTCCAGCCCCTGATGGCGGGCATAATGACCGGCGACGGCTGTGCGCAATTCGATAAGGCCCGGCATGGGCGGATATTGGCTGGATTGGTTCAGCAGCGCGTCGGCGGCGGCTTGCAACACATCGCGCGGGCCGGGGCCTTCGGGGAAACCCTGTCCCAGATTGATCGCGCCCATTTCCCGCGCGCGGGCGGACATTTTTTCGAAAATGGTGGTCGGCATGTCCCGGTAGACGGGATGGCCAAGGGAAGGCGCGTCGGTCATGCGGCAGGATGTTCCCGATGGAGGGAGACGGGTCAAGCGATGATCCCTCATGATAAGGCATGACGGGGGGACCAATGGCCGGATAAGGGCGTTGATCCGATAGGAAGAGGTTTGTGATGATCGGTCGCCTGTTTTTGAAGCACCCCCGTGACGTGGGAGAAAGCTATCCCCAGCATATGGGCGTGGCGATGCGCTTTGGCTTTCTGATGGTGCGGTCGGGGCTGGCCTGCATGATCCATGGCATCGTGCCGGCGCTGTTCACGCGGACCGGTAGCGGCATGGTCAAGCGCCTCTATGGCGAGATGCGCGAGCGGCAGCCGGATCTGGAAGAGCGGACGCCCGCCTATCTCAGCCCGCAATGGCGCCCGGAATATGAGATTTGAGGGGCAAGAAAAAAGCCGCCCTGTGGGGCGGCTTTTTTCTTGGGGCTGCGACCGCTTGCGCGGGCTTTATTCCCACTCGATTATTCGGGCCTAACCCATCTATTTGATTTAGAACCATAAAAAATATTTTCGCGGAAAAACTACCGTCAGGGAATCTGGCAAAAAGCTACGCTTCGGAAATTTCAGGATAAATCGGCCACCGTTCGCGACATGCATTCTTCGCGATGTATCGTCTTCTATCGGACAGACTATGAGGCTGTCTGACCCGATTCATGCATCTCGGGGCGTCGATAAAAATACCGTCGAACGACCGAAATGCAACGCGCTTCATCGCGCGAAGAGCTCTGCAATCCGTACTCCGATCCGACGCCAACACCGGCCTCTCATCCGAGCGCCTGAGGGCCAGAGCTAGGATCCGCCCAGCGTGGCAGTTGCGCCAAGTCGATCAATTCTGCGCGTACCACACCATCGAGCGCTTCGGGGAAAAGCCGAACGACAGCCTTCCACACGGGGTGATCGATCGTGACTTGGTCATGCGTCTCCCGTGCATTGCGGACGATTTTCTGAAGCGATGTGCGTTCGCCAAGGGCAGCCGCGCGGGTTACGCCCAGAAACTGCAGGATCATATCTGCATAGGGCGCAAAGGCTGCTGAGCCGACCTTGCTATTCAGCATTGCCAGGAGAGCGCCGTCCCCGGAATGGCGGGTGATATAAACGACGTCGGAGTCCTGAGCGGCGCTATGCGCGATCGAACAGAGTATCGCGAACAGGCTGGCGAGATGCGCCTGGCCCTTATCCGCATGGGTAGCCCAATACGCATCTCTCCAAGCCGATAGGTCCGGAACGT
The DNA here is from genome assembly GCF_008710155.1 of Sphingobium limneticum. Lineage (GTDB taxonomy): Bacteria > Pseudomonadota > Alphaproteobacteria > Sphingomonadales > Sphingomonadaceae > Sphingobium > Sphingobium limneticum. The sequence goes on from NZ_VYPZ01000010.1 coordinate 131,356, forward strand.
GCGCGCGGACCGAGGCCCATGCGGGGGCAAAGCTCTCGCTATAAAACGGCGAGGCAGGCTTATCGCGTTGCGCCTGCTGGAACGCCTTCCACCAGCGATTGCGAACCTCACGGCAGTAGGTCGCCAGCCGTTCGCTGCGTCGATCTTCGACGAAAGCTGACCTACCCGAACTGGTCTGTAGATCGTCAAGACCGACGAGCCTCGGCTTTAGGTAGCTGCCCTTGCCATCTTCGAGAAGGCATTTGATGACGAGCGTACCGCTCGCGACGGATGCGGCCTGCGCGTCGTCATCGAAGATGAAGGCATTCCCGCGCTGCATCGTGATGACGTCATGGAATCCTTGAGGCAACGGCTCGTCGAGGCGCCGAAAAATCCAGATCAGCCGCACGCCCTCGCGCTCATAGTGCAAATGCCGGGCTGCGATCTCGGGTGCGAACGGCTTGGAAAGCTGCACTTCGAGCGCAAAGCGACCCAAGTCGCCCATATCGAGGAAAATGTCTGGAAAGCGGCCACGAGTGTGGATGGCAGGACGCAGGTAGGTATCGATCGCTGACGCTTTGCATCGTGGATCAGCCTTCGCCACCGCTTCGATAACCTGACAGAGCTGGCGATGAAGCGCCGATTCCTGGTTGCCTTGATATTGCGCGGCACGCGCGTCGTCCGGCGTGAGGGTGCCGCCATCGTACCAAGGGCAAGTCGGCGGACTATCGGGAAAATGGGCGTAAAACGGAACATGATCCCCATCCACCGCCTGCGCACGGATGAACACGCCGCCTTCGCAAAGTCGACACCGCGCCAATGCCGTATTCGGAGCCTCCTGACGCCGAATGTTGATCTGGGTACGCAGGTGCTCCCAGCTTTCGCGGGGCATCGCCATAAGGGTCTCGATCGGCACCGCGCCGCGCGGTAGCTCGAAATCGGCGATCCGGATGGTTCGCTGCAGGTCAGTCCCGCGACGCACGGCGCGGCGGCTCCCCAGCCTCGCCGTGGCGACGCATTGGTTTAACCGTGATCATAGCGGTTGATCCGCGCCAAACTCAAAAGCCCCTGCGGATCAACCAGCAGGATCTTCATCACACCTTGCTCGGCCGCTCGCTGTTTTGCCTTATGCATCAATTCGAGGGCGGGGAGCTCGAAGCCGCTGAGCCTGCGTGGCTTCGCCATCTGGGCTGTGACCGGACCAACCAGGTTCATTTCAAGTTCGGCGACGATCGATTGCCCAGCGCCTGTAGGACGGTCCACGTAGACCGCGAAATAGGGTTCGCCGGGCGCGATTGCCTGCTCATTCAAAAGAATCTCGGCCAACAACGTCCTCCCTCGATAGCGGAACCTTTATAGAACATCTTGCTCGACGAACAACATATGGGAATAGCTGACTCAACATTTTGCCAACCTGGAGTATCGACGAGGCTATGTCCGTTCAACGCCTGCGCACCATCGTGAATCTGTCGGTTCCGACCCTCTTCCGCCAGATAGCGGGCGGTCGGGTGCAGTGTGAAAGCGAAGCGACCTTGCAACTCCACCTTGGCAGGATCATCGCCACTGCTGCCGATCTCGAAATCACCAGCGAGCGCGAGACCTTCTCGGTTGAGCTGGAAAAGCCTCTACGCGGCGCCGGCGGCAAGCGCGGCCGCATCGATGTGTGGTTCCGGCTCACTGACGATGACGGTCGACAGTGGCGATGCGCGATCGAGCTCAAGTTCTTCAAGCGGAAGAACCATCGAGAACCCAACAATCGCTACGAGGTCTTCAAAGACATTGCGCGCCTTGAAAGTTGTGGTGACGTCGCGGATGTCGGCTTCATGATCGTCGCGACCGACCACCTGCACTACGTCAGCAACGAGGTGTATTCCCTTGCGACCAGCGATTTCGACTTTCGCAATGGGGCGACATACCAGGCTGGAAAGACTCTGACTTACAACACTGGCGGAGACTTCGGTCCGCCCATCACGTTAGCGCGCGACTACCAGTTCCAGTGGGCGGATGGGACGACTTCGCTACACTATCTCTTGCTCGAAGTGACACCAACGCCATGATCGCTCGCGCATGGCTGTCGATAAACGCATGAGTAAGAACCGATATGGCTGACGATATTCCTTCCGCAATCCTGACCGAGATCAAGCGCGTCGCCCGCGAGGAATGGCCGGGGGATCGGGAGATGCAGCAGTATACAATCGACGCGGAGACCACCGCTTACCGAGGGCTGGACGACCTAGATTACGGGGAGGCTGCGGACCACAAGCCGGCGATCCTCACGGAGGCGAAGGAATACCACACCACCTGGGAAGAGATTTACGGCTTTGTCTCGGAGGAGGTCGAGGCCTTCAAAGCCCTAGCCGCCCTCGCGCCCGATGACGTCCCGACCGACTTCATTGCCGAACACAAACGCAAGGCCGCCGCCGAGCATGACTGGTTCGCCATGCAGCTTGAGACGGTGGAACAGGCGATCGAGGGCTATCGCTACGTTCAGCGCACCCGCGCCAAGGTCGGTCCCATTCGCGACATCCTGGTGCGGATGGAGGCGATCATCGGTTCGGAGTGCTACAATGCCAACATCCAGAACTACAGCGCCTGGGGCGTCTGGGAGGGCGAAGGACGGTCGTTCCGATACCCTGTCACATACATCCGCGACGGCAAGGAGGAGAAGCGCAAGGCGCGCGTCGATGATCTCGAGCCCGAAGCGCTGATCACCGGCCACTACAAATTCGGCGCCAACGAGCTGAGCATTCACCGCGCCCTGGTTCGTATCGTCGATATGCTGAAGGCCGATTATGGCCTGACGATTCCCGCGCCCGAGGATCCCGCATGATTGCGGCGCGCCGTGTGCTGAGCCCACCAGCGTTCGTCCTCTGCGCCTTTGCCTTCTCGGTAATGGCGACGCCCGCCCGGGCGGACCCCTGCGAAGGTCGCCTGCCATCTCAGCCGGGGCAGCAGTTTTCGGGAACGGTCCGCTATGTCGGTGACGGCGACGGACTGTGCGTCGGCAATTCCAACGATCCAAACACCTGGATCGAAGTGCGCTTGGCGGACTTTGACGCGCCCGAACTCCACGCCCCTGATGGCCGCCTGTCCAAATCGCTCCTCGAGCAGGTTGCGTTCGGTCAGAATGTAGCTTGCGAGGCGCGGCGCGGGCGGCGTGGCCGCGTGATCGTTTTCGACCGGGTGATCGCCGTCTGCCGCGTCCATGGACGCTCGATCGGCGACCTACTCCGCGCGCGGCACGCGCCCGAAGGCGGCAACTGATCGTCGAACCTCAATCCAGAAGGGTCTAGGTCCAGGAGGGGAATGCCTTCCCCTGCGGTCGAGCCGACACGTCTCGCCCGCCCCCTTCTGCGGGGAGCGCCCCGCAACGCCCCCGCGGTAACAACCAATCCTGACGGCGGAATCCATTCGCAGCGACGTGCGTTGTCTCTGACCGTTAGCATGAGACTCACGCGATGAAACCCACGCTTCAGGCACATCTGCTCGAACGGGCCGCGAGCTTCCTCGTCATGGCCGATCACGTCGCCGAACCTGAAGCCCGGCTTTGCGGAGAACCGCTTTTACAGAATGTCGGCTATGCACTCGAACTCGGGCTCAAAGCGCTCCTTGTTGAGCGGGGATGGGACGACGATAGCTGCCGCATCGAGGTGCGGCATGACATCGCCAAAGCCCTCGGCGAAGCAGCGAAGGTCGGATTTGTACCAGCGCATCCCGACCTTGCCGCCCTGATCGCCACTATCAGCCCCTACTATAAGCGGCACGGACTGTCCGAATTGGTGGCCACCGGCGGCTTGGCGATGTCGCCCGATCAGGCCTTGGCCGTGACGCGGAGCCTGCTTGATCAGGTCCGCGTGTCGGTCAGTAGGTAGCTGACGGATCCGCAGGCGCACATTAGAGGGAGAGGGCTGCGGCTGTCGCCGTGACGGGTTTTGACGGTCGAGAGAGGTTCTCTGGCCGGCCCGTCGCGGAGATACGCGATGACACGCCCAGCTTCCAAAGGCCATGCCCGAACCCAGCGCTCGAACATCTACGACGAGATCACGACCAAGATTATTGCCGAGCTGGAGGCAGGCCGCCTCCCCTGGGTCCAGCCCTGGGGCTCGAGCACGGTATCGGCGCCACTTGCCATGCCGCGGAACGCCGCGACCGATCGTGGCTATTCCGGCATCAACGTCCTGATCCTCTGGGGCGCGGTCGTCCAACATGGCTTCGCCACGCAAGGCTGGCTCACCTTCCGCCAGGCTTTGGGGCTGGGCGGCAATGTCCGCAAAGGCGAACACGGCACCACCGTCGTCTATGCCGATCGCTTCATCCCCGATGACGAGCGTCGCCGGGCACAGGACAATGGTGACGATCCAGCCGCCATTCCTTTCCTCAAGCGCTTTACCGTGTTCAATGTCGCCCAATGTGAGGGCTTGCCCGACAGGCTATCGGCGCCGCCCTCACCCATTCCCGAAGGTCTGATCGTGCCAGAAGTGGAGGCGCTCATTCGTGCCAGCGGCGTCGACCTGCGCCTGGGCGGAGACAAGGCCTTCTATGCACCGGGTCCTGATTTCATCCAGATCCCCAGGCCCGAGGCCTATTTCGAGCCGATCAACTGGCATCGCACGGCCCTGCATGAGCTGGGGCATTGGTCGGGCCATCCCGGACGCCTCGCGCGCGACCTGAGCGGTGGCTTCGGGTCGAAGGCCTATTCGCGCGAGGAGCTCGTCGCCGAAATGACGTCGGCCTTCTGCTGCGCGAGCCTCGGCATCGCGCCAACCGTGCGCCATGCCGATTACATCGGCGCCTGGCTCGACGTCCTGCGCGAGGACAATCGCGCCATCGTGCGCGCCGCGAGCGCGGCCTCCAAAGCGGCGGACTACCTCCTGGCCTTCGCGCCCAGTGCGACGGCACGGGAGGAGGATCGGGAAGCGGCGTGACCTCGCCCGCTGCGCGCCAGCTCGGCCGGAGTCCAGGAGAGTAAGAGGGTCGAGACGGAGTTCGTGACGGGTCAGGGTCGAGAGAGAGGCTCCCGGCCGCCCGTCACGGAGAATATCCCATGACCCAAGCTTCCCAGAAGATCGTCCTGTCCCCCTCGCGGGACATCCCCTTCAACAAGCTCTTGCTGAGCCAGTCCAATGTGCGCCGGATCAAGTCCGGCGTGTCGATCGAAGATCTTGCCGAGGACATTGCACGACGGACCTTGCTCCAAAGCCTCAACGTCCGCGCGGTCGTCGATGCCGAAGGCAATGAAACCGGCATGTTCGAAGTGCCGGCCGGAGGTCGGCGCTATCGTGCGCTCGAACGGCTCGTGAAACAAAAGCGCCTGTCGCGGACAGCACCCGTGCCCTGTGTCATCCGAGAGAGCGCGAACATCTCGGCCGAGGAGGATTCGCTCGCCGAAAACAGTCAACGTGAGCCGCTGCATCCGCTCGACCAGTTTCGTGCCTTCCAGACTTTGCGCGAACAGGGTCAGGGCGACGAGGCAATCGCGGCGCGCTTCTTCGTCACGCCGGCCATCGTTCGCCAGCGCCTCAAGTTGGCGTCCGTATCCGACCGGCTGCTCGCCCTCTACGCCGAGGACGAATTGACCTTGGACCAGCTGATGGCCTTCACCGTCACAAACGACCATGCGCGTCAGGAACAGGTCTGGGAGGCGCTCGCGCGCAACCCCTACAAGGAAGCCTATCAGATCCGGCGCATGTTGACCGAAGGCGCCGTGCGCGCTTCCGATCGACGCGCACGTTTCATCGGCGCGGAAGCCTATGAAGCCGCAGGCGGCGACATCTCGCGTGACCTCTTCCAGACCGATGACGGCGGGTGGTTCCAGGATCCGGCGCTTCTCGACCGTCTGGTCTCAGACAAACTCGCGGCGGCTGCGGAGACCGTCGCCGCCGAAGGCTGGAAGTGGATCAGCGCCGACATCGGTTTCGATTACGGACACACGCGCGGACTCCGCGCCTTGCCCTCCACCAGCTCGTTGACCGATGAAGAACACGCGACCTACGAGGCGCTCAGCCAGGAGTATGCGGCGCTCGAGGAGACCTACGCCGAGGCCGAGGAGCTGCCCGACGAGGCCGACCAGCGCCTGGGCGAAATCGAGGCCGCGCTCGAAGCTCTCCAGAACCGACCGGCGCTGTTCGATCCGGCTGACATCACGCGGGCGGGCGCCTTTGTCAGCCTCGACAGCTCTGGCAGCCTCAAGATCGAACGCGGGTTTGTGCGACCGGAGGACGAGGCAGAAGCTGAGCCGGATGCCACCCGTGGCGATACGGATGAGGCCGTCGAGCCTTCCGAGCCCGATGCCGGCATCCAGCGCGCCGTCATCACGATCGGCGGCGCAGCCCAGCTCGGCGGCGAACCCGATGAGGATGACGACACCATCAAGCCGCTGCCCGAGCGGCTGATGACCGAACTAACTGCGCATCGGACGCTGGCGTTGCGCAACGCGGTGGGTGCCGACCCCGACACTGCCTATCTCGCCGTCCTTCATGCCCTCGCGCTGAAGACGTTCTACCGCTTCAGCACCGCGACGTGCCTGGAGATCGAAGCCAAGCACTCCGCCTTTGGTCACCAGGTGCCTGGTCTCAACGACACAGCGTCGGCGCAGGCGATCACCGCGCGCCATGCGAGCTGGTCGGATCAGCTGCCTCAGGACCCTGGTGCGTTGTGGCAGACGTTGACTACCTTCGACACGGATCGACGCGGGGCACTGTTCGCCCACTGCGTCAGCTTCAGCATCAACGCCGTCCACCAGTCCTGGAACCAGGGCGACAGGATGAAACATGCTGACGCGTTGGCGCAGGTCGTCGATCTCGACATGGTCGCCGCAGGCTGGACCCCGACGGTCGAATCCTACCTCGGCCGCGTGACCAAGCCGCGCATTCTGGAGGCTGTTCGCGACGGCAAGGGTGATCGCGAGGCCCAGCTCATTGAGCACCTCAAGAAGGGCGATATGGCCAAGGAGGCCGAACGGCTGCTGGCCGGTTCAGGCTGGCTGCCGGAGCCGTTGCGCACCGCAACCGATCAACCCGTCTTGCTCGAACCGGACGGATCGGAGCCCGAAGCGCTGCCGGCTTTCCTGACCGCAGACGAGGATGACGAGACCGGAGCCTCCGACCCCGAGCCGGATACAGGGTTCGAGCACGCCATCGCCGCTGAATGAACATCGCGGGGCGGCGTCCGGCCGCCCCGCTCCACTCCCACCTTTCGGCCCGCCTTCTGGCGGGCCTTTCTTTTGTCAGGAGCTTGCCATGCCGATCCCCGACCATGCCTCCCGCAATTTCCAGACTCTCCTACAGGCCGCCCGCAATGATGATCTGGCCCTGATGGAATGCCTAGACGCCGAGACGCGCGAGCTGCGCTACGTCCTTTGCGCCGTCGGCCGAGACGGCGAAGACTATGTCTTCACGCCGTTCGGCCATCTCGCGCCCGGCAATCCGTTCGACGCCTATCTGCCTCCGGCCGACGGCGGCGGCTTTGCAGAAACAGAGTGAGAGCGGGGCCGGGAGGGGGCGAGCCGGTGCGGTCGAGAGAGAGAGCGCCGTTCGGCTTGCCCTCCTCCTGCTCTCCCGGATGACCCGCCATGACATCAACCGCACTCGCGTCCCCAACCCTCACCGTGACAAGCCGCGCGGCGGCCAATCGCGCCCTGGCGCTCCGCCGCGCCGCTCTGGATCTCCTTCCCACCCTGATCGCGGGCACGGCGCTCGATGCCCGCGCCCTTCGCACCACTATGGAGGCAGCGTTTGGCGGATCGGACGCCGAAGGGCTGTGGACCTGGAAAGACGCTTATGAGGCGTGCGAAGCAGCGCAGATCGCATTCCTGCGCCGATTTGGACCGGCGCTGTGCGGCCGTCCGGCCAGTTCGCAGCTTGCCGTGGTCAGCAAGATTGCCGGCCTGCTCCCCACCCACACCCGACGCTCGATAGAAAGCGAGGCGCTCCAGCAATTCTCGACGCCGTTGCCCCTTGCCTGGATCGCGGCACGCGCAGCCATGATCACGCCGGGTGATCTGGTTCTGGAGCCATCGGCCGGGACCGGATTGCTTGCCATCTTCGCTGAGCTTGCTGGCGCCGAATTGGCGCTCAATGAATTGGGCGAAACCCGCGCCGACCTTCTCGGTCACCTCTTTTCGACCGCGGTCGTCACTCGGTTTAACGCCGCCCACATCCATGATCATCTCGACGCCGGGCTCGTCCCTAGCGCCGTCCTCATGAATCCCCCCTTCTCGGTCGCAGCGCAGGTCGAAGGCCGCGTCGCCGACGCGGCCCTGCGGCACATCAACTCCGCCCTGGCCCGTCTCGCCGAAGGCGGTCGCCTGGTCGCCATCACTGGGGCGAGCCTGTCCCCCTACGATGCAGCATGGCGCGATGCGTTCATCGACCTTCAGGCGCGGGGCCGAATCGTCTTCTCCGCCGCGATCGACGGCCGTGTCTATGCTCGGCATGGTACAACGACCGAAACGCGCCTGACCGTGATCGACCGTCTCCCGGCCGATGACCCATCATGCTTCCCCATCACACCCGGCATGGCGTCCAGTACGACCGAGCTTCTGGCTTGGGTCGACAATGCGATTCCCGCGCGCCTGCCCATCAGCGCCGCTTTTACGCCGAGCCGCGTCTCCGCAAAGCCGCCTTTGCGGAAATCCGTTGCGTCGCCTGCACGATCTGCGTCGCAATCGATCGACCCCGCCGCCGTGCCGCTCCGCTATTCCGTGGTGGACTGGTCCCAACCCGCAGCCGATCGGATCACCGAGGCTCTCTATGAAGGCTACGGACTGCAATCAGTGGCCATCGATGGAGCTCGCCCCCATCCGACGCCGCTCGTGCAGTCCGCGTCCATGGCTTCTGTGTGCCCACCGAAGCCGAGCTATGTTCCGCTCCTGCCGGAGGGATTGATCGAAGCCGGCCTTCTCTCCGATGCCCAGCTTGAAACCGTCATCTATGCGGGCGAAGCCCATGATGGCCAGTTGGCAGGCGCCTGGACAGTCGATGCGACCTTCGACCAGATCAGTGCCGCGCCTGAAAATGCCGACGGCATGGTCCGATTTCGCCGAGGCTTCATGCTTGGCGATGGGACGGGCGCGGGCAAGGGCCGCCAAGTCGCCGGCGTCCTTCTCGACAATTGGCTGAAGGGCCATCGACGCGCGCTGTGGGTCTCGAAATCCGACGCGCTCATTGAGGACGCCCAGCGCGACTGGTCGGCCCTCGGCCAGGAGCGGCTGTTGGTGACGCCGCTCTCCCGCTTTCGCCAAGGGGCGCCCATCCGACTGGAGGAAGGCATCCTTTTTACCACCTATGCCACGCTACGGTCCGACGAACGCGAGGGGAAGGTTTCACGCGTCCGACAAATCGTCGACTGGTTGGGCTCCGACTTCGACGGGGTCATCGTGTTCGACGAATCCCACGCCATGCAGAATGCCGCAGGCGGCAAGGGCGAACGCGGCGAGCAGGCCGCGTCGCAGCAGGGCAAGGCTGGCTTACGCCTGCAACATGCGCTTCCCGATGCCCGCATACTCTACGTCTCGGCGACCGGCGCGACGACGGTTCACAACCTCGCTTATGCCCAACGGCTCGGCCTGTGGGGTGGCGAAGACTTCCCGTTCGCCAACCGCGCCGAGTTCGTGCAGGCAATCGAGGCCGGTGGCGTCGCCGCGATGGAAGTGCTCGCCCGCGACCTCAAAGCGCTCGGCCTCTATGCCGCTCGCTCGCTGTCCTACGAAGGGGTCGAATATGAGATCGTTGAACACCGGCTGACAGCCGAGCAAACCGGCATCTATGACGCTTATGCCGGCGCGTTCGAGATCATTCACAACAATCTGTCGGCCGCGCTTGAAGCCTCCAACATCACAGGCACCGGGCCGGATGGTAGAACCAAGACGCTGAACGCTCAAGCCAAGTCCGCGGCGCGGTCGGCCTTTGAGAGCGCCAAGCAGCGCTTCTTCAATCATCTGATTACCGCCATGAAGACCCCGACGCTGATCGCGGCGATCGACCGTGACCTTGCCGAAGGTCACGCCTGCGTCGTCCAGATCGTCTCCACAGGCGAAGCCTTGCTCGAACGGAGACTCGCCGACATTCCCACCGAAGAATGGGCCGATATCGCCGTCGACATCACCCCGCGCGAAACGATGTAATGTTGAGCTCAACATTACATATATTCTTTGCAGTCGCAGTTTATGTCGAGCGTGGCGGCAGGAGGCGCAGGTTTCCTTCGGTTTTCCATGATTTCACTCCAGATAATTACGGTTCCCTCGACCTCAACAAGTCGAAGGAACCAACATGCG
>NZ_VYPZ01000011.1 GCF_008710155.1 Sphingobium limneticum
ACCTGATGGCAGCGCCCCGTCCGGTGAAAAGCCCTCTAAGTGGACCTGATGATTCGGTCAATAACGTTTTTGCATTTTTATTTCATATGCATCCGAACACGCCCTCTCACCCCATGGGAGCAGATGTTCACCGCACCTCACCAACGCAGCAGTCCGATCAGATCCTGCCGCCAGGGCCACAGCAGAATCGCGTTGAGCAGCAATGTCACAATTCCGAACGCGTATTCGACCAGGCCAGGGTCCAGAACGAAATTCCAGTAGCCGATAACGATATTGAGCGGCACGCAGGCGAGTGCCGCCGGAAGCACTGCCCGGTTCGAGAGAATCAGCAGCGCCGCGATCACCTCCATAACCTTGATCCAGGCGAACAGACCCGAATGGATCAGCGCCAGCGTGAATTCCTGCGCCAGCGGCGTGTTACCCAGTGGCTGGAGATCGAAAGGGGTGAAATATTCCACCCCGGAAAAGAGGAACCAGCCGCCGAAAATGATCCTGGCAACGGTGAACGCCCCGCCGGCGCCACGCCCCTGCGCGTCCAGAGCGATCAACGTCAGAAGCCCGCAGGCGCCGCGTCGAGCAGGATCGTTTTCGTTTCCAGATAGGGATGCAGCCCCTCGACCCCGCCTTCTCGACCGATACCAGACTGCTTGAACCCGCCAAAGGGCAGACCGAATTCCAGTTTCATGCCATTCTGGCCGAAGCCACCCGCGCGGATGCGCCGGCCGATGCGGTAGGCGGCATCGGCATCGTTGGTCAGCACCGATCCGTTAAGGCCAAAGGCGCTGTCATTGGCGATGCGGATCGCGTCTTCCTCATCCTCGGCCGGAATCAGGCAGAGCACCGGGCCGAAAATCTCCTCCTGCGCGATGCGGCTGTTGTTATCGACATTGGCGAACAGGGTCGGCTCGATGAAATAGCCCTTGTTCATATGCGCAGGCCGACTGCCGCCGGTCACGAGGTCGGCACTTTCGCGCCCCAGGCCGATATACTCCTCTACCCGTTCCAGCTGGCGCTTCATCGCTACCGGGCCGAGTTGCGTGTCGGCTGCGTCGCTATGGCCGATGCGGATGCCCTGCATCACCCTGGCGATGGCCTCGGCCAGTTCGTCATGCCGATGACGCGGCACGATCGCGCGGCTCAGCATCGCACAAACCTGCCCGCTCATGATGGTGATGGTGTTGCCCAGGATCGCGGCGGCGACCTCGATCGGGAAATCGTCGCGCACGATCGCCGCAGACTTACCGCCCAGTTCCAGCGTGCAGCGCGCCACGCGACCGGCGCAGACCTCGCCGATCCGCTTGCCGGCCAGCGTCGATCCGGTGAACGTCACTTTGTCGATGCCAGGATTGCGCACCAGATGATCCGACGCATCGCGCCCGGCCGCAACCAGATTGACAACGCCCGCAGGCACGCCCGCCGCCGCCACCGCTTCCGCCATGATATAGGCTTCCAGCGGCGTTTCCGGCGAGGGCTTCATGATGACGGTGCAGCCTGCGACCAGCGCATAAGCGACCTTGGCCGACATGATGCCATACGGCGCGTTCCAGGGCGCGATCGCCGCGACCACGCCGGCAGGCTCCTGCACCACGATCGCGGTATCGACCATGTGCGATGGCCGCCGTTCCACAAAGGGATAGTTGTCGGCATAGCCGGCGATGGCCATAAGCGTCGCGGTCGCTCCCCCGGTCATGACAGGCGCGAAACTGGCGAGGCCGCCGACCTGCGCGGTCCAGGCGGCCGCTAGTTCGGGCGCGCGCTTTTCCAGTTCCGCACCCATCCGCCGGACGATCGCTCCGCGCTCGGCCGGCGCCATGGTCGACCACGGCCCTTCATCGAACGCCTTGCGCGCGGCGGTGACGGCGCGGTCCATGTCCGCTTCCGTCCCGTCGGCGACGCGGGCGACGACCTCTTCGCTATTGGGCGACACGATCTCGATCACGCCGTCGCCGGTCGATGCGACCCAGGCGCCGCCGATGAACAGCTTGTCGGGATGGGCGATGCGAACGGCGTCGGGGGTCATGGTCTATCCTCTTCTGCATGTCGCCGCCGCGCCCTTGCTGGGCATGCGACTGGCTTGAATCACCTCAACACCATAACGAACGTTATTATTATTGCAACGGGTCAATCGACGTGAAAGCCCGACACCATCGCCTCCAGTCCCAACGCGAAACTCTCGTCGAAACCGATCATCTCGGCCAGATGATCGTGCATCGCCTCGCTCTGTTCATACACCGCCCAGCCCAGCACCAGCGCATTGATCGACGCGAGGCAACTGAGCGCATGCGCGCGTGACAGCCCCTGCGCCACCAGTGGCGCGGCCAACAGATCGCCCGCAGCCGCCGCCGTATCGGGCGCTGGCCGCGCCGTCGCGCAGAGCAGCGCCGACCCCTGATGACTAAGCAATGCGCGCCGCAGCGCTAAGCCATAATCAATCAGCCAGCGGCGCCAATCCTTCGCCGCCCCCGCGCCCGCCACCGCCAGCGCGCGCGCATGGAAGCTTTGCGCCATCGCCCGCATCAGCGCGGTCTTGGACGGCACATGCCAGTAGAGCGCCGACGCCTGCACGCCCAGACGCGCCGCGATCGCACGCATATTGAGCGCGCCCAGCCCCTGTTCGTCGACCAGCGTCAGCGCCGCCTCGACAATCTCTTCCTGTCTGATCTTCACCCTACCCTCTTGCCGCAAGCCCGCTCGCTTGACAATTGAACAACGTTCATTGAACATTGTTCAATAAACGAGGGAGAGCCGAAATGACCTATGTGCGCAATGCATGGTATGTCGCCGCCTGGGCGCAGGATCTGGAACCGGACAGGCCCATGGCCATATCCATCCTGAATGAACCCATCGTGCTTTGGTCGGCAGAAGACCGGCTGGTCGCGTTCGAGGATCGCTGCCTCCATCGGCTGGCACCCTTGTCTCTTGGCCGATGCGAAGGGGCAAGGCTGCGCTGCATGTATCATGGCCTGCTGTTCGACGCGGACGGCGCGGTGGTCCAGATACCGGGGCAGGACATGATCCCGCCGCAAGCGCGTCTGCGCAGCTATCCGGTCGAACTGCGCCATAGCTGGGTCTGGATCTGGATGGGCGATCCGGCCCTGGCCGACCCGGCGCTGATTCCGCCAGCGGTCGGCTTCGACAATCCCGACTATATTCTCGGCCGCGGCTTCCTCGACTATGCGGCCGAAGCGCGGCTGATCAACGACAATCTGCTCGACTTCAGCCATCTGAGCTATGTCCATGCAGAGAGTTTCGGTGCCGGTCCCGAATTTGCGGACGAACGCCCGCGCCTCACGCCGCTGGAGCGCGGCGTACGGTTCGAGCGCTGGGTCGTGGGCACCCACGGCCCCGGCCGACGCAAGAGCGACGCCCTGATCGACAGCTGGCAAACCTATGATTTCCTGCTGCCCGGCATACTGCTGATGTGGAGCGGCAGCTTCGTCGCCGGAACGGCCGAACGGTGCGGCTTCGCACAGCCCGACTATGCCGAGGCGATCGGCGCCGTCACCTTCACTAGCCAGGCAGTGACCCCGACCGGCGACCGGACGGCGCGCTATTTCTTCTCCTGGGGGCCGCATCGCGACCATGGCGACGAGGCCATACGCGACATGCTGATGACCCTCGCCGACCGCGCCTTTGCCGAAGACAAGGTCATGATCGAGGCGCAGCAGCGCGTGATCGACCGGACGCCATCACCGCGCATCATGCCCACCGTCCATGATCGCGGCGTCACCCTGTTCAACCGGCTGGTCGAACGCCTTGCCCGCGCCGAAGCAGGCGAAGCGGAAGCGGCATAATGAAAAAGGCTCGCCCGCTTATGGCGGACGAGCCTTCCTCCCCTTCCCTACAGGAAATCAGAAGCTCTTCTTGGCCGTGATCGTCCATTCGCGCGGGCGGCCGACGGTGCCGGTCACGACGCCGAAGGTTCCGACATTTTCCGCCACGCCATTATAGTAGAATTTGTCGAAGACATTGGTGACGCCGGCGCTGAGCGACCAATCCTTGTCCGGCGCCTGATAGGTCAGCCGCGCATTCACCAGGCTGGGCGCGTCGATCAGATTATAGGGGTTGTTGACCGAATTATAATAGAAGTTGGAGCGCCAGGACCAATCGATCCGCGGTGTCAGCGTGCCGTTGCCGCCAAGGTCCGCTTCATATTGCACGCCGGCCGACAGCTGCCATTTGCTGATGAAGGGCGCGATCATGTCCTCCGTCACCAGGGTCGCGGGATTGGTGATCTTTTTATAATCGAAGTCGAGATAGCCGATGGACGCATCGAACGACAGGCCCTCTGTCGGCCGCAATTGCGCTTCCAGTTCCCACCCGAACACCTCGGCATCGCCCGCATTGGACGGCACCGAGCAGGACAGGACGATGCTTTCCGGACATTGGTAGCGGACCAGCTGCATATCATTATATTTGTTGAGGAAGACCGCACCGTTCAGGCGCAGCATCCGGCTGAACAAATCAGCCTTGAAGCCGGCCTCATAGGTGGTCAGCTTTTCCGGGCCGAAGCTCTGCACCTGATCGGGCGCAGACGGGCGCGGGTTGATGCCACCGCCCTTGAAGCCGGTCGACAGCTGCGCATAGGTCATCAGTTCGTCCGACCAGCGATAATTGGCGCCGATGCGGTAATCCAACCGATTGCCGCTGAATGTGCCGGTCAAACCGTCCAGCCCGACCAGCAGGAAATTGGGGGTGAAGAAGGCCCCGCTCGGCAATGTCCCATCCACATTGCGCCGGGAATAGCGATAGGTCTTCTTATCGTCCGTGTAGCGCAGGCCGCCGATGATGTTGAAGGCATCGGTGACATGGAATTCGCCATGGGCGAAGGCCGATATGCTGCGATTCTTGATCACGTCGTCCGACAGAAAATCGAACAAGAGGGTCGGGATCTGGCTGCGCCCTTTGATCGTATCCGTAGCCTTGTAATAGAAGCCACCGACGGTCAGGTCGACCTTGTCATTGAAATTGGCGCTCAGGCGCAGTTCCTGCGTGAACTGCTCATGGCCATAGGTGAATTCCTGCAACAATATGGCAAGCGGCGATCCATCCACGTCGATCGCGCTGGTACCGTTCGCGCTACGATAGCCGGTGATCGACTTCAATTTCAGCGCATCGGACAAATCATAGTCGATCGTGCCCGACACGCCCCAGGCCTTGACTGTGCTGGTCGGGCTGGCGGTAAAGCCGCCCGGTGCGATCTGGGTCGGAATGCCGAACACGGTCGTATAATTGCCGCCCGTGCCATAGGTCGCATAGGAGGTGTAGCTCTTCGATCCCGTCAGGAAACGGCCGTCGAACGGGATGCCCGCCGTCGCGTCACCCGGGACATAGCTGCGCACCAACGGATTATTGGCATAGAGCAATTTGGTCGCGACCACCTCGCTCTTGTCCTTGGACACATCGGCGACGATGTTGATTTCCAGCGGCGATCCGGCCGGGGCGTAGCGCAGGGCGGCGCGCAGCCCCATCACGTCGATCCCGCCTTCGGTGCCGGTCTGGCAATTCTTGTTGCCGCTGCTGGCCGGGATACCCGACGTCGGGTTGACGCAGCCATAATCGAGCAGCTTCATATAGCCGTCGACATTTTTCGACACGCCCGACACGCGCAGGAACAGATCGTTGGTCAGCGGAATATTGGCGCTGCCGCGCAGTTCCAGCCGGTCGAACCGGCCATAGGTCGCTTCGACAAAGCCGCCCGGCGTGGAATCGGGCTTCTTGCTGAACAGCTTCACCGCGCCGCCCACACTATTCTTGCCGGCCAGCGTCCCCTGCGGCCCGCGCAGCACCTCGACCCGCTCCAGATCGGTCAGGTCCATCACCGCGCCAAAGGTCGTGCCATAATAAATATCGTCGATATAGATGCCGACGCCCGGCTCCAACGCGAAGCTGGCGTCCAACTGGCCGACACCGCGGATGAAGGCGGCTACGGCATTGCCCTGAATGCTCGTCGCCGGCGCCAATGCGACGTTGGGCGCGAACTGGCCCAGATCGGTCACGCTGGTCTGGCTGCGCGCCGCTAGCGTATCGGCCGATACGGCGGTGATCGCGATCGGCGTGTCCTGGAGATTTTGTGCGCGGAACTGGGCAGTGACGATGATATCGGCGCTATTGGCCTGATCCGCCGCCTGCTGTTCGGGCGCTGGCCCGGATGCCGGGGCCTCTTGCGCCAGCGCCGGCACGGCCATCATCGCGCCCGTCATCGCACTAACCAGCGCCAGCATCGCCACATGGCCCCGAAATGCGCACTTCCCGTTGGACATGATCTCTTCCTCCCTCTTCTGGTCGGCCGCAGGCATGGGAGGGGCGACACCGAACCCGCTTGGTCGGGTTCCGGTCGGGGGCGGCGCCGATGCGCCTGCCTTGTCCTGTCATCCTCTCGCCGGTGCCGATGGCCGGTTCTGCTTTGCAGTCCTTGTTGGAGAGAACGGACTTTAGGCCCGCCCCTCTCCCGTCAATCAATAACGATCGTTAGTATTTTGTCAAGCGGGCTGACGTGCCTTGCCTCGTGCCAATTGCGCCGCAGATACCCAGGCGCCATGTACCTGCGCCCGCATCGGCAATGGCATCGGCACGCGGGCGACCGGACCGGCACCGATCGCGCCTGCATCCACGACCCACAGTTCCGACTGAAACGATTCCGCAGCCTGCCGGTCCACCACCATCAGCAACCAGCCGTCCTGATCCGCCTGCGCGGAGGGCACATGCACCGGTTCGCTGATCGCCATGCCGAACTCCAACCCCATCATGTCGATACGGCCGTTGCCCGGCTCGATCTGCAACAGGGCGTTGAAAGCGAAGCCCACCGGCCCACCGGGCAGCGGCGGCCCGCCCTGCGGGTTCATCGACAGATACCAGGCCGAACGATAGGGCCGCCCCTGATCGGCATCGCGCAATCGCGGCATATCGCCCGGCGGGCCGACGACCCGTTCCTCATAGCCATCCCCGGGCTTCGCCAGATCGAAGGTCCAGCGGGTGAGGCCGCCTTGGATATCGCGCTGGTCGCGCTGCACGCCACCGGCTTCGCGCATGAAACCAAAGGCATTGGTGTCCGACAGGCAGAGGTCGAGATGGATAAGCCCACCCTCTTCAAAGGCGTTGACCAGATGGAAGGCGGATATACCCGGCCGCCCCTTGAACCAGCGCATCTCCTCCACCTTGCCATAACGCGGCATGATGCCGACCCAGCTCTCCAGATCCTGCTGATGCGCCCAATGCGCGCCGCCCGCTTTCAGCCGGTCGAGATCGGCCGTCGTGGGAAAAATGGGGAAGATGGCGTAGTGTTCCGTGATCGCGAAATCATGGATGGTCGAACAATAGGGCTGATCGAACCATTGTTCGCTGATCAGATGGCCGTCCCGATCGGCGATGGCATAGGCGATCTTCGTCGAGCACACCCCATCCGCTTCATAGCCGAAGAAGAACATTTCCCCGGTTTGCGGATCGACGCGCGGATGCGCGGTAAAGGTCTGCGACGTGAAGGCGCCATGATAATCCCAGCGGCCGATCGTCTCCAGCGTATCGGGATCGACCTCGTAACCCAGGCCATCTTCCTTGGTCATGAACAGCCGCCCGCCATGCCAGACCGGCGTGGTGTTGGCGACGGTACGATCCCGGCCAGCCACGGCAGGGTCATCGGTGAAAGGGTTGCGATACTGGCCGAACAGCGCGCGCCGCGCGCCCTTCTCCAGCGCGTAGCGCTCCGTTTCGACATAGCGGATCGCATAATCGACCGTCCCGTCATGGATGGCGAATTTCGCGACCATGCCGTCGCCCGACAGGATGATATCGTCATCGAACATCGGCGGATGCGCCGGATCGGGCACGGCGCGAAAGAAGGCCCCGTCAATTTCGGCCGGGATCGTGCCGATCACATCCAGATTGCGGGCGGACCATTCGATACCGACGGGCGTGTTCAGCCCGACGAAATGGATGGTCTGGGGATAGGCTGGCATGGCCTTGAAGCTCCTCTCTTATCTCGACTCATAGTAACAATCGTTATGGTTGTTGCAAGAGGAGAGTGGAGGGTGCGCCGCTATTTCAGGCGCATCGGCAAGCCCGCTGCCATGAACACGGCTTCATCCACGCAAGCGGCCACGGCCTGATTGACGATGCCTGCGACATCGCGAAAGCGGCGCGCCAGCGCATTGTCGGGCACGATGCCCAGTCCGACTTCGTTCGCAACCAGGATCACCGGCCCTTGCGCTTCACCCAGCGCCGCGACCAACGCCCCGGTCGCAGTATCGATATCCCGATCCGCGAACATCAGGTTGGACGCCCATAATGTCAGGCAGTCGATCAGCAACACGCGATCCGCCCGCACCTCCGCCCGCACCACTGCCGCCAGATCGACCGGCTCCTCGATTGTGCGCCAGCGCGGACCGCGCTCCTCGCGATGCCGCGCAATTCGGCTGTCCATCTCGTGGTCCAGCGCCTGCGCGGTGGCAACGAACAGCAACTCGCCCGGCAGGGCTTCGGCGCGTTTCAGGGCGTAGCGGCTCTTGCCCGACCGTGCGCCACCCAACACGAACAACAGGCTCATGACAGTCTCCATGCAAATAGTCCGGCGATCAGCCCCAGCAGCAGGCAGGCCCGCAGATAAACGCGCAAAGCCGCGTCGATATCATCCGCGCTCAGGTCGCTCCGTCCCGACCCAATCCACGCTTTGTCCTGCGCCACGCCATCATAGGCGATCGGCCCGGCCAGAGAAAAATGCAGCGCGCCAGCCATCGCCGCCTCCGGCCACCCCGCATTGGGCGAGGCATGACGCCCGGCATCGCGCAGCATAGTGCCCCATCCGCCGCCACCAGCCACACAGAGCAGCAAGCCCGACAACCGCGCGGGAATAAGGTTGAGCAGGTCGTCCAGCCGCGCCGCCGCCCATCCGAAGGCACGCCAGCGCGGCTCGCGATGGCCGATCAGGCTGTCGGCGGTATTGATCGCCTTATAGGCCCAAAGGCCCGGCAACCCGCCCAGCATCAACCAGAACAGCGGCGCCACCACCCCGTCGCAAAAACTTTCGGCGAGACTCTCGATCGCCGCCCGCGCCACACCCGCTTCGTCCAACCGCGCGGTATCGCGCCCCACGATCATGCTGACGGCCGCGCGTGCATCCTCGATCCGCCTGTCGTGCAACGGCACAGCGACAGCGCGGACATGGCGATAAAGGCTGCCCGCTGCCATGCCCGGTACGGCCATCAGAGTGATGCCGATCCAGGCCCAACGTCCCGCGACCAGCCGCAATCCCTGCTCCAGCAAAAGGCCGCCGCCGACCGCCAGAATAAGCAGCAGCAGAACGCAAAGGATGCCGGCAAGCCTGCGCCACCCCTCGGCGCTTTCCGGTCGGTTCCATGTCTTTTCACACCATGCGATGATGGCAGCGAAGGCCCCCACCGGATGCCCGATCCGGCGATGCAGCGCATTGGGCCAGCCAATGACCGCCTCGACCGCCAGGGCCAAAACCGCCACCGGCTCAACCATGGGCCAGCGCCTCGTCCAGTCTCGCAAGGCTGTCTGCGCCTTGTGGCAAGCCGATCCGCAGCCAACGCGCATTCTCATCGAACGGACGGGTCAGGATCGCCTGTCGAGCCAGACGCTCGAACAGCGCCATCGCATTGTCCGTCTCGATCAGCCGGAACAGCGGGCACACGCCTTGCGGTTCTAGATCATGGGCGCGCAGCACGTCATCCAGCGCCGCCGCTTGCGCGATCAACTGTATCCGCATGGTGACGATCCAGTCGCGATCGGCGTAGGCGGCGGCCCCGATCACAAGCGCGGCCGTGGAGAGCGGCCAACTTCCCAGCCTCTCGCGAAAACGCGCGATGATGGACCGCGGGCCGATCACGAAGCCGAGGCGCAACCCGGCCAGACCGAAAAATTTGCCGAAGGAACGAAAGATAATCAGGCGCTGCGCATCCTCGATCCGATGCGCCAGGCTGCTCTCCGGCCGGTAATCGGCATAGGCCTCGTCCAGCACCAGCCAGCCGCAGCTATCCGTCTGCCGGTGCAACAACCCGTCCAGCGCTTCCCGGTCCAAAAGGCGACCATCGGGATTATTGGGATTGGCGAGCAGCAATATCTTGCCGGCCGGGTCATCCCGATCAGGCGCAAAAGCCCGGCTGTCGGGCCGAATGTCGCGATGGGTGCGATAGCAGGCCGCGCCGTGGAGCAGATCCCCCGGCAACAATTCCCCCAACAACCGCAACCCCGCTTCGCTGCCCGGCACAGCACAGAGATGCGAGGGATCCACACCGAAATGCGCCGCCGCATTATGTTCCAGCACCGCCAATTGCGCATCGTCGGGCAACGCCCGCCAGTTGAAAGCCGGCGCTTTCTCCACCGGCCAACTGTCTGGGTTGATCCCGGTCGACAAGTCCATCCACGGCGCCTGCCCATCACCGAAAATCCGCCGCGCCGCGTCTAGCTTGCCACCATGAAAGGTCCAGCCTGTCATACGACGCGCAATAGGATCAGCATGACCAGCAACAGCCCGCTTTCCAACAGTTCGATGCCTGCGCCATGGCTGTCCCCTGATATGCCGCCAATGCGTGTCTTCACCCACCAGCCCCACAGGCCGATGAGCGGCAAAGTCCCCATCAACGCCGGGCACCACCACGCAGCCAGCATCAGCACCGCCGTCCACAGGCCCAAATCGACCGGACGGACGGCAAGGCGAAAGCGGGTACCCAGTCCATCATGCAACGGCGGCAAGCAACGGCTCCACCAGAGCGGTGCGGTTCGCGCCGCGAACGGGATGAAAGCAAGGGCGCCGATCGCTCCGGCTTCGATCAGGCCGTGCAGCAATATCAGCTTGGCGATGAGTTGCAGTGCCACGCCCGTCACGCCCATAGCGCCGACATGCGGATCGGCCAGCACCGCCAAAAGCCGGTCGCGCCCCTTATGGGCGGCGGCGTGCGCATCGGCCAGATCCGCCAGCCCATCCAGATGCAGCGCGCCCGTTACCCAGACCCAGGCCAGTAATCCCAGCAGCGCCCCGGTCCATGGGTCGATCCGTCCGCCGCCCCATGCCGCGCCGGCGACGACCGCCCCGACAACCATCCCTGCCAGCGGAAACCAGCGGATGGAGCATGCAAAATCATCCGCATTGGCCACGATTTGCGGCATTGGCAGGCGAGTCAGGAATTGGAGCGAGAGGATCAAACCCTTCATGTCGTCAGCCCGACAATCTGCGCCCAGCGTCGCTCGCCCGGCCAGAGACGTAGGGTGAGGCAGGCGGCATAGGGCAAGTCGAACGCCCACAGCTGGCGCTGCTCGAAACCGCATAGAAGCGCCAGCGCCGCCCGCATCGCGCCGCCATGAGTCACGACCAGCGCCGGTTCCGCCGGCAGCGCCGCGATTGCCGCATCGACCCGCCCCGTCAGCGCAGACCAGCGTTCGCCACCGGGCGGCGGGCAGGCATCGGGATCGGCGTAGAAATCTGCCAATGTACCGGCATCCAGCGTCGCCGGATGGACCCCATCCCAGGCACCAAAGTCCAGTTCACGCCAGCGGGAATCGATCTGGGGCAGGATGTCACACCGAATGGCGATAGCGTCGGCCCCTTGCCGCGCGCGCAGCAGGTCGGAAGAGATGATCGCCGACACCGCCAACGATTCCGCGCGTGCGACGCAGGCCGCTATGCCCGCATCCGTGGCGGGCCAGTCCTTATGCCCCAGCAACCGCCCGGTGACGACAGGCGCGCCATGCCGCATCAGGTGGAGCAGCCGGCCCGTCATCACCCGGCCGATACGCCGGCATCGACAAAGGTCGCCATCTGGTCATGCGCCGCGAGTGCCGATCGGATGACCGCTGCGGCCACCGCGCCGCCGCTCCCTTCGCCCAATCGCATGTCGAGGTCGAGCAGCGGGCTCAGGCACAGTCGCTCCAGCAATCGTCCGTGCGCCGCTTCGGCTGACAGATGCCCGGCCAATATATGGTCGGTGATGGATGGCATTGCAGCGGCCAGCGGCGCCAGCGCAGCACCGCAGATGAAGCCGTCCAGCACCACCGGCACATGGTGAAGGCGCGCGGCCAGCATCGCCCCGGCGATCGCCACGATTTCTCGCCCGCCGACCCGACGCAACGTCTCGAACGGCGTCGCGGGCGCGTGGGCATGGCAGGCGATGGCCAACTCGACCACCTCTCGCTTGACCTCCAGACCATGACCGCCGACGCCCGTTCCGGCGCCGACCCAGTCCGTCGCGTTACCGCCGAAACTGCGCTGGCACAAAGCCGCCGCCGCCGTCGTGTTGCCGATCCCCATTTCACCGAGCAGCAGCAGGTCCAGTCCCGGTTCGACCGCTTCCGCGCCGATATTGAGCGCAATCAGACATTCGGCTTCGTTCATCGCCGGTTCGACCGTGAAATCGGCCGTCGGCTGGTCCAGCGCGATCGGCACGACGCGCAAGTCCAGCCCGGCCGCGCCCGCCAAGGCATTGATCGCCGCCCCGCCGCGCGCGAAATTGGCAACCATCTGCGCGGTCACTTCGGGCGGAAAGGCGCTGACCCCATAGCGGGTCACGCCGTGATTACCGGCAAAGATCACCGCGCGCCCACGATCGACCCGTGGACGCGCGCGCCGCTGCCAACCCGCCATGAAGATGGCAATCTCTTCCAGCCGGCCGAGCGATCCGGCAGGCTTGGTCAGTTGCGCCTGTCGCGCGCCGGCCGCCGCCCGGCAAGGCGCATCGGCAGCCGGTAGGGACGCCAAGGCGGCATCGAACGCCGCAACGGTTGGGAATAGGCTCATGTCGCGACGAAACCCGGCGGCGGCGTCCGCACGATGAAATGCCCCTTCACCCCCTGCGGCCAGTCGGCATAACGCACCTGCCCATGCTCGCTTTCAGCATGATGGACGGCATAGTCCAGGATCGCGCGCGCCGCGTCCTCATCCGGCGTAAAGCGGCCCAGCACATAGCCGATCTTGCCCGGCGCGCGCAGATGGACGGTGCAATGGTCGGAACAGGCGAAGAGACAGGGCATATCCTGCACCGCTACCGCGTCATAACGATCCGAGCCAGCCTTGACCCTGCGCAACGCTTCCGCCAGCCGGGCGCCGCCGCGCACGCCCTCTCCATCCTCCCGCGCGTCCGCCGAATGACGGCAGCTGCTGCATACTACCACCGCCGGGCCATCCTCGACCGCGCGCAGCATCAGACGGCCACTCCGGCGCGCAGCAAGCCGCCGCGATCGAGCAGATATTGCAACCCCAGCAACCCGCCCAGGATCATGGCGTAGCGGACGAACTGCCGCGCCAATATGTCCGGCGCGAACGCCGCCCAACCGGAATTAAGCAGCACGGCCCCGCCCAGAACGACAAGCTTGAACGCGACGAATGCCACGCCATAGGCGGCCGCCAGCCGGAGCGCAGGATGTGCTCCAGCCGATCGACCGGCCACCCAACCCGCGCACATCACCGCCGCGATCGCGGCCAGCGCCATGGTTACGGCCCAGAAGGCGTTCTCGGCGGTCATCTGATAGCCAAGCAGGCAATATCCCACCCCCTGCGACACCGCCCAGGCGGCGAGCATCAGGATGATGCCTTCCTGTCGCCGAACATACAGCGCAGCGATGGCGGCGAGCGCGGGAAAGGGCGTGGCGCAGGCCAGCACCAGTGTCGTCACGGTGCTGGCCACCGTCATCAGTCCCACCCACAGATGGCGGGCGGTGGCAGGGGACAGGCTATCCATAGTCATGCACTCCCGTTCATAGGATATCAAAACCGTGCCCTCAGGCCGGCATGGATGCTGCGCCCCAACTGACCATAGCGACGCGCCGTCTCATAATAGTCGTCGAACAGATTTTCGACCCGACCAAACAGCGTCAGCTTGTCCAGCACCGGCATTTCGGCGCGCAGGTCGACCAGCGTATAGGCATCGTTCACGAACGGCGCCACGGTCGCGCTCGTCCGCGCCGCATCCAGCGCCTTACCCGACCAACGGACTGCGACCGCCGTGCTCAGGCCGAAGGTCCAGTCATAGCGCAGCGTGCCATTGGCCGCATGACGCGGACGCCGCGCCAACTGGTTGCCATAGTTGAGGCCGGGCGAGCGATCCTCCGCCGATACCCAGCTATAATTGCCGTCCAGCGTCAATCGACCGACATGCGCGACCCCGGCCAGTTCCAGCCCGTGCGCCTCGCTGCGCTGGACATTGGCGTAATAGCCCAAGCGCGGCATGGTCGTGCCGGGCGCATAGCAAAGCGGCGGCCGGTTGGTCGTCGGGCAACCATTATAGGTGATGAGATTATCGGTGCTGCGGTCGAACCAGGTGGCCGACAGGATCAAGCCATGGTCGAACAGATGCTGTTCGATACCCGCATCCCAGCCGTGCGACTTTTCCGGCACCAGCGCCATATTCCCATAGTCGCTATAGAGTTGATAAAGCGTCGGCGCCTTGAACCCCTCACCATAGCTCGCGCGCAGAATCGTGCTGTCCTTGGCCAGCGCCCAGGCCGCGCCTGCGCCGAAGACGGTATTGCCGCCGAAGGTCGAATGATGGTCGTAGCGCACCCCACCATTAAGGGTCAGCCCGGCCAGCGGTTCGACATTGAGTTGCGCATAAAGGCTGTCGATATCGGCCGATCCACGGATGGTCGCGTAGGAGGCCAGGCTGTTGGGGGGCGATGCGGTGCGCATCCGCTGCTCTTCGCGTTCCGCGCCGAAAGTCGCCGTCCATCCCTGCCCGATCGTCAGCACGCCCTGATATTCGTAGCGGTTGGTTTCGCCCTTGGCCGCGAAGCTGAGCGGGCGCTGCTTGCGCGACGGATTGATATTGTCGCGTATCGTTTCGCTACGGCTGAAGGACAGACGGTTGTGCAGTGCCCCGCCGAACAGGTCGGCATTCAGGCCCGCATAGCCGATCCACTCCTCGGTCTGCGAATATTCCGGACTGTCGGGCACGGTCCCGGCGCTGTCGATATCGGTACGGCCCTTGGCATAATAGCCCCGCATATCGACCGACACACCCGGCGCCAGTGCAACGCCCAGCCGGCCATTGAGCGTGCTGTTGCTATAGCCGTCCTTCTCCTTGGCGCCATAGCGCGGGCTGATCGCGGAAATCCCCTGCGTCGTAAAGCGGCTGCCTGCGACCTGCCAATCGAGCGCCCCCTGCCGACCGCCCAGCGCGGCGCGGGCGCTGACGGTGTCGCGCGATCCCGCATCGATATCGAAGCTGCCTTCGATCGGCCGCTGCGCGCGCGCCGTCACGACATTGACGACGCCGCCGATCGCCTGGCTGCCCCACAGAATCGACTGCGGCCCGCGCAAAATCTCGATCCGGTCGATATCGCCGGTCATCAGCGTCGCGAAATTATAGCCGCCGCCGGTCGAGGACGGATCGGCCAGCTTGACGCCATCGATCACCAGCACGGTCTGATCGGCCTCCGCACCGCGGATACGGATCGACGTCGCCGTGCCATAGCCGCCATTGCGGGTGAAGCTGATGCCGGGCGTGCGGATCAGCAGGTCCGATACGGTGAGAGCCTGCGCGGCGTCGATCGCCGCCTTGTCGAGCACGGTGATGCTCGAGGCCACCTGCTCGATCGCCTGCGGCTGGCGCAGCGCCGTGACGATCACCTCGCTCGCATCCTCGGCCATGGCCGGCGTCGAGAAGCCGGGGATGGACAGGCCCGCCAGAATGAAAAGTCCGCTTTTTGAAATCCAGTGCATGATAATCCCCCAGTCTTTGACAGGACCGGGCGGGCGCGGCGCGACAGCGATGCCGAACGCCAATGCGCACGACTTCACCGCCGCGCGAATCCGCACGGTCAGCTTGTCGTTGCGCGAGGATATCCTCGTTCGACCGGCACACCCTGTCCGGACGAAGAACGACCGCGACAGGCAGGTCTCCTGGCTTGCGGGTCCATGCCGTTTCGAAGCGCCTTCTCGGGATCATGATCCCAATGGCCTGTGCCTCGATGGCTCGCCGCTCACAGTTGCAGGGGCAGCCGGGGTCTTGAACCCCGTTCCCTTTTGATCCCCTTGCGGGGAACCTGACGCAAGGGCCGCCGTAATGGAGTTGGATCAGGCGATCAAGTGGAAGAAGCCGCCCGTCACATGGCCCGCCCGATGGCCGGCGGGCGCAAGTGGTTGTCCCTCCGCATCGGCCATGTCGGCCAGCGCTTCGCCTTCGCTGGCGGTGATCGTCGCATAATGAAATTCATGGCCCAGCAATGGCTGTCCGGCAGGAGCGAAGCTGCTATTCTGGCGCAACCGGGCTCGGCGATAGCCCAATGTCCTGCGCCGCTGTGCGAAACTACTGTCCATCGGCAGCAGGCCCGCCATGGCATGCACCGCGCCATCCCCATCTTCCAGCGTGCGGCCCAGCACCATGTAACCGCCGCACTCGCCATGAACCGGTCGATTTTGCGCGAAGGTGCGAAGGCCCGTCAGGAAATGGTGATTGGCCGCGATCCGCCCGGCATGGAGTTCGGGATAGCCGCCCGGCAGCCAGCAGGCATCGCAATCGGCCGGCGGCGCTTCGTCCGCCAGCGGAGAGAAGAAGTGCAGCTCCGCCCCGGCCGATCGCCACCAATGCGCCATATGGGGGTAGAAGAAGCTGAAAGCCGCATCGCGGGCGATGGCGATCCGTTGCCCCGGCGGATGGATGCCCGGATTGAGTGCCGGAAAATCCGCCGTCGCTCCGGCCGCGGCATGGATCGCATCCAGATCGCATTGCGCCGCTACGCGCTGCGCGATCGCCGCGATCCCCGCTTCCAGTTCATCCGTTTCGCCCGCCTGCACCAGACCCAGATGGCGCGACGGCATGGCCAGCCCCTCATCGGTTGAAATCGCGCCCAGCAGGGGCAGGCCGATGCGGGCAAAGCCATCCTCTATCATGCGGCGATGGCGGGGGCTGGCCACCCGGTTGGCGATCACGCCGGCAATGGCGGGCGCGCCCGGAAAGGTCGCGCAGCCATGCGCCACCGCTGCCACCGTCTGCGCTGCGGCGCGGGCATCGACGACCAGCAGCATCGGCCAGTCCAGCAGGTGCGCGACATCGGCGGAGGCGCCTGACCGACCTTCCGCCCGTGCGCCGTCATAAAGGCCCATCGCCCCTTCTGCGACAACGAGTTGGACAGTGGATGCGACATGTGCGGCCAGCCCGCGCAGCATGGCCGGCGCCATGGCGAACCCGTCCAGATTGATCGAGGGCCGCCCGGTCGCGGCCGCGTGAAAGGCCGGATCGATATAGTCCGGCCCGCATTTGGCGCCCTGCACGGCGAGGCCGCGATCGGCAAAGGCCCGTTGCAGGCCGATCGTCACCATCGTCTTGCCGGCGCCCGACGCAGGGGCGCCGATGATCAGCCCTTTTCCAAGCATCACAGATCGTCGCTCGATGCGGCAAAACCCTGGACCAGCGCGATCAGGCTGGCATCCACGGCGGCGTCGATCTCCACCAGTCGAGCGATATCGCCGCCCTGCGGGCCAGTGGCAAAACCGGTCCACCCCGTTACCAGAGCCTGCACCGCCGACTGGATCATCATGCCGCGCGCGGGCGGTAGGCCCACCGCGCCGATCTGTGCGCTCAGACGATCGGCTATCGCCTCCATGGAGCCGATATGGGCCGGCGCAGCGGCGATCAGCAGCGCCGCGTCGCGGGTCACGCGTTGCTTGCGCCAGAGCGATTGACCAAAGCGCACCATCCAGTCCGTCCATGGTCCACCAGAGGCGACGTCATCCAGCGCCCCCATGAACAGGCGGTTCGACATCAGCGCCAGCAGGCTCTGCTTGTCGCCGACATGGCGCGCGAGCGAGGGCGCCTTCGCGTCCAGACGGGCCGCCACATTGCGCAGCGACACCGCCTCCAGCCCCTCTTCCTGCAACAGGGCGATCGCTTCATCGACGATGGCGTCACGACTCAGTTTCATGACCGCCTTGTGGCAAAGCCGCCCGCCTGCCGCCAGCGCCTCAGTTGCGACGCAGCTTTTTCAGCACATGATCCGCGCCCTTGTCCCCGATCATGATCGCGGTCGCGTTGGTGTTGCCCGCCGGCAGGGTCGGCATGACGGACGCGTCCGCCACCCACAAGCCATCCACGCCGATGACGGCGAGATCGGCGTCCACCACCGCCTGCGGATCGTCCGCCCGGCCGATCTTCGCGGTACCGACCGGATGATAGAGCGGGATCGACGCCATGCGGACATATCCGCGCAATTGCTCCGGATCGGTCAGCGCCGCGCCGGGGCGCAACTCGGCCTTTATATGTGTCGCAATCGCTGTCTCATTCAGGATAGCGCGAGCGATGCCGATACCCTCGACGATCTGGTCGATATCATCGTCGCTGCCCAATTGCCGATGCTCGATTTTCGGCGGCGCGAATGGGTCGGCGGACCGCAGGCTGATCCGCCCGCGATGGCTGGGCCGCATGAGCCCAACCAAGGTGGAGACGGACGGCGTCTTGCGCAGCATCAGCCGCCCCTGCTCATCGAAGTCGAAGGCGAAGGCGGCGAAGCTGATCTGGAGATTGGGTGCGGGCAGATCCGGCCTGCTCTTCACGAAGGCCTGGGCATGGCCGATCGCGGTGGTCAGTGCGCCGCGCCGGGCGAGGGCATAGCGCAAGACTTGCCAAGCCCCGCTTAGCCCCTGCGCATCGCTGTTGAGCGTCCGCACATCGACTTCGTTCACCACATGGGTGCCGACATGATCCTGAAGATTGGCCCCCACGCCGGGCAGGTCGCGCACGACGGCGATGCCATGGGCGCGCAGATGATCGGCCGGACCGATGCCCGACAGCATCAGCAGGCGCGGCGTATTCATCGACCCGGCGCTCAACACCACGCCATGGCGTGCGCGCAGCGTCTTTTCGACGCCGTCCTGCCAATAGACGATGCCGACGGCGCGCCCGTCCTCGATCAGAAGCCGCAATAACTGCGCTTCCAACAATATAGCGGGCGCCTTCCCGCCGCGCCGCTCGTGAAGATAGCCACGCGCCGCCGAACAACGCTCGCCGCGTCGCTGCGACACCTGCACATAATCGACGCCCTCGGCATGTTCGCCATTCAGGTCCGTCGAACGCGGGATGCCCGCCGCCTGCGCCGCCGCGATCCACTGGTCGGTGATCGGATAGCGGGCGCGGCCTTCGGAAACGGCGACCGGGCCGCCAGTGCCGCGCCACTGGTCGGCGCCGCGCTCATTATCTTCCATGCGCCGGAAATAGGGCAGGACTGAATCATAGTCCCAGCCCGCCGCACCCTGCCGCGCCCATTCATCATAGTCCCAGCGATGGCCACGGATGAACATCATGCCGTTCAGCGCACTACCGCCACCCAGCATCTTGCCCGCCGGCCAGATATCCGCCCGGCCGCCCAGCGACGGGTCCGGCTCCACCTGATGGCACCAGTCATAGGCAGGGTTCTGGACGATGGCGCTGGTGAGCGCCGGGATGCGCGAGCGCATATGCCGGTCGGTCCCGCCCGCCTCGATCAGGGTGACGGACAGGCCCGCGTCGGCCAACCGCCCGGTCATCGCGGACCCGGCCGAACCGCCACCCACGACGATGATATCGGTGTCTTCCATGGTGGTTCCTAGAAATTGGACATAATGGCGGCGCTGGGCGCGTCGATCGGCTTGCCGGCGGCCTTCAACTTCAGTTCCCGTTCGCGCAGCGGTCCCTGCTCCGCGATCAGCCAGGCGTGGATGGCATCGACATCCTCGACGCTGAGCAGATCGTCCCAGCGCGGCATGCCGCCCGGCAGCAACAGGCCGTCGCGCACGATCTGGTTGAAGACCTCATGCGTGCCCGGCTGCATCCGGCGCAGGTCCGGCGCGGTGGAGCGCAACTGGTTGCTGTGGCAGATGGCGCAATTCTGGAAAAACAGCCCCTGCCCCTTTGCGATGATCGCGGGGGTCACGCCGGGCCTTTGGGCCGGTGGCGCTGTGGCGGGTTCCAGCGGCGGCAGCGGCGTGGGTTGCGGCACCGGGCCGCCGTCCAGCTTGAACACCAGTATGCGGTTGGCGTTGCCGTTGCGATAGGCGGCCGAATAGCGCGGCACATAGCCCCAGCCACCGCCGCCAAAGCCAGCCGCGACCGCGACATATTGCACGCCCTTCACCCGATAGGTCATGGGCGCGGCCATGATCGCACTGCCAGTGTCGATTGCCTTGATCAGCTTGCCGGTATCCGCGTCGCGGACGGTCAGCTTGCCGCCGATGGTGCCGTGAACGATCAGGCCCGACGCGGTGGAGAGCATGCCCATCCGATCCTGCCAGCCTTCGGTCGGCACCGACCATCGCGCCTTTCCGGTGAGAGGATCGATCGCGCGCAATTCGCTGCTATATGGCTTATCCTTCACCCACTGCATTTCGGGCAGCTTTTCCACCTGTTCCCGGATCGCGGGCGGCAGGGTCGGCAACACGGCCTGCAACTGCGGGGTGAAGATGAGCGTCGTCTGGACGTTGAGCGCCTTGGGCCGTCGCGCTTCCGCAGGAGTGCCGGGCGGCACGGTGAACATCAGGTTCCCCATGTCCAGCACGGAGGCATAATAGTTTTTGCGTTCGGCATCATAGGCGGCGGGATACCAGTTGCGCGCGCCTGCCGAGGCCGGGAAGATGAGGCGCGGGCCGTTCCAGAAATCGGTGCGGTCCGGCGTCATCTGCGGCACGCCGTTTTTGTCGAACCCCTTGGTCCAGTTGGTCCGCACCAAAGGATTGACGCGCAGCGGCTTGCCGGTTTCGCGGTCCAGCACGAAGAGATAGCCGTTCTTGGGCGAGTGGAGGATGACCGGGCGGACCTTTCCATCCACCTCCATCTCCGTCAGCACCATCGGCTGGGTGGCGGTGAAGTCCCAGCTGTCGCCGGGCGTTTCCTGATAATGCCACTTCACAGCGCCGCTCTTGGCATCCAGCGCGACGATCGAGGAGAGATAGAGGTTGGTGCCGCCCTTGGGCGAGCGGGTTGCGATCGAATAGGGGCCGCCATTGCCGACCCCGATATACACGGTGCCGAACTTGGGATCATAGTTGATCGCATCCCAGACGGTGCCGCCGCCGCCGATATCCCAACGGCTTTTGGCGTCCCAGGTCTTGAGCGCGACGTCGAGCGCCTTGTCCTCCTGCGGCCCCTTCGCCGGATCATGCGGGACGGTGTAGAAGCGCCACGCCTGCGTGCCGTCGGCGATGCGATAGGCGGTGACGTATCCGCGCGTGTCATATTCCGCGCCGGCATTGCCGAGAATGACGAGGTCGCCGGCCACTTCAGGCGCGCCCGTGCTGGTATAGCCGCGGCTGTGATCGACCACCGTGTCGGCCTTCCAGACGACCTTCCCGCTCTTCGCGTCGAGCGCGTAGAGCATGCCGTCGAGCGCACCGACCATCACCTTGTCCTTGGCGAGCGCGACGCCGCGATTGGCCTGATCACAGCAGGCGGACCGGTTCGCCTGCATGTCCACCTCCGGCTCGAAGGTCCAGAGCGGCTTGCCGGTCGCGGCGTCGAGCGCATAGACGCGGCCGAGATTGCCGCTGGTGTACATCACGCCATCGACCACCACCGGCGTCGCTTCCTGCACGCGGTTGGTGTTGAGGTCGTAGGACCAAGCCAGGCCGAGCCGGGCGGCATTGCCCTTGTCGATATCGGTCAGGCGCGAATGATGGCTGCCCCAGACGTCGCCGCCGGTATAGGGCCAGTTGTCACCAGCGCCGCTGCTGCCGCCCGGTCCGCGACCGGTGCAGGAAGAAAGCGCCAGCAGGCTGGCCAATATAATCAGCGGCTTTTTCATGCGGTCGATCACAGTAATGCTGTTCTTCACAGGGGCCAGCTTTCCTTATGCGCCAGCATCACGTCGCGCAGGCTTTTGGGCTTGCTGCCGGTGATCTTTTCCACCCAGTCCGTCTTCAATGCGAAATAGCCTTCGCGGATGGACTGGCCGAATGTCACCATATCGTCGCTGGACCAGGGAATCGGGCCATCGGGGATGATGTCGGAGGCATGGCGTGGCGCGCCCAGCGCATCGAAATAGGCGAACATCGCCTCGTCATCGACCGCTTCGACCAGGATCGGCTTGCCGGCCAGTTCGCTCGCCAGCGCCATCGCCTGCGGGATGGTGAGAAGGTCGGGGCCGGTCAGCACATAGGCGCGATTCTCATGCCCCGATTGGGTCAGCACCCCCACGGCGGTCGCGACGCAATCGTCGCGGCTGACGAAAGCCACCGGGCCATCGCCGCAATTGTCGGGCTTGCCGCCGTACATCAGCGCGGGAATCGTCATCGGCCCGGCGATCGCTTCGGCATATTGGCTGTCGCGCAAATGGGTCCAGGCCGCGCCGGACGCTTCGATGATCTCCTCGGTCGCGCGATGGTCGTTCTTGACGATGGCGGGATTGCCGGGCGCGTCGGCCGCGATGATCGAGGTATAGACGATATGCTTCACACCCGCCGCAGCCGCCGCCTCGATGGCGTTGCGATGCTGGCCGACGCGGGTGCCGACGCGCGCGGTGCTGATCAGCAGCATCTTTTCGCCGTCGGCCATCGCGGCGGGCAGGCTGGCCGGGTCGTCGAAATCGGCGAAGCGAACGTCGGCGCCCCGTGCCGCCAGATCGGCCAGCTTCGCCGGTGTGCGGGTGAGCAATATCGCGTCCTGCGGCGCGACCTTTTCCAGCAGCAATTCCGCCGCCGCACGGCCGAAGGCGCCCGAAGCGCCTGAAATGATGATCTTCCCCATGCGTCCTCTCGCTTGCATCATCTATCGTCTTGTTGCAGATAATCGTAACGAATGTTATTATTGCGTCAAGTCATAGAAACACAGGCCAAGACCAAAGGAGAGTGACTATCATGCCTTCCCTTCCGATCGAGGACAGGATCGCGCTGCAAGACCTGATCGCCGCCTATAGCTGGGCGCTGGATACCGGCGATGTCGACGGGCTGGTCGCCTGTTTCACGCCGGACGCGCGCATGGTGGAGGAGGTGTTTGATGATCCCGACATCTGGGAAGGGCATGAAGGGATTCGCGGCATCGCCGAACATTATCGCAACGCGCCGGGCTTTCCGGGGCGTCAGCATCATGTGACCCAAACCCAATATACAGCGCAGGAGGACGGTAGCTGCACGATGCGATCCTTCGCCTTCGTGACGGAGTGCGAGGGCGAGCCGCCCTATCTGCTGCGCTTTGCCGGCTGGTATGACGATCATGCGGTGAAGGGCGACGACGGCCAGTGGCGCTTCCATCGCCGCACGGTGCGGCTGTGGGATGGCGAAGTGCTGAAGAATTTCCCCGGTCGCGGCGAATGGGTGCCGCGCAAACGGCCGGAGTCGCTGATTATCCGGCGGTAATTGGGCATCACGCTTTCCATAAGAGCCGCTCGTCCTGACCCTGTCGAAGGACTGTTCTTTCTTCCAAGATTGCGAAGAAGAACGGGGCTTCGACAGGCTCAGCCCGAACGGAGGAAAGAATATGCTATTTTACCATCACCCAACTGAACGCTGGCATCGTCCGGCTGTCCGACGCCGCAGCACACTCACCGGCCTTGTCCAGCGCCAGTTCGGCAAAGGCTTCCGGCCATGCTGCGCCGGAAAGGTACGCCAATCTGGCAACGACAGCGCCGTCAGATGCACAATTTGCAGTCATACGCCCCTTATCGTGGCGCACCAGCGCCATGCGACGATATCCCGCTTCCGCCGCAATTTCACCGACCAATAATTCGTCGCTCCGCCGTGTCACGGCGAAGATCGCAGCCGGTGCAGAAACGAGCAAAGCCTGCATCTGCCGCACCCGATCGCCCGCCAGCGCCACGGGCTGTGCCCCGAGCCATTGCGCACGGGCAGCGAAGCGGCGACCGGCCGCCAGTTCAGGATCGTGTAACAGGAGCGGCACCGTTGCCGCCTCCGCCCGTCCGCTCGCCAGCGCCGCCGATGCGATAGCCGCGCTTGCCAGAAAGCCGCGTCGCGACAGGTCGCTCATGGCTTGGCGCCCTTGGCCAGGTGCTGCGCGATCAGTTGCAGGTCGGCGTCGCTGACCTCCCCGCGAGGGATGGCGGGCATATTGCCGATGCCCATGCGCGCGGCCTGCACGACATAGTCGGCGGTCAGGTCGGTGCGCTTCTCCAACAAGGGTTGCTCCGTTCGGCGCGCCAGCAGTCCCGTCCCCATGCCACCCGGCCCGTGGCACATGGCGCATTTTTCGAGATACAGCTTTTCGCCCGGAGCAGCTTGCGGCCGCGACGACAGAGTTTCAGGAGCGGGCAAGGGCGGCGGCCCTTTGGGCGCTGGCGTCGGCGCCTCGCTCGCCCGGCCGCAGGCGGCGCCCGCCAATATCAGTGCGGCCCCCGACAGCGCGATCATCCCCTGGCGCATCAGCCCTGCCCTCCTGCATGGCTGCTGGGCCAGATGCCGCTCTTGCCCGGCGCGATCACCCCCTTGGGATCGAGCGCGTCCTTCACCTTGCGGTTGAGCTGCCCTAGTGCACCCTTGTTAAAATCATAGGTGCCCGCGACCGCGTCCATATAATCGAGATGAGTGCGATATTCGCCATAGCCCTGCGCCTTCGCGTCCGCGATCAGATGTTTGAGGAAGGGATCGACCCGGCCCATCAGATCGGGATCATCCTTGTTGATCAGCACGGCGTTGACGTTGATGAGGTGGCGCTCGCCAAAGGCGAAGCTGGCCTGATAATCCATGCCATATTCCTTGTAGCGGGCGTATGTGCGCTGAAACTGGGCCTGCGCCGCCGCGCCCGATTGCGGCAGGATCGGCGAGAAACCGATATGCCCGCCGCGCCCGCCATGCCAGTTGGCATTCTGCATCGGCATGGTGAGCGGCGTACCGGTCCAGCCGGTCGCCTCCAGCGGCTCACCCGTCTTCCAGACCGTAGGGCGCAGCGACATGGGTTTGAGCTTGCCCAGTTCCTGCTCCAGGATCGCATAGGCCGCCTTGTTGACCGATTCCCGGCCGTACAGACGCAGGCTCACGCCCCACCAGCCGACGTTGAATTTCTTGCGGATCGCCGCGATCACATCGTCAGGCAGCGCGCCGGGCTTGTCGGTCCACTGGTCGCGGGTCGTGACAACGGCGGCAGCGCGAAGCCAGTTGCCGATGGTCGGCGACTGCTGCAACAGCCCTTCGCGGCGGAGCGGCGCGATCGCGTCGATCAGCGGCCCCAGATCCTCAGGCCTCTCAAACTCCAGATCCATGCCCATCAGCGATTCCGGCGCAGGCATCAGCCACAGGCCCATTTTGGTGACGATGCCGAAATTGGACTGGACGAACATCTGGCCCCAGCCGGGGCCAAAGCCGAAGCGATACAGCTGCCAGGTCGGCGCACCGTCCAGAGCGCCCATGCCGGTGCGCACGACCAGGCCATCCGCCATCACCGCCTCTATGCCGCAGATGCGGGTCGCATGTTCGCCATAGGGGGTATAGCCCATGCCGCGATCCAGCGCATTGCCGACCACCGATCCCCAGCTATTGCCGGGCACCGACAGCCAATGCTTCATGCCCTTGGATTTCAGGAAGTCGTAGAGATCATAGAAACCAACCCCCGGCTCCAGCAGCACCGTGCCGTTCGCCTCATCATAGTCGATCTTCTTCATCCGGCTGAGGTCGAGCACCACCGACCCGGCCAGTAGCGGGGCGGAACCGCCATAGCCCAGATTCTTGCCCCGGCTGATCGGCCAGAGGGCGATGCCGCGGTCCGACGCGATCCGGACGATCGCCTGAATCTCGTCCACCGTGGCAGGCGCGACCGCGCCGGCGGGGTGATGACGGGCGTCGTCGATGGCGAATTTGTCCTGATAGCTCGCCTGATCCTCCTCCGCGAAGAAGACATGATCCTTGCCGACGATCGCTGCAAAGGCCGCGATCGTGGCCGGCGCTATCTGGCCCTTCTCATTCATCCCACCTCACTTCGCCGATCGAGCCGGC
Organism: Sphingobium limneticum; assembly: GCF_008710155.1. Taxonomy (GTDB): domain Bacteria; phylum Pseudomonadota; class Alphaproteobacteria; order Sphingomonadales; family Sphingomonadaceae; genus Sphingobium; species Sphingobium limneticum. The sequence goes on from NZ_VYPZ01000011.1 coordinate 25,850, forward strand.
GCCTTAATAACGATCGTTATTATCTGAAGCGCGAGCGGACTTGTCAAGCGAAGCTGTAAAAAGCGCTTGCCTGCCTGCCCTGTCAGATTGTATGCCAATGATACATATCGAGGAGCAGGATGATGGAAGAGCAGGACGTCGTTTCGGTACATGTCGAAAACCGTATCGCCTGGGTGAATTTCGCCCGACCGGCCAAGCGCAACGCGATGAGCCCGACGCTCAACCGTCGCATGATGGAGGTTCTGGACGAACTGGAATATCGCGACGATGTCGGCGTGCTGGTGCTGGGCGGCGAAGGCACGTCCTGGTCGGCCGGCATGGATCTGAAGGAATATTTCCGCGAAACCGAAGCGCTGGGTCTGCGCGGCGTGCGCAAGTCGCAGGCGGAAAGCTATGGCTGGTTCCGTCGCCTGCGCTGGTATCACAAGCCCACCATCGCCATGGTCAATGGCTGGTGCTTCGGGGGCGGTTTCGGCCCGCTCTTCGCCTGCGACCTCGCCATTTGCGCGGATGAGGCGCAGTTCGGCCTGTCCGAAATCAACTGGGGCATTTTGCCGGGCGGCGGCGTGACCAAGGTAGTGGTCGACCTGCTCCCCATGCGCGACGCCATGTGGCTGACGCTGACGGGCGACCTGATCGACGGCAAGGCGGCGGCGACCATGCGGCTGGTCAATGAAAGCGTGCCGCTGGACCAGTTGAAGACCCGCACTACGCAAGTGGCCGAAATGCTGCTGAAGAAGAATCCGGTGGCGTTGAAATTCGCCAAGGATGCCGTCCGCCGCGTCGGCACCATGACCTATGACGAAGCCGAGGATTATCTGGTCCGTATGCAGGAAGCCGCCAACTTCCATGACAAGAGCGAAGGCCGCAAGGAAGGCATCCGCCAGTTTATCGATGAAAAAAGCTACAAGCCGGGTCTGGGCAGCTATGATCTAAGCAAGGCGAAGACCTCGGCCTGATGCTGTTTGGGGTCAGGCCGAGGCCTGACCCCATCCACCGCCCAAAGCGCGGAACAGATCGACCTGGGCAAAGGACACCGCGCGGGTCGCCGTCGCCAGATCGGCCTCTGCGCTGGCGAGTGTCCGCTGCGCATCCAGTACGGTCAGGAAATCGATCTGGCCTTCCCGTTGCCGGGCAAGGCTGATCCGGGCGGCGCGGGCTGCTTCATCCCGCGCGGCACTCAAGGTCTGCGCCCGCTCGATCGCATGGGCATAGGCGGACAAAGCCCGCTCGGTTTCCTCCAGCGCCTGCAAAACCGTGCCGTCGAAGGTGGCGAGTGAGGCTTCGCCGTCCGCCTTCGCCGCGCCGATCCGTGCACGGATCGCCTCCTGATTGGGGAAGGCCCAGCTGATGAGCGGTCCCAGCACCCAGTTCAATGGTCCCCCACCGAACAAATTGCCGCCACCCAGCGCCGTGCTGCCGACCGATGCGCCAAGCGAGATGCGGGGATAGAGATCCGCCGTCGCCACGCCAATACGTGCGGTGTCGGCCGCAAGCCGCCGTTCCGCCGCGCGCACGTCGGGCCGCCGTGCCAATAGGGCCTGGCCGTCACCGACAGGGATCGGCTGCGACAATTGCGGGGTCCGGGTCGCGGCGCGGACCGTATCGGGCAATTGCTGCGGCGTGCGGCCGGTGAGGGTCGCAAGGCGGAACAAAGCCGCATCGCGATCGGCCGCCAGCGCGGGGATCGTCGCCTTCTGCTGGTCGCGCAGAGTCGTCACGCGGATGACGTCCAGCCGATCCGACCGGCCAGCCTCGAACCGGGCGCCGGTGATGCGGATCGACTGGTCGAGCAGGCCGACCGTGCGCTGCGCCACCGCCAGCCGTTCCGATGTGGCGGTGACGTCCAGATAGGCACGCACCGTGTCCGCGATCACCGCCACGCGCACGCCGTCAGCGTCCGCCTGCGCCGCGGCATAATCGCCGCGTGCCGCTTCCACGCCGCGTTTCACCCGGCCGAACAGATCGACTTCATAGCTGATGTCGAGGCCGCTATCGAAGACCCAATTTTCCCGGTCGAGGCCGGGCAAGGATTGGGCCGCCGAGGTGCGGTTGTAGGTTTCGGACGCGCCCAGGCTGGTCTGGGCCAGGCGATCCGATTTCGCGCCGCGCAGCGAAGAGCGTGCCCGCTCGATCCGCGCCACCGCCACCCTAATGTCGGTGTTGGCGGCGAGCGCGTCGATGACCAGCGTGTCGAGCAGCGGATCGCCATAGAGCGTCCACCAATGATCCTGCGCGGCTGCGGCGCTGACGGTCGGATTGGCCGCCGGACTCGCCGCTCCGATGAAGGGAGCGGCGGCTGTGGCCGGGGTGGCGGGCGCCTTATAGTCCGGCCCGGCGGCGCAGGCCGTGAGCGCACTGGCGCCGAGCAGCAAAGCGATGAAGTTCCTTGTCATGGCTTTTGTCCTTATTCGGCCGGCTGCAACGCAGGTTCAGCCTGTCCCGGCCGACGACGGGCGAAACGATCGCCCAGCGCGCGGCACACGACATAGAAGGTGGGGGTGAAGAGCAGGCCGAAGGCGGTCACACCGGCCATGCCGAAGAAGACGGCCGTACCCAGCGCCTGCCGCAGTTCCGCACCGGCCCCGGTGGCTATCACCAGCGGTACGGCGCCCAGGATGAAGGCGAAGCTGGTCATCAGGATCGGACGCAGACGGGTCTGCGCAGCCTGAACGGCAGCCTCGATCGGTGAAAGCCCCTGTTCTTCCTCCGCCTGCTTGGCGAATTCAACCACCAGAATGGCATTCTTCGCGGCAAGGGCGATCAAGACGACCAGACCGATCTGCGTGAGGATATTATTGTCCATCCCCCGCAGGTTCACGCCCAGCATGGCCGCGAACAGGCACATCGGCACGATCAGGATGATCGAAAGCGGCAGCGTCAGGCTTTCATATTGCGCCGCCAGCACCAGGAAGACGAAAAAGACCGCCATGCCGAACACCAGACCTGCGGTGTTACCCGCGCTGACCTGCTGATAGGCGACGCCGGTCCATTCGCTGGCGTAACCGGCCGGGGCCGCGTCGGCGAGCTTTTCCATCGTGGCGAGCGACTGGCCCGAGGAATAGCCCGGCGCCGTGTCACCGTCGATTTCCACCGCCGGCAGCAGATTGTAGCGGACCACGCGATAGGGACCGGTCTTGTCCTTGAAGGTGGAGACGGAGCCGATCGGTACCATCTGGCCGCTGTTCGACCGGGTTTTCAGGTTTGCGATATCCGCCACCGTGCCGCGATGCTCTGCATCGGCCTGCGCGGTCACGCGATAGGTGCGACCCAGCAGGTTGAAGTCGTTGACGAAGGACGACCCCAGATAGACCTGCATCGCTTCGAAGATGCGCTCGGGCGGCACGCCCAGCAGGTCGGCCTTGCGCCGATCAACGTCCGCATAGACGCGCGGCGTGCCGACGTCGAATAGGGTGTAGACCATGGCGAGGCTGGGTGTCTGGTTCGCCTTGGCGATCAGATCATTGGCGACCTTGTTGAGTTCGGCATAACCGCGATCCTCGCGATCCTCCAGCATAACGCGATAGCCGCCGGCCGACCCGATGCCCTGGATGAGCGGCGGGGGAACGAGCAGGATGCGCGCCTTGTCATAGCCGGCGACCGCCTTGTTCGCCTGCTCCATGATGCCGGCATAGGTGGCGCCCTCCTCCTTGCGTTCGGCAAAGCTCTTGAAGGGGAAGTAGATCGCCGCGCTGTTGGGGGCCTGCGTCTGCGAGGGACCGTGGAAGCCGGCGAACATCACCGCGCCGCGCAGCCCCTTGATCGGCAGGATCTTCGCCGCGACTTCGCGGGCCACCTTGTCGGTGCGCTCGAGCGAGGCGCCGGAGGGCAGCTGCACCACAGCCAGAAAATAGCCCTGATCCTGCGCCGGGATGAAGCCGCCAGGCGTCACCCAAAAGAGGGCGATCGTGGCCGCGATCAGACCGGCATAGGTCAGCAGCATCTTCTTTGGACGAGCCACGAGAAAACGGGTGAGGCGGCCATAGCCCGCGCTCATCCGGTCAAAGCCGGTGTTGAACGCATCGGCAGCCTTGCCCAGCTTCTGCCGCCAGACCGGATCGCCGCTGCGGTCGCGGGCCCCGTGCTTTTCCTTGAGCAGGAGAGCGGCGGCGGCCGGCGACAAGGTAAGCGAGAGGATCAGCGAGATCACGGTCGCGGTCGAGATGGTGACGGCGAATTGCTGATAGAAGGCGCCGGAAATGCCGGTGATGAACAAAGTCGGCACGAACACCGCGCAAAGCACCAGCACGATCGCGATCAGGGCAGTCGACACTTCATCCATGGAGACGCGCGCGGCCTCCAGCGGCGACATGCCATTCTCGATATTGCGCTCGACATTTTCGACCACGACGATGGCGTCGTCGACGACGATGCCGATGGCGAGGACCAGGCCGAAGAGCGACAGATTGTTGAGGGAATAACCAAGCCCGGCAAGAATCGCCGCCGTGCCGATCAGCGACACCGGAATGGCGATGATCGGGATGATCGCCGCGCGCCAGTTTTGCAGGAAGACGAGGATGACGAGGACGACCAGCAGCACCGCTTCGATCAGCGTGTGATAGACGGCGTCGATCGACTGGCTGATAAATTCGGTCGGGTTGTAGATGATGCTATATTCCAGGCCCTTGGGGAAGCGCTTGGACAATTGCTCCATCTCCGCCTTCACCTTCTCCGCCGCGTCGAGCGCGTTGGAGCCGGGGCGCTGCATCGTCGCGATAACGACGGTGGGCTTGTTCGACAGATAGGTGTTGGTGCCATAATCCTGCGCGCCCAGTTCGACGCGCGCGACATCGCTGACGCGGACCTGATGACCGGTGGCGTCGGTGCGGATGACGATGTTGGAAAATTGTTCGGGCGTGTTGAGGCGTCCCTGCATTTCCACGCCAAGCTGGAAGGCTTCGCCACGGTCATAAGGAGGCTGACCGATGGAGCCGGCCGAAACCTGGACGTTCTGCGCCCGCAGCGCGGACACGACTTCGCCGGCCGTCAGGTCGAGCGCGGCGGCACGGTCGGGATCGATCCAGACGCGCATCGCATAGTCGCGCGCGCCGAACATCTGCACATCGCCCACACCGTCCAGACGGGCGAGCCGGTCACGCACCTGCGTCAGCGCATAGTTGGAGATATAATCGCGGTCGAACGTGCCGTCGGGCGACTGCAAATTCACGACCATCAGGAATTCGGGCGTGGTCTTGCGCGTGACGACGCCCAGACGCTGCACCTCTTCGGGCAGGCGCGGCGTGGCGACGGCGACGCGGTTCTGCACCAGCACCTGCGCGGCGTCGAGGTCGGTACCGATCTTGAAGGTGACGGTGATGACGACCTTGCCATCGCCGGTCGACTGGCTGCTCTGATAGAGCATGTCGTCGACGCCGTTGATCTCCTGTTCGATCGGCGCGGCCACGGTCGATGCGACCGTTTCCGCCGATGCGCCGGGATATTGGGCGGACACCGTGACCGTGGGGGGCACGATATCGGGATATTGGGACACCGGCAGGCCGATAAAGGCGAGCGCGCCGACCACGGTGATGACCACCGCGATGACGGCGGCGAAGATCGGCCGGTCGATGAAGAAACGGGAGAAGCGCATCGGATCGTCCTTTGCGAGCGAAAGGGATGCCGCGCGATCCGGCAGGGGCCGGATCACGGGCAGGGATTCTGTTTGATTGGCCCCTCCCGTGTGAAGGGTGGGGTCAGATTTATCGGGCGAAGGTCGCCTGCGCGGCTATCGGCGCCGCGCTGTCGACCGGCGTGACCGGCGCGGGGGCCGGCCGGATCGTTGCCGGCTTCACCGCTACCTTGGCGCCGGGCATCGCGGCCTGAAGGTTGGCCACGATCACCCGATCCGTGGGCACAAGCCCCGATCGGATGATGCGCAGCCCATCGACGATCGGGCCGAGTTCGACCGGCTTGACCGCGACATTGCTGTCCTTGTCCACCACCAGCACGGTTTTGCGTGCCTGATCGGACTGGATCGCCTCATCCGGGACCAGCAGGGCATTGGCCTTGCCGCCATTGGCCAGACGCATATTGCCGAACAGGCCGGGGGTCAGGAAATTGCCCGGATTGTCGAACACCGCACGGATGCGGATCGTGCCCGACCGCGGATCAAGGCCATTGTCGGTGAAGTCGAGCCGGCCCTGATGATTATAGGCCGCTTCGTCCTGCAACCGTACCTCGACCGCGCCGCCATTATCCTTGTCGCGCTGCGATTTGAGATAGAGCGCTTCGGACGCGTCGAAGTTGAAATAGATGGGATCAAGCTTGTTGACCGTGGTCAACAGGGTCGCGCCACTACCTTCCGCGCCGGCCACCAGATTGCCGATGTCGACACGGCGGTCGGAAACCCGCCCGGAAATGGGCGCACGGACCTGCGTAAATTCGACGTCCAGCGCGCGGCTGCGTTCGCGGGCCTGCGCGCCGGCCAAGGCGGCTTGTGCCGCCTGAAGGCGCGAGCGCAGCGAGTCCACTTCGCTGGCCGACACGGCGTCGTCGCCGCTCAGCCGCTGGACGCGGGCATAGTCATTTTGCGCCAGCAGCAAGGCGCTGCGGGCCGACGCGCTGCTTGCCCGCGCTTCGGCCAGAGCCGCCTGGAAAGGGCGCTGGTCGATGGTGAAGAGCAATTGCCCCTGACGCACGAAATCGCCGTCGCGGAAATGGATGGCGGTGACGGCGCCCGATACGCGCGGGCGGATTTCCACCGTCTGGCTGGGGGCGAAGCGGCCGACATAATCGTCCCACTGGGTCACGCTGCGGGCGAGCGGCGCGGATACGCCGACAGCCGCCAGCGGCGCGGCGGAGGCCTGCGCCTCCGTCTGACCCCAATATTTCCAGCTGGCCCCACCCAGCACGACGATGCCCAAAGCGGCCCAGGCCAAGTGCCGGCCGCGCCAGCGGCGTGCCGTGCCGTCGGAACCGACTTCGCTGGCCTGCGTATCAGTGTCGATCTTTGCGATCATGTTCATGGATATTTCCCTTTGATGGTGCGACGGGCGGCGGTGACGGCGGACAGCAATGTTTCCAGCTGTCCCTCGCTAAACCCCGCCTCGCGGAAGTCTCGGATGGCGGATGGACGGACGGCGAAGCCTTCATGCCAAGCCTCCACGGCCAGGCGGCGCAGCGCCTCCAGCTTGGTGTCCGCCAGTTTGAAATGCGGCTGCGGGCCAAAGAGCAATGTCTTGAAACGCGACCAGCGACCCGGCTCCCGCAGGGAAGCGAGGCCATCGGTCTGCGCCAGACGCACGATCTGCCATTCCATCGACGAAAAGCCGGTGGCGACAGCTTTGATCCGGTCGCGGATCGCAGGCAAGGAGATGCCGTCCCCAACCGCAGGCAGCGGCTGGGCGAAATCGATATAGGCCATGGTTTCAAACCCCTATTTGCGTGCAGACCCGGCCGCGAACACCATCTGCGGGCGCACGCGATACTCTCCCGAACCGGTGGCGGCCGCGGGAATGCACAAGCCATCCGTGCCGGAGCGATGCCCCGACCCCTATGGCCAGACGATGATGATGGTGCAGATGGCGAGACGAAGCGCGCCACCAAGCTTAGAAACTTAGCTTAGGACAATATTTTTCATGTTGCCTCCTTGGAGGCAGATGCCTCGACCGGATTTCATACTTATCGGTATATAATCCGAAGCACCTTTTCGTCAACCGCTTTCTGTACCGCTTGGTAATTTTTTCTGAATTGCGGCTGAATGCGCGGTTTTACGCAGGTTCAGGTCAGGTGGTCGGCCACATCGCCATGGTGGTTTCCACCAGTTGCTCCAGCTGCTGCGGCGATGCGCCACCGCTGGCCTGCACGCCCATGCCCTGAATGACGGCGGTCAGATATGTGGCAAGCGCCGCCGGTTCGATGCCGACGGGCAGGTCGCCCTCCGCCTTGGCGCGCTCCAGCCGCTCGACCAACGCCTTGTCGGACGAGGCGCGACGCGCAATCACGTCGCTCTTGATCGATTCCGCCTGGGTCGTGCAGGCGACCATGCTGATCACGCCAAGGCAGGCACGCGGGTCGTTGCCGCCGGTCTGGATCTGCAAAGTGCCGCGCAACAGCCGCTCTGCCACGCCACGCGCCGTCGGTTCCTGCAACGCGGAGCGCATGTAGCAGAGCTTGTCGCGCTCATAGAGGTCGAGCGCCTTGTGGAACAGCGCTTCCTTGTTGCCGAAACAGGCATAGAGGCTGGGCTTGGTGATGCCCATGGCGTCGGTCAGTTCGGCCAGTGACGCACCTTCATAACCGCGCGTCCAGAAAACCTGGAGCGCAGCCGACAGGGCTTCCTCGGGATCGAATTCCCGGGGGCGTCCTCTCGTTACGGGTTCGGCTGCCATTTTCATACCGAGCGGTATATAGTGAGAGTCGCGGCTTTGTCCAGATAAGGGTGCCCTCCACCGCCATTAAATTCACATTTATGATATATCCATATTTGCGAACATGTGGCAGATATTCTCCCCATCTTAGGGAGAGTGAATACGCCATGTCCATAGCCACCACCCATGTCGGCAGCCTGCCGCGCGGCGATGCGTTGACCCCGTTGCTGCTGGCCCGCGACAAGGGCGAAGCTTATGACGCGGCGCTGTTCGACACGACCGTTCAGCAAGCGGTGTCGGACGCAGTGACGGCGCAGATTGCGGCGGGCGTGTCGATCGTCAGCGACGGCGAATTGGGGAAGGTCGGCTATTCCACCTATATGATCGAGCGGCTGTCGGGCTTTGGCGGTCATATCGATCGCAAGGTCGCGGCCGACCTCGCGCCGCTGCCGGCGTTGCGGCAGAAGCTGGCGGCGATCATGGGTTCGCAAGAATTCACCCGCGCTTCCTGCATCGGGCCGGTGAAGCTGGTGACGCTCGATCCGCTGCATGAGGATATTCGCCGGTTCAAGACGGCGCTGGCCGACCATCCGGGCACGCGCGCCTTCATGAACGCCGCCTCGCCCGGCCTGATCACCGCCTTTCAGGTCAATCGCCATTATCCGAGCCACGACGCCTATCTGGCCGACCTGGTCGATGCCATGCGCGAGGAATATGAGACGATCGTGGCGGCCGGGTTCGACCTGCAACTCGATTGCCCCGACCTCGCCATGTCGCGCCACACCGGTTATCAGGATGCGAGCGACGAGGAATTCATCAGGATCGCGGCGGCGAATGTCGAGGCGCTCAATGCCGCGACCGCCAATATCCCGGCGGACCGGATGCGGATGCATATTTGCTGGGGCAATTATGAAGGGCCGCACGATCATGACATTCCGCTAGAGAAGGTGATCGATATCGTGCTGGCTGCGCGGCCGGCAACCGTGCTGTTCGAGGGTGCCAATCCATGCCACGAGCATGAATGGACGGTCTGGCGCGATGCGGCGCAGCGCGGTGTGCTGCCCGACGACAAAATCCTTGCCCCCGGCCTGATCGATACCTGTTCCAACTATGTCGAGCATCCCGAACTGATCGCTCAGCGGATCGAGCGTTTTGCCGGCATCGTCGGCAAGGACCGGGTGATCGCCAGCACCGATTGCGGCTTCGGCACCTTCGCCGGATATGGCAAGATAGACCCGGCCGTGACGTGGAAGAAGCTGCGGTCGCTGCGCGCCGGTGCGGATCTGGCGGACGCGCGCCTGTGAGCAGCGATGTGACGCAGGAGCAGCGCCGCGCGATCGAGCAGGATTGCGCCCGGCTGGTCGCGCTCTACGCCAATTTGAACGATGCCGGGCGCTGGGCGGACGTCGCGGCGCTCTACGCGCAGGATGGCCGCATGGCGCGCCCGACCGCGCCCGACGCATGGATCGTGGGGCGGGACGCCATCCTGGCCGCCTTCCTCTCCCGCCCGGCGCGGACCACGCGGCATGTCTGTTCCAATGTGGTGATCGACGTGGTGAGCGAAGGCGAAGCGATCGGCGAAAGCGCTATGCTGTTGTTCACGGGCGATGGAGCGCCTAAAGTCGGCAGCTTTCACGACCGTTTCGTGGCGGTAGAGGGGGAATGGCGCTTTGCCGAAAGGCGCGGTAGCCTGACATTTTAGTTGCCGCGATTTCCGAGCCGCCGGACACTCCGGTCCGGCTCGAAATCGCTCCGATAATAAGGGGTATCGCCGACCATGAATGGGACCACGCCGTCCACCGTCAAATCGGCGATGCGCACCATCGACATCATCGAATATGTCGTCGCGCGGCCGGCCGGCGTCGTCGCGCAGGAGATTGCGGCGGGCCTGGCCATTCCGGTCAGCAGCCTGTCCTACCTGCTCGCAACCTTGGTGGAACGTCACTATCTGGCGCGCGAAGGGCGGCGATATTTGCCCGGCCCGGCGCTGGAACGGCTGGCCTCGCCCCGCGTCGCCATGTCGCTGGCCGACAAGGTCCGGCCGCTGGTCAAGTCGCTGCGCTTGCAGATCAACGAGACGGCGTCCTTCTTCGTGCGCGACGGCTGGTTGCTGGAGGCGATCGTCACCGAGACGGCGGAACAGTCGCTGCGCTATTCGATCAGCGTGGGAACGCGCAGCCCGCTCCATTGCCTGGCGGCGGGCAAGGCGCTGCTCGCTCACCTGAGCGACGCGGAGTTGGACGCCTATTTCGCACAGACGCCGCTGGAACGCTTTACCCCCAGCAGCATCGTCGATGTGGCGCAATTGCGCGCCGAACTGGCAGAGATCCGCGCGACCGGCATCGGCCGCACGCGGGAGGAATATACGCCGGGCATTTGCGGCCTGGGCATAGCGGTGGTGATCGACGGCGAAGCGGTCGGCGCCTTCGCGCTGGCCATCCCCGTCCCGCGCTTCACCGCCGAGGTGGAGGGGCGGACCATCGCCAAGCTGGAGCAGGCCGTCAGCCTGTTCGCGGCGGCGGAGATGCCTGCCGTCTGAGAGAGGGTGCGATACTGGCGCCACAACTTGGCGACAGCCGAAATTCACACCGTTGCAGGGGTATATGGGCGTAAAGCGCTCGCGAAGCGTTCCCCAAGCGTCTGCAATGCGCCGGTGTCGCGCCGCGTGGGTGACAACGACGCGACGGATGCGCGACGATCGCGCGCCAGTCACGCGACATAAAGGCGACCGGAATGCGGCAGGACCGCACCCTATAGGGTCCGGATACGCGGGGATGCAGGACGGGTCGGAGCTGTGATCCATTCGTCAGGATAGATCAGCTATTATCCTACATTGGAAGGCTTGTGTGGAACGGGTGCGAATGGCTCGTTTGCATGGATGGCAAACGCCCCCAATTCTATGCCGTCATCCCAGCGAAGGCTGGGATCTCAGGCATGGATGCGCTGCGTGAACGGACAGTGCGAGGCGGCTGGCCTTCCTTTACTGCCGCCTGAGACCCCAGCCTTCGCTGGGGTGACGACTATGAAGCAAACGAAAACGGGGGACGCCTTCCGGCATCCCCCGCTCCAACCCCGCTCGGGTATAGATTAGCCGATCAGGCGGCCTTGGTGCGCCAGCCGTCGGCATAATTGTCGCGCGCGGCTTCCGAATAGGGGACCGAGGAGACGATCGCCTTGATTTCGGTCTGCACATGGCGTTCGACGGTCGGCTTGCTCGTGCCGCCATCGGGTTCGCCCCACAGCAAGGTCACTTCGGTGCCGGGCGCGGCGAACTCGGCATCGACCATCGCCAGCGCCAGGAAGCGGCCGGCGTTGATGGTGTAGCCGATCCAGGTCGACAGGCCGACGGTCTTGCCGTCCTTGAGCACCGCGTCATAGGGGTGCATGCAATAGACGGCGCTGGGGAATTCCAGGAACTTCGCCTTGTCGCCGGTCTGGAGCATGGAGCTCATGACGCGGACGATATCCTCATTGTCGAGGGCCAGCGTCACCTTCTGGCGATGAGGCTGATCCTTGATCTTTTCCAGCGCTTCGCGGCCGACGAATTCATGATCGAACTTGACCATGATGCCATAGCCCAGCTCCCAGGGGTTCAGATAATAATCCTCGATCTTGTCGGAGACGAAGCTGCCGCCGAGCGAGCATTTGCCTTCATAGCTGTTGGCGCCGATCCATTCACGGAAGCCCTTCGAGCCTTCGCCGGTGTAGGTGGCGGGCAGCGGCGAGGGGATCCAGCCCGATTCCAGCGTGTTGGACGAATAGGTACGGCCGCCGCAGAGGGTCAGGCCATAATCCTTGCCCGCTTCGATGAGCGCGTTGCGAACGGTGTCATAATCTTCCCAGGGACCAAACAGCTCGTAACCCGGCTGGCCGGCCATGCCGTGACGCAGCGCGCGCACTTCGACGCCGGCGATGGTGATCGGCGCCATGTGGAAGAATTTCAGGTCCGGCGGGGTCTGGCCCATCGCCTGTTCCAGCACCGGCATGGCGTTCGGGCCCTGCAGCTGGAAGCGATAGTTGCGGCGATAGCCCTGCTGGTCGAGCGGACGGGCGATGGTGCGTTCGTCGCGTTCCACCTTCACGTCCCACTTGCCGGTCGAGGCCCAATATTCGACCCATTCGATCGAGGGGGCGCGGCCGACCAGTTCGAACTTTTCTTCTTCCAGATAGAAGAGGATGACGTCGCCGATCACATAGCCTTCGGGGGTTACGGGGGCGAACTGCTTGGCGCGGTTCGGCACGAAGCCCTTGAAGCTGTTGGGGGCGAGATAGGCCAGCATATCGAACGCGCCAGGGCCGGTGACGAGCAGGTCGACCATGTGGAAGCTCTGGTTGAACAGAACCGAGCTTTCCGCCCAGCTGCGCTGTTCGTCGCGCCAGTTGCTATATTCGCCGGGCACGCCGGGATAGGCGTTGGGGCCGACCTGCTGATTGCGCAGGAATTCGACGATATCACCCTTTTCATCGAGCAGCTGTTGCAGGGTCTTGTCAGTCATTCAAACCTCTCCTTCGACTTGTTTGGAAATTTACGAAATATGAGCATGGGCAGGCATGGCGAGCCATTCCTGTATCCCGGCATGGAAGGCCCGGGGCGCTTCGGCCGGCATCATGTGCCCGGCGCGTTCGACGACACGCAACTGCGCGCCGGGAATCGTGGCTGCGATGGCTTCATGCTGGGCGACCGGCGACCATTGGTCCTGCCGCCCGACGATCGCGACGGTCGGGCAGGCGATGGTGGGGAGCAACGCGTCCACTGACGGGCGGTGCAGCAGCGCCTCGATCTGCGCTTCGAACGTGGCAAGGCCAGCGTCGACCGCCATGGCATAGAGCAAGTCCATCAGCGCTTCGTCGCGCAGGCCGGCAAAGCCCATCATCGGCGGCAGCCATTGGGCGACCAGCGCAGCCATGCCCTGATCGCGGCCAAGGTCGCGCAGCGTGTAGCGCCCTTCCCGCTCGCCGGGCTTGACCGGATGGACGCCGGTATCGACCAGCGCCAGCCGTTCGACCCGGTCGGGTACCTTGCGAATCACTTCCAGTGCGACCCGCGCGCCCATGGAATGGCCGAGCAGGGCGCAGCGACCAGGCATGCGGGCGATGGCATAATCGGCCATCGCCTCGATTCGATCGCAACCGGCATAGAAACCGTCCACAACCGCGCTGCCGGGAAAAGCGGCCAGCGTTTCGCCGAACATGCGGGAATCGCACAGCAATCCCGGCAGGATCAGGAGGGGCGCGCCTAGATCGCGATCTGATGATTTCGCATCCATGAACATTTCATCTACACGAACATATTGCCCCTTGCCAGTCGAAAAATGCGTTGCCGCGTCTTTATGAGGCGAAAGGACGCCGCTCTTGACAGTGGCCGGATTTCCGCCAAACTTACACTGTAAGTCTGATAAAAGTCAGGAGAGGCGCAATCATGTATCCCTTCACCACTGGTTCGTTCGCAGTCCGCAATGGATGGTATGTCGCCGCCTTCACCCATGAAATTGGGGAAGCGCTGCTGGCGCGCACCATCCTCGACCAGCCGGTCGTCCTGTATCGGAAACAGGACGGTCGGGCGGTGGCGGTCGGCGGGCGATGTCCGCACCGCCATTTCCCGCTGGGCAAAAGCTGTCGCAAGGGGGACGGCATCGTGTGCGGCTATCATGGCATCGCCTTCGGGCCGGACGGGCAATGCACCGATATTCCGAGCCAGAGCTTCACCCCGCGATCCTATCATATCCCCAGCTACCCGCTGGTCGAACATGGGCTATGGGCGTGGATATGGATGGGCGAGGCTGACAAGGCCGATCCCGTGCTGTTGCCCGATCTGGAAGCGATCGGCCTGACGCCGGGCATGATCGCGCGGGCGCTGTTCGTGGAGCATGTGAAGGGCCGGGCGCAGTTGCTGAACGACAATCTGCTAGACCTGACCCACCTCGCCTTCCTGCATGGCAGTTCGATCGGCACGCTGGACAATGCAGCGACGCCCGAAGAGGTGGTCAAGCGACCCGGCTTTCTGAGCAGCCGCCGTCATATGCGCGATGCGGAGGCGCCGCCGGTGGTTGCGCATATGGGCCATCACCTGGCCCGGATCGACCGGGTGAGCGGGATGGATTTCCACCTGCCGGGGTTTCATGCCGGGATCGACGAAAGCCGATATCCGCAGGGTCACGCGCGGGCGGGCGAGGCCTTTGCATCGAGCCGGGTCTATCATGCGGTAACGCCGGAAACGCCGCATAGCTGCACCTATTTTTTCGCCATGGCGACGACGGACGCGAGTGCCATCGCCATCATGGAAGACTATCTGCGCCCCGTGATCGCCGAGGACAAATTCGCCACCGAGGAGATCGAGGCGATGCTGGCCGTGGTGGGCGAGAATCCCGAGGAACTGCTGCTGAAGAGCGATCGCAATGCGGTGGAAGGACGGCGCATGTTGCAGGCGATGATGGATGCGGAGCGGGTGGGGTAGATTTCCAACACTCTCCTCCGTTCGTGCTGAGTAGGGTCTGAGCCTGTCGAAGACCCATATCGAAGCACTGTTCCTTCGATACGCCACTTCGACAGGCTCAGTGGCTACTCAGGACGAACGGGTTTGGTTCTGTCCTAAATCGCATCCTCATCCGCCACGCGCAGGTGGGCGGTCAGCAGGACCAGCGCCGCGACGGCGGAGCCGAGCGCCAGGGCGAGCGAGGTAATGCCCCGCCCTGCCCCGACCGCCAGTAACTGGCCCGCAAGGAAGGGGCCGAGCGCGGCGCCGCAACGGCCGAAACCGATCACCGTGCCGGTGCCGGTCGCACGCAAGGTGGTGGGATAGATGTTGGCGATCAGCGCATAGAGCCCGACGACCGATCCGTTGGCAAGGAAGCCGAGCAGGAAGGCCGCGCCCTGCAGCATCACGATGTCGGCCGGCACGGCGCCAAAGGCGGCGACCGCCGCCCCCGCGCCGGCGAGGCCGAACAGCACCAGCGGACGCAGGCCCAGGCGCGGCGACAGGAAACCCAATATCAGCCCCCCGGTCGCGCCGCCCATGTTCATGAATACCGACACGATCGTCGCCTGCGACGGATCGAAGCCAAGCGACACGACCAGCGCCGGGGTCCAACCCAGCGCATAATAGAAGGTCATCATGTGCAGGCCGTACATGAAGATGAGCGCGATCGTCGTCGCACGATAGCGGTCGGTGAAGAGCGCGCCGATGGAGGCCTTCGGCTCCTCCAACGCGACGAGGCGACCCGCGAGCGGCTGGCCCAGACGCTTCAATATGGCGTTGATCCGCGCCAGCGCATCCGGCCCGCCGCGCGTCGCCAGCCAGCCGATCGATTCGGGCAGGAACAACAGTACCAGCGGCACCATCACCGCCGTCGCGCCCGCACCGAACAGGAAGATGGATTCCCAGCCATGATGTTTGAGCAACTGCGCCGCCGCCCAGCCGCCGACGATACCGCCGGCAGGATAGCCCGCCGCCATGATGCTGACCGACAGGTCGCGACGCTTGCGATTGGCGAACTCCGCCGACAGGGCGTTCACCGCCGCCAGCACTGCGCCGAGGCCAAGGCCGGTATAGGCGCGCAGCAGGCAGAGCAGCAGCACGTTGGAGGCGAAGGCGGAAGCGGCCATGCCGCTGACCATGATGGCGAGGCACAGCAGCACCTGCGGCCGTCGCCCGATCCGATCGGCCAACTGGCCCAACGTCAGCGACCCCACCACCATGCCGGCAAGGCCTGAGGATACGACCAGGCCGATCGCGCCGGGGCCGATGTTCCATTGCTTCGCGATGCCGGGCGCGGCGAAGGTGACCGCCAATATGTCGAAGCCATCAAGCGCGTTGAGCAGGAAGCAGATCGCGATGGCGACGCATTGCGGCAGGCGCATCGGCCGGCTGCCCAAGATGCTGCGCGGATCGTCGGCGGGCAAAGCCCTTGTCTCAATCGATGCCATGCGGCGCCCCTCTCCTATTTCTGGTTGTAGGCAGCACTGTATGCCGGCGACACAGTTTGTAAACCGGCGATATGCACGATCCCACCCAGCTTCTCCGCTTGTGCGCCCTTCTGAATAAATATAACGTTCGTTACTAATTAGGGAGAGGGTTACATCATATATGGCACAAGCCGATCGCCGTTCGGGTCCGCAGGAGACGGAACCGACCCTGTTGCTGGGCATCGCCTTCGGCTTCCTGTCCTCGCTCGGCCCCTTTGCCATCGACCTGTATCTGCCGGCCATGCCGGGCATGGCGCAGGCGATGGCGGCGGACAGCGGCGCGGTGCAGCGTACCCTGTCCGCCTTTTTCCTGGGGCTGGCGCTGGCGCAGATTCCGCTCGGCACGCTGGGCGATCGCTATGGCCGGCGTCGGCCCCTGATTGGCGGGCTGTTGCTGTTCGCGATCGCATCCATCGCTTGTGCCATGGCGACCAGCCTAGACATGCTGATCGCGTGCCGCTTTCTCCAGGGCATGGGTGCATGCGCCGGCACGTCGAGCGTGCGGGCGATGATCCGCGACCGGCATAGCGGCCATCGCGCGGCGCAACTGATGGCCTTCACCTTCCTGATCATCGGCATATCGCCGGTATTGGCGCCACTGGCGGGCAGCTATTTGTTGCAGGCGATGAGCTGGCGCGGGCTGTTCCTGCTGCTGGCCGGCGGCGGGGCGGTGGCGTTGATCGCGGTGTCGATCTTCCTGCCCGAATCGCTGCCGCCGCAGCGGCGGTTGCATCGCCAGCCGATGCTGCATGCCTATGGCCGGCTGCTCGGCACGCCTGCCTTTCTGGGCTGGACGCTAGTGGCGGGACTGGCGACGACCGTGCCCTTCGCCTTCGTGACCGCCGCGCCCTTCATCTACACGCAGGGCTTTGGCCTGAGCGCACACCATTATAGCCTGTTGCTGGCGCTCAATGCCGTGACGTCGATCATCGCCACCCAGTTCGCGCCATCGCTGATGCGGCGGCTGGGCGCGCGGCCGCTGGTCACGGGTGTGGCGCTGGTCGCGATGGGCGCGACCGCGCTGATCGCGATGGCGGGCCTGACGATGCCTGTGCCGATCGCCCTGTTCCAGCCATGGTCGATGCTGCTCTTCGCCCTGTCCGGCTTCATCCTGACGCCGGCCGCCATATCAGCGCTGGATGCCGCAGCGGGCGGCGCGGGCGCGGCGGCCGGGCTGCTCGGCACATTGCAGCTGGCGATCACGGCGGCGGCCAGTGCGGCGGTATCGCTGCTGCCGTCGGTGTCGATCCTGCCGCTGACCGGGGTGCTGGGCGTCAGTTTCCTGACGATGCTGCTGGTGATGCTGGCGCTTGGCGGACGGGCTTCGCCCGCCAGCGCCTGAACCGCCCCCGTTCGCTCAGGCGGCGGGTTCGTCGTCTCCATCGGGGCGGGTGAATTCCAGGAAGCGGCTGTTGCCCGCCTCGTCATTCGCCTCCAGCGTATCGACCAACGTGTCGAGATACTGGTTCAGCGTATCGACTTCCTTGGCTTTCAGGTCGGAGACGAGATAGGTGGCGACCTTGTCGGTCTGCGGCCGCATCAACCGATAGAGCCGCCGCCCCTCATCCGTCAGGACCAATATCTTGCGCCGCTTGTTGGCGGGGTCGCGTTCCACCGTGATGCGGCCGTGCTTCTGGAGCGCGGCAACCGCGCGCGAGACGCTCATCGGATTGACCCCGGTCATCTCCGCCAGTTCATGGCTGGCCGAATTGGGAAAGCGGCCGAGCAGCATCAGCAGGCGGAACTCGTTAAGGCTGATCTTGTAGCGATGCTCCAGATAGGTGGAAAAAGGCGCCATCAGCTTGTTCGCCAGCCGCAGGACGCGGTGGAGCGTATCGGCGGGACTGGCTTCGGCCGACGCCGACGGCTTTTGGGACGGGCTGCTGTTCGACATGGTCTTCCGATAGGGCATCTGCCGGCGCTCAAGTCAAGCCGACGATGGCACAGCCCACGCTGGTGAACCGGCCATCGACGACGTGATAATGGATATATTGGCGCATTTGCTGCACTTCGCCCTTCGCGATCGGCATGAACTGGTCGAGGCCGTTAGCGGCAAGGGTGGCGGCGTCGAGATCCTGTGTTGCTTCCACCCGGATGATCCCTTCCAGCGCGACCAGCTCGTCGCTGGCGGCGAAGCGCTCGATCGTCAGCGTCTCGATCACATGGGCGTGGAGGAAGCTGTAGAAGCGCTTGAACGCGTCGCGCGTGCCAAGGTCGACGCCAAAGAAACGGATGCTGGCGCCGGGCGCGTAGAAATCGAAGACCGTGTCATAGTCGCGATCGTTGAAGGCGTGCGCATAGCGGTCATAATCGGCGCGGTTCATGGCGCTTTCCTCTTCCTTGGCTCTTGTTCTTTTAATAACGATCGTTATCGTAACCGCAAAGCAAGGCGATGCGCCAGCGGAAAATAGAGGAGAGGATGATGGCTTATACGCCGCAGGAGCAGCACAATCTGGATCTGGTCCAGGCGATGTTCGACCATGTGCTGATACCGATGGATGCCGACGCGGCGGATCGGTTCATCGCGCCCGACTATATCCAGCATAATCAGTGGGTGGATACGGGGCTGGAGCCGCTGAAGGCCTTTCTGCGCAAGGTGCGGGGCGAAAATCCGCACGCGGTGCATGACATCAAACGGCGCTTTGCCGATGGCGACCATGTGATCGTCCATTATCATGTGCGGCGATTTGCGGGCGATCCGGGCTTTGCGGTGATAGATATTTTTCGGGTCGAGGGCGACATGATCGTCGAGCATTGGGACACGGTGCAGGATGTGCCGACCGACAGTCCCAATCCCCATTCGCCCTTCTGAACCGGGAGAGACATCATGCGGTTCAAGGACAAGATCATATTGGTGGTCGGCGGCAATAGCGGCATCGGCCTGGGCAGCGCGCAGGCCTTTGCGGCGGAGGGTGGGATCGTGCGGCTGACCGGGCGGGATCCGGCGACGATCGACGCGGCGGTGGCGGCGATAGACGGCGCGCGGGGTTATCGCGCGGACATGGCCGATCTGAACGCGATGGAGGCGGTGATCGCCGATATCGCGGCACAGGACGGGCGGATCGACACGCTGTTCGTCAATGCGGGCGTGGGCGGCTTCGCGCCGTTTCGCGACCTGACGCCGGCCGACTGGGACCATGTCCATGGCGTCAATCTGCGCGGCTGCGTCTTTGCTATCCAGAAGGCGCTGCGGCTGATGGGCCGGGGTGGGTCGATCGTGGCGACGGGGTCGATCGGCGGCCATGCCTTCCTGCCCGGCAACACCGCTTATGCCGCGACCAAGGGCGGGCTTTATGCCGCGCTGAAGGTGATTGCGGGCGAACTGGTGAGCGAGGGCATCCGCGTCAATCTGGTCAGTCCCGGCCCGATCGAGACGCCGCTGCTGCACCGCAATCCGGGCATGAGCGATGCCGATGTGGACAATCTGCGCGCGGCGATGATCGCGGCGGTGCCGATGAAGCGCATGGGCCGGGCGGAGGAAGTGGCGCGCGCCGTGCTGTTCCTGGCGTCGGATGAGGCCAGTTTTATCACTGCCGCCAATCTCTTTGTCGATGGCGGCACGTTGGAATTAGGGTGATACGGGAGCTGGGATGATGAGTGACTTGTTTTCGACGCTGGACAATCCGCGACTGGAGTTCGCGATGGAGGTGCGGCTGCAATTTCCGCGCGTCCAGACTATCGTCAACACGCCGATGGGCGGCAATCGCAGTGCGGTCTATGTCGATGGCGGGACGTTCGAGGGGCCAAGGATCAAGGGCAAGGCGGTGCCGGGATCAGGCGGCGACTATGCCTATTTCCGGCCGGACGATGTTGCCGTGTTCGATGCGCGCTATATGTTGGAGGAGGAGGATGGGACGCTGATCCTGCTCAACAATCGCGGTTTCCTGTGGGGGCGAAAGCCCGACACGATGGCGCGCTTGCGCGACTGGGCCTTTGCCGACGGCGCGCCGGTGGAGCAACAGGATTATTATCTGCGCGGCAATCCCAGCTTCGAATGTCCGGTCGGCAAGCATGACTGGCTGACCAAACATGTGTTCATCGGCGTGGGCGAGCGGCGAGCGGACGGAAATGTGCTGCGCTATTATGCGCTGACTTGAGTCAGACCCACCATCCGTTCGTTTCGAGCCCTTCGACTGCCTGCCAAGGCAGGCGCTCAGGATAAACTGAGTCGAGAGACGGTAAGCGCAATGCTATCCACTTTTCGACTTCGCTCGAAACGAACGGAAGTTGCTGGTTCAAAGAGAAATCAGCGCGTCCAGCGCGATCGCGCCCTGCCCCTGCGGGTAGACGATCACGGGGTTGAGATCGACTTCGCTGATTGCCGGAGTGGCCGCGACCATCTGGCCCATGCGCTGGACGATGTCGGCGACGGCGCCGATATCCATGGCCGGTGCGCCACGGAAACCGTCGAGCAGCGGCGCCATGCGAAGGGTGCGGATCTGCGCGATGATCGCGTCGCGGGTCAGGTCGGGCGGGAGCAGGCAGACGTCGTGCAGCAGTTCCGCCGCCACGCCGCCGAAGCCGACGAGGATGGTCGGCCCCCAATGCGGATCGTTGCGGGCGCCCACGATCAGTTCGACGCCCTTGGCCGCCATCCCCTCCACCAGCACGCCGTCCAGCACCAGGTCGGGGCGCGAAGCGGCGAGATTGGCCATCAGCCTGTCCCAGCCGGCCGCGACGGCATCGGCATCGGCCAGATTGATGATGACGCCGCCGGCGTCGCTCTTGTGCGGCAGTTCGGGGGACTGGGCCTTCAGGACCACCGGATAGCCGAGCCGATCGGCAGCGGCGACCGCGTCCGCCGCGCTTTGCGCCAGTGCGAAGGCGGGGAAGGCGATGCCCTGCGCGCCCATGATCGCCTTGGAAAGATGTTCGGGGATGGTGCTGCCGACCTGCGACAGGCCATCGACCGGCTGAGCATCGAGCGGCGCGACTGCCGCGTCGCGCTGGCGATAGGCGGCGATGCGGGCGAGCGCGCGCAGCAACCGTTCGGCGGTCGGCAGATAGGTGACGCCGGCTTTACGCAGCGCGGCGAGATCGTCGGCGAAGACGGCACCGCCTTCATCGACGCCGCCGACAATGACCGGCTTGGTGTCGCCGATGGCGTCCAGCGCATCCAGCACTGCCTTGAACTTCACATGCGAGGTGCCGGTGTCAGTCTGGATGAGCGTCAGCAAGATGGTGCCGATCCGGTCGTCCTGCGCCAGCGCGGCCAGCGTGCGGCCGTAAAGGCCAGGATCGACCAGCCCCTGCGCGGTGATGTCCATCGGGTTGGTGACGGGGACGAAATCGGGCAGTGCCGCGCGCAGTGCCGGGCTGTCCGCATCGGTGAGTTTGGGCAGGTCGAGATCGACCGCTTCGGCCAGATCCAGCATCATCGCCTTGAACGCGCCGGATTCCGCGACGATGCCCGTGCCGCCCATGCCTGCGTCAGGGGAGCGGGCAAGGATTTCGACGATGTCGCCCAGCTCCTCCAGCGATTCCGCCAGGATGACACCGGCGCGCTCGACATGGACGGCCATGACCGCATGGTCGCCGGCCATCGCGCCGGTATGGGTGGCGGCGCTGGCCGCACCCGCTGCGCTGCGGCCGGGATGGAGCAGCACGACGGCCTTGCCGGCCGCGCGCGCCGCACGGGCGGCGGCAAGGAAGCGGGCGGGGTCGCGCACATGCTCGGCGATCAGGGCGATGACGGCGGTGTCGGGCTGATCGACCAGATGGGCGAGATAATCCTCGATCCCGCTCGCCGCCTCATTGCCTGTTGAGATGTAGCAGCTCAAGGGCACGTCGCGGTGGATCATGGTCGTCGCCAGCACGGCGGCCATGGCACCTGATTGCGAGACGATGCCGACGCGGCGATCGCCCTGCGCCTTCGCCTCCGGCATTTCGATGAAGGTCAGCGAGACATTGTCGCGGAAGTTGACGAGGCCCAGGCAATTCGGCCCCTCGACCACCATGCCGCTTTCGCGCGCGATGCGGGCGATTTCCTGCTGATCGGCCAGACCCTGCGGGCCATCCTCGGCAAAGCCGGCGGAAAAGATGACGGCGGCCCCCACGCCCTTGCGCGCAAGCCCACGGATCGCGTCCAGTACGCCGACGCGCGGGATGGCGAGAACAGCGACATGGACACCCGATGGCAGGTCATCGACCGACGCGACGCAGGGCCGGCCGCCAATCTCCGTCCGCTTGGGATTGACCAGATGGATGTCGCCATCGAACCCCTGCCGCACCAGATTGGCGAGAACCGAAGCGCCCAGCGCGCCGGGCTTGTCCGACGCGCCGATGATCGCGACCGAACGGGGCCGAAGCAGGCAATCGAGCGAGGCGGACGGGAGGCTCCGGTCCGATGTTGCCGGTCCATCCATCAAAGCAGCTTCCGTCACGCGCGCCTGTCTCCTGTTCGTGCGGTTGCTTGCATCGAATCAACCGCTTGTTTCGCGCCAATTGTGCGCCAAGGATACAGTTTGCGCAAGCGGCCTTGTCATCAATCCTCGTCATCCTCCAGCGTCGGGGACAGACCAAGGCGCGCCAGCAGGGCAAGGAGAGTCTTTAGCTCCTCCGCGCCGAGCCGCTGGGTCATGCGCGCGTCGGACTGGCGCACAGCCGCCAGCATCGCGTCCAGCTGGCGCGCGCCTTCGGGCAACAGCATCAGCGCGTTGGTGCGCAGGTCGCGCCCCGGTCGCCGCTCCACCAGCCCCTTGTCGGCCAGGATGTTGACCAGCTTCATCGCACTGGACCGGTTGATGCTGAGCGCCCGGCCCAGTGCGGTCTGGTCGCAACCGGGATTGTCGCGGATCAGGATCAGTGCCGTCATCTTGGCCGGCGACAGATCATGATCGGCCAGCGCCGCGCGCGCGTCCGTTTCCATCAGCAGATTGGCCCGCTGTACGCGATAGCCCACGAGCGACTGGAGATCGGCCCCCTGTTTCATCCCTTCACTATACCCCTTGTCAATATTGTATCCCTAGCGCACAAATATATGCTACAGCCAGCCGGGCCGAATTGCGATAGGCAATGCCATCCGGACGGTGCCGAATAATTGGAGAGCGACTCATGGATCATGAATTTCGGATGCTGATCGACGGCGAACTTGTGCCGGGCGTCAGCCAATTCGACGTGGTGAACCCTGCAACGGCGCAGGCTTTCGCCCAATGCCCCAAGGCGGACGAGGCCCTGGCCGAGCGCGCGATCGCCGCGGCGAAGAAGGCGCAGCCCGGCTGGGCGTCCCTGCCGGTCGAAGAGCGCGCGGCGCTGACCAACAAACTGGCCGACGCGCTGGAAGCGCGGGTCGGCGAGTTCGCCAGCCTGCTGACCAGCGAACAGGGCAAGCCGCTGGACCAGGCCGGTTATGAGATCATGGGTAGCGTCTTCACCCTGCGCGCCTTCTCCGCGATGCGGGTGGAGCCCAAAGTGCTGCGGGACGAGGGCGGCAACAAGGTGGTCGAACATCGTACCCCGCTGGGCGTCGTGGCGTCGATCACGCCGTGGAATTTCCCGCTGATCCTGCTGATGAACAAGCTGGGGCCGGCATTGGTGACGGGCAACACGATGGTGTCGAAGCCTGCGCCCACGACGCCGCTGACCACCCTGTTGTTCGGCGAACTGGCCAAGGATATCCTGCCGGCCGGCGTGCTGAACATCGTTTGCGATCAGAATGAACTCGGCCCGCTGCTGACCGGGCACAAGGATATCGCCAAGGTCGCCTTCACCGGATCGACCGCGACCGGCAAGAAGGTGATGGCGTCGTCCGCAGGCACGGTGAAGCGGGTGACGCTGGAGCTGGGCGGCAATGACGCGGCGATCGTGCTGGACGATGTCGATGCGCGGCAGGTGGCCAAGAAGGTCTATCAGGGCGCGATGACCAATGCCGGGCAGATTTGCGTCGCGGTGAAGCGCGCCTATGTGCCCAGCGCGATGTATGACGATTTCTGCGACGAGCTGGCGAAGCTGGCGAACGAGGCGATCGTCGATGATGGCGCCAAGCAGGGCACGACCATCGGGCCGGTGCAGAACAAGATGCAGTTCGACAAGGTCAGCGCCCTGATCGCCGACGCCAAGACGCGCGGCACAGTGCTGGCCGGTGGCGAACCCATGGATCGGCCGGGCTATTTCATCGCGCCGACCATCGTGCGCGACCTGCCCGAAGATGCGCCTTTGGTGCAGGAAGAACAGTTCGGGCCGGTTCTGCCGGTGCTGAAATATGACGATATCGAAGACGTCATCGCCCGCGCCAACGACAGCGACTATGGCCTGGCCGGCACGGTGTGGGGCAAGGATGTGGAACGGGCCACGGCCGTCGCGATGCAGATCGACACCGGGACGGTGTGGGTCAACCAGCATCTGGCGATCGACGCCAACATCCCGTTCCGCGGCGTGAAGCAATCGGGGCTGGGCGGCGAACTGGGCGAGGCAGGGCTGCTGGAATATACCCAGGCGCATATCGTCAATATCGTGGCGCTCGAAGACGCCTGACGATTGACCCCCTGCATGATGCAAAAGGGGCCGGCGAAGCATAGCGCTTCGCCGGCCTTTCTTTTTTGACATTTTCCACTTCGCCATTTCCCATATTCGGAACATTCGGTCGTGCGCGCGCCATAGCTTCGTAAGCTGATGACGGCCGTATCGAGACAGAGCCGGTCGTCGACAACGATAAGGCGCAATGCCCCTTGCCATAAATGATATGTTGTATCATACGCGGCCGGACGGCATTTCGGGGACAGGAATCGGGGTTATGAACAGTATAGCGGGCCAGGCGCCCATCATGGGCTTTGGCGCCACGGCATCACCGATCAGCGCGGCGAAGGCGCGCACCCGGCTGATCGCCATCGACGCGCTGCGCGGCCTGGTCATGCTGTTCATGCTGGTCGACCATGTGCGCGAAACATGGTTCCTGCATTTGCAGGTGAGCGATCCGGTAGACGCCAACACGACCGATCCGGGCCTGTTTTTCACCCGCCTCCTGTCCACCTTCTGCGCGCCGACCTTCGTGGCGCTGACGGGTCTGTCGGCCTGGCTCTACGGCCAGTCACACAGCAAGGGGCAGGTATCGGAATTCCTGCTGAAGCGCGGGCTGTTCCTGATCTTTCTGGAATTCACCATCGTCGGCTATGCTTGGCCGACGCAGGCGCCCGCTTTTCCGCCGACGGCGATCTGGTTGCAGGTGATCTGGGCGATCGGCATCAGCATGGTGGCGCTGGCCGCGCTGCTGCACCTGCCGCGCCCGGCGCAGTTCGCGGTCGGCCTCAGCATCGTGTGCCTGCACAATCTGCTCGATCCGATCCGGCTGACGGCGGAGTCGCCCTGGTTCGTTCCCTGGGCGATCCTGCATCAGCGCGAGAAGCTGGAACTGGCCGGCACCATGGTCAAGACGACCTATCCGATCCTGCCGTGGATCGGCGTCATCCTGCTCGGCTATGCCTGCGGGCCATGGTTCGCGCGCGGCAGCGATCCGGCCCCGCGCATACGCCGGCTGACCCTGCTCGGCTTTGGCCTGATCCTGGGCTTCGTCGCCATCCGCTATCTCAACATCTATGGCGACAAGCCCTGGTTCGTGGCGGACACGCCGCTGCGCACGGTGATGAGCTTTCTGGCGCTGACCAAATATCCGCCCTCCCTGCTGTTCCTGATGCCGACCATCGGCACGGGCTGCCTGTTGCTGGCGCTGTTCGAACGGTTCGAGGGTAGCAAGGCGATGCCGACGCTGGCCATGCTGGGTGGCGCGCCGATGTTCTATTATGTGCTGCACCTCTATGTGCTCAAGCTGATCTATAATGTCGCGCTGCTGATGTACGGCCCGACCAAGGGGACGGTGTTCGGCGTCGATCATCTGCGTTGGGTGTGGATCTGGGTCTTCATCCTGATCCCGGTGCTGTATTTCCCGACCCGCTGGTTCGCGCAGCTGAAACAGCGGCGCAAGGACATATGGTGGCTCAAATATCTCTGACGGTCCTGCGTCGGATCGACTGGCCGCCTTCCTTACCCGGAAGGCGGCCATTTTTCCCGCTTTTGCGAGGGTTCGACCGCCATATCGGGCGCGGCATTTTCCTGCCGTAGAGACACAGGATTCACAATTTTGCGCCGTCCTATAAGCCAAGTTTGATGTAATATTTCCGTCACTCAACTTAGCCTCGTTGCTTAGAAGAGGTGGAAAATCACCCAAGGATCGGCCCCGACGACAGGACAAAGTCCGCGCGGAAATAACAGAATAAACCGGTCCCCTTGCCGTTCGCAGGACATAAGGGAACAGTGATTTTATAAGGGGTTACAGCATTATGCGCACGTTATCCGCCCTCCGTCTGGCCTGTGTGGCCAGCACCGCCGCCATCGCCTTTTCCTCGATCGCCCAGGCCCAGGCGCCGGCCGCAGCAGAAAAAGCCGACGGCGAAATCGTCGTCACCGGTCTGAAGCGCCAATATTTCGGCGACACGCCGGTCAAGGAAATTCCCCAGGCCGTGCAGTTCCTGGAAGGCAAGCTGCTCAAGGATCTCAACATCACCAAGCTGGACACCGCGCTGGAACTGGCGAGCGGCGTGTCGAAGCAGAATAATTTCGGTGGCCTTTGGGACAGTTTCGCCATTCGCGGCTTTGCCGGCGACGAGAATTTCCCGAGCGGCTTCCTGGTCAACGGCTTTAACGGCGGTCGCGGCTATGGCGGCCCGCGGGACGCATCCAATGTCGAGCGGATCGAAGTGCTCAAGGGGCCGAACAGCGCGCTCTTCGGCCGCGGCGAGCCGGGCGGCACGATCAACATCGTGACCAAGAAGCCGACCTTCGATCAAGGCGGTAGCTTCTCGATCGCAGGTGGCAGCTGGGAGACCTATCGCGTCGAAGGCGACTATAATCTGCCGCTGAGCGATAGGATCGCGGTCCGCATCAACGGCTCCGTCGAAAAGGCCGAAAGCTTCCGCGACACGGTCGAGACGCAGAAATATACGCTGACCCCATCCTTGCTGGCAAAGCTGTCCGATCGGGACATCTTCACCTACGAACTGGAATATGTGAAGCAGGAGGTGCCGTTTGATCGCGGCGTGGTGGCGATCCCGACCGTTAACGCCAATGGTACGATCAGCTATAATCTGGGCGCCATCCCCAATTCGCGTTTCCTGAGCAATCCCAATGACGGTCCGATCAAGATCGGCGTTCTGGGTCACCAAGCGCAATATCAGCATGACTTCAACGACGATTGGACGTTGATGCTGGGCGCGGGGTATAAGGACACGACATTCGAGGGCTATTCCAGCGACCCTGAACTGGCGTTGGGCCGTCAGCGCCTGGACAATGACGGGCGGACCCTGTCGCGCCAGCGCCGGTACCGGGATTATAGCACCACCCATGTGGTGTTCCGTGGCGAAATCAGCGGCAAGCTGGAAACCGGCTCCATCGTCCACAACATCCGCATCGGCGGCGACTGGGATCGTTTCAAGATCAAGACGTTCCAGCTTCGCTATCGCCCGACCGCTGCCGATCAGTCCTACTCGATCGACATTTTCAATCCCAATTATTCCATCCCCGCGCCAACGCCGACGTCGGTGATCCAGAATTCGACCGAAGTCCAGAAGGCATGGGGTGTCTACGCCCAGGACCAGATCGAAATCACGGAGCAACTCAAGATACGGTTTGGCGGCCGTTACGACGATTTCAGCCAGAATATCGACAACCGTCTGGGCACCACCAATCCGGCGGCTTATACCAAGTTCAGCCCGATGGCCGGCCTGGTGTTCGAACCGACCAGCAGCCTGTCCTTCTATGCCAGCTATGGCAAGGGGTTCCGGCCGAACAGCGGCGTGGACGTCAACAACAATCCCTTCGCCCCGGAAGTCAGCAAAAGCTATGAAGTCGGCGCGAAATTCGTGACGCCGGATGGCAAGCTGACCAGCACCTTGTCGCTCTACAAGATGAAGAAGAGCAACGTCCTGACCGCCGACCTGCTGACCGGCCTGTCGATCGCGGTAGGCGAGGCAAAGAGCCAGGGCGTGGAATTCGACGTCAATGCCAAGCTGCCCGCCGGCTTCGAGCTGTTTGCGACCTACGCCTATACCGATGCAGGCTGGGCCGACGACTATGCCGCCGCTGGCGTGGGCAAGAATGACCCGCTGATCAACATTCCCAAGCATCAGGGCAACGTCCTGCTGTTCAAGAATTTCGCGATCGGCGATCATGAAGCGATGCTGGGCGCGGGTGTGACCCATGTCAGCCGGCGCCTGGGCCAGACGGCAGCGGATTTCTATCTGCCCAGCTACACCATCGCCAAGGTCTTGGGATCGTTCAACATCAGTGAGCAGATCAAGCTGTCGGCGGACGTGACCAACCTGTTCGACAAGAAATATTATGCCAGCTCCTATTCGGCGCTGTGGATCCAGCCGGGTACGCCCCGCCAGTTCACGGTCCGGGCGAGCTTCAACTTCTGACGCCGCAACGTCGGGGTTAGAGCCTTTTGTTTTTCGCATTTTGCGAGCCGTCAGCTGTGCCAGCCGACGTCAAAATGCTCTGCCCCGACCCGCCGCCGCTGTCCCGCCCTTCTAGGCGCAGGGACAGCGGCGGTTTCTTTTTGCCTGACGATGCCGGAAGGTCGCACCCATGGCTCTGCTCTACACATCCGATCCGACACGCGGCCGCATCTGGCGCGCGATTTTCGCTGCCGAGGCGCCCGACGTCGCTTTTTTCGATCCGTCCCAGAATTATGATCCCGCCGCGATCCGCTATCTCGCCGCCTGGGCGCCGTCCGCCGATCTGATCGCCAGCCTGCCCAATCTGGAGATCCTGTTCTCCATCGGCGCGGGCATCGACCAGTTCGACATGGGCGTCTTGCCGCCTCATATCCGGGTCGTGCGCATGATCGAGCCGGGGATCGCGGCCGGGATGGTCGAATATGCGACGATGGCGGTCCTGGCGCTGCACCGGAACCTGATCGACTATCGCGCGGCGCAGAAAGACGCGCGCTGGGCACCCATCAAGTTGGCACCCGCCGGCGAGCGGCGCGTGGGCGTGATGGGCCTGGGCAATCTGGGGCAGGCGGTGTTGCAGGGGTTGAAGCCCTTCGGCTTTCCCCTGTCGGGATGGAGCCGGTCGGGCGGCGTGATAGAGGGCGTGACCTGCCATGCCGGGGAAGCGGCACTGCCCGCTTTCCTTGGCCAGTGCGATATCCTCATCTGCCTGCTGCCGCTGACGTCGGAGACGCGCGGCATCTTGTGCCGGGATAACCTGTCGCAACTGCCCAAAGGCGCCGCCATCATCAATGTCGGCCGGGGGCCGCATCTGGTGGAGCATGATCTGCTGTCGCTGCTCGACGAAGCGCATCTTTCCGGCGCCGTGCTGGACGTGACCGACCCGGAGCCGCTGCCGGCCGATCATCCGTTCTGGGCGCATCCGCGCATCATGTTGACCCCGCATGTCGCCAGCATGACCCGCCCGGACGGCGCAGCGCGCGCGCTGATCGCCAATATCCGACGCTTTGCGGCCGGGCAGCCGATGGACGGCGAAGTCGCCCGCGACCG
Source organism: Sphingobium limneticum (assembly GCF_008710155.1). GTDB lineage: Bacteria > Pseudomonadota > Alphaproteobacteria > Sphingomonadales > Sphingomonadaceae > Sphingobium > Sphingobium limneticum. The sequence continues at coordinate 55,614 of NZ_VYPZ01000011.1, forward strand.
GGGCTATTGACCCCGCGACATTCCGTGCCGCGCATCTGTGCCGGACAGCGCTTTTGCGCTATGATCCGGCCCCGATCGGACGCACGAAAGCGACACGGCAAATGATGCCGAATGCCATGCCATAAAAGGCCGGAATCTGCCCCTCGACCCGAACCAATCGGGTGCATGTTCCGGCTTCGCCATGTCGTAATGCTGATCGTCAAACGGCTCCCAAGCCAAATGTAGAACCCGCAAAGGACGCTCCGCCGATGCCCAATTTCCGGCCCAAATATATCAGCTTCGACTGCTATGGCACGCTGACCCGTTTCCGCATGACCGAAATGACGACCGCCTTCATGGCCGATCGGATCGCGGCGGAAAATCTGCCCGCCTTCTGCAAGGACTGGAGCGCGTACCGTTTCGACCAGGTCATGGGCGACTGGGAACCCTATCAGGAGATCATCCGCAACTCGCTGCGTCGCACCTGCCAGAAATGGGGCGTCGCCTATAATGAGGCGGATGCCGATGCGGTCTATGCCGCCGTGCCGACCTGGGGCCCGCATGACGATGTGGCCGGCGGCCTGTCCAAGATCGGCGACAAGATCCCGCTCGTCATCCTGTCCAACGCGATGAACGACCAGATCCATCACAATGTCGGCCAGCTGGGCGCGCCCTTCCACGCGGTCTATACCGCGCAGATGGCGCAGGCGTACAAGCCGCGCATGCAGGCGTTCGAATATATGTTCGACCAGCTGGGTGCGAAGCCCGAAGAGATGATGCACGTCTCCTCCAGCTTCCGCTACGACCAGAATACGGCAACAGACCTGCATTTCGGGTGCCGCGTTTTCGTGGGTCGCGGCCATGAGCCGTCCAACCCCTTCTATCGCGACGTCGAAATCCCGCATATCGGCTGCCTGCCCGCGGTCGTCGGCCTGTAAGCGGCATGGACGCCTCCCCCCTCTCCTACTGGCTGGCCAGCGCTCCGCCCTTCACGGGCGGGGCCAAGGGCGGCGTCGAGGGTGTGGCCGATGTCGCCATCATCGGCGGCGGCTTTACCGGTCTGTCGGCAGCCTTGGCGCTGGCCAGGCGGGGCGCCAATGTGGTGCTGCTGGAGAAAGGACGCGTCGTCGGCGAGGCTTCGGGTCGCAACGGGGGTCAGTGCAATAATGGCACGGCCCATGATTATGGCGCGCTGTCCGCCCGGTTCGGCAAGGATATCGCCAGGGCCTATTATCGCGCCCATGTCGATGCTGTCGACACGGTGGAGCGGCTGGCGCGAGAGGAAGGCATCGATTGCAGCTTTCACCGCCCCGGCCGGATGAAGCTGGCGGCCAAGCCGGCCCATTATGACAAGCTGGTCCGCGCGCATGACCTGCTGGCGGCGGAAGTGGACGAGAATGTCCGCCTGGTGCCGCCGGAGCGCATCAGCGAGGAAGTGGGATCGGACGCCTTTCACGGCGCCCTCATTCAAACCACCAGCGCGCAGGTGCATCCCGGCCGTTTCGGCGTAGGCCTGGCTCAAGCCGCAGCGCGGGCTGGCGCACAGATTTACGAAAATGCCGACGTCACCGATTTCCAGTGCGTGCCGCAGGGATGGCGCGTGACCTCTTCGCGCGGCACGGTGACGGCGAAGCAGTTGCTGGTCGCCACCGGCGGCGCGCCGGCGACCGGCCCCTTCGGCTTCTTTCGCCGCCGCATCGTGTCGGTGGGCAGCTTCATCATCGCGACCGAGCCGCTGGACGACCCGTTGATCGACCGGCTCCTGCCGGGACGGCGCAATTATGTCACCAGCAAGAATATCGGCAATTATTTCCGCCTGGCGCCCGACAATCGGCTGATCTTCGGCGGGCGCGCGCGCTTCGCCATCAGCGACCCGCGATCGGACCAGAAGAGCGGCCATATATTGGTACAGACCATGGGCGAGATGTTCCCGGCACTGAAGGGCGTGGGCATCGACCATGTGTGGGGCGGGATGGTGGACCTGACCGCAGACCGGCTGCCCCGCGCGGGCGAGCAGGACGGGCTCTATTATTCCATGGGCTATAGCGGCCATGGCGTACAGATGGCGACCCATATGGGACAACAGATGGCGCGGGTGATGAGCGGCGAGCCTGCCGCCAATCCTTGGGATGGGTTGGATTGGCCCAGCGTGCCCGGTCATTTCGGCAAGCCCTGGTTCCTGCCGCTCGTCGGGCTATGGTATAAATGGCAGGATGTGATCCATTGATGGACGATATGCCGCCCTTTTCCCGGCGTGATCTCATTGGCGCCGGGCTTGGCCTTGGCGCCGGGCTGATCCTGCCCGACGGCGCGCTGGCGGCGGCCAAGCCGCGCAAGGGCGGACGCATCCGCGTCGCCAGCCTGTCCAGCTCGACCGCCGACACGCTCGATCCAGCCAAGGGCGCGTTGTCGACCGACTATGTCCGCCATTATATGTTCTACAGCGGCCTCACGGAAATGGACCGCCATCTGATCCCCCGGCCGGCTCTGGCGGAACGGATCGAGAGCAGCGACCAGACGGTGTGGCATATCCGCCTGCGCAAGGGCGTGACCTTTCATGACGGCGCGGACCTGACCGCGCAGGACGTGGTCTGGTCGCTGCTGCGCCATAAAGACCCGGCGACCGGATCGAAAATGGCGCCGATCGCCGAGCAATTGGCGCAGGTGAAGGCGGTGGGTAGCCGCGATGTCGTCATCACCCTGATCGGTCCCAATGCCGATCTGCCCGCCATATTGGCGCAATCCCATTTCCTGATCCTGCGCGCCGGCACGAAGGATTTTCGCGTCGCCAACGGTACCGGCCCCTATATGTGCGCGCAGTTCAGCCCCGGCGTGCGCACGCTGGCGCGGCGCAACCCCAATTTCTGGAAAGCGGGGAAGCCCTATCTGGACGAGATCGAGCTGATCGGCATTCCCGATGAAGTCAGCCGCGTGAACGCCCTGCTGTCGGGCGACGTCCATCTGGTAATCGCAGTCAATCCGCGCTCCACCAAGCGGATCATGGCGTCGCGCGGCCATGCGCTGCTGGAAACCCAGTCGGGCCTCTACACCAACCTCATCATGCAGCAGCGGCAATTGCCGACCGGCAATCCGCATTTCGTCGCCGCGATGAAATATCTGATCGACCGTCCTCTCATCAAACGGGCGCTCTATCGCGGCTATGCGACCATCGCCAACGACCAGCCGATCCCGCCCTTCCATCCTTATTATCGCGCCGACCTGCCGCAGCGCAGCCTGGATCTGGACAAGGCGAAATGGCATTTGCAGCGTGCGGGCCTGACCGGTGTGCGCATGCCCGTCTATGCCGCGCCCGCCGCCGATGGGTCGGTCGACATGGCATCGATCCTGCAGGAATATGGATCGCGCGTGGGCCTGAAGCTGGCGGTCAACCGGGTGCCGGCGGACGGTTACTGGTCGACCCATTGGATGAAACACCCGCTGGGCTTCGGCAACACCAACCCCCGCCCGACCGCCGACCTGCTGTTCAGCCTCTTCTACAAATCCGACGCGGCATGGAACGAGAGCGGATGGAAGAATCCCCGTTTCGATAAGCTTCTATTGGAGGCACGGGGCGAGGCCGATCAGGCGCGGCGCAAACAGCTTTATGGCGAGATGCAGGGGCTGGTCCGCGATCATTGCGGCGTCGGCATTCCGGTCTTCATCAGCCTGATCGACGGCTATGATCGCCGGCTCAAGGGCCTCTATCCCGTGTCGCTGGGCGGCCTGATGGGCTATCAATTTTCCGAACATGTCTGGTGGGAAGGCTGATGGCGGGTGGCGCCTCCCAAAGCGGCATGAAGGCTGCGCTGACCCTGATCGGCAAACGCTTCGCGTCGTCGTTGCTGACCCTGTTGCTGGTGTCGGTGACGATCTTCATCATCGCGCAATTGTTGCCCGGCGACGCCGCGCAGGAAGCGCTAGGCCAGAGCGCCACCCCGCAGCAGGTCGCGGCGCTTCGCCATGAGATGGGCCTCGATCGCCCGGCCTATGTCCGGTACGCTAGCTGGCTGACCGGCATGGTCAGCGGCGATCCGGGCCAGTCGCTGGTCGCCAACATGCCGGTGTCCGACGTCATCAGCGAACGGTTGCCCAACAGCCTGTTGCTGGCGGCGCTGACGGCGCTGGTTGCGGTGCCGGTGGCGCTTGCGATCGGCATCGGGTCGGCGATGAACCGGGGCGGGCGGCTGGACCGCGCGCTCAATGTCGCGACCCTCTCCATGGTGGCGGTGCCCGAATTTCTGGTTGCGACCATTGCGGTGCTGATCTTCTCGGTCAAGCTGCGCTGGCTGCCCTCCATCGCTATGGCCTCGCAGGAAATGGGATGGGGCGATTATCTGCGCGGGGTCGCCATGCCGATCCTGACGCTGAGCGTGATCGTGATCGCCCAGATGGCGCGCATGACCCGCGCCGCGGTGATCGACCAGATGGATCGCCCCTATGTCGAAATGGCGGTGCTGAAGGGCGTCGCGCCGGTGCAGGTGGTGCTGAGGCATATCATGCCCAATGCCATCGCGCCGATCGTCAACGCCATGGCGCTTAGCCTCTCTTATCTGCTGGGCGGCGCGGTGATCGTGGAGACGATCTTCAACTATCCCGGCCTTGCCAGCCTGATGGTCAATGCCGTCACCAGCCGCGACATGCCGCTGCTTCAGGCCTGCGCGATGATCTTCTGCGCGGCCTATCTCCTCCTGATGCTGATCGCGGACGTGACCGCGATCCTCGCCAACCCCAGGCTGCGTGCGCAATGATCGCTCATATTCTTTCGCAGGCCAAGGCGCTTCCTTTGTCCGGCAAACTCGGGCTGGCGCTGGTTCTTTTCTGGCTGGCCGTAGCCCTCTTCGGCCCGATGCTCGCGCCTTATCCGGTCGGTGCTTTCGTCGCCTATGACGTGTTCGATGGCCAGTCCGCCGCGCACTGGCTGGGCAGCGACTATCTGGGTCGCGATGTGCTGAGCCGCCTGCTGTCGGGCGCGCGCTATACGGTGGGCCTCGCCGCCGCAGCCGCGATGCTGGCGAGCGCGACCGGCACGGCGCTGGCGCTGACGGCTGCGGTGGGTGGCGCGAAGGTCGACGAGCCGCTATCGCGCTTCATGGACATGCTGATTTCCATCCCGTCCAAGATCTTCTCGCTGGTGCTGGTCGCCGCCTTCGGCTCCTCGCTGCCGCTGTTGCTGCTGATTGCGGCGATCACCTATGTGCCGGGCAATTACCGCATCGCCCGCGCGCTGGCGGTGAACCTTGCCCAGATGGATTATGTGCAGGTCGCCCGTGCGCGCGGCGAGGGCCGTTTCCATATCGCCATCGCCGAAGTCCTGCCCAACATGATCCACCCGCTGCTTGCCGATTTCGGCCTGCGCTTCGTGTTCATCGTGCTGCTGCTGTCGGGCCTGTCCTTCCTGGGCCTTGGCGTGCAGCCGCCCGACGCGGATCTGGGGTCGCTGGTGCGCGAGAATATTTCGGGGCTTGGCGAAGGCGCATTGGCGATCATCGCGCCGGCCGTCGCCATCGCCACGCTGACCGTGGGCGTAAACCTGTTGATCGACGGATTGCCGGGCCGGGGGAAGCGCGCATGACCGATGCCATCCATGTCGCGGTGAAGGATCTGTGCGTCACCGCGCGCAATGCCAAGGGCGAGACGTTTCCGATCGTCAGCGGCATCGACTTCGCACTGAAGCGCGGTGAGGTGCTGGCGCTGATCGGCGAAAGCGGATCGGGCAAGACGACGATCGCGCTGACGCTGCTGGGCCATGCCCGGCCCGGCGCGACGATCGCGGGCGGCTCCATTCGCGTGGGTGATGCGGAGATCACGACGCTGGACCGGCCTGCGCTGGCGCAACTGCGCGGCAACCGCATCGCCTATATCGCGCAGAGCGCGGCGTCGGCCTTCAACCCGTCGCGCACGATCATGGATCAGGTGATCGAACCGGCGATGATCCATGGCCTGATGCCCCGCGCCACGGCAGAGGCGAAGGCGGTCGAGCTGTTCCGCGCGCTCGCCCTGCCCTTCCCCGACACGATCGGCGCGCGATACCCGCACCAGCTGTCGGGCGGGCAATTGCAGCGGCTGATGGCCGCGATGGCGCTCATCACCGATCCCGAACTGGTCATCTTGGACGAACCGACGACGGCGCTGGACGTCACCACCCAGATCGAAGTGCTGCGCGCGTTCAAGGCCGTGGTGCTGGAGCGCGGCGCGACTGCCATTTATGTCTCGCACGACCTGGCCGTGGTGGCGCAGATGGCCGACCAGATCGTCGTCCTCAATCAAGGTCGCATTCGCGAAGCCGGCGGAGCGGCGCAAATCCTGCATCGTCCGGCGGACGACTATACGAAAACGCTGATGGCCGCAGCCCGGCCCGCGATCCGCCCGACGCCGGTGAAGGCCGACATTCCCGCCGCGCCGCTGCTGGAAATCCGGGGCATGACGGCGGGCTATGGCAAGATCGGCAAGGATGGCCGGCCGCGCATACCGGTGCTGCGCGACATCAACCTGACGATCGAGCGTGGCGCGACGCTGGGCGTGATCGGCGAAAGCGGGTCGGGCAAGTCCACCATCGCGCGCGTCATCGCCGGCCTGCTGCCCCCGGCAAGCGGGCAGGTGCTGCTGGACGGCGAGCCGCTGCCGCCCGGATTGCAGGGGCGCAGCCGCGAACAGTTCCGCCGTATCCAGCTGGTGTTTCAGAATGCAGACACGGCGCTCAATCCCGCGCATAGCGTGGGGCAAATATTGCAGCGTCCGCTGGCCTTTTATCATGGTTTGAAGGGCAATGCCGTGCGGATGCGCGTGGCGGAATTGCTGGACCTCATCCGCTTACCGGTCGCGTTGATCGACCGGCCGATCGGTGGACTTTCCGGCGGGCAGAAGCAGCGCATCAACCTGGCGCGCGCGCTGGCGGCCGACCCGCAGCTCATATTGTGCGACGAGGTCACGTCGGCGCTGGACACGGTGGTCGGCGCGGCGATCCTGGACCTGATGGCGGATCTGCGCCGCGATCTGGGCATCGCGACCATGTTCATCAGCCATGATATTTCCACGGTGCGCGCCATTTGCGACGATATATTGGTGCTCTATGCCGGCACCATGGTCGAAACCGGGCCGCGCGCCGCCTTCCAGTCCAGCCCCTTCCACCCCTATACCGATCTGCTGATCGGATCGGTGCCGGAAATGCGCGCGGGTTGGCTGGAGGAAAGCCATGCCGGTGCCGCGCCCCCGCCGATCGGCCCGGCCGGCGACCATCCCGACCTCTGCCGCTTCCTGCCGCGCTGCGCCGCACGGGTGGAGGGTCTGTGCAACACCACCCCGCCGCCCCGCCATCCGCTGGCAAAGGGCAGCCGTATATTATGCCATCATGGAGATGAAAGATTGATCGCGTCATGAGCCGGTTCGTGCGCCTGGGCGAAACCGATCGCCCCTCCGTTGCCCTGCATGTCGACGGCGCGCCCATCGAGGCGCTGGAAGGCGACACGCTGATGGTCGCGCTGCTGAGCGCGGGCGACCGGCTGCGCCAGAGCGAGTTCGGGCCGGAAAAGCGCGCCGGCTTCTGCCTGATGGGCGCTTGTCAGGATTGCTGGGTGTGGACCGAAAGCGGCGATCGCCTGCGCGCCTGTTCCACGCTGGCAGCATCGGGCCAGCGCATATTGACCAGCCAGCCGGGGGCATCATGGCCAAACCACGTATAATTATCGTCGGCGCCGGGCCGTCGGGCACGCGCGCGGCGGAGGCCTGCGTAGCGGCCGGCATCCGCCCGATCGTCATCGACGAAGGCCGGCGCGACGGCGGACAGATTTATCGCCGCCAGCCGGACAATTTCACCCGCCCCTATGAGAAACTCTACGGCACCGAGGCCGGGCGAGCGAAGGCCCTGCACGAGACGTTCGACGGGCTGAAGGGCGCGATCGACTATCGGCCCGAAACGTTGGTGTGGAATATCGCCGCCGGACAGCTGTGGACCGCGAGCGGCACCGTGCAGGAGGCCATCCCGTTCGACGCGCTGTTGCTCTGCACCGGCGCGACCGATCGGCTGATGCCGGTCAAGGGCTGGAACCTTGCCGGCGCCTATAGTCTTGGTGGATCGCAGGTGGCCTTGAAAAGCCAGGCCGTGTCGATCGGGCACAAGGTCCTGTTCATGGGCTCCGGGCCTTTGCTCTATCTGGTCGCCAGCCAATATGTGGAGGCCGGGGCGGATGTCGCGGCGGTGCTGGATACGTCACCTTTCTCCGCGCGGCTGAAGGCGCTGCCGGACCTGCTGGCGATGCCGTCCGTGCTGTGGAACGGCGTGGCGCTGACCCGGACGCTCAAGCGCGCGGGCGTCACTGTGCAGCATGGCGTGACGCCGGTGGAGATCATGGGCGACGTGGAAAGCGGCGTCGACGGGGTGCGGTTCCGCACCGCCTCCGGTCGCGAAGAGACGATCGCCTGCGACGCGGTGGCGATGGGCTATCATCTGCGCCCCGAAACCCAGCTGGCCGATCTGGCGCGCTGCGCCTTCGCCTTCGATCCCGGCACGCGGCAATGGCTGCCCGAGCGCGATGGCGATGGGCGCGCGAGCGTCGCGGGCGTCTATCTGGCCGGCGACGGCGCAAAGATATTGGGGGCGCGATCGGCCGAGGCGAGCGGACGGCTGGCGGCCTTGGCGGCGCTGGTCGACCTTGGCCTTTCGGTGGACAAGGGCGAGATGGCGAGCCTGCGCGGCGACGTCGCCAATTATGCCAAATTCGCGCGCGGACTGGCCAAGGCCTTCCCATGGCCTGTCGAACAGGCGGCAAAGCTGCCCGATGACGCGATCCTATGCCGCTGCGAGGGCGTGACGGCGGGCGATCTGCGCGTGGTCATGCGCGAAACGGGGGCGAAGGAGGCGAACAGGGCCAAGGCGTTCAGCCGTGTCGGCATGGGCCGTTGTCAGGGTCGCTATTGCGGTCTAGCCGCCGCCGAACTGATCGCCGCCGAGGCTGGCGTGCCGGTCGAACAGGTCGGCCGCCTGCGCGGACAGGCGCCGGTCAAGCCGCTGACCATCGCGATCGGAGAAGAATGATGGGCCCGTCAATGAATGGGGCAAGCGACGTCATCATCGTGGGTGGCGGGCTGATGGGATCATCCGCCGCGCTGTTCCTGCGCGGCCATGGCCTGTCCGTCACGTTGCTGGAAACCGACCTGATCGGGCGGCAGGCCAGCGGCACCAATTTCGGCAATGTGCGGCGGCAGGGGCGCGGATTTCATCAGCTGCCGCTCGCCAATCGCGCCATCGCCATCTGGCGCAAGTCGCGCGAATTGCTGGGCGCGGATGTGGAATATCTTCAGTCCGGCCATATCCGCGTCTGCTATCGCGAGCGGCCCGAACTGGTTGGCGCGATGGAGGAGTATGCGGACAAGGCGCGGCTGGAGGGCCTCGACCTCGAACTGCTGAGCGGCAATGCGCTGCGCGACAAATTCCCCTTCTTCGGTCCCGATGTGCTGGCCGGTTCCTATTCGCCGACCGATGGCCATGCCAATCCGCGCCTTGCCGCCCCGGCTTTCGCCCGCGCAGCGCAGAAGTTGGGCGCGGTCGTGCATGAAAATACGAAGATTATCGACGCGCAGAAGCTGGGCGAAGATTTCATCGTCACGGCCGCCGACGGGCGCACCTTCCGCGCGCCGATCCTGCTGGTGACGGCCGGCGCCTGGGGCAACGCCCTGTCGTCGCAATTTGGTGAGCCGGTGCCGATCGTGCCGCGCGGACCGAATATGAGCGTGACCGAACCGGTGCCCTATGCGATCCATCCGGCCGTAGGCGTCATGACCCCGCTGGAGGAGGAGACGGTCTATTTCCGGCAGGTGGCGCGCGGCAATATCGTGCTGGGGGGCAGCACGCGTGGTCCCTCCTTCCCCGATCAATATCGCGCCTATGTCGAGCCGCAGAACACGCTGAGCCAGTTGAAGCATATCCGTCGGCTGGCCCCGCAACTGGGCAAGCTCAACATCATCCGCGTCTGGTCCGGCATCGAAGGCTATCTGCCCGACAGCCAGCCGGTCATGGGCCCGAGCGCGACGACCAGCGGGCTATATTACGCCTTCGGCTTTTCCGGTTCCGGCTTCCAGATCGGGCCGGGCGTGGGCGAAACGATGGCGGAAATCATCGCCAAGGGCGCGACCGACATCCCGATGGCGCCCTACGATATCGCCCGCTTCGCGCAGGCCTGACAGTTACGCCCTCTTCCGTTCGGGCGGCCACCAACAAATATTGGTATTAGCCCGAACGGAGTTTGCTTGAAACGACCCTCTCCCCCGTACGAAAAATGACGCCGGCTGCCTGATCAGGCAACCGGCGTCAGGTCGGCGTGCTTCGGGAAAGGGAGGGTTAGAAGCTGTAACGTACGCCGAAATTAAACTGGCGACCGCTGTGGGTCAGCACGTTGAGCCGGTTCGTCTCATCCACGAACTGGTCGTTCTTCGTGTCCGTGAGATTGATCGCCTCGATGCTGATCTTCATCTTCTCGGTCAGGTTATAGCTGGCCTGCGCATCGACGTTGAGCGTGCTGTTGGTGCCATTATAGGCATTGCCTTCCGTGCCCGGCACCGCGGTGAGATATTTGGAGCGATAGGCCACCGATCCGCGGATCTGGAACTTCTTGTCCTCATAATAAAGGGTGGCGTTGGCCGCCTGCTTGGACAGGCCGACCAAGGGCGCCGTCACCGATGTCGCCCCGCTGGCCGAGGTCAGATATTCGATATTCGACGTCACATAGGTATAGTTGGCCATCACACCGAAATTGGCGAACACACCCGGCAGGAAGCTGAAGGGCTGCTGCACATTGACTTCGAAGCCCTTGAGGATGCCGCCGTCCGAATTGACCGGCTGGCTGACGATGAAGATATCGCCCGGCGACGCCGTCGTGCCGTTGAGCAATGCGTCCGGTAGGCCGAGGCTGCTATAGGGCACGCCCACGCTCAGCGTCTGGGCGAAGCTGCCGATATCCTTGCGGAAGCCGGAAATGGCGTAGATCGCGCCCGGCATCGGATACCATTCGACCGAAACGTCCAGATTCTTCGACGATGTCGGCTTCAGGTCCGGGTTGCCCGAACTATAGGTGCGGTTGCCACCCGACACGTTCAAATTACCGCCCGGCGTCAGCGACGCGATGCCGGCACGGGCCAGCGTCTTGGCGGCGGCGAAGCGGACCTGCAACGTATCGGTGATGTTGCCGACCAGGTTCAATGAGGGCAACCAGCGCTTGTAGCTGCGATCGGCGGTGACCAGGTTGATCGCCGTACCCTGGCTGGCATAGCCGGTGGAGAACTGGTCGGTCTTCACATAGCGCAGGCCGATGTCGCCCCGGATCGGCACGCCGGCAATATCCTGCAAATTAAACTGGGTCATACCCCAGACGCCGACATCCTCCTCCTTCACATTGATGTAGGAACCGCGCGCGGTCGCATTCTCGATCCCGCCGGTGGCGTAGCGCGGGTCGGTGTAGATGCCGCCCTGCGCGATGAAGGCGTCGAGATTGGGCACGATCCAGGCGGTCGGCGTGCCGGCGGGTACGTTCAGCCCCTTGCCGAAGCCGGAAAAGAGCGTGGTCATGCCGGCCAGCTGCGCGGCGGTCAGCGGGGCGACTACGGTTTCGCCGGACAGGCGACGGCGCTCGGTCGATCCATATTCGAACCGGCGCCAGTCCAGCCCCGCCTTGAAGGTGATGCCGTCGATCGCTTCCCATTCCACATGCCCCTTGGCCGTGGTGAAGGCGTTGCTGACACTCTGGGGCCGGATGCGCACTTCCGACGTGCCGTTGATGAAGCTCCATGTCGCGGGATTGGCGACGTCCACGCCCGGCTGGATATTCGGGAAGCGGGTCGAGAAATCATATTGGAAATTGCCGGTGTTGATCGCGTCGATCGTCACCGTGGTCTGGATGGGATTGGTGAATTCCGAACTGGCATAGCCACCCATGGCGAAGAGTTTCAGCCGGTCGGTAAACTGGTGGTCGATAGACCCTGTAAACTGGTAGAATTCGGTCTTCAGCACGTCATAGCGCGCCTGGGAGCGTAGATCGACATTGTCGAACCGGCCGCTGACGATATTGTTGTTGTCGTCCACCACGCCGTCGCGAATGATCGTCTGCGGCTTGCCTGTGCCCGATCGGCTGAAGCTGATCGCCTGTAGCTGCGCTTCCTTGCGGGTGCCGTCCAGGCGCGAATAGAGGCCGTCGATCGAAATCAGCGTGCGGTCGGTCGGCTTGAACTGGACCGATCCCGCCGCGCCGAGGCGCTTCTGGGAAATGTCATAGCTGACCAGTCCCGGAATACGCGGGTGATACAGCGCGGTATCGGGATTATTATTGTTGATCTGCCCGATCGTATAGCCCGGCAGGGTCGAAGCGGCATTGAACCCGTTATTGAATCCGCCATAGCTCCAGCGGGTGATGTTGGCGCCTTCTTCCTTGATCCGCCGCTCTTCATAGGCGACCGACAGCAGTACGCCGAAACGCCCGTCGTCCGTCTGGGTAGCGACCAGACCGGACAGGCGCGGCGTCGTCTTCTGACGCAGATCATTATAGCTGGCGGCGGCGGAGAGGACCGCCGTGGGCTTGCGATAGTCGAGCGGGCGCGACGTCTGAAGATCGACCGTGCCGCCCAGCGACCCTTCCTCCACATCGGCCGTCGCGGTCTTGCGCACCGACAGGTTGCTGAACAGGTCGGACGAGAAGATGTTGAAGTCGAAGCCGCGACCCCGGTTCACGCCACCTGAATTGTCGGTGCCGCCGCTGGTGCCGATCGCTTCCATGCCGTTGATGCGGACGCGGGTATATTCGGGGCCAAGGCCGCGGACGGAGATGTTGCGCCCTTCCCCGTTGACGCGGCTGATCGCGACGCCGGGGATGCGCTGCAAGGATTCGGCCAGGTTTAGGTCGGGAAATTCGGCGATATCCTCCGCCTTGATCGCATCGACCGTGGCGGTTTCGTTGCGCTTGATCGCCAGCGCATTGTTCAGGCTGGCGCGAAAGCCGGTGACGACGATATCGGCGACCGGCGCATCGGCCTGCGGCGAAACCGGGTCGGCCTGCGCCAGTCCATGCGGCGCCAGAGCGATCGTCGCGATCGCGGTCGTCAGGCTCAAAATCGCCTTGCAGCGGTTGGTGGTGCCGTTCATGGCCTTTCTCACTCCCCTCATCCTAATTGTCCGGGCTATGGCACCGGATCGGTTCTGTCTGGATACTGCCGCGACAGCGGAAAATGCCAATCTCAATCCGGCATGGATCGATGCACAGCTTGCACCGATCCGCAATGGACACCGGTTGCATGGCCGCAATCATGCCAAGATATGGCTGGATCATGCCGCTTTTGGACTTGGACGATCGCCGTCCATCCGGCTAGCCTGCCTCTTCCCCATCCTCCGACCGCCCCGACAGATGGGCGGCGCCATCAGGAGAGCAGATTTGTCGCAGGCCGTTCCTATCGCCGCCCGTCCCACTTATGTGCGATACAGGATCATCGCGCTGATCTTCCTGATCACCTCGATCAACTATGCCGATCGCGCAACCTTCTCCATCGCGGGCAATGCGGCCAGCGGCGAACTGGGACTGTCGCCGGTGCAGACCGGCTTCATCCTGTCCGCCTTCGCCTGGGCCTATGTGCTGGCGCAGATACCGGGCGGCGCGCTGCTCGACCGGTTCGGGACCAAGAAAATCTACGCCGGGGCGATCGCCATCTGGTCGATCTTCACCGCCATACAGGGGACGGTGGGCCTGATCATGGGCCTGCCGGTGGTGGCCAGCCTGTTCGTGTTGCGCTTTCTGGTCGGCGCGGCCGAGGCCCCGTCCTTTCCCGGCAATGCCCGACTGGTCGCCGCCTGGTTCCCCGGCGCGGAACGCGGTACGGCCTCGGCCATCTTCAACAGCGCGCAATATTTCTCGCTGGTCGCCTTCGCCCCGCTGATGGGCTGGCTGGTCCATGATTTCGGCTGGCGATCGGTCTTCTGGGTGATGGGCGCGCTGGGGCTGGTGGCCACCGCCATGTTCCTGCGCTTCATCCACAGCCCGGCCCGCCATCCTGCCATCAACGCCGCCGAACTGGCGCATATCGAGGCGGGCGGCGGCCTTATCCATATGGAGGAAGCGGGCGGCGCCGCCGGCCGCTCGCCCACCTTCACCTGGGTCAATGTGCGCCAATTGCTGGCCAACCGGATGATGCTGGGCATTTATCTCGGCCAATATTGCATCAACGTGCTGACCTATTTCTTCGTCACCTGGTTTCCCATCTATCTGGTCAAGGAACGCGGCCTCAACATCATGGAAGCGGGCTTTGCCGCTGCGGCCCCGGCGCTGTGCGGCTTTGCCGGCGGGCTGGTGGGCGGTTTCGCGTCCGACCTCATCCTGCGACGCACCGGTTCACTGGACCTGGCAAGAAAAGGTCCGCTGGTCGTCGGCATGCTGCTGGCAACGCTCATCATCGCCTGCGTGTGGGCCGATGCGGAATGGCTGGTCGTGACGCTGATGGCGATCGCCTTCTTCGGCAAGGGGATCGCCTCGCTCGGCTGGGCGGTGATGGCCGACGTAGCGCCCAAGCAATTGGCCGGCCTTTCGGGCGGGGTGTTCAACATGTTCGGCAACATGGCCGGCATCGTGACGCCGATCGTCGTGGGCTATATCGTCGCGGCGACCGGCTCGTTCGATCTGGCGCTGGTATTCGTGGGCGCCCACTGCCTGCTCACCATATTCGCCTTCACCGTGATCGTGGGGCCGATCCGCCGGCTGGAGCTGGCCTGATGCGGGTCGACTTTATGCGGGTAGACAGGCGCGCCTTTCTGGGCGGTGCAGCAGCGCTCGCCCTCCCCGCGCAGGCAAAGGCCGCAAAAGCCAGCCTGTCGTTGGACAAGCCGATGGCCGCGCCCGATTGGGCGAGGATGCAGCGCCAGTTGCTGGACGCCAATGCGGTCGCCTGCGAAACATTCTATGCCGCCTATGTCGACCGGCGCGATCGACTCAAGGTGTTCGAGCGCTGGGGCGCCAATGACGGGCCGGATGACGCGGCGGAGGCGACCAACGACTGGTATCTGCTGCATGCGCTGGGCGGCAGCGACCGGATCAGGACGCTGGCCGCCCGTTTCTGGGAGGGGCATCTGCGCCAGTTCGCCGCCGCCCGCACGACCGATGTGCCGATCGCGCGTGCCGGCATGTATTTCCGCGAATTTCCCGTGCAGATGGATTGGCAGCATAATGCGGAGGGGCTGACCAGCTTCAACCTCATGGGGCTGTCCAGCCCGCGCGATCCGGCATTGCTGGCGCGCACGCGGCGCTATGCCGATTTCTACACCGGCCGTGATTCGACGGCGCCCAATTACGACCCGGATCGCCGCATCATCCGCAGCCTGCTGAACGGCAGTCGCGGGCCGATGCTGCGCCAGGCCACACCGCTCGACTGGGCCGGGGATCCGTTCGATCCCACGCCCTTCCACATGGAACATGGCGAGACGAGCTATCAACAGACGCTCGACCATTATGCCGAATATGGCGATGTGGTCGGCGACAATCCATTGAATTTGCAGGCGACCACGCTCGGCCTGAACGCCTATGCGCTGGGCGGTGGGGAGCGGTTCCGCACATGGGCGCTCGACTATCTGGCCGCCTGGGCGGAGCGGGCAGCGAAGAATGGTGGCCTACTGCCCAGCCGGGTGCGCTCCGACGGCAAGGTGGGCGACGATTGGTGGCAGGGCGTCTATGGCTGGGGCTTTTCACCCATCGTGCCGCAGACCGGCATGCGAGAGGATCGCAATCGCGTGCCCCGATCGATCACCGCTTTCATGGGCGCGCTGCTGATGAGCGGGGACATGGCCTATATCGACTTGTGGCGACGGCAGACGGCGCGGATCAACGATGCCGCGCGCACTATCGACGGCACCCTGTCCGCGCCCACCATGCATGATGCGCAGGGCTGGTATGGGTGGAAGCCCGGCCCCTATCGGACCAACGGCTTTGAAATCTGGTATATGTCGCAGCGCGCGGACGATCGCGCGGCAGCGGGCGACGATCCGTGGATCGCCTTTCTAGAGGGGCGCAATGGCGATTATCCCGTTCAGGCGCTGACCGCCGATCTGGCGCGGGTGGCGCAGCGGGTGACGGCGCGAGAGCAGGACGATACCACGCCGCAGACGCGACTGGCGGACTGGCCGATCGGCATCAACCCGGCCAGCGTCAAAAGCTTGGTGCAGTTGATGACGGGCGGGCTGCATATCGCCCGGCCGCCCTGGTCGAAAACATCCCCGCCGCAAGGGGGCGTACCGCTCCATTGCCGCCTTCGCTATTTCGATCCGGTCGCAAGGCGCGCCGGCGTGCCGGCCGATGTAGGCGCGCTGGTCCACCGGCTGGCGGATCGGGAAACGGAGGTTACGATGGTCAATCTGGGCCGCCAGGCGCGCACCGTGACGATACAGGGCGGCGCCTATGCCGAACATCGGATCGACGGCGTGATGGTGGATGGTCGCAACATGGCCGTGGGCGGGCGCGATATCACGCTTCGACTGGAGCCGGGTTGCGGCGCGCGGTTGGTTTTGGCGATGACCCGCTATGCCAACCGGCCGACCTTGGCATTCCCCTGGGACCGATAAGTCTCTGCCCTGCCCCGGCGCGCTGCCGGGGCAATGGCGGCGAGCCGATCAGCGCTGGGCCAACTGCAGCGACGCCTTGCGGCTGATGGTCAGGCCAGCCTGTGCCCAGTCCGCCTTGGTCCGGCACTGGACGGACGGCGTGCGCGACGCGATGCGGGTTTCGCGGAAGCAATAGCGGTCGGTTTTCGCCTGATAGGTCACCTTGGCATCGCCGAAACGGCCCTGCGGCTGCGCGAAAGCGGGGGTGGCGGCTGCCGAAACGGCGACGGTGGCGACGAGGATGGCGGCGGCAAATGCGATGGTCTTCATGATGATGGTCCTTCCCTGAAATCTCTCTGGCGATCCGTTGTGGATCATGCCGGGTACATTGCAGGGGCCGTGCCAATTCGCGAAAAGCGCGGAAAATCGGGCTTTTCAAAAATTGGATCGATAATGTCGAAAAATATTATTCCACTATTTGGTAAAAAATACCGCTTTTGCGGATAAATTCCACACCAAATGAAAAGGCGGCACCCACTGGCGCCGCCTCTCTACGATTTCACCTGTACAACTCGCTGTCTCAGTCTTCGATATTTCGGCGGAACGTCTCCGGCAGGAACAGCAGCCCGACCACCACGGTCAATGCGGCAACCACCACCGGATACCACAGGCCGTAATAGATATCTCCGGTCGCCGCGACCATGGCGAAGGCCGTGGTCGGCAGGAAGCCGCCGAACCAGCCATTGCCGATATGATAGGGCAGCGACATCGACGTGTAGCGGATGCGACTGGGGAAAAGTTCGACCAGCATCGCCGCGATCGGGCCGTAGACCATCGTCACCAGCATCGCGAGCGCCCACAATATGGCGACCACCGCCACCTTGTTGATCTGCGCCGTGTCCGCCTTGGCCGGATAGCCCGCCGTGGCAAGGCCCGCCTTCAGATCGTCCTGAAACGCGGTAATGGCCGCCTTCTTGTCATCGCCCGCCAGCGTGGCGGGATCGGGCGCGGTAAAGCTGACCGCACCGATCTTCACGATGGCGGCGCTGCCAGCCGGCGCTTCGACATTGTCATAGCTGGCGCTGGCCTTGGCCAGATAGGTCTTTGCGATGTCGCAGCTCGACGTGTCGAACTTGTTCTTGCCCACGGGGTCGAACTGGAACGAACATTCCTTGCTGTTGGCGACGACGGTGATGGGGGCGGACGCCTGCGCCGCCGCCAGCGCGGGATTGGCGGCATGGGTCAGCGCGCCGAACAGCGGGAAATAGGTGATCGCCGCCAGTGCGCAGCCGCCCAATATGATCGGCTTTCGCCCGATCTTGTCCGACAACCAGCCGAAGAAGACGAAGAAGGGCGTGGCCAGCGCCAGCGCGATGGCGATCAGGATATTGGCGGTCGCGCCATCGACCTTCAGCGTCTTTTCCAGGAAGAAGAGCGCGTAGAATTGCCCCGCATACCAGACCACCGCCTGCCCCGCGACAGCACCCAGTAGCGCGATGATGACCCAGCGCAGATTGCCCCATTGGCCGAACGCCTCGGTCAGCGGCGCCTTGGACGTCTTGCCCTCATCCTTCATCTTCTGAAAGACGGGGCTTTCGTTGAGTTGCAGGCGTATCCACATCGACACGCCCAGCAGCAGAATCGAAATCAGGAAGGGCAGGCGCCAGCCCCAAGCCGCGAACGCTTCCTCACCCAACGCGAAACGGAAACCGATCACCACCAGCAGCGCCGCGAACAGGCCGAAGGTCGCGGTGGTCTGAATCCAGCTGGTATAAAGGCCGCGTTTCCCCTCAGGCGCATGTTCGGCGACATAGGTGGCAGCCCCACCATATTCGCCGCCCAGCGCCAGCCCTTGCGCCAATCGCATGATCAGCAGGATGATGGGCGCCGCCACGCCGATGCTGGCGTAGCTGGGCAACAGGCCGACGGCAAAGGTCGACAGGCCCATGATTCCCATGGTGACGAGGAAAGTGTTCTTGCGCCCGACCAGATCGCCGATCCGCCCGAACACCAGCGCGCCGAAGGGCCGTACCGCAAAGCCCGCCGCGAATGCCGCCAGCGCGAAGATGAAGCCGGTCGTCTCGTTCACGCCCGAAAAGAACTGGGCGCTGATATAGGTGGCCAGCAGCCCGTAAAGATAGAAATCATACCATTCGAACACCGTCCCCAATGAGGACGCGGCGATGACGAGTTTCTCGTTCTGCGTCGCCGCATGCTGTTTCGGCTGGCCGTCGTCATAGGTCGTCGCCATAAGCCCCTCTCCTTTCAAGTGCGATTGCCAGTCGGGTGGAATCGCGTGAACCCAAGTCAGAATGTATATTTGGCCGCCATCTCAAGCCGGTCCATCTGGCCCTTGAGGCCACTGACGACGTTCCGTTGAGCATGACGATATTCGATGCCGAGGTCGAGATGTTCGACCGGGGACCAGAAGATGTTGCCCGCCAGACTATAGGCCGCCTTGTCCGCCAGCCCCGGCACGATGAAATCCGATGGATAATAAGCGCGGTGATAGCCCGCCATGAAGGTGGAGCGCAGGCTGTCGGTCCAGCCCAGCTTCACCGCGGCATAGCCCGACAGATTGCTGACCAGCCCCAGCCGCTGCGCCCGAGCCGGATCGTCCACGACGTCGGCCACCGCGCCCAGCCCCAGATAGCGGCCGATGCCGCGACCATAGGTGGCGAGCAGGCGCACATCATGCCGCCCCTGCGGCCCGAAGGCGACGCGCGCGCCGCCGCTGACGCCCCAGCCCATGGCCGTATCGCCCTGCGCGCCGCCCTGTTCCTCACGATTCACCGAAAGCATTCGCATCAGCCCGGCGACATGCCATTCCAGCGCCTTGCTCTTATACGCCAGCTTGGCCACCAGATCGGGCATCCGGTCATTGTCACGGTCGACCAGCGCCGCAGCAGCCGGCGTCACCGTCTCCGTCTGTGGGTTTTCCGCCGCCAGATAGAGCGACAGATTGTCGCCCAATGGCTGACGATATTGCGCGATCAACTGGCGCACGAAAACGGTGCCCTCCATCGGTCCGACAAAATCGGTGGTTTCGGGCAGCAGGCTGGGACTCTGGAACGTCGTCCATTCCTGCCCCAGCAGCCAGTTGCCATAGGTGAAATAGGCACGGCGCAGCGTCGGCGTATAGGGATTGGTCGCGCGCTGCGCCCCGGCCGGGGCGGTCGCCAGCCCGAAGTCGAACTCGATATGGCTTTTGAGCGTCTTGGCGCCCACCGGCGTTTCCGTCTCGAAAGACAGTCGGCTCTGCCGGGCATGGCCGATCACGTCGTGGCTGCTGCGGCCACCGACCGGAATCTGCTGCGGCAGGTAGAATTCCTTGCCCAGCGCGCCGCCCGGCATTTCGCCATCATCATAGCGGGTCGCACTGCCCACCATCTTGACGAATCCACCGATCTTGAAGCTGGTGCCGCCAATCTGGAAGCCTTCCGCCGCTGGCTTGTTTTCCAGCGCGGCAACGCGATCGTCGGCCTTTCGGGCAATCTGCGCCGACGCCTGCCGGTCGGCCTGCTGGTCTGTGCGGGCCGCCTGCAACTCGCCCTTGAGCGCCGTCACCGCCGCTTCCAACTGGTTGAGGCGCGCTTCGAGTTCCGCCTCGCGCGGAGTCTGGGCGCGGACGGCCGGCCCGGCAAAAATGGCCGCCGTCAGAGCGCCTATCGCGGCGCTATTTCGCCAGTTTCGATAAGTCGGCCAACTTGCCGACGTCGCTAATGTCATCATGCCTCTCCGTGCCGGACGATCCCGTCTGTGCGGGGTTGGTGGCAAGTCCGGCCTGTGTCGCCATCATGCGGAGGAAGCGGGGGTGGAGAGAAGGCGGACCATGGTGCCAAAGACCCTCGACTTTGGTCGAGGATGGCGGGCGCCGGGCGCTGCGTTAGGCTGAGGCAAAGAGCTGGAGAGGTTCTCGATATATGAGCGAAGCGCTATACCCCGTTCCTGCCGCCCTGGCTGCCGACGCCCGCATCACCGCCACCACCGCCGCCGACATGCACGCGATGGCCGCGTCCGACCCCGATGCCTTCTGGCGCGAGCAGGCCCAGCGGCTGGACTGGATTACCCCTTTCACCAAGGTCAATGAAAGCAGCTTCGATGAGGCCGATTTCGGCATCAGCTGGTTTGCCGACGGACAGCTGAACGTCAGCGCCAACTGCATCGACCGCCATCTGGCCGGGCGTGGCGAACAGCCCGCGATCATCTGGGAAGGGGACGATCCTTCCGAAAGCCGCATCATCACCTACGCGCAGCTGCATGAGGAAGTCTGCCGCTTCGCCAATGTGCTCAAAAGTCAGGGCGTGCAACGCGGCGATCGCGTCACGCTCTATCTGCCGATGATTCCGGAGGCCGCCTTCGCCATGCTGGCCTGTACCCGGATCGGCGCGGTTCATTCGATCGTCTTTGCCGGCTTCTCGCCCGACAGTCTGGCCAGCCGCATCCGCGATTGCGACTCCCGCATCGTCATCACCGCCGACGAAGGGCTGCGCGGCGGGAAGAAGGTCGCGCTCAAGGCCAATGTCGATGCCGCCATCGCCCATTGTACCTCGGTAGAAAAGGTCATCGTCGTCCAGCGCACCGGCGCGAACGTACCGATGCAAGACGGCCGCGACCTGTTCTACGGCCCCGCCCGCGATGCCGCTGCCACCGACTATGCGCCCGAGGCGATGGGCGCAGAAGACCCGCTCTTCATCCTCTACACCTCCGGCTCCACCGGCACGCCCAAGGGCGTGCTGCATTCGACCGGCGGCTATCTGCTCTGGGCGTCGATGACGCATGAGCATGTGTTCGATTACCGCCCCGGCGAGGTCTATTGGTGTACCGCCGACATCGGCTGGGTCACGGGCCACAGCTATGTCGTCTATGGCCCGCTGGCCAATGGCGCGACCAGCTTGATGTTCGAAGGCGTCCCCAACTATCCCGACCATAGCCGCTTCTGGCAGATATGCGACAAGTGGCAGGTGTCGATCTTCTACACCGCGCCCACGGCGCTGCGCGCGCTGATGCGCGAAGGCGACGCCTATGTGCAGGCCGCCAGCCGCACGTCGCTGCGCATATTGGGCAGCGTGGGCGAACCGATCAATCCCGAAGCCTGGGAATGGTATCACCGCATCGTGGGCGAAGGGCGTTGCCCGATCGTAGACACATGGTGGCAGACGGAAACCGGCGGGATATTGATCGCCCCCCTGCCCGGCGCCACCGACCTGAAACCCGGCTCCGCCACAAAGCCGCTGTTCGGCGTTCATCCCCTGCTGGTCGATGCGGAGGGCAAGGCGCTGGACGGCGCGACCGAGGGCAATTTGTGCATCGCCAAAAGCTGGCCGGGGCAGATGCGCACCGTCTATGGCGACCATGAGCGCTTCTTCCAGACCTATTTCACGACCTATCCCGGCCGCTATTTCACCGGCGACGGCGCCCGCCGCGACGAGGATGGCTATTATTGGATCACCGGGCGCGTGGACGACGTCATCAACGTGTCCGGGCACCGCATGGGCACGGCGGAAATCGAAAGTGCGCTGGTCGCCCATGCCAAGGTCGCCGAAGCCGCCGTCGTCGGCATGCCCCATGCGATCAAGGGTCAGGGCATCTATGCCTATGTGACGCTGAACGCGAACGAAGAGCCGTCGGACGCGTTGCGCAAGCTGCTCGTCGCCTGGGTGCGCAACGAAATCGGGCCGATCGCGACGCCCGACATCATCCAGTTCGCGCCCGGCCTGCCCAAGACCCGGTCGGGCAAGATCATGCGCCGCATCCTGCGCAAGATCGCGGAGGGCGAAACCGGCGCATTGGGCGATATTTCGACGCTAGCTGATCCGTCGGTGGTCGAAAGACTGATCGCCGACAGCCAGTTGGCGCACGCCTGACAGACCGTTTGAGCAACGGAAAATAACCATAAAGGGCTTGCCCCCTGTCGGGGCAAGTCCCTATCCCGGACCGGTGAAAGACCGGCCGTATCGGCCCCGGAGAGGAAAGCGACGCTGACGACGACGCCTGCGACATTGGGCACCATATTGGTGGCGGACGATCATCCGCTGTTTCGTCAGGCGCTGGTCATGGCGGTGGAGGCGGTCGCCCCGCAGGCGCGTGTCGCAGAAGCATCGACCCTCGATCGCGCCGTGGAGATCGCCAACGCGACCAGCGATCTTCTCCTCATCCTGCTGGACCTCAAAATGCCCGGATCGGCTGGCTTTTCGGGCGTCGCCCTGCTCCATGCCGAGCGCCCCTCCGTCCCCATCCTCGTCATTTCCAGTGCGGAGGCGCAGGTCGCTTCCCCCGAAGCCCGCCGCTATGGCGCGGTCGGCTTCATCGGCAAGGATCAGGATCTGTCCGTGATCGAACAGGCGATCGCCGCTGCGCTGGAGGGCAACAGCCCTGCCCCGGTGGCCGTGCCCGCCGGCGATATCGATGATATGGCGCATAAGGTCGCATCGCTCACACCCACGCAGTTGCGCGTTCTGCTGGGCGTGCTGGATGGTCAGTTGAACAAGCAGATCGCCTATGAATTGGGCGTGGCGGAATCGACCATCAAGTCGCACATGACGACTGTGCTGGCGAAGCTGGGCGTACAGAACCGCACGCAGGCAGCACTGGCCGCGCGCGCGCTCGGGCTGGGCGCGGATCGGTGACAACTTGAACCTATATGGTTCATTTTCAGCGATCAACGATCCATATTGACTATCCATTGCTCCAATATCGGGCCGCTTAGCGGCTTGGCCAATATCGCGACATTTCGCTTCTTCGTCCGCTCCAGCATCGACACGCCACGTTCCGCCGTCACCAATGCCACAGGCAGGCCGGGCCAACGTGCATGCAACGCGTCGATCAAGTCGATGCCGTCCCGCTCAGCCCCCAGCGCGAAATCGACCAAAGCCCCGTCGAACGGCCCGTCGGCAGCCAGCGCTTCCCTTTCGCTCGCCGCCACGACGCAGTCATTGCCCAACGCCTCCAGCACCGCCCGCATCGCCGCGCGGTTGGCGCCGTCATCATCGACCACCAGCAGCCGCAAGCCGGGCGCCGCCAATGCGAGGCTACCCGCATGCGTAGCCTCGCCCGGATCGGCGGGCACACAGGGCAGGTTGATGGCAAAGCAACTTCCCCGCCCCTGCTGCGACCATACATCCACCTTCGCGCCGATCAGCGCGGCGGAGCGTTCCACGATCGCCAGCCCCAGGCCGATACCATTTTCGCTCCCCTGCCCGAGCCGTTCAAATTCTCGGAAAATGATATCCAGCTTATCGGGGGCGATGCCGATGCCGCTGTCGCGCACCTCGATCCGCAGTCCCTGTCCGCGCCGCCGGGCTGCCACGATGATCCCGCCGCGCTCGGTATAACGGATCGCATTGGACAGGAAATTCTGAACGATCGACCGTAACAGCGACCGGTCCGTCTCGACCCAGCCATCCCCTGCCCCGACGCGCAGCGACAACCCCTTCTCCGCTGCCAACGGCGCCAGGCTCTCGGTCAGATCGACCAGCATCGCCCTCGCCGCAAAACGGCTCGGCTGCGGTGTCACCCCGCCGGCATCCAGCCGGGATATGTCGAGCAGCGCGCCGAGCAGATCATTGGCCCCCTCGATCGAGCGGTCCAGCCGCGCCAGCATCGCCCGCTCCGGCTCCTCCAGCCGCCTGCGTAGCGCAGCAGAAAAGAGCATGGCCGCGTGGAGCGGTTGCAACAGATCATGGCTGGCCGCCGCCAGGAAGCGCGTCTTGTCCGCCATCGCCGCGGCCAGCTTCGCATTGACCTGCGACAATTCCGCCGTGCGTTGCGCCACCGCCTGCTCCAGGTCGCGCCGGGCGGTTTCGGTCGCGGCGCGCGCCTGCGCCTCGATCGTGATGTCGGTAAAGCTCATCACATAACCGCCATCGGGCATCGCCCCGCCCACCGTCTTGATAACACGTCCGTCGGGCCGATAGCGTTCGAAACTATGCGGCTTGCGGCTGCGCATATGGCCCAGGCGCCGGGCGACATGGTCGTCCACTTCGCCAGGGCCACAATCGCCACGCTCGGCATTGAAGCGGATCAAATCGGCGATCGGCACGCCCACCCGGACCAGACCGGGCGGATAGCGGAACAGGTCGAGATAGCGGCTGTTCCAGGCGATCAGCCGCAGGTCGCGGTCGATCACGCTGACGCCGACATCGATATTCTCCAACGTCGCTGCCAACAGCCCCTGGGAGAAATGGAGCGACTGGCCCGACGCATCCAGCATCTGCGCGACCTCGGCAAAGCCCATGCCCTGCCCGGAAATGGCAGACGCCATGATCGCGCGCGCGGAGGATGCGCCCACCACGCTGCCGATCAGCCGTTCGGCCGTGCGGGCGCTGCCCTGGTCGATCGGCCGGTCCGAAGGCTCTTCCGCGCCGAAGGCCTCTGCCGCGGCATCTACGCCGACGAAGCGGGTGACCAGATCGCCCAGCGCCGCCATCGTACCGATCGGGGCGATCCCGCGCTGACGCACCAGTCCGGCCGTGCCGACCACGCGGACCGACACCAGCAGGGTTGCGAGCATATTGCCGCCCAGGCTGGCGATCGTGCCCAGCGTCACCACATTGCCGTCCGTCCAGCGCGCGATCCAATCGGGCAGCAGATCTACCGAAGGCAGGAATAGCGCCAGCATCCAGATGGCAAAGCCGGTGAGCAGCCCCGCCCCGCCCGCGACCGGATCATTATGCGGCCGATATACCGCGCAGATCAGTGCCGGCGCGCATTGGGCAATGGCGACGAAGGCGATCAGGCCGACCGAGGCCAGCCCGGTCGTCAGCGGCGTAGCCATCGCATAGACGGTGGCCGCCGCGATCAGGCCGATGATGGCGATGCGCCGCACCCACAGCAGCCGTTCGCCCATATGGCTGCCGGCATCGGATCGACGCAGCAATATGGGTGCAAACAGATCGTTGGAGATCATGCTGGAGATGGCGACGATTTCCGTCACCACCATCGCCATCGCCGCCGACAAGCCACCGAAAAAGACGAGTAGCGCCAGCGCATCGAAGCCGAAATGCTGTGGCAGGCTGAGGACGAACAGGTCGGGCGCCGCTCCCTCCCCCAACAGGGCCAGCCCTGCAGCCGCGATTGGCGGCACCGCCAGCACGGTCACCAGCAGATAGGCGATGAAGCCCCATCGTGCGCGCATGATGTCATCCGGCCCACGCGCTTCCATGACGCTGACGAAGAAATGACGCGGCAAGCAAAGGATGGTCAGCATCGACAGGAGCGTGGTGACCAGGAAGTCGCCACCCAGCCTCGCCGGTGCGAAGGCGCTGCGGAAAGCCGCCACCCCCTCCGCGATCTGCGCCGTGGGCATGGTCCAGAGCAGCCAGCCGGCCAGCCCCGCCACGGGCAGCAACGCCGCAAGCTTCAGCACGGATTCGCCGGCCACCGCGAACAGGATCGCTTCATTCTGGCCGGCTACCTGATAACGGCGCGCGCCGAACAGCAGGGCGAACAGCGCCAGCGCGGCCGATGCGCCGATCAACGGCATCGTGCTTTCGGGCGTGCGCGACACCAGCGCGAAGCTGAAGGCGACCGACCGCAGTTGCAACGCGACATAGGGGATGGTGCCGAACAGCAGGATGATCGTCACCAGCGCGGCCATCACCCGGCTCTTGCCGAAGCGGGAGCCGATAAAGTCGGATATGGAGGTCGCGCCGTCGCGATGTACCTCGACATGCAGGCGGCGCAGGAAGCCCCCGCCCAGCGCCATCAGCAGCGCTGGCCCCAGATAGATGGGCAGATAGTCCCACCCGCCCGTCGCAGCGCTGCCGACCGCACCGAAATAGGTCCAGCTGGTACAGTAGACCGCGAGGGCCAGCCCATAGGCATGAATGCGCCAGCGTGAGCCGCTGAGCCGTGTGCGATAGCGATGGACAAAAGCTGCGCCGCCGAACAACAGCGCGGCATAGAGGATGGCCAGGAGGATGGTGATGGACATGGCCTAGGCATAATCGCCTCTGTGACCCTCGCCAATCCGCACGAAAGAGGGAGGGATTGGCGGTCGTTGAAATTCGCTGTACAAGATGACTATCTAAAACGCATTTATCGTTGAATATCAGTGATGATATTATTGATAAATAGCGATATTTCTCAGGACTTGAATTGTTCGATCTCAACGAAAATCCGTCGGATATCGAACGTGGTATGAATGATAACACGTTGCTGGTCGCCTATGCCGACGCCCAATCCCTGCTTGCGCGTATCGAGGAACGGCAAAGGCTCAGCCCGGTACGTCGTCCCTGGGGGATACGACGCTTCATCACCGAACGCCAGTCCCTTGCATGGATCGATGCCACCGCGATCGACGCGGACGCCTTTACGGTCGACGGGCGCGGGCATGTAAGCGGGGCGGATTTCGACCTCACCCATTGGCGCAGAGCGATCGGGGCGCCTGTGACACTGGATATGATAAGAAGCGACAGCGCAGGCTTGCTCGACTGGCTGGGGGTGGAGGATGCCACCGTTGCAGCTACGCCTTGGGCGGCCCCTGCCCTGCCGCTGTCCGACATCCGGATACGGGTGGAAGCGTGGCAGAAGGCCGTGGCAACGCTGCCCCCCTCCCCGCCCCTGCTCTATGGTGCACGTCTCGCCCAATCCTGGTGGTCGCGTACGCCGATCGGTCGCGGTGATGCAGTTGCCAGTTTTCTGATCGGTGACCGTTTCGGACCGGGCCGGTTCGATGTTTCGTCAGGCGGACTCGTGGCCCTGGGTTTCCAGTTGAACGGCACGGCTTGGAAAATTGCCGATCCTGATCGGTACGATCGGCTATGGCTGCGAGCGATTGCGGATGGCGCGCGGCACCTGCTCGATCAGGAACTGCGACTGCGCAGCTATGCCCATCGCACCGCCGCGCACATTGCCAACCGTCGTCGTCCGGGCCGACTGAAAGAAGTCGTGATGCTGGCCATGGCGCATCCTCATATCGGCAGCCGGCTCGTTGCCGATCGACTTGACATCACCTCTGCCGGCGCGATCAAATTGCTGACCATCGCGACCGAAGCCGGGCTGCTTGTGGAGCGCTCTGGCCAAGCCAGCTACCGCACCTACAGCATCCCGGTAAGCAACCTGCCGTCTACATCGAGCATCTCAGATCCGCTTACCGATCCCCAAATGCATGATTTTTGGTCGGAGGCATGAAAAAATCGGCCTCGCCAGAAGCTCGCTGAGCGCCTTTTCGAGGCTCAGATAGGCCGTATGATCTGGAAGGCCCTTCGGTGTCCTACGGGCCCCTCAGGCCGCCTCATGGCATTTCCCACTTTTGTTCTATTCCGCACGTCGGATTCAGTTCGCGACCGCCGCATATTTTGAGCCTTTGCCAAAAAGACGACGCATGCGCTAATGGGACGCGGTTTTCCCGCTTGCGTCAGCTGGGAATAGGGGGAGGGGGGCCGCACCGGCCGTCACTTCACTTCGGGACTCCCTCCCATCCAACATGTTTCGAAGTTGCGTAACAGAGGGCAACACCGTTTCTTGCGATCTGTTCGAAAACACGTTCAGCGGCCGCTTGCTGTAACCGGGCCTGAGCAGGCGGAGCGTGTCAATGCGATGAATGTCCGGAAACAGCAGCTATCTGACTCGGCCTTGCGTGCGGAGGAGGCTCAGCGACGTGTCAGGTTGCTAAGCATCGTGTTTTCAGAATCACCTCATTCAGACCGCAACATCGCCGCGGTTACAGATCGGCAGGTGACGACCTCATCGGTCGAGGGGCTGAGAAGGACGGATTTGCGTCGCTATCCATTGATGTCGTGATATTGCGCAGGGCTCATCCGCGACCGCTGCCATCGTCGGGCGTCAATGATGACGTGATTCTAAAAACACGTCGAATGAAGAATTCAGGGCCGCAACTTATATTTGTTGCGGCGGTGATGTTCCTTCACGAAGCCATAGAAGCGCTTGGAATAGTTGCGCGGCAACTCATGCGGATTGGCGCCCAGAAAGGCATCGAACCTACGCATCAGTTCATCATAGTCCCAGCCGGGAAAGTCGCTGCGGATCGCGTCATGAACGTGGGCGTCCAATATATCGCGCGCCCGCCCGCCAGATAGGGGGACCGGTTTGGCCTTGCTTCTGTCCGCACCCGGGCTTCGCAACCCGCCGGCCGCTTGCGCGATCAGCGTCATGGCCTGCCGCGGATCGATCATCGCCTGCTCGTCATCCTCTGCTGGCGTGACAGAGGAGGGGAGGGGGTTCGCCCGGACAGATCGCGCGCGTTCGGCCATGTGCCGACGCATGACCATCCGCATCTTGGGCTTCGTGCTATCGGGATTGACGACCTCAAGGCTGATGTCCGGCAATTCATTCGCCTTGGCAAGGTCGAGCAGTTTGCGCTTGAATACCGGATAGCTGCTCTCGCTACCGCTCTTCTGATGGAGCGTTTCGAAGCCGATGACGAAGCCTTCCGCGCCGTTGCCGCCCGCATGTTTGCGCGAGGCGCGGTACAGCCATTTGCCAAGGCCGCTGGTAATCTCGAAATAGAGCGGTGAAATGGCCAGCACATTGCGCTTGTCCATAACCCCGTCGAAGAACCATTTGGAGAGGGTGATTTCCATGCCGAGCGAACGCTGGGTCCGCTCATCCACCAGATGGGTGTAGCTGTCGATCCAGGAGAAGGTCGTTTCCCGGCTCTTGGCGCTGGCGCGAATATTGGTCTTGATCGTCGTCGCCTGCAGCCGGTCGAGCGCGCTGACCAGCCGCTCATAGGCCCGCCCGCTGGTGCCCCAGCAAATGCGCTTGAGCAGATCGCCTGGCTGAAGGCGAATAACGGGCGAGAGATCGTTGAGGCCACGCTCGCGCAGCTCGTTAAGATGTGACGCCAGATAGATCATGATATCCGCGTCCCAGATCGTCGCCATTCCATAGGTAGGATTGGGCGAAACATGGACGGTGACCGCCTTGTCCGGACTGACATAATCGATCGGCTTGACGCGCTTGCGCTTCGACAGGCTGAAGAACGGCCGCTGCATCGTCTCCTGATAATCGCGCAGGGAGATGTCGCTGAAATCCGGCAGGGTGAAGAACATTTCGAACTGGACCTTGCGCTCCTTCAGCGCCGTCTTGAGTTCGCCCTCATTCGCCACCCTGCATCATCCCATTTGCTGTCCCCCCGGGGGGAAATCGATATAACAAACTGAAATATAAGGTTTATTCCTCTATTTTCAGCTTTTCGTTCCTGCAAAGCGCCTGTTTATCGCCGCTTTGCGGTGCGAATACGCGCCGCGTCGATCACCGGGCGCAACGCTTCCAATATGGCATCGGTCGACAGGTCCGACGGGGTGAGCGTGAGCGTCAGAACCTTCTGCTGATCCTTCAGCACCTCGCCGATCGGCTTGCCATTGCTGCCCGCAATCGCCGCCTTTTGCACGCGCCCCTTGGCCGTCATCGCCTTGAGCAGACGGCTCATCACCTCCGCGCCCGCAATGGGCTGTTCGTCACCCGAACGACGGAAACTCTGCTCCGATGCGATCTGGTCAGCTGCCGCCTCCAGCTTCGTCCGGCTTGCCGGATCGCGCAACAGCGGCAGCAGCTTCTCACCATATTTGGCCTGCAGATCCATGGGCGAATGGAAGGCGCTGACGAGGAAGGGGGGGATGTCGGTCAACGCAATATAACGCGACAATTGCGACTTGGAGATTTTCAGCCGCTCGGCCATGCGCAACTGCACACCGCCATAGAAGCGATCGACCGCAGCCTTGTAATTTAAGCCACGCTCCAGATCGGAAATATCCTCCCGCTCGCGATTTTCGATATCGGCCAGACGGAAGGCCGCCTCATCGTCCAGATCCTCGATGATCGCGATCAGATCGATGTCGGGATAATGGTTGCCGTTAAGCCAGCTGATCGCCCAGTGACGCCGGGTTCCCGTGACCAGTTCATAGGGCAGGGGGCCGTTGGGCGTACGCCGCACAACCGCAGGAATACGATTGCCGCCTTCGGCCAGGATGGAATCGATCAGGCTGCGCAGCCGATGTTCGTCCAGCAGCGAATAGTCACGCGCATTGCCGGGCCAGATCGAACATTCCGCCGGCTTCAACCGGATGGTCGGCCGTTTCACGATCCGCGCGGCTTCGCCAAAAGCTTCCAACCGCTTGTTGGTGAAATTGACGCGGCCGGGCGCCGCGGTTTCGCCCGTAACCGGATCAGGCGCCACGACGGGTTCGGCGGGAACGGAGGCAAGCGCCTCGCTGATCAGCGAGCGCCGGCTCATGCCGCGACACTCACGCCAGCGTCAGCAGCGCCGGTCAGGCTGGTCGATGCCCATTGCTGCCTGATCTGTTGTTCGACCTCGCCGAACACGGCATCGAGATTGTCGCGACACCGCATATAGGTCTGATGCGACGCCGACGGTTTGGATTCATAGATGGAGCGGAAGGCCTGTGTGGCATTCTTGATTTCTTCGGAAGCCAGGATCGGTTGGCCCAGCAACAGGCCCGCATAGGTCGCCTGCATGATCCGCCACATATCATTTTCACCCGGCTTGCTGGGCGAAAAGGTGGAACAGACGACGCGGATGAAGCCATAATTGACCGGCGTGCCATTTTGTTCGAGGATTTCGATATTGTCCGCGATCGTGTCCATGAAATGGATGGTGGACAGATAATCGAGCTGGCGCGCGGGTACGGGGATGAGCAGGCCGGTCGCGGCCGCCATCACATTGAGACCCAGAAAGCCCATGGCTGGCGGGGGATCGAGCAGGATCACGTCGAAATCCTTGGCCACGCTGGATATGCCGATACGCAGTGCCTGAAGACTTTCGCGCACCGCCTGCCCGCCTTCGCGCAGGGTAGAGGTCAGATCCCATTCCGCGTCCTGAAGGCCAAGGCTGGACGGGACGATCTTGATCGTGGGCCAGGGCGTGTCGCGGATCGTCTGGGCGAAATCGCTGAAGGTGCTGCGCGGCGACAGGAATGTGCCCAGCGTCTGATCATCGTCGATCAGCGTTTCGGGCTGGATATCGAACATGGTGGTGGTCGATGCCTGGGGATCGCAGTCGATCACCAGCACGCGATAGCCATGCAGCGCCAGATAGTCGGCCAGATGCTTGGTAATGGTGCTCTTGCCCACGCCGCCCTTGAAATTCTGAACCGCCAGGACGACCGCATCCTCGTCCGGCTGCTTGCCGACATGGATGCCCAAAGCCTCGCGGATCTGGGTCAGGTCTTCCAGCGTGTAATAGCGGCGGCCATTGGGCTGCTGCTTGGGCTGGGGCAGGCGCCCCTTGGATTCCGCTTTGGCCAATGCTTCGGGCGTGCGGCCGATCAGTTCGGCGGCAACCGTCGGTCCGAAGGTGATATCGAGCGTCTTGCGCGTGTCAGGGCGGAACACGATCGTCTTGATATGATCGCGCATTTGCTGGCACGCAGTGGTGACGTTACGCAGCGTGTTGACGGTAAACGACATAGCGCCCCTCATTGCCGAATCATGGCGGTAAAATGGTTAGCGTTTAATGCGCTCATTTAGCCATGAAAGTCAAACCTGACGGAAGGGTGGGCAGGAATTGCTTCCTTGCTGCACTGCGTCACCGCGAAGCACAACCGTTGATCGATGAACTGAGGGAAAGGATGGGCGCCAGCTGATAGCCCTTGGATCTCTAACCATGACGCAATTCTGGCGGCAAACGCGCATTAGAGATTTTTATGAGGAGATTATACTGATTACCATCCCATCGAGACAGCGATTCATGGCGGGAATCCTGCGATTCGCAAGCGACGTCCGAAAACTGATCGCACGACGGATCGGAACCGATAACACGGTGTGATGATTCCGAAAGTACGTCGTGCGAGTCTTGATAACACGCTGAATTTTCAGCCGATCAACGGTCGGGAACGATGGCTGCGCTGCCCTGTGTCCCGATGTCCATCAGCGTCGATGTTGCAGGCGCATAGGCTTTCCAGGCGGGCAGGCCTTTCCCATTAGGGTCGCCGCTTTTTACGAAATTGACCAGATAGCCGCTGGCCAAGCGGCCCAGTGCACGGTCGCCAGCCGTGGTCGCATCGCCATATTTGATCCCGACGGTGTCGAAGAAATAGGGGATTTCGCTCGCATGGCCTGCACCCCTGGTGTCGGCGGTGCGCAACGACTGCGCGACATAGGAGAAGCGATAATAATAGGTCGGCAGGTTTTGGCTGGCGAACAACTGCGCCATGGACCGCGCACCGGTCACCATCGTGCCGGTCGGACCGCCAATATCGTTACTGGTCGCGCCGATCATCACGGGCACCCGTGCAAACTTGCCGGCCTGATAGGCGGCAAGCGCGTCGACCGCGATCCGCCCGTCGGCGATCGGGCTGCTATAGGTGCGCGGTCCCGGCGCGGACAAGGTGGCCAGGTTCAGCCCATCGATCATCGTGTCCGCTGGCAGGGCGCGCAGCCTGGCCAGCGCATCGGGTGCGCCGGAGGCGACCCCCTTCTTCTCGGCAAAGGCTGCGCCCACCTGTTCTGCCGATGCCATCGTCGCTTCCTCCATCAGGCGCGGGCCGCCTGACTGGATCACGGCCCGGTGGAACAGCCCCTGCGCCATGGGCGATGTCAGCAGTGCATGGACCGACATGCCGCCCGCGCTTTCGCCCACGATGGTGACATTGGCCGGATCGCCGCCAAAAGCCGCGATGTTCGATTGCACCCAGCGTAGTGCCGCGATCTGGTCCATATAGCCATAATTGGCGAGCAGCCCCTTGTCCGCATCGGCCTTCGTCAATGCGGGATGAGCGAAGGTGCCGAACCGACCGATCCGATAGTTGAAGCTGACCATCATGATCCCCTGCCGCGCCAGCGCCGCGCCGGCATAGGTGGGTGGGGACGATCCGCCATTGACGAAGCCGCCGCCATAGATCCACACCATCACCGGCAACTTGGCCTTGGCCGCTGCCGGCTTCCACACATTCATATAGAGGCAGTCTTCGGACGGCGGCGTGCCGAGTGGCGCGGCATCGCTGGGGAAGGGGAGCTGCATGCAGTCATGGCCATAGCGGCTCGCATCGCGCACGCCCTGCCAACGCGCCACGGCTTGCGGCGCGCGCCAGCGCAGATCGCCGACCGGGGGCGCAGCGAAGGGGATGCCGCGAAAGGCGATGACGCCATCCTCCTCCACCCCGCGCAGCGCGCCGTCTGCTATGGTCACCACCGGCGCCGCGGAATTGGTCCGGGCGTCAGCGATCGGGGCGGTAAGGGCAGCGGCCATCAGCACGGTACGCAGGGTCAGGCTCATCTCTCATCCTCCATATTTTTTATAGGTCAGTTCAGGGCAGCGACACCACTCGATCCTGTCGCGCCGACAAGAGCGCGACTTCGACAATCTCCTGCACCGCTACCGCTTCATCAAGCGGAATCGGCAGGGCGGTGCCGGCCAGAAGGGCCGCGCCCAATTCGGCATAATAAAGCTGCTGGCACCCCATCGCAGCCGGGCGCAGCGTCACGCCGCCGGCACCGTCATGAATTTCCAGCGGATCGGGATCGACGCCCCAACCCAGCTCACCTGGACGCAGGCCAGCGATTAACTGCGCCTCCTGCGGATCGAGCTGCCGCTTGATGAGCGATCCCCCGCTGCCATGCACGGCAAAGCGCGGACTGCCACCAATATCGCCACCCGGCGCGTTCAGGCTGGCGTGCAGCACCGCGCGCATCCCCGGATAGCGCAGCACGACATGCGCCCAATCGTCCGCGGCCGATCCGGAGCGCAGCGCGGCAATATCCGCGCTGACCGCCAGCGGCCGGCCGAACAGCGCCAGCGCCTGATCGACCAGATGTGGGCCGAGGTCGAACCAGACACCCGATCCCGCCGATCCATCCTCACGCCAGCGGTCTCGCACTTCCGGGCGGAAGCGGTCGAAATGGGATTCGAAATGCGTCACCCGCCCGATCGTGCCTTCCTCTATCGCCGCGCGGATGCTGAGGAAGTCGCTGTCGAACCGTCGATTGTGGAAGACCGTCAGCTGCCGCCCATGGGTGTGCGCCAGTTTTACCAGATCGCGCGCCTCGGCCAGCGACAGGGCGAAAGGCTTGTCCACGACCACATGTTTGCCCGCTCGCAGGGCATCTGCGGCCAGCGCTGCATGTGTCGCACTCGGTGTCGCAACCACCACCAACGCGATCGCCGGATCGGCCAGCAGGGCGGCCGCTTCCATGCAGGCGATGGTGGGATCGAGCGCGGCCACCTCATCGGCCCTGCTGGTCGCGATCGCCACCAGATCCAGCGTCTTTGCGGCGCGGATCAGCGGCGCATGAAATACCCGCCCGGCCATACCATAGCCGATCAGGCCGACCTTGATCCGTGCCGTCATGGCTTGAGCGCCTCGGCCACCACAGGCGCCAGCTTGCCGACGATCACCGTCACGCCCTTGTCATTGGGGTGTATGCCATCGGGCAGTTGCAGCGTCCGATCGCCGATCACCCCGTCCAGCATGAAGGGATAGAGGCCGGCTTTATATTTCTGCGCCAGTTCGGGATAGATGGGGTTGAAGGCGGCGGCATAGTCCGGCCCCATATTGGGTGACGCCAGCATGCCGGTCAGCAGCACCGGGATGCCGCGTTTCTGCAACTGCGCCAATATCGCGTCCAGATTGGTGCGCGTCTCCGCTGGAGACAGGCCTCGCAGCATGTCGTTGCCGCCCAGCCCCACCAGCATCAGGTCGGGCTTACGGGGCAAGCCGTCCAGCGTGAAGGCGAGCCGCGTCAGCCCCGCCGCCGTGGTGTCGCCCGACACGCCGGCATTGACGACCCGCGCCTTCATGCCGTGCGCCGTCAGCGCCTTTTCCAGCACCGGCGCCAGCCCCTTGTCCTGATCCAGATTATAGCCGGCATAAAGGCTGTCGCCAAAGGCGACCACCAGCGGTTCGTCCGCCGCCGGCACCGCCGGCTGTGCCTGATTTGCCACCTGCGCTTCATGACCGGCGGGCGGCGAAGTGGGTGTTTTATCCGAACAGGCCACCGCCAGTTGGACAATCAGCGCCAACGCCCCATATTGCATCCACTTGTGGCCCAAGGAGCGCTCCTTCTTCATGCATCTGCCCATCGATCCCACCACTATCGCGATCCGCGCGCAGGATGTCACCCTTTCGCTTGGAACGCGCGAAGCGCCGGTGGCGATCCTCAAGGGGGTGGATCTTACCATCTTGCGCGGGGAGAGCATCGCCATCCTCGGCGCATCGGGATCGGGCAAAAGCTCGCTGATGGCCGTGTTGTCGGGCCTTGAACAGGCGAGCGGCGGCAGCGTCAGCGTGGGCGGCGTCGATTTCGGCGCGCTGGATGAGGACGCATTGGCGCAGGCCCGCCGCGGCCGCATCGGCATCATCCTGCAAAGCTTCCACCTGCTGCCGACCATGACCGCGCATGAAAATGTCGCCGTGCCGCTGGAACTGGCCGGCCATGCCGATGCCTTCGATCGGGCGGCGGCGGAATTGCGCGCCGTGGGCCTTGGCCATCGGCTCGACCATTATCCAGCCCAGCTTTCGGGTGGCGAGCAGCAGCGCGTGGCCATCGCCCGCGCCGTCGCGCCGCGCCCGACTTTGCTCTTTGCCGATGAGCCGACCGGCAATCTGGATGTCACCACCGGCGCCACCATCATGGACCTGCTGTTCGAACGGCAGGCGGCGGCGGGCGCGACCCTGGTCATCATCACCCATGATTCGGTGCTGGCGCAGCGCTGCGGCCGGATCGTGGAAATGCGCGACGGCCACATCATATCGGACCGCGCGGCGTGAACGCGCTGAATTGGCGCGCCAGCTGGCGCATCGCCCGGCGCGACCTGCATCTGGGCTTTCGCGGCCTGCGCCTTCTCTTCCTCTGCCTGTTCCTGGGCGTGGCGACATTGGCCGCGATCGGCAGTCTGACCGCCGCGATCACGCAGGAGCTGAGCGATCGCGGCCGCAATCTGCTGGGCGGCGACATCGAAATCGCCATGACGCAGCGGGAGGCACGGCTGGGCGACAAGGAAGCCTTCCGCCAACTCGGCACACTGAGCGAAACCATCCGCCTGCGCGCCATGGCGCAGCGTGTGGGGCAGGGGGCCAAAGATGCGCCGCCGGCGATCCTCACCGAGTTGAAGGGGGTCGATGCCGTCTATCCGCTTTATGGTACCCTTACGCTGAAAAGCGGCACATATAGTCCACTCGATCCCGATCATATGCTGATCGGCCAAGCGCTGGCGGAGCGGCTGGAGATTCGTCCCGGCGACCGGCTGCGCTATGGTACCGCCGATTTCACCATCGGCGGCATCATCGCCGACGAGCCGGACAGGCTGGGCGAAGGCTTCACCCTGGGCCCGGTCGCGATCGTCTCGATCGATGGGCTGCGCCGTACCGGCCTGATCCAGCCGGGTAGCCTCTATACCGCCAAATATCGTATCCGCCTGAACCCCGGTTTTGATCCTGCCACGGTGCGCAAGGACATGGAAAAGGCGCATGAAACCGACGGCTGGACGCTGAAGGACCGCGATCGTGCAGCGCCGGGCGCCAATCGCTTCATCGAACGCATGGGGCAGTTTCTGTCGCTGATCGGGCTGGCCGCCCTCGTCATCGCCGGCATCGGAGTCAGCAACGGCGTCGCCTCCTATCTCGCCGGCAAGCGCGGCGGCATCGCGACATTGAAAGTGCTGGGCGCGACCTCCACCGATATCGGCCGCATATATAGGATGCAGGTCGGCGTGGTCGCGCTGCTCGGCATCGCCGCCGGTCTTGTCGTGGGCGCGCTGTTGCCGCCATTGATCGTCGCGCTGGCGGGTGATGTGCTGCCGGTCAGCCCCGGCTTCCGGCTCCATCCGCTGCCGCTTGTCACCAGCGCCGCTTACGGCCTGCTCATCGCCTTCCTTTTCACCTTCCCGCCGCTCGGTCGCGCCCGCACCCAGCCGGCCGCCGCCATCTTTCGTGGTGCGGTGGAAACGCGGGGCGGCATCGACCGGCGCAGCCTGATCGCCATGGGCGGGGCAGGGGGCCTGCTCGTCGCGCTGGCTTTGCTGACCGCGCGCGAACCGCTCTTTTCTGCCGCCGTCCTCGGCGCGACGGCGGCGGTTCTGCTGTTGCTCCTCGGCCTGGGTTGGGCAGTCCGCCGCCTCGCCCTGATCGCGCCGCGCCCGCGCCGTCCGCTGCTGCGCCTTGCGCTGGCCAATCTTCACCGCCCCGGCGCGCAAACGGCCGCGCTGATCGTGGCACTGGGCCTTGCGCTCACTTTGTTCGTGACGCTGGCCGGCATCCAGACCAGCCTCGATCGCGAAATCCGCAACGTCGTGCCGGAAAAGGTGCCCAATCAGTTCGTCCTCGACATCCCCTCGGTGCAAGTCGACCGCTTCCGCGCAATCGCCCGCAAGCAGGCACCCGAAGCGCAACTCAACATCGTGCCGTCCCTGCGCGGCACGATCGTCGCCTATGGCGCGCAACGCGTCGCGGATCTGAAGGAACTGCCCGAAGGTGCCTGGTTCCTGCGCGGCGAGCGCGGTGTCACCTATAGCGCTGCCCTGCCGCAGGGCAGCGACCTGACCGCTGGTCAGTGGTGGCCGCGCGCCTATGCCGGCCCGCCGCTCGTCTCGCTGGACGAAGAAGCGGCGAAGGTCATGGGGATCGGCATCGGCGACAATCTGACCGTCAGCATCCTCGGCCGGGAAATCACTGCGCGCATCGCCTCCCTGCGGAAGGTCAACTGGGACACGATGGGCTTCAACTATATCCTCGTCTTCTCCCCCAACACATTGGCCGCCGCGCCGCACAGCATGACCGCGACCATCACCATGGATGCCCGCCACGACGCGGCCATGACCCGCGCGCTGCTCGCCGCCTTCCCCGGCGTGTCGGTGATCGGCGTGGGCGATGTGATCGATCAGGTCGGTACCATCATGACGCAGATGTCGCGCGCCATCGTCGCTGCCGCCTCGGTCGCGATCCTGGCGGGCATCGCCGTGCTGGTCGGCGCCATCGCCGCCTCCCGCGCGGCGCGCAGTTATGACAGCGTGATATTGAAGACGCTGGGCGCGACCCGCTGGCAGATATTGGGCGGGCAGGCGATCGAATATGGGTTGCTTGCGTCCATGCTGGCGCTGGTTGCGCTAGGGCTCGGGCTGACGGCGGCCTGGTTCGTCATCGTGCGGATCTTCGAATTTACCTGGGCGCCCGACTGGTGGGTGGTGCTGGCGACATTGGGCGGCGGCGCATTGCTGACGCTGGGCATCGGCCTTGCCGGTGCGATTCCGCTGATGTCGATCCGCCCGGCCCGCGCCCTGCGGCAGTTGTAACGGCCGCTGCCGCCGCAAACGGCACCGATCGCGGCATATCCTGCCGCGATCGGTGCCTCCTGCTGCGCCGCCGCTTTTATCCTGCCGCCTTCGTCCAGCACAGGAAAAGGCCGGCATGACCAGCACCGCTTCGCAAATCCGCTCCTTCATCGACCTGCGTCAATGGGCCGCAGGCGTCACCGTCGCCCCGGCAATCGGCGACGCTTTCCTGGGCGCTCGCGCAGCCCTGCCACTCGCCGACGGGCCGATCAGCGCCGGCCTTATCCTCCTGCCGCAGGGCAACGGCACCGTTTCCGCCTTGCCCGGCGAAGAGTTCATCATCGTGGAAGCCGGCGCCGTCCGCATCGAACAGGCGGGCAAGCGCTTCACGCTGACCGAAGGCCAAAGCCTGCTGCTACGCGACGGCGCGACCTTCGATTGGTCGGCCGATGCCGACGTTCGCCTTGTCTTCATGCGCCGCAGCGGCGGCCCGGCCGGCGATGGCGCGATCATCCCGGTCGATACCGGTGCGCCGCTCGAACCATCGGGTGCCCCGCTTGCCGAATTGCTGGTCGGCCCGACGCCGCAGTGCCGCAACCATGGCGATTATAAATCGGACGACGGCGAATATATGGTCGGTACCTGGGATTCGACGCCCTATTATCGCCGCGCCATGGCCTATCGCCATTTCGAACTCATGTACCTGCTCGAAGGCAGCGTCACCTTCGTCGACGAAGCCGGCGAAGAAGGGACTTTCCACAAGGGCGACATCTTTCTGGTGGAACAGGGCGCACAATGTAGCTGGGACAGCCAGGTCCATGTGAAGAAAGTCTACTGCATCTACCGACCGGCCTGACACGGAAGGCTGGTCAGGCCATCGGATCGAGCGTCCCCAGCCATGCCACCAGCCCTATGATGGCGATGGCGGCGCTCGTTTCGATGGCCAGCGACAGGCGCAGATGGGCAATGGCCCGCTGCGCCTCGCCCCGCTCCAGCAAGGGCGTCAGCCGCCAGCGGTTCACCGCCGCCAGCCCCAGCATCAGTGCGAAGAGTGCCAGCTTGGCGCCAAGCAACATACCATAGCGGCTGCCCACCAGCGCCGGCGCGTCCGCCAACCCCACGATCGTCACCAGATTGATCGCGCCGCTGATGATGAGGGTCGCCACGATCAGCGTCCCCATCAGGGCAAAGCCGCCCAGCATCGCGGCCACCCGCTGCACATCATGACGCAGCGTCACCACCGCATGCAGCAGCACCGCGAGTGCCCCGATCCATCCAGCCGCCGCCCATATATGGGCGACATCGGCAGCCCGGTGCAGCGTACCCGCCATATCTTCCGTCGCGCCGGCATGACCGGTCCAGGCCAGCGTTGCAGCCGCGACCGCCGCAGGGATCAGTGCGACCCGAAGGCCCTGCGGCAGGAGAAGGCAAGCCAGCGTCAACAGCAGTGCGCCACTGCGCACCGCCAGCACCGGGCCGATCGGTGTCATCGTCAGCAATATCTGCGCGCTGGCCCAGTCGGGGCTGCTGATCGGCGTGCCAGTCATGGCGGCGGCGCTGGCCAGCAACCACAGCGCAGACAGCGCCATGCCGCCCAGCGCCAAAATGACCAGCAGGCTCTTTCTCCCCGCCATGCCCATGGCCCACCAGAATAGCGGCAGGCCCATGAGCAGGGCGAGGTCGATCATCAGTGCAAAGCGCGCGCCGATCAGTGCCCCCTCGGTCATCGGCTCTTACTTGACCTTGAAGCTGTAACCGCCTTCCATCTTGTGCTGGTCGGCGCCGACGATATGCCATTTCAGGTCATAGCTGCCGGCGGGCAGAGCGCGGGGGAAGGTCAGGGTCATGGTCTTGCCGTTGACGTCGGTCTTGAATCCCTTGATCGGCATCGGTTCATGATTGGCCATGCCCGGCATCCCGGTCATCACCAGCTCCGCGCTGCTCATGGGGGCCAGGAAGGTTTCGGAGAAGGTCAGGCTCAGCTTGGTCGGCTTGGCGACGGTCGCGTTGGCGGCCGGGGTGGACGACACCAGCTTGCTGTGCGCGCTCGCTACGCCGGGCAGAGCCAGCGCAAGGGCGGCAGCAGCGGTCAGGAAATAACGGGTCATGGGATAGTCTCCATCGGGGTGGCCAGATAGGGTGGTCAGGGGATGATACGCATGGACTTGCCGTACCCCTCGACCCATGGGCATATTTTTTCGTCCGTACAGATGAGGGATAGCCGTCGCTCGCGCGTATGCGTGGGGAAGGATGGAGATTAGATGATGAGCGATCTGGATCAGTTGCTGGGGGCGGTGCGGGCAATGCCGACCGACGCGCGCCTGGCGGATATGGACGCGGCGGTGATGGGTGGCCTCGCCCGACGGCGCGACCGGGCGATGGCCCGGCGCAGCCTGATGCTGGCCGGCCTTCTGGCGATCGGCATCGGCTGGGCCGGCAGCATCGTGCCCGGTGCGCCTGCACAAGCGGCGCCCCTGCCGATCGGCATGTCCGACTATGCGCCGTCCCGCCTGCTCGGCCAATGAACGGCCGGCGTTATATATGGGTGGCGCTGGTGGCCTTCGCTGCGGCGCTTGCCGCCGTGCTGGTCGCGCGCATCTGGCTGGCGCCGCCACCCCGCGTCGAAAGCGAGGTCCACGCCCTCCTCCATCAGCGGCTGACGCTCGACGCCGCGCAGGAACGGCGCATCCACGCACTGGAGGCCACCTTCGCCAAGCGCCGCGAAGCGCTGGAGGCGGAAATGCGTGCCGACAATGAGCGGCTGGCCACCGCGATCGAGGTTGAACATGGCTATGGTCCCAAAGTGGCCGAAGCCGTCGATCGATCGCATCATGTGATGGGTCAGCTGCAAAAGGAAACGCTCCAGCATATCTTCGCGATGCGCGGTGTATTGCGCCCCGATCAGGCGGCGCAGTTCGATGCCGCGATCGTCAAGGCGCTGACCCAGCCGGCCCGGTGACGACAGCCGATCCTGATGATCGCGCCTTGGCCACTCGCGCGCTGGCCGGGGATCAGGCCGCCTATGGGGCGCTGATGCGGCGGCATCGCGACGCCATGTTTCGGCTGGCGCGCGGGGCCATCGGCGATCCTGACGAAGCGCTCGACATCACGCAGGAAAGTTTCGTCGCCGCCTTCGCCGCGCTCGCCCGCTATGACGGATCGCGCCCGTTCCGCATCTGGATCGCGCGCATCACCCTCAACAAATGCCGCGACTGGGGGCGTCGCCGTGCCGTCCGTCGTTTCTTCGCCTTTGCCAACCCCATCGACGATGCGCTCGACATTGCGGACGCCGGTGCGACACCGGAGGAAGCGGCGCGATCCGCGCAGGAGGTCGCCCGCATCAACGCTGTCATCGCTACGCTGCCGGCCAATCTGAAGAATGTCCTGCTGCTCCGCACGATCGAGCAGATGAGCCAGGCCGAAGCCGCGCAGGTGCTGGGCATTACAGAGAAGGCGGTCGAAACCCGCCTCTACCGCGCTCGCGCAAAACTCGCTGAAATTTTGAGGGATTGAAGCCCCGCCCGCGTATGAAGGGGCATGACCGATCTGTCCCTTGACCGCCGCACCCTCTTCAAAGGCGCCGCCGCACTGACTCTGGCCGGCGCCGTCCCCGCCTGGGCACGCAGCGGCACTGCTGGCCTGCATCCCGCGCCGGGAGTCCTGTCGGGCGATCGCATCGCGCTCACCGTGGGCGACAGTCATTTCGGCACCGGCGGCCGGTCGGCCCATGCGATCACCATCAACGGCACCGTGCCCGCGCCGCTCATCCGTCTG
Source organism: Sphingobium limneticum (assembly GCF_008710155.1). Taxonomy (GTDB): domain Bacteria; phylum Pseudomonadota; class Alphaproteobacteria; order Sphingomonadales; family Sphingomonadaceae; genus Sphingobium; species Sphingobium limneticum. The sequence goes on from NZ_VYPZ01000011.1 coordinate 98,111, forward strand.
AAGGAAGGGCAAAGGGTTCAGCTCGCCGTCACCAATAATCTGAAAGAAGACACGTCGATCCACTGGCACGGCCTGATCGTCCCCTTCCAGATGGATGGCGTGCCCGGCGTCAGCTTCCCTGGTATCCGGCCGGGCGAAACTTTCACCTATGATTTCCCGATCCGTCAGTCGGGCACCTATTGGTATCACAGCCATTCGGGCATGCAGGAGGCGATGGGCCATTATGGCCCGATCGTCATCGATCCCGCCGGCGTCGATCCGGTGCAGTCGGACCGGGAACATGTCATCGTGCTGGCCGACTGGTCGCTGGTCCATCCGCATGTGCTGCTCAAGCGGCTGAAACAGATGGGCGGCTATCATAATTTCCAGCGTCAGACGTTGGCGGGGCTGCTGGCCGGTAAGGATCAGGGCCTCAAGGACCGGATGGACTGGGGCAAGATGCGCATGGACCCCACTGACATTTCCGATGTCACCGGCTCGACCTATAGCTTCCTCATCAACGGCCATGGCACGCCGGAAAACTGGACCGGGCTCTTTGCGCCGGGCGAGCGGGTGCGCCTGCGCATCGTGAATGCTTCGGCCATGACCAATTTCAACATCCGCCTGCCCGGCCTGCCGATGACCGTGGTCCAGTGCGACGGCCAGCATGTTCAGCCGGTCGAGACGGACGAGTTCCAGATCGGCATCGCCGAAAGCTACGACGTCATCGTGCAGCCGACCGAAGCGAAAGCCTATGGTCTGATTGCCGAAGCCATCGACCGTTCGGGGCAGGTCCGTGCCACACTTGCGCCGCAGATCGGCATGGTGGCGCCCATCCCCGACCTGCGCGCGCGTCCGCTCCTCACCATGAAGGATATGGGGATGGACATGTCCGGCATGGACATGGGGCAGGGCGGCGTGATCGACCTCAGCCAGCCAGCGAACGACAGCATGTCCGGCCATGCCATGAAGATGCTCGATCCATCGGTGGCGCCCGACGTGCCGATGGGACCGGGAGTCGCGACCCTATCCTCCATGCCGGCCGATCGTACCGCCGACCGGCCGACAGGGTTGGAGGATGTCGACCATCGCGTCCTCACTTACGCCGATCTGCGGTCGCTGGAACCCAACGCAGATATCCGCACGCCGACCCGTTCCCTCGACATTCACCTGACCGCCAACATGGAACGCTATATGTGGTCCTTCGATGGGGTAAAGCTGTCGGACGGTGCGGACCCGATCGCCTTCCGTCATATGGAGCGCGTGCGCATCACGCTCATCAACGACACGATGATGCCGCATCCCATCCATATCCATGGCCATTTCTTCCAGTTGCTGACCGGCGACGATCCGACCCATAATCCGCGCAAGCATACGGTGAATGTCCTGCCCGGCGGCAAGATCAGCTTTGACCTCACCGCCGATGCGCTGGGCGACTGGGCGTTTCACTGTCACATGCTGATGCACATGCACGCCGGGATGATGCGCGTCGTCACGGTGCGTCATGAGGAGGACGCGGCATGAAGCGCCTGATCACCTCCGCCGTACTGCTGCTGGCCGGCACCGCCATGCCTGCTTTGGCACAGGACCACAGCCAGATGGACCATAGCGCGCACCAGATGCCGCCAGGGCAGGAGGATGCGGCGTCGGATCAACCCGCCGATCCCCATGCCGGTCACGCCATGCCCGCATCGGATGATGGCGTGCCCAGGGGCGTCGCCCCGCCAGTCCCCACCGATCATGCCGCCGAAGCTCTTTACGACCCTGCCGTCATGGCCCGCGCCCGCGCCGCCATGCTCAAGGAAAGCGGCGGCATGACCTTTTCGCAGCTCATGATCGACCGGCTGGAATATCGCGCGCAAAAGGGCGGCGACGGCTATCATTGGGAGGGCGAAGGCTGGATCGGCGGCGACATCAATCGCCTCGCCATCAAGTCGGAAGGGGAGGGCGACGTGCGCGGCGCGCTCGAAAACGCGGAACTCCAGGCGCTCTACAGCCGCGCGATCGATCCCTGGTGGAACATCGTCGGCGGCGTGCGGCATGATTTCCGGCCGCAGCCCCAGCGCACCTATGCCACCGTCGGCATAGAGGGCCTCGCCCCCTATTGGTTCGAGGTGGAGGCGCAAGCCTTCCTGTCGAACAAGGGTGACGTTCATGTCCGCGCCGAGGGTAGCTATGACCAGCGCATCACGCAGCGCCTGGTGCTGCAACCCGCCGCCGAAGTGAATATCGCGGCGCAGGACGTGCCGGAGCTGGGCATCGGATCGGGTCTGTCCAACATCGAACTGGGTTTGCGCTTGCGTTATGAATTCGCCCGCGAATTTGCACCCTATATTGGCGTAAACTGGGAACGTAGCTTCGGCGGCACCGCGCGCTACGCCCGCGCGGCGGGAGAGCGGGCATCGGCCACAAGCCTGGTGATGGGCATCCGCTTCTGGTTCTGATGTTTTCCGCACGGCCGGATTAGGACGGATCAGACTCATCCCGTGCCTGATAAATGTTCCCCGGCACAGGCCGGGGTCCAGTCCCATGTTCCGAACTGGACCCCGGCCTGCGCCGGGGACATCGTGGTCAGCCCAGATGTCGCTCCGCCAGTGCGACGTGCAGCTTGATGCCGAGCGCCAGCACATCGTCGTTGAAGTCATAATGCGGGTTATGCAGCGGCACCGACCCTTCCGGCTTCGCCTGCCCCAGCCAGATATAGGCGCCCTTGCAGGCTTGCAGCATGAAGGCGAAATCTTCCGACGTGAAGGCCGGGTCGGGCGCCAGTTGTGCTTCGCCCACAGTCGCGGCGGCATCCAGCGCTTCCTGCGCCGCTTCCGCATCGTTGATCGTCGCGGGATAATAGCGCGTATAATCGACGCGCGCGGTCAACTCTCCGGCCAGCGCCACGCCTGCCGCAATCTGCCGGATCGACTCCTCGATCCGGTCCTGCACCTTGGGATCGAAGGTGCGCACCGTGCCCGAAATCGTCACCAGTTCCGGGATCACATTATGCGTATGTCCGCCATGAATCTGGGTTATGGACAGCACGGCCGACGATGTCGGCGCGATCCGGCGCGACACGATGGCGTTCAATTGCTGCACCAATGATGCTGCAGCAACTATGGCGTCGGGCGTATCCTGCGGGATCGCGGCATGTCCCCCGCGGCCCTCTAATTTGATCTCGAACTTGTCGGCCGCGCCCATGATCGGGCCGGGGCGCGTCGCGATCGTGCCGGCGGGCAGATCGGGCCAATTGTGCAGCCCGAACACACGGTCGCAGGGAAAACGCTCGAACAGGCCTTCCTTCACCATTTCCCGCGCGCCGCCCTGGCCTTCTTCGGCGGGCTGGAAGAAGAAGTTGATCGTCCCGTCGAAATTGCGGCTGCGCGTCAAATGCTGCGCAGCACCGAGAAGCATCGCGACATGGCCATCATGGCCGCAGCCATGGAAAGTGCCGGGCGTCGTGCTGGCATAAGGCAGGTTGGTCTGCTCATGGATGGGCAGCGCGTCCATGTCGGCGCGCAGCCCGATGCTGCGCGAAGATGTGCCGTTGCGCAGCACGCCGACCACGCCGGTCCTGCCGATCCCCTCATGCACCTCCAGCCCCAGCGCGCGTAGTTGCTCGGCGATCCTTCCTGCGGTGCGATGCTCGCAAAAGCCGAGTTCGGGATGGGCATGGATGTCGCGGCGGAACGCGACGAGCGGTTCGATCAGGTCGGATATGTCGGTCATGATGTAAAGCTAGCCCCAATCGGTTGATGCTGTCTCACCAAAATCTGTTTCCCCGGCGAAGGCCGGGGTCCAGTCCGACCGTATCAACTGGACCCCGGCCTTCGCCGGGGAACGCATCATTTAGATGCCAGCCAAACCTTATCTCTGTTCCCCGAACAGATGCTGGATCGGGTAATGATGCTTGATGAAGGGCGATTTGATCACGACATAGCTGAAATATTTCTCGATGCCGTAGTCGCTCTCCAGCATGCCTTCGATGATCGACTGATAATGGGCCACGCCGCGCGTTACGAATTTCAGCAGATAGTCGTAGCCACCACTGACAAGGTGACATTCAACGATCTCGTCCAGCTTGCGGATGCGCGTCTCGAACCGGGAAAAGTCGCCGGCGCGATGTTCGGTCAGCGTCACTTCGGTAAAGACGGTCAGATATTCGCCCAGCTTGTGCAGGTTGATGTGCGCACCATAGCCGGTGATGTAGCCAGCCTTTTCCAGCCGCTTCACCCGCGTCAGGCAGGGGCTGGGCGACAGGCCGACCGCGTCGGCCAATTCGACATTGGTGATGCGGCCTGATTGCTGAAGTTGCGTCAGGATCTTGAGGTCGATCCTGTCCAGTCTGGGTCCGCCCAACATCTGCCTTGCTCCCCGTCTCTTATCTCACCGCCGCACGAATATCGGCTTCTTCGAGCAGATCGTCCAGCGTCTTGGCGATGCGCGCGAATATCTCGTCCATCTCCGCGTCCGACGCGCACAGCGCCGGGGCCAGGCCGATGATATTGTCGGCAAAGGCGCGGAAAATGACGCCATTATCATAGGCTTTGGCGAACAACCGATCGGCCAGTTTCAGGGCGGGATCGAACCGCGCCTTGCTGCCCTTGTCCGTGACCAGCTCGATCGCGCCCAGCAAGCCGCGCCCGCGCGTGTCGCCAACCATGGGATGATCCATCAGGCCCGCCATGCCGGCGTCGAAGCGCGCGGCGACCTTTTGCCCGTTTGCCAATATCCCGCCCTCGGTATAGAGGCGCAGCACTTCCAGCCCCACGGCTGCGCTGACCGGATGGCCCGAATAGGTCGCGCCATGGCCGATCACCACTTCGGGCGCCGCGCCGTTGGCGATTCCCTGATAGATATGGTCTGACATCAGCACCGCGCCCATCGGCACATAGCCCGCAGTCAGGCCCTTGGCGACGGTCATCAGGTCGGGCGTCACATCCTCCGCTTCGCAAGCGAACATGGGACCGGTACGACCAAAGGCGGTGATGACCTCATCGGCGACCAGCAAGATGTCCAGTTCGTCGCAGGCCTGGCGCATCGCCTTCAGCCAGCCGACCGGCGGCACGATCACGCCGCCCGATCCCTGGATCGGCTCGCAGAAGAAGGCGGCGACATTGTCTGCGCCCAGCTCCGCCACCTTGTCCTTCAATTGCTGCACCGACCGGGCGATGATCGCTGCGTCGTCGCCCTCCAGATCGCTGCGATAGGGATAAGGCGACGCTATGTGATGCTGCCAGCGCAGCGGAAGGTCGAAACCGCGATGGAAATTCGCGAGCGCCGTCAGACCCGCACCGGTCGTGCTCGACCCGTGATAGCCGCGCTCCAATGCGATGCACTGCTTCTTTTCCGGTTTGCCGATCGCGTTGAAATAATGAGTGATGTAGCGGATGGCGCTGTCCACCGCGTCCGATCCGCCCAGCGTGAAATAGACATGATCAAGCCCTTCAGGGCTCAGGTCGACCAGCTTTTGCGCCAGCCGCACTGCCGGCTCGCTGCCGAAATGAAAATAGCCGGTGGCATAGGGCAGGCGGCGCATCTGCTCGGCCGCGACCTCGGCGATGCTGTCCTGGCCATAGCCGACATTGACGCACCACAGGCCGGCAAAGGCGTCCAGCAGTTCCTTGCCGTCCATGTCCTTCAGCCACATGCCCTTGCCGCTTTCCAGCAGCAGCGCGCCATGCGCCTCATGCCCGCGGAAGGAAGTGACGGGGTGGATCAGGTGGTCGCGGTCGATGTCCAGCAGGGAACGGTTGGATTGCAGCGTCATCAGGGGGCTCGCCATTGTGGTTCTGAACGCCAGCCTATCTGCATGCCGCAGTTGCAAAGCCTGATATGCGGCGATTGGCGACCCTGTCATTACATAATGGCGAAGGCGGACGGCATAATATGCCGCTGTCCTACTAAGAGACTTTTTGGTAGATGAAGAGAGGGCCGCCCTCATGGGACGGCCCTCCAATAGGCTTTTCGATAGGATCGGGCTAACGCAACATTATGTCCGATCCAGCGGGAAATGTGCGAAGTTAAGCGCGGTATTTCCTACTTCACGCCAGCGCGTCGGCAATCGCCTTGCCGCATTGTTCGGTATTGGCCTTGCCTTTGAGGTCGCCGGTGCGCAGCCCCGGCTGCGCCAGCACCGTTTCGACCGCGCGCATGATCGCAGCCGCGGCATCTGCTTCGCCCAGATGCTCCAGCATCATCGCTGCCGACCAGATCTGGCCGACCGGATTGGCGATACCCTTGCCCGCAATATCGGGCGCCGACCCATGGACCGGCTCGAACAGCGAGGGCGCGGTACGGTCCGGGTTGATGTTGCCCGACGGCGCGACACCGATCGTGCCGGTGCAGGCTGGGCCAAGGTCGGACAGGATATCGCCGAACAGGTTGGACGCGACCACCACGTCGAACCGATCGGGGTTCAGCACGAATTGGGCCGTCAAAATATCGATATGATATTTGTCATGGGTGACGGTCGGATAATTCTTCGCCATTTCCTCCACCCGCTCGTCCCACCAGGGCATGGTGATGGCGATCCCGTTGGACTTGGTTGCCGACGTGACATGCTTGCGATCCCGCGTTGCGGCCAACTCGAACGCATAGCGCAGCACGCGGTCGGTGCCGTGACGGGTCATCACCGTTTCCTGGATCACCACCTCGCGCGGCGTGCCGGGGAACATCTTGCCGCCGACCGAGCTATATTCGCCCTCGGTATTCTCGCGCACCACCCAGAAATCGATATCCCCCGGCTCGCGCCCGACCAGCGGGCAAGGCACGCCCGGCATCAGGCGGACGGGACGCAGATTGACATATTGATCATATTCTCGGCGGAACTGGAGCAGCGAACCCCAGAGCGAGATATGATCCGGCACCGTATCGGGCCAGCCGACCGCGCCGAAGAAAATGGCATCGGGATTGCCGATCTGCGCTTTCCAGTCATCCGGCATCATCTGGCCATGTTTGGCATAATAGTCGCAGCAGGCGAAATCCTGCCACGTCTGCTCGATGGTGAAGCCATAGAGGCTCGCCGCGCGCTCCAGCACGCGAATGCCTTCGGGCATGACCTCCTTGCCGATCCCGTCGCCGGGTATGACGGAGATGGCATAATTACGGTTGGTGGCGGACATAATCACTCCGTTCGCCCTCCCCTGTCGAAGGGCGCTTTTGTCTGAAGAAAAAGGGGCGGGACTTAGAGTTTCAGCCCCGCAATATGGAACGCCTTGGTTTCCAGATATTCCTCTATTCCGGCGTGGGCGCCTTCGCGGCCCAGGCCCGACATCTTGACCCCGCCGAAGGGTGCGACCTCCATGGCGATCGCGCCGCTGTTGAGCGCGACCATGCCGGCTTCCAGCCGCTCGGCCACGCGGAAGGCGCGGTGCAGATTTTCGGTGTAGAAATAGGCGGCCAGACCATAGCTGGTGGCGTTGGCCAACTCGATCCCTTCTTCCTCATGCGTAAAGCGGAACAGCGGCGCCACCGGGCCGAACGTCTCTTCCTCGGCCAGCCGCATGTTCCGCGTCGCCCCGGTCAGTATCACGGGCGTGGCGAACCGATCGCCTGCCGCTTCATTGGGCGCCTGCGCGAACAGGGTGGCGCCATGGGACAGCGCATCCTCGACATGCGCCTTCACCTTGTCGGCAGCGGCCGCATTGATCAGCGGTCCGATCGTGCTGCCCGGCACATCGCCCGGCGCGACCTTGAGCGCGCTGACGGCCTTGGCCAGCTTTTCGGCGAACTGGTCGTAGACGCCGTCCTGCACCAATATGCGGTTGGCGCAGACGCAGGTCTGGCCCGCGTTGCGGAACTTGCTGACCATGGCGCTGGCGACGGCAATGTCGACATCAGCGTCATCGAACACGATCAGCGGCGCATTGCCGCCCAGCTCGAAACTCACCCGCTTGATGGTATCTGCGCACTGCCGCATCAGGAGCGCACCGACGCGGGTCGACCCGGTGAAGGACAGCTTGCGCACCACGGGACTGGCCGTCAGAGCGCCGCCGATCGCAGTCGGCATGCCCGTAACGACATTGAACACGCCCGCCGGCACGCCCGCTTCCTCCGCCAGCTTCGCCAGCGCCAGCGCGCTAAAGGGCGTCATGTCGGAAGGCTTTACGACGACCGGACATCCTGCTGCCAAAGCAGGCGCGCATTTGCGCGTGATCATCGCCGCCGGGAAATTCCATGGCGTGATCGCGGCCGACACGCCGACCGGCTCCTTCATCACCAATATGCGGCGATTGGCTTCCGGCGCGGGGATGATGCCGCCATCGACGCGGCGGGCCTCTTCGGCAAACCATTTGACGAAGCTGGCAGCGTAGCGAATTTCGCCTTCGGCCTCCGCGATCGGTTTGCCCTGCTCCGCAGTCATGATCCGGCCAAGGTCGGCGACATTGTCCAGGATCAGCGCGTGCCAGCGCTCCAGCACGGCGGCGCGGTCGGCTGCCGTACGCGCCTTCCACGCCGGGAAAGCCGCTTCGGCCGCAGCAATGGCTGCCAGCGTGTCCGCCTCGCCACAATCGGGCACGGTGCCAATGATCGCGCCGGTCGCGGGATTGTCGACCGGCAGGGTCGCGCCCGACGTCGCGCCGACCCAGGCGCCGCCGATGAAGGCGCGTTCGATGAAGAGGGCGGAGTATTTGAGGCTGATGGTCATCCGAGCGCCTGTGTGGTCAGAGAGAAAGTAGTGATCGACGGATCGCTGGCGGGCGCGGGGCCGCGCACCATGCGCATCACCCGGCCGACGCAGGGCAGGCCAAGCTCGTCCAGCCAGGCGCCAAGGCCGCTTTCCTCCGGTATGTCCAGGCGGCAGAACATGCCGCTATTGGACCCCAGCCAGTGGGATATCAGCGCCCGTGCCCCGCCCGTATCCGGCGCGATGGTCGGGCCCACGACATAGCCCCGGCCGAAACGGCGGAATAAGGCGAAGCCCACCGGCTCGTTGCCACGGGTCAGCACCACACCCTGCGCGCCCGGAACCAGCGCGTCGAGCAGCGCGTCCCGATCCATGCCGGTGGCGCGGCGGGCGAGCGCATGCAGCGTCGGCATGTCCTTCGCACCCAGCGGCCGGACCCGCTCTTCCGGTATCAGTTCCGCCATCGGCACGGCGAAGGCTGCGCCCTGATGCTGGAATACGGGGCCGACGGGCTCGAACCCCAGCTTGCGGTAGAGCGGTACGCCCTCGTCCGTAGCGTTGAGCAGCACGGTGCGGTCGCCCAGCTCGGTCAGCACCGCTTCCATCAACTGGCGGCCAAGGCCCATGCCCTGCGCGCTGGGCGATACGATGACCATGCCCAGCGTCGCGGCATTGTCACCATAGAGCCAGGCCATGGCGGTACCGACCACCGCACCATCGCGTTCCACGACATAGCCAAAGCCAAGGCCGAACAGCATTTCCCAATCTTCGATCCGATGGGGCCATTTCTGTTCGCTCGATAGTATATGGGCGGCGGCCAGATCGTCGACGGTCATCCGTCGCAAGTCCACCATCGCCTCTATGCCTGTCGCCATGCGCTTGCTCCTTGGCGGGAAAGGAACGCCCGCCTGCCTTACTTTGGGAATCAGTGGTCGGACATTAGGAGGCCGCTCCAAGCATTGGCTGCTGCCTTCGCGCCGATTTTGGAAGATTATCGCGCACATTTTCCCGTGCAATTGCAACAAATGCCGCTGCGCACGCCTATTTTATCGGAATGCCCGTATGAAGGAGATTATGCCGTGACCGGTTTCAACCCCGATCAGATCAGCCTGCCCCATGCCAATAATTTCATCGGTGGGCGACGGGTCGCGGGTCGCGGTCCGGCCATCGTCGTGCGGCGGCCTTCCGACGGTCGGGTGCAGGCGGAACTGGACAGCGTCGATTCCGACCAGCTGACCGAAGCGGTCGAAAGCGCGCAGCGCGCCTACAGGACCAGCGGCTGGGCACAGAGCGATCCGCGCGCCCGGATGAAAGTGATGCGCCGCTGGGCCGACCTGATCGAAGCGGACGCGGCGACGCTCGCCCCGCTGGAGGCATTGGGTTCGACCCGCATGCTCAAGGAAATCAACGCCTGGGATTTGAGCTATACCGCCGAAACCATCCGCTTCTTCGCCGAATGGGCGGACAAGGTCGGTGGCGAAGTGGCCGCCACGACGCCCGACAAGCTGGGCCTGACCATCACCGAACCCTATGGCGTGGTCGCAGCGATTGCGCCGTGGAACCTGCCGCTGGTCATGGCCGGGTGGAAGATCGCGCCCGCCATCGCAGCGGGCAACAGCATCGTCCTCAAACCCTCCGAAATGACGCCGTTCAGCATCGTGCGCCTGGCCGAACTGGCGATCGAGGCAGGGTTGCCGGCCGGCATCTTCAACGTGGTGCAGGGCGACGGGCGCAGCGTCGGCGATCCGCTGGTCCGTCGTCCCGAAGTGGCCAAGGTCACCTTCACCGGATCGACCCGCACGGGCGCTGCCATCATGGCGGCCTGCGCGGAAACCGGGCCGAAGCCGGTGACGCTGGAACTGGGCGGGAAAAGCCCACAGATCATCTTTTCCGACGCCACGCTCGACAAGGCATCGGCCATCGTCGCGCGCGCCATCACGCTCAACGCCGGGCAGGTGTGCGTCGCGGGATCTCGGCTGCTGGTACAGGACAAGGTGGCCGATGAGGTGATCGATCGCATCACGGCTGCCTTCAATGCGCACAAGGCGGGGCCGACCTGGGCGGAGGATACGACGCTGGGGCCGATCATCTCCGATGGGCAGCTTGACCGGATGGACGGCATCGTCGGCCGCGCCATCGCGGCTGGCGCTGAAGTGCTGGCCGGTGGCGGCCGCGCCACCGCGCCGCAGGAGGGCAGCTATTTCGCGCCCACCCTGCTCGCCAATGTGGATCAGAAGAGCGAGGTCGTGCAGGGTGAAATCTTCGGCCCGGTGCTGACCATCCAGACTTTCGCCGATGAGGAGGAGGCCTACGCCCTCGCCAATGACAGCGACTATGGCTTGGCGGCCGGCGTCCATACCGGTGATGTAAGCCGCGCGTTGCGCGCCACCCGGTCGCTGGAGGCCGGCACCATCTGGGTCAATCGCTATGGTCGCAGCAACGACTTCATCCTGCCGACCGGCGGCTACAAACAGTCCGGTATCGGCAAAGATCTGGGCCGCGAAGCCTATATGGCGAACCTCAAGACCAAGGTGGCGCTGATCGAATTCTGATCGGGACGGTGCACGGCGCAGGCGATCATGCCAAGCCGTGCATCAATCATGCGCATCTTTGAGTTGGACCATATGCCCGGCTCCTTCCTATTCAGCATCTCGAACATCGGCAGGGACAGACAGTGCCGACGAGAGGAGATGCAAGGATATGAGCCATTTTAGCCCCGAAGATATGGCGCGCCAGCTCGGCCAGGGGCTGCTGTCCTTTCCGGTCACGCACTTCGATGCAGAGGGCGCATTTCAGGAAGGCCCCTATCGCGATCATTGCGGGTGGATGCTGGAACATGCGCTGACAGGCCTGTTCGCGGCCGGTGGCACCGGGGAGTTCTTCTCCCTGTCTCCTGACGAAGTGGCGCAGGTGGTCGGCGCGGCGGTGCGGGAAACCAATGGTCGCATCCCCGTCATTTCCGGCTGTGGTTATGGCACGGCGATCGCTACCGGCATCGCCCGCGATGCGGAAAAGGCAGGCGCAGACGGTCTGCTGCTGCTGCCACCCTATCTGATGCACGCCAAGCAGGAGGGGTTGGCCGCCCATATCGAGGCGGTCTGCCGCGCGACCGGCCTTGGCGTCATCGTCTATAATCGCGACAATGCGATCGTGAATGACGAGACGCTGGCACGCCTGTGCGACCGCAACCCCAATCTTATCGGCTTCAAGGACGGCGTGGGCGATATCGAATTGATGACCCGCATCTATGCGCGGATGGGCGATCGCCTGACCTATATCGGGGGTCTGCCCACGGCCGAAACCTTCGCCACCCCTTACCTCACCATGGGGGTCACGACCTACAGTTCCGCCATCTTCAACTTCATGCCGGACTGGGCGCTGCGCTTTTATGCCGCCGTCCGGGCGGGCGATCAGGCCTTTGTGATGGAGCAACTGCGCAATTTCGTGCTGCCCTATATCGCGTTGCGCGATCAGGGGCGCGGCTATGCCGTGTCCATCGTGAAGGCCGGCATGCGGATCATCGGCCGCGATGCCGGCCCGGTGCGCTCCCCGCTCACCGATCTGTCGGCTGAAGAAGAAGCGCAACTGCGTGTCCTGATCGAACGCGCAACTGCGTGACTAAGGCGACGGGCGCGGATAGTCTGGCATGATGTTCGAACTCAGCCAGCTCCGTTGCTTCGTCGCTGCCGCCGAAGAACTGCATTTCGGCCGGGCGGCCCAGCGGCTCAACATGACCCAGTCGCCGCTCAGCCGGCAGATCCAATTGCTGGAACGGATATTGGACGTGCAGCTGCTGGAGCGCACCAGTCGTCAGGTCAGCCTGACTCCGGCCGGCAGCGTCTTCCTGATCGAGGCGCGGCGGATCGTCCGGCTGGCCGACAGTGCGGCTCTGTCCGCCCGACGCGTGGCGAAGGGCGACGCGGGGCGCGTTGCCATCGGCTTCACGGCGGTATCGGGCTATAATATCGTGCCGCGCGTCGTGGCGCAGGCCGGTGCGGTACTGCCCAATATAGAGCTGGAATTGCGGGAAATGGTGTCGGGCGATCAGGTCGACGCGCTGCTCACCGGTCTGGTGGATATCGGTTTCGTCCGCCCGCCGGTGAACCGTCATGAATTTGACAGCGCCTGCGTGCTGCACGAACCCTTGTTCGTCGCGCTGCCGCCCGGCGATCCGCGCAAGGCGATGGCGGCGCTGACGCCGGCCGATTTCGATGGCCAGCCGCTCATCATGTATTCGCGGCAGGGCGCGGCCTATTTCCACAATATGCTGGAGCATCTGTTCAATGAGGTTGCGGCGGCGCCCCTCTATGTGCAGCATGTCACTCAGATCCATTCGATGCTGGGCCTCGTCCATGCCGGCGTCGCGCCGGCTATCGTGCCCGAAAGCGCCACCGGTCTGCATATGAGCGACGTGCATTTCCGGCGATTGATGACGCCGCAGGAAAAGCCGGTGGAACTGCACATGGCCTGGCGCCGCGACAATGCCAATCCGGCGCTGCCCGCCATGCGGCAGCTCTGCACGGAAATGACGGCGTGATCGACATGGGCCGCCGCACCCTGCTGGCCGGGATGGCGGCGGCCCCGATCGCCGCGTCAGCCCGAACCCGCTCCAGCCCAATCGCGACGACCCATTATGGAAAGGTCCAGGGCACGATCGAAAAGGACGTGCTCGTCTTTCGCGCAATCCGCTATGGCGCAGATACGGCCACGACCCGCTTCCGTCGCGCCGATCCGCCCAGGCCATGGACGGGGATAGCCAACGCGACCGGCTATGGCTCAGCCGCGCCCCAGACCAAAGCGACCGAGGCGACGTCCGAAGACTGCCTGTTCCTCAATGTCTGGACGCCGGCGCTGGATGCCGGGCGCCGGCCGGTGATGGTCTATCTCCATGGCGGCGCCCACGCCCATGGGTCGGGCAGCGATCCGCTTTATGACGGCGGCAATCTGGTCCGACGCGGCGATGTGGTGGTGGTGACGCTGAACCACCGGCTGGCGGCCATGGGCTATGCCTATCTGGCGGGGCTTGGTGGGCCGGCGGAATCGGGCAATGTCGGCAATCTGGACATCATCTTGGCGCTGACATGGGTGCGCGACAATATCGCCCGGTTCGGCGGCAACCCGGACCGCGTGATGATATTCGGCCAGTCGGGCGGCGGCGCGAAAGTGGTGACGCTGATGGCGATGGCGGAGGCGCGTCCGCTCTTCCATGCTGCAGCTACGATGAGTGGCCAGCATGTCACCGCCGCCGGACCGATGCACGCTACCCGCCGGGCGAAGGCGTGGATGGAAAAGGCTGGCGCACCCGATATTGCGACGTTGATGCGGCTGCCGATCGAACGGCTGGTCGAGGCGATGGCGATGACCGATCCGTTGGAAGGCAAGGGTGAAATCAGCTTCACTTCCACGCTGGATCATGGCGTGCTCGCCCGTCATCCCTTCTTCCCCGACGCCCCGCGGGAAGCAGCGCATATCCCTTTGATCGTCGGCAACACCCATGACGAAACCGCGCTGTGGATCGAAAAGATGCTGCGCGCGGGTGACACGACATGGGATAATCTGCCTGACCGGCTGGCGCGCGAAACGGTCAAGGATCTGGCACCCGATCATGTCATCCGCCGCTATCGCCAACTCTATCCCGATCGCAGTCCAGGGCAGATATTATTGGCGGCGACGACGGCGGGCCGATCCTGGCCGGGGCATCTGATCCAGGCGGAGGAGCGCGCGCGCATCGATGCCCCGACCTGGATGTATCAGCTCGACTTTCCCTGTCCCGAAGCGGGCGGGATATTGGGGGCGTTCCACACGCTGGATATCCCGCTGGTGTTCGACAATGTCGATGCGGCGGGATCGCGTACCGGTACCAGCCCCGATGCGCGGCGGCTGGCGGGGCAGATGGCGGACAGTTTCATCGCATTCGCGCGGACCGGCAACCCGAACCATCGCGCCATTGCCGACTGGCCACAATTTGATCTCGATACGCGGCCGACGATGATCTTCGACCGTCAGGTCGCCATCGAAAACGACCCGCGTCGCGAAGAGCGGCTGCTCTTCGCGACGGTGCCTTATATCAAGCCAGGCGGTTAGATTTCCTCGGGCCAATAAAGGCGCATCGGATTGTCGATCAGCAGCTTGCGTTGCAATTCGACGGTGGGCGCAATGCGCGGGATGATATCGACCAGATGGCCGTCGTCCGGGATATTGTCCTGCATGTTCGGGTGCGGCCAGTCGGTGCCCCACAGGACGCGATCCTGATAGTCTGCGACGAGTGGCGCGACCGCATCGGCAAAGGCGTTCCAGGGATCACCCGTTGGGTCGAGGCGGTCGGGGCAGGTCGCCTTGAACCAGATGTCATCGCGGCTTTCCAAGAAGGCGCGGAAGGCCTTCATGTCGGCGCCGTCCGGCCCCTGGGTCACATCGGGGCGGCCCATATGGTCGATCACCAGAGGGACGGGGATCGCATCCAAGAAGGGACGCAATTCTTCCAATATGTCGGCCTCGAAATAGATGACGACATGCCAGCCGGCGGGCAGGCGCTTGGCGACATCCAGAAACTTGTCCTTGGGCGCGTCGTCGACCAGGCGTTTCAGAAAATTGAAGCGAATGCCGCGAATGCCGCCATCATGCAGGGCGGCAAGATCGGAGTCCGAAATGGCAGGATCGACCACGGCGACGCCGCGCGCCTTGCCATTCGACCTGGCGATGGCGTCCAATGTCGCGGCATTGTCCGTGCCGTGGCAGCTGGCCTGCACGATCACATTGCGAGCGAAACCCAGATGATCGCGCAGGGCGAACAGCTTGTCCGGACCGGCATCCTCCGGCAGATATTTCGCCTTCGCGCTGAAGGGGAAATCCGCCATCGGCCCGAACACATGGCAATGGGCGTCGATCGCGCCGGCGGGTGGCGTATAGAGCGGTTTGGACGGATTGCCGTGCCAAGACGTGATACGAGACATATCCCAAAACTCCGTTCGGGCTGAGCCTGTCGAAGCCCGGCCCTTTTTTTCAGAAGAACGGCCCTTCGACAAGCTCGGGGCGAACGGTTCTCAATGGCTGGATCAGGAAAAGACCACGCCATCCATCAACTTGCGGGCGGTGCGCAGCATGGCCGCGCTGATGACCGTGCCGCTATCATCCAGTTCCATGACGCAGGTCGTTTCGCCGGTCGGATGTTCGACCGAGAGCGTCTTTCGGTTGCCATCGGGGATCGACGCGACTTCGGCCGCCGGCGATCCTTCGATCAGACAGGCCGTCGCCACGCTGACCGCGCCCAGCACGCCGATCGACGCATGGGCACGATGGGGGATGAAACTGCGCACCGTGACCGCGCCGCCGTCGCGCGGCGGGGCGACCAGCATCATCTTGGGCACGGACTTGTCCGTGACGTCGCCCAGATCCATCCGCTCGCCGACGGCCAGACGGATGGCTTCGATCCGGGCCTTCAACGCCGTGTCATTGTCCAGCGTCTCGCGATCTTCATAGCCGGTGACGCCGACATCCTGCGCCTTCATCACGACGCAGGGCATGCCATTGTCGATCAGGGTGACGCGCACGCCCTCCACCTCGTCAAAGGCATTGCCGGTAGGGAGTAGTGCGCCGCAGGAGGAGCCGGCCGTATCGCGAAACTCCAACGGGATGGGCGCAGCGCTGCCGGGGACGCCGTCGATTTTGGCGTCGCCGTCATAGCGGACCGTGCCGTTGGGCGTCCGTACCGTGGCGATTGCGATCTGCCCGGTATTTTCCATGAAGATGGCGACCGAAGTCTCACCGTCCTGCGCGGCGACAAGGCCGCGCTCGATGGCGAAGGGACCGATGCCGGCCAGGATATTGCCGCAATTCTGCGCGTCGGTAACGACAGCCTTGTCCACGAAGACCTGAAGGAAGAGGTAGTCGACATCGACTCCATCCCGCTCCGATTTCTTGACGACGGCGACCTTGCTGGTCAGCGGGTCGGCGCCGCCCATGCCGTCAATCTGGCGCGGATCGGGCGAGCCCATGACGCGGAGGAGGAAAGCATCGCGGTCGCTGGTGTCGGCAGGCAGGTCTTCGGCCAGGAAATAGCCGCCCTTAGACGTGCCGCCGCGCATCCACATAACACGGGCGCTGGTCTGGCTGTCAGACATATTTCAGGCCCATTTCTTCCAGGCGCGGGCGCATATTGTAGATGTCGAGACCAAGTTCGCCGGCGGCGAGGCGGACGCGCTTGGCTTCTTCGGCGGCTTCGCGGGCCTGTGCCTTCTCCAGCACGGACGCGGCGTCGGCGCGCGGCACGATGCATACGCCGTCATCGTCGGCAACAATGACATCGCCCGGATTGACCAGCGCATTGGCGCAGATGACGGGGATATTGACGCTGCCCAGCGTATTCTTGACCGTGCCCTGCGCATGCACGGCCTTCGACCAGACCGGGAAGTTCATCTGCGTGAGGTCACGTACGTCGCGGACCCCTGCATCGATGATAAGGCCACGGCAGCCGCGCGCCTGCGCCGAAGTGGCCAGCAGATCGCCGAAATAGCCGTCCGTGCAGGGGCTGGTCGGGGCGAGCAGAAGGATGTCGCCTTCCTGCAACTGCTCGATCGCGACATGGACCATCCAGTTGTCGCCCGGCGCGGCCGAAATGGTGACGGCGCTGCCGGCGATGCGGGCGCCGCTGTAGATCGGGCGCATATAGGGAGCGAGCAGACCGGTGCGGCCCTGCGCTTCATGGACCGTGGCGACGCCGGCCTTGGCAAGGCCGTCTATGACGGAGAGGTCCGCCCGCTGGATATTCTGGACGACGATGTTGGACATGGACCGGTTCCTTCTCCCAAGATGGACAGCGACATGGACAGTTGCTGCGGGATGCTCAAATCCGAACTGGCGCGATGCCATTAAATTTTGATAATCATCAAATATGGAACCCGATCAGTTCAATATCCGTCACCTCGCCGCCATGGCCGCCGTGGTCGATCAGGGCAGCGTCAGCCTGGCCGCGCGCGCGGTCAACCTGACGCAGCCGGCGGTAACGCAGGGTATCGCCAAGCTGGAGGCGCAACTGGGCGTAAAGCTGTTCGACCGGCAGCCGGGCGGCATGGCAGCGCTGGAGGCGGCGCAGCGGTTGAAACCCCGGATCGACGTGGCGTTGCGGCTGATTGGCAGCAATCGGGTGACGGCGGCGCAGGTGCGGGCGTTCGTGGCGCTGGCGCGAGCGGGCAGCTATGCGGCGGCGGCGGCGGCGACCGGCGTGGCGGAACCCTCGCTGCATCGCGCGGTCGGCGATCTGGGGCTGGCGGTCGGCAGCAGGCTGGTCGATCGACGGGGCAGGGGGGTGATGCTGACCAAGCCGGGCATGGCTCTCGCGCAGCGATTGCGGTTGGCGCTCGCGGAATTGCGGCAGGGACTGGCGGATCTGGCCGACCTGAAGGGGGAAGAGGGCGGGCGGATATTGGTGGGCGCGATGCCGCTGTCGCGCGCGCGACTGTTGCCGGACGCGATCATGCGGTTTCGGGCCGATTTTCCGCAGGTCGACATCAGCGTGGCCGAAGGCGCGCATGCCGAATTGGTGGGGCCGCTCAGGGACGGCGAAATCGACATGATGATCGGCGCACTGCGCGATCCGGCGATGGCGCTGGACCTGGAGCAGCGCGCGCTTTTCGAGGATCGTCCGACCATCCTGGCGCGGCACGGCCATCCGTTGACGGCGGGCTGGGATGCCGATGCGCTGCGCCGTTTTCCGTGGATATTGCCACCGGAAGGCACGCCGTTGCGGCAATTGTGGAAGGCGATGTTCGCTGAACTGGGTGGCGATATGCCCGCGGTGCCGATCGAATGCGGATCGGTGATGACGATTCGGCAATTGCTGGTGAGCGGGGATTATCTGACGTTGCTCTCCTACGATCAATTGGCGCTGGAGCTGGACGCGGGGTTGCTGGCGGATATCGGTCCGGCGCCTGGCGCGATCAGCCGGACCATCGGCCTGACCACCCGCGCCGACTGGCGACCGACCCGCCTGCAGCGGCAGTTCATGACGGCGGTAGAGGCTTCCGTCGGAGAGATGACTTCGTAAATTCTTATGATGCCGTGTCGGATTCGATTGGCGGCTTCCGGTCCGATGGGTCATCGATCGTCACCATGGAGCAGGTAATTGGTCTGATCGGATTTGGCGAAGCAGGGTCCACCTTTGCAAGGGCAGGGGACTGGGCGGCGGCTGCGCACATATTCGATGTAAAGACGGACGATGCCGCTACGCGGGACGCGATGCTGGCTCGTTATGTCGAAGCCGGCGTTCCGGCGGCTGACAATCTGGCAGATGCGCTGAACGGCGTATCGCTGATAATGTCACTGGTGACGGCGGATCAGGCTCTGGCCGTGGCGCAGGCGGCTGCGCCACTGATCGCGCCTGGAGCGCTTTATTGCGACCTCAACAGCGTTGCGCCGCAGACCAAGCTGGCAGCGGCGCAGGCGATCGAGGCGGCCGGCGGCTATTATGTCGATGTGGCGGTGATGGCGCCGGTCGATCCGGCGCGGTTGAATGTACCGCTGCTGCTGAGTGGGGCACGGGCTGGTGAGGCCGAAGGGCGGTTGCAGGCGCTGGGCTTTGCCAAGACCCGGGTGGTGGGTGAGGCTGTCGGTCGGGCGTCGTCGATCAAGATGATCCGATCGGTGATGATCAAAGGGATCGAGGCGTTGACCGCCGAATGCGTGCTGGCGGCCAGCGCGGCGGACGTGCTGGACGAGGTGCTGGCCTCGCTGGATGCGAGCGAGCGGCCAAGGCCATGGGATGTCCGGGCGGATTATAATCTCGACCGGATGCTGGTGCATGGGCTGCGCCGCGCCGCCGAGATGGAGGAAGTCGTCAAGACGCTGGAGGGCCTTGGCACCGGCGCGGCGATGACGCGCGGCACGGTGGAGCGGCAGCGGGCGATCGGTGCGCTGGGCGTGAAGGTGCCGCCGGAAGGGCTGGGCGCGAAGATGGATGCGATTGTGAATCGTAAAGTCGAAGAATTTTCTCTTCGTCATTCGCCCGAAGGCGGGAAGCCAGCTCCGGCCTTCGCTATCGTGGAATCGTTGGGACATGGATCCCCGCCTTCGCGGGAATGACGGGATTTTTCTGGGCGGGCGTGATGCGCCGACGCCTGAGACCCCAGCCTTCGCTGGGGTGACACAATAAGGTTGGAGACGAAAGCGGATGAGCCTGATTATCGATTGCCACGGTCATTACACCGTTTTGCCCAAGGGGCATGATGCCTGGCGCGAGGAGCAGAAGGCGGCGTTCAAGGCGGGCGTGCCTGCGCCAGCTTATCCTGAAATCACCGATGCGGAAATTCGCGAGACGATCGAGGCGAACCAGTTGCGCCTGATCAAGGAGCGCGGCGCCGACCTCACTATCTTTTCGCCCCGCGCTTCGGCGATGGCACCGCATGTCGGCGATGCCGACGTCGCGAAGGAATGGGCGATCCGCTGCAACGACCTGATCGCGCGCGTCGTAGCAATGTTCCCCGAAACTTTTGTCGGCGTGTGCATGCTGCCCCAGTCGCCCAAGGCGGACATGGCCAATTCGATCGCGGAACTGGAGCGCTGCGTCACCGAATTGGGCTTCATCGGCTGCAATCTCAATCCCGATCCGGGCGGTGGCCATTTCACCCATCCGCCGCTGACCGACAAATATTGGTACCCCTTCTACGAGAAGATGGTCGAGCTGGACGTGCCGGCGATGATCCATGTGTCGGGCAGCTGCAACCCGGCGATGCATGCGACCGGCGGCTATTATATTGCGGCCGACACGATTGCCTTCATGCAGTTGCTGGAAGGCGATCTGTTCAAGGATTTCCCGACGCTGCGTTTCATCATCCCGCATGGCGGCGGCGCTGTGCCCTATCATTGGGGGCGCTATCGTGGTTTGGCGGACATGCTCAAGAAGCCCGACCTGTCGATGCACCTGATGAACAATATCTTCTTCGATACCTGCGTCTATCATCAGCCGGGCGTGGACCTGCTGGCTGACGTGATCGAGAATAAGAATATATTGTTCGGGTCGGAAATGGTGGGCGCCGTGCGCGGCATCGACCCGACCACCGGTTTCTATTTCGACGACACCAAACGCTATGTCGATGCGCTGGAGATCAGTGACGAGGAGCGCGCCGCGATATTCGCGGGCAATGCCCGCCGCGTCTTCCCGCGCCTCGACGCCAAATTGAAGGAGAGGGGACTATGATAACAGAAGATCCCAAGCATCAGGATATCCACGAATATCTGGCCGAGATGGAAGATATTCCCGGCACCCGCGTGTTCACCGCGAAGCGCGCCCGGCAAGGCTATCATATGAACCAGTTCGCGATGAGCCTGATGAAGGACGAAAATCGCGCCAAGTTCAAGGCGGACGAGCGCGCCTATATGGACGAATGGCCGCTGACCGAGGATCAGAAGGACGCCTTGATCGCCCGCGATTATAATCGCTGTCTGGACATGGGCGGCAATGTCTATTTCCTGGCGAAGCTGTTTTCGACCGATGGCATTCCCTTTGCCGAGGCGGTTAGCACGATGACCGACATGAAATTCCCCGAATATCGGGAAATGATGATGAAGGGCGGCCGTTCGCCCGAGGGCGTGCGGTCGATCAAGGCCAATGAAGCGGCCGCTGCCGCGAAGAAAGAGGATCGCTGATATGGCGCGGATTACTGCTGGCGTGGCGTCGAGCCATGTGCCGCTGCTGGGCGTGGCGTCGGACTTCAACAAGGACCGGGACGATTATTTCGGGCCGATCTTTGCAGGCTATGACTGGACCCGCGAATGGGAAAAGGCCGAAAAGCCCGATGTCGTCATTTTGGTCTATAACGATCATGCCTCCGCTTTCGACATGAAGATCATCCCGACCTTCGCGATCGGGTGCGGCGAGCGTTACAAGTCGGCCGATGAGGGCTGGGGGCCGCGCGCCGTGCCGGACGTGGAGGGGCATCCCGACCTTGCCTGGCATATCGCCCAGAGCCTGGTGCTGGACGAATTCGACATGACCATCATCAACGAGATGGACGTCGATCATGGCCTGACCGTGCCACTCTCCATGATGTTCGGCAAGCCTGATGCCTGGCCGTGCAAGGTCGTGCCGCTGGCGGTGAACGTCGTCACTTATCCGCCGCCGTCGGGCAATCGCTGCTGGGCGCTGGGCGAAGCCGTGCGCAAGGCGGTCGAGAGTTTCCCCGAGGATCTGAACGTCCAGATCTGGGGCACGGGCGGCATGAGCCACCAGTT
Source organism: Sphingobium limneticum (assembly GCF_008710155.1). GTDB lineage: Bacteria > Pseudomonadota > Alphaproteobacteria > Sphingomonadales > Sphingomonadaceae > Sphingobium > Sphingobium limneticum. The sequence continues at coordinate 119,931 of NZ_VYPZ01000011.1, forward strand.
GCAGGGGCCGCGCGCGGGCCTGATCAACAAGGAGTGGGACAACCGCTTCCTGGACGGTCTGGTCGGTGACAGCGACCATCTGCGCCGGATTCCGCATATCGAATATCTGCGCGAAACGGGCAGCGAAGGCATCGAAATGGTGATGTGGCTGGTGATGCGCGGGGCGCTGGGCAAGAATACCCGTGCGCTCCACCGCCATTATCATGTGCCCTGCTCCAACACCGCGATCGGCCATATGGTGCTGCGCCCTGACAATGGCGAGGGGCTGGACATGACCGGCAGCGATACGGGGAGTGCGATCGCGGCGGAGTAAAGCAATTTAAGCCCCACCCCTCCAGAGGAGGGGTCTGGGTGGGGGCTGTCCTTCAACCACTATATGGGTCGGATCGAGAGACAGCCCCTCTCCCCGGCCCTCTCCCCTGAAGGGGAGAGGGAGATAATTTATGCGTATTGCCCTGGCCGGTGCCGGCGCCTTTGGCGAAAAGCATCTTGATGGCCTGAAGAATATCGACGGCGTGACCGTCACCTCGATCATCGGCCGCGAGCTGGAAGCCACGAAGAAGGTCGCGGAAAAATATGGCATCGGCCATGTCACCACCGACCTCAACGAAACGCTGGCGCGCGATGATGTGGACGCGGTAATCCTGTGCACGCCAACGCAGATGCACGCGGCCCAGGCGATCGCGTGCATGGATGCGGGTAAGCATGTCGAGGTGGAAATTCCGCTGGCGGACAGTTGGAAGGACGCGCAGGCCGTGCTGGCCAAGCAGCAGGAAACCGGGCTGGTCTGCATGGTCGGCCATACCCGTCGCTTCAACCCGTCGCATCAGTTCGTCCACAACCGTATCCAGGCGGGCGAGTTCAACGTTCAGCAGATGGACGTGCAGACCTATTTCTTCCGTCGCAAGAATATCAATGCGAAGGGCGAGGCGCGTAGCTGGACCGACCATCTGTTGTGGCACCATGCCGCGCATACGGTCGACCTGTTCGCCTATCAGGCGGGTAAGATCGTGTCGGCGCATGCATTGCAGGGGCCGATCCATCCCGAACTGGGCATCGCCATGGACATGTCGATCCAGCTGAAGAGTGAGACGGGCGCGATCTGCACCCTGTCGCTGAGCTTCAACAATGACGGTCCGCTCGGCACCTTCTTCCGCTATATCGGCGATACCGACACCTATATCGCGCGCTACGACGATCTGGTGAACGGCAAGGAAGAGCCGATCGACCTCGCCGGTGTCGCCGTGTCCAACAATGGCATCGAATTGCAGGACCGCGAATTCATCAGCGCCATCCGCGAAGGCCGCGACCCCAATTCGAGCGTCGCTAAGGTGTTCGATTGCTATCGCGTGCTGGGCGAGCTGGAGACTCAGCTGGGCTAACTGTGGGTTCCCTTCGGGGTCGCAAGGAAGGGCGTGGCGGAACCATCCGCTGCGCCCTTTCTGATTTTCAGTTGGTCAGCAACGGATGGGTCATGCGCAGGTCGTCGAGCAGGCTCTCGATCAAGGCGATATCCTGAAAATTGCCGGTGGGGGTCGCGTTCCAGTTGCAATGGGGATGGGTGTCGCGGCCGTAGAGGCGCAGCGGACCGATCGCCTTGCGCCAATGATGCTTGCTCTTGCCATGGTCGCGCAGCAGCCGGGCCACCAGCAGGTCGATGAGCTTGTCCGCGGTCATGGCTGCGCATGTAGGGCCCCCGCGCGCGGCGTCAACCTTCGCGCGCGGCGCGATAGGCGCGCGGCGGTTGGCCGACATGACGGGTGAAGAAGCGCGAAAAATAAGCGGGGTCTTCAAAGCCGACCGCGTAAGCGATCTCCGTCACCGACAGTTGCGAATAGAGCAGCAGGCGACGCGCTTCCAGCAGGGCGCGGTCGTCGAGCATCTGGGCGGGGGAACTGCCCGCCACATGGGCGCAGGCCTGACGCAGGGCGGTGAGGCTGGCGCCGAGCGCCTGTGCATGATCCGCCACCGGCTCGCGCTGGCGGAAACGTTGCTCGATCCGCTCGCGCAAGCGAGCGACCAGAGCGGCCTGTCGGGCAGTGCCGGACTGGCTTGTCTGAACCAATGTCGCATGGCGAAGCGCTAGCACCATCAGTGCGAGTAGCGCGGACTCGACAGCTGCGCGCTGGCCGGGGCTGGCCCAGTCCAACTCCTGAGCCATGCGCGCAATGATCGCCTCAGCCCCGGAGCCTTCACCGGGCGGCAGGGCGACGGCATGGGGATGGACGAAGAGGGGGGCTAAATCGGCATCACGGGCGATCAGATGGCGCAGGTAGGAATCGGCGATGGTGATGACATGGCCGCTGGATTCGCTGTGCCAGGTAAAGCCATGGACGATGCCGGCCGGGATCAGCAGCAGGCAGGGCGCGTCGAAAACGAACTTGGCCGCCTCCGCCTGCATGGCGCCGCCGCCTCGTGCGATCAGGATGATATGGTTGAGATCGCGATGGACATGCGGGCGGATCGTCCATTCGCTGGGGCGGGAACGATCGTCCAGGCTTTCGACATGGACGAAGCCTTCCGCCACGCTACGCTGCGGTTCGCCATAAAGGTAGAAGCTGGGGACGGGCGCGGTCGACATGATGGATCGTCCAATCATGCGCCTGTTGCCGTCCGGCTGCAAGTTATCAGGCGGGGCGCGGGCGCAGTCCCGCCAACAATGCGGCGCCGACCAGCGAACCTGATGCCATGACCAGCGCGACTAGCGGCAGGCCGAAATCGAGGGTGAAGAGGAAGCCGGCGAGGATCGGGCCGAGTGCTGCCCCACCTCGGCCGATGCCGATGACGATTCCGGTCCCGCCGGCACGTACTGCCGTGGGGAAGGATTGGGCGACAAGCGCATAGAGGCCGACAACCGCGCCATTGGTGAAGAAGCCAGCGCAGGCAGCGACGAGGCTGAGGCCGGCCAGCGTCGTTTGCCCCTGACCGAATAGGGTCACCAAAACGGTGGAGGCGACCATGGCGACCATGACCAGGCCGCGCACCGGCAGGCGCCAGCTGAGCGCGCCCAAAAGCAGCGATCCTGCGAGGCCCCCTACATTGGCCCAGACCAGTACGCCGCCTGCGGCCGACGGCGCGAAACCCATGTCCACGACGATTTTCGGCACCCATTTCAAGATGAAGTAGAAGGTCATGATGTGGCAGAAATAGGCGAGCGTCAGCACTATGGTGGTGCGGGCAAGGCTTGGTGAGAAGAGGGTGGCGAAAGCGGGTTTCGGTGCTGTGCTGTCAAGCGGCGGCAGGGTACTGGCCGGGGCGTGGCCCATGCGAACGAGCAGGCGGTTGATCCGCATCAGTGCACCCTCGGGGCGCTTTTGCAACAGGAATCCGATCGATTCGGGCAGCAGCCAGAGCGAGACGGGCAGGAAAATGGCCGTGACGATCCCGCCGAACAGGAAGATGTCGCGCCAGCCGCCCGACACCAGCAATTGCGAGGCAACCGATCCACCCAGGATCGCCCCGACCGGGTAGCCGGCCGCCATGATCGCGACGGCCAGGCTGCGAGCGCGGGCGTTGGACAGTTCGGCGACCATGGCGTTGGTGCAGGCCAGCATCCCGCCGATGCCAAGGCCGGTGACAAGGCGGATGGCGGAGAGTGATAGAACATCCCATGCCTGGGTCGCGGCCGCCATGCCGGCTGCCATGACGACGAGGCAACCCAATATGGTCGGTCGGCGGCCGATGCGATCGGCAAGGTTGCCGAGCAATACGGACCCCACCGCCATGCCGATCAGTTCCATCGACAGGACGAGGCCGAGCGCGGCGCGATCAATGCCCCATTCCGTCGCGATGCCGGGCGAGGCGAAGCTGATCGCCAGCACGTCGAACCCATCGAGTGCGTTGAGCAGGATGCAAAGGATGATCGCCGCGATCTGGAGCCGGCCCATGGGTGCCGCGTCCAACTGCCGCCTGATGTCGGTCATGCCTGCTCCTGCCCTTGAATTCTTATGATTTTGTGCGTGTCAGCCGACCGCGAAAATGTCCAGCGCGACATGGTCCTTGTAGCGCGCGGCGGTACACAGGAACAGCGTTTGACCTAACCAGCCATGGGGGCTATCGGCCGCCACCTCGAACCGCGGGGCGGTGCGGAAATAATAGAGGGCAGGATTGACGATTTCGCCCGCCGCGATGCGGGCCAGGACCGGTGCCGGGCCATGGCGATAGCCGGGATTGACGACCGATATGATCGTGCCGTCGCTGGCCTCAAGCGAATAGCGGGCAAGGATGTCGGCGGTGCCGTCCGCACGGATCGATTGCCAGTCGGCACCGCCGGGCAGTACCTTACCGGTCAGGCGCGGGCCATCGACGCTGCCGCCGGTAATGGGGATGACCCGTTTGCGCACGCCATCCACCATGCCCAGTTCCTGGGGCGCGCCGATCAGCACGTGCAGGCGCATCGCCAGCGTCAGGCCGGGCGTTGCCAGCGGCGCAGGCTCGGCAGCAGCGGCCACCGAAGCCGTGCCGGCCAGCGGCAATATAGGCATGGCCTTCAACAGGCTGCGGCGATGCATATCGTGGGTCATATCCTCTCCCTTATCTATGGCCGGATCATGACGATGCCGGATGTCCGGCGACCTGAGGCCGGGTCGCCCGGTGAAGGCGACCCGGCTATGCGGTCAGACCGATTGCTTCGACCTGTCGTAAGCACCCAGGCCGGGCTTATATGTCTTGTCGTCGATGAACTGCTTGATGCCTTCCTTGCGGCCTTCATTGTCGAAGCTGTTGGCCGATTCCTGCGCGCGGATCAGATAATCTTCGGCATTGTCATAGGTCATCTCGCGGACGCGGCGGATGGCATCCTTGGTCGCCTTCAAGGCGATCGGGTTCTTGCTTAGCAGCACATTGGCGACCGCGGTGACGCGGGCGTTCAACTGGTCGAGCGGGAGCGCTTCGTTGACGAAGCCCCATTCGGCGGCCTTCTTGCCATCGACATTCTCCCCCATCAGCGAATGATACATGGCGTTGCGGAAATTGGTGAGTTCGGTTGCGACCTTGGCCGCGCCGCCGCCGGGCAAAATACCCCAGTTGATTTCGGACAGGCCGAACTGCGCGTCTTCGGCCGCGAAGGCGAGGTCGCAGGCGAAAAGCGGCCCATAGCCGCCGCCAAAGCACCAGCCGTTGACCATGGCGATGGTCGGCTTTTGATACCAGCGCAGGCGGCGCCACCAGCCATAGCTTTCGCGCTGTGCGCCGCGCGTACCGGCCAGGCCCTGCGATTCGGTTTCACGGAAATATTCCTTGAGGTCCATGCCCGCCGACCAGGCCGTGCCTTCGCCGGTCAGGACGAGAACGCCGACATCGGCGCGATATTCCAGCTCGTCCAACACACGCATCATCTGCCGGTTGAGGCGGGGCGACATGCAGTTGCGCTTGTCCGGCCGGTTGAAGCTGACCCAGGCGATGCCGCCTTCGACGGTATAGGCAACGGTTTCGAGTTCGGTCTGCTCGACGCCCTCGACATGAAGGATGTTGGTCATGGGAATAAGTCTCCGCAAAAACAGGGATAAAATCAGATGGGATAATGGCCTGGCTCGGTTTCCATGGTGATCCAGCGCAGCTCGGTGAAGCTGTCGATCCCCGCGCGGCCGCCGAACTTGCCGTAACCCGACGCCTTGGTGCCGCCGAAGGGCATTTGCGCTTCGTCATGCACGGTGGGACCGTTGATGTGGCAGATGCCCGACTGGATCTGGCGCGCGACCTTCAAGCCGCGTGCGGTGTCGCGGGTGAAAACGGACGCCGATAGGCCGTAATCGGTATCGTTCGCCAGTTGGATCGCATGGGCCTCATCGCGGGCATGGATGATGCCCACGACCGGGCCGAAACTTTCGTCGCGAAACAGTTTCATCTCAGGCGTCACACCGTCGATGACATGAGCGGGCATCAGCACGCCATGGGCCTGCCCGCCGTTCAGTTGCGTCGCGCCGGCGGCCAGAGCGTCGTCGATCAACGATTGGACATGGGCGACGGTCTTCGTATCGACCACGGCACCCAGAGGAGTCTTGCCCTCGCGCGGGTCGCCCACGATCATGGTCGCGACCTTGGCCTGGAACCGGGCGGCAAATTCGTCCGCCACTGCATCGACGACGATGATCCGCTCGGTCGACATACAGATTTGACCCTGATTCATGAAGGCGCCAAAGGCAGCCGCCTTCACCGCTTCATCCAGATCCGCATCCTCCAGCACGATCAGTGGTGCCTTGCCCCCCAGTTCCAGCAGGACGGGCTTGAGGTTTTCCGCGCAGCGCTTGGCAATAATCTTTCCCACGGCGGTCGAACCGGTGAAGTTGACCCGCCGAACGGCCACATGGTCGATCATCGCGCCGACAACATCGCCCGCATCCTGCGGGGCGTTGGTGATGAGGTTGACGATGCCACCGCCAAGGCCGGCCTCGATGAAGGCCTGCACGATCAGGCCATGAGTTCGGGGGCATTGTTCCGACGCCTTGAGCACGACCGTATTGCCGCAGGCCAGCGGCACGGCGATGGCGCGGGTGGCAAGGATGATCGGCGCGTTCCAGGGCGCCATGGACAAGACGACGCCTGCCGCTTCACGAATGGCCATGGCGATGCAACCGGGCTTGTCGGAAGGAATGATTTCGCCGCCGATCTGGGTGGTAAGGCTGGCGGCTTCGCGCACCATGGAGCTGGACAGCATTAGGTTGAAGCGCGCCCAGCCTTCGGTCGCGCCGATTTCCTCCATCATCGCATCGATAAAGTCGCTGGCCTTCGCGTCCAGCGCATCGGCCGCCTTCATCAAAGCAGCGCGACGGGCGTTGGGGCCGATCGCCGACCAGGCAGGGAAGGCCGCCTGCGCTGCGTCCACGGCGGCGGTGGCATCCGCGATGCTGGCGGCGGACGCGATGGTCGCGACGGCGCCCGTCACCGGGTTGATGCGTTCGAAGCTGGCGGCGGCAGTGCGCGATTCGCCCCCGATCAGCAGGGCGATCTCAGATGCAGGCATATCCCGTCTCCTTCTTATTGTTATGAAACATAGCAATGTTGATTGTTCTAGGCAATAGCATTATTGCCGGCGCCATGGACAAGCCCATCGCCCCCGTCGACCGCCTGCAAGACCCGGTTGCGGCACGCCTTGGCTACATGCTGCGGCGCGCTTCTGCGGCGATGATGGCGGGGCTGGGGTCGGCGTTGGCAGACATCGGGCTGCGGCCGGTCGAAGGGACGATCCTGATTCTGGTCGGCGCCAATCCCGGCTGTATTCAGAGCGATATCGGACGGATGCTGGGCATCAAGCGGGCCAATATGGTGCCGCTGATCGCTGCGTTGGCAGGACGTGGTTTGCTGGAAAAATCGCCGGTCGACGGCCGCAGTCTGGCCTTGTCGCTGACGGCAGGTGGCGAGGCGCTACGGGCGCAGGTCGACAAAATCATGGACAGGCATGAGGCCCGGTTCGAGCGGTTGCTGGCGGGCAAGGACGTTACCCTGTTGCGGGAGGCGTTACGCCTGATCGCCGAGGAAGGCGAAGCGGGCGCGGAGTGAACCGCGCGCTGGGTGGGGCGTTACCCTTCCACTCTTGGCTTGTGCCGGCCCATGTGGGAAAGGCGAAGTCTGGGTCGCGCCAACAGGATACCGGACGAACAGATGACGCCAATGCCGATCAACAGGATGACGCGAGCCACCCGCTGTGCTTGGGGGGCGATGGCGCTGGCTATCCTGACGCCGCTGTCCCTGGGAGCAGCCGAGCCTGCGCCGTTCGAAATGCCTGGCCCTGCGCTGGACATATTGGTGATGCGCGGCGACCAGAGTTTGCCGATCGCGCAGGTGCCCAGCCTGTCCGAAGGCGATCGCCTGTCGGTCGAGGCGGACCTGCCGACCGATCAGGGCGCGCGCTTCATCCTGGTGTCGGCCTTCCTGCGCGGGGCGACCAACCCGCCGCCCAAGGACTGGGTGCAGTTTGCCGAAACATGGAAGAAGAAGGACAAGGACAAGGCGCTGGTCCTGACCGTGCCCAAGGGTGCGCGCCAGATGGTGCTGTTTCTGGTACCCGATACCGGTGGCGCGGAAAGCGTGCTGTCTGACGCGGTGCGGGGTAAGCCGGGCGAATTCGTGCGTGCGACTCAAGATCTCAACCAGGCATCGCTCGACCGGTCGCGGCTGGACGCGTTCATGCTGGCGATCAAGGCGCAGGAAAACAGCCATCCCGAATATCTGCGCAGCGTCGCGCCGACGCTGGCGCGCAGTCTTTCGATCAAATTGAACGAGGATTGCCTGTCGAAGGTGGTCGAGATGCAGGCCTCCTGCCTGCTCGACAATCGGGAATCGCTGGTGCTGGCAGATGTGCACAGCAGTTCTCTGGCCGAAACGCTGACCGGCGCGCCGACCGACCTTGCCATGCAGCTCGCCTCCACGCGGGAAGCGGGCTATGGTTTCTACAGTCCCTATATCGGTGTGGTGCGCGACATCGCAAAGATATTCGGCGCATTCAGCAGCCCGCAATTCGACTATCTGCCGACACTGAGCGTGCGCAAGCCTGAGGGCATTTCGCTGCTGCTCAATGCCGCGCCCTCCTTCCAGAAGCCCAAGTCCGTAATGGTCGTGGCGATGCCTGCGATCGAAGCGGACAGCCCACCGCGCCTGCGCCGTGCCGGTGATGCGCCGGTGTGCGCGGCACGGGCCGGAACCGTGTTGCCGGTGGAAGGGGCGCCGCTGATTTTTTCCACCGCTTATGCGCGCGACGTAAAATTGGCGCTGAAGGCGCCTTCGGGCGAAACTGCGGATTTGTCACTGGACGCGAGGGCCGATCGCGGTGGCTATGTGCTGACGGGCGCTGGCCTGCCTCCTGCTTTCAAGGGGTCTGTGGAGGGTCATGTTTATGGCCGCTGGGGCTTCGACCGCTTCGAGGGGCCGGACTTCATGTTGCAGATGCCCGACGAAGGGGGCTGGCAGGTCGATGGCGATGACGCCGCTCTGGTGGTTGGCCGCGACAATGGGCTGGTGCTGAAGGGCGGTGCACCCGCATGCGTGGAAAGCGTGATGTTGCGTCAGGGCGATGGCGCGCCCCGCCCGATGGACTGGAAGGTGCAGGGGCGCGATCGGCTGGCGCTGACAGTGCCGTTGACGGACCGCAAGCCAGGCGCGCTCAGCATCGAGGTGAAGTATCAGGGCGTTGCACAGCCCGCCGCCCTGTCGTTGCGCAGCTATGCGCAAGCCAGTCGGCTGGATGGGTTGTTGTTCCATGCTGGGGATAAGGCGGCACTGCTGTCCGGTCAGCGGCTGGATCAGGTGGAGAGTGTGGAGGCCGGTGGCCTGCTGTTACGTCCGGACGGACTGACGCGGGACGGGGCTGTGGACCGGCTGCGGCTCGTGGCGCAAGGGGACAAAGGCGCGGGTGAGGCCGGAAGCGAGATGGCGGCGCGGATCCGGCTTCGCGACGGACGCACTGTAACTCTGGCGGTTACGATGGCGGCAGCACGACCCCAGGTCGGGTTGCTCAGCAAGGATATCAGCCTGGGTGCGCCGCCGGTAAATGGCAAGGCGCTGGCGCTGAACGGCGACAATCTGTTGCCGGACAATGGTCAGTTGGTCTTTTCCGTGCGGGCAGGCGAAGGTACGAAGCTGAGTGCCAGCGACGTGATCGAAGTAGCGCGGATGGATGAGGATGCGGCGCCGATCCGACTGACCGCGGCCAATGGTTTGCGCCTCGAAGGCCCCAAGGTTATGGTGGCGCGGCTGGACCCCAAGGCGATGGCCCCCGCACTTTTCGGCCCACTCCACTTTCGTTTGCTGCACGGCAATGAGGCCAGCGACTGGCAGCCGCTGGTGACGCTGGCCCGCCTGCCGCAGATCGATGCGGTGGCGTGCGAAGGCGACGCGCAGGCATGCACCATCCGGGGTCGCGATCTGTTCCTGATCGATGCTGTAGGCGCGACGTCTTCGCTCGATCAGGCGTCGCAGGTGGCGCAGGGCTATACCGGATCGGCGCTCAAGGCGCCCGCGCCGCTCGACGGCAAGCTCTATTTGCGTCTGCGCGATGCCCCCGACAGCGTGGTGACCTTGCCTGCGGCGTAAGCCAGGCTGTCGCATCATCCATCAAGGATTTGGCATATCCCGCCCATATCCTACCTGTTTACAGGCTGAAGGCTCGCGATTCGGCGTGTAGGGCTGGTGGATCATCCAAATGTTAAGGTGATGCAGCCATGGGCGTCTTGCTCCGCAGGCTGCACCATCCCTCTCATTCCGTATGGATTGGAGAGGATATCATGAAGACCCAAGTTGCCATCGTCGGCGCTGGCCCCGCCGGCCTGATGCTCGGTCATCTGCTGCGCGCCGAGGGTATCGAGGCCGTGATCGTCGAACGGGCGTCGCCCGATTATGTGCTGGGCCGCATTCGCGCCGGGGTGTTGGAACGCACCACGACCGATCTGATGGACCGGTTGGGACTGGGCGCACGGATGCATGCTGAGGGGCTGCCGCATGACGGCTTCCATCTGGCCGACGGCGAGCGGCTGATCCGCATCAACATCGCCGAACTGACGGGGCGACAGGTGATGGTCTACGGCCAGACTGAGGTAACGCGCGATCTGATGGCGGCGGCGGCGGGCCGTGGCCTGGAGATCGTCTACGACGCAGCGGACGTCGCGCTGCACGATGTCGATAGCGACACGCCCTATCTCACCTATGCCAAGGATGGCGCGACCCATCGGATCGACGCGGACTTTCTATGCGGCTGCGACGGCTTCCACGGCCCATCGCGCAAGGCGATCCCGGCCTCGGTCGCAACGGCTTATGAGAAGCTGTACCCTTTTGGCTGGCTCGGCATCCTGGCCGACGTGCCACCCTGCAATCATGAACTTATCTATGCCAATCATGCTCGTGGCTTCGCGCTGGCGTCGATGCGGTCGGAAACGCGCAGCCGCTATTATATTCAGGTGCCGTTGGACGAGAAGGTCGAGGAATGGCCGGACGATCGGCTGTGGGACGAGCTGGCCACCCGTTTGGGGCCGGAAGCGGCCGCCCATATCACTCGTGGCCCGGCACTGGAAAAATCGATCGCGCCGCTGCGCAGTTTCGTGTTCGAACCGATGCGCCACGGTCGGCTGATGCTGGCGGGCGATAGCGCCCATATCGTGCCGCCGACCGGCGCGAAGGGGCTGAATCTGGCCATGTCGGACGTGCATTACCTGTCTCAGTCGTTGATCGATTACTTCAAACGTCATGACAGCGACGCGGTGGCCGGCTATTCGGACAAGGCGCTGGCCCGCGTCTGGAAATCCGAACGTTTTTCATGGCAATTGACGAAGCTGATGCACCGCTTCCCCGATAGCGATGCGTTCGATCGCCGGATGCAGGTCGCCGACCTCGACTATATCGCATCCTCGATCGCGGCGCAGACGACGATCGCGGAAAATTATGTAGGATTACCCCTGTAAACATGACCAGCCTTCCCACCCGCAATATCGGCCCCTTCACCGTTTCGGCCATTGGCCTTGGCTGTATGAACCTGTCTCATGCTTATCTGCCGCGCCCCGACGCGGCAGATGCGGAACGGTTGCTGCGCCATGCGCTGGATGTGGGCGTGACATTCTTCGACACGGCGGCCCTTTATGGTTTTGGCGCGAATGAAGAGTTGCTGGGTCGGACGCTGATGGATCGCCGGGATGAGTTCACCCTGGCGAGCAAATGCGTGTTGGGAGAGATTGACGGCAAGCGCGGACTGGACGGTTCGCCAGCTGCGATCACCCGCGTCTTGGAAGATTCACTGCGCCGACTGAAAGTCGATTATATCGATCTCTATTATCTGCACCGACTGGACCCCAAGGTGCCAATCGAGGAATCGGTCGGCGCTTTGGTGCGTGGTATCGAGGCCGGCAAGATCGGCGCGATCGGCCTGTCGGAAATGTCAGCAGCGACGCTGCGTCGTGCCCATGCTGTGCATCCCATCGCGGCGATGCAGACCGAATATTCACCCTGGGTTCGCAATCCCGAAATCGCCGTATTGGATGCCTGTGCAGAATTGGGCACGGCATTCGTGGCCTTTTCACCGCTCGGGCGTGGTCTGTTGGCCGGCAATCCCAATGCCGCCAACCTGCTGCCGGGCGATATTCGTGGTAGCATGCCCCGTTTCCAGCAGCCGCATCTGGAAGCCAATTTACAACTGATCGCGCAACTCAAGGGGCTGGCGGATCAGGCTGACTGTACGGCAGCGCAACTTTGCCTGGCCTGGTTGCTGGCCAAGGGCGATCATGTCGTGCCGATCCCTGGTACGACCAGCATCGCCCATCTCGACAAGGATCTGGCGACCCTGTCGCGCGCATGGCCGGCGGATCTGATTGCGGCTGTGGACGACCTCTTCAGTTTCGATGCGCCGTCGGGGCCGCGCTATCCCCGCGAAGCGCAGGCACAGGTCGATACCGAAACATGGGCGGGTGAACCGCTCGCCTGAATCGGAGAGAATGATTCTCCTGTCCGTTCAGTCGGTTGATTCGGATGAATGGGCTTTTACGGGGGCGTGGATGGGCGATGGCCTTTCCACGCCCGATTATTTTGCGATTGCGAAATGGCCGGAAATACGGGGCCTTGCGTGCGAAGGCGTCGGCATTCTCGATGGCTGCAACAGAAAGTTCAAAAACGTTATTGACCGAATCATCAGGTCCACTTAGAGGGCTTTTCACCGGACGGGGCGCTGCCATCAGGG
>NZ_VYPZ01000012.1 GCF_008710155.1 Sphingobium limneticum
GAGCGTCTCAGGTTTAAGCGATAATCCCATCATCACGTTGCCTGCCATGGCAGCATGATCAATCCGGCTTAGCCGGAGGTCGCTGTGGCTATCCCAGCGAACCTACACCACGCTGTGGGACACGATCCATCTGGAACGGCAAGGCCGCGAACACCCGTCTGTGGATCGTAGATGAGTGGATACCCCTTCGCCGCGCAACCTTGCTGACCGGAGAAGGCGGGTCAGGCAAATCTCTTGTGTCGCAGCAGCTCGCAACGTGCGTGGCGCTGGGCTTACCCTTCATGGGTATAGAAACGCGTCGGATGAAGGCGCTGTACATCACTTGCGAGGATGACCTCGGCGAGCTGCATCGTCGCCAGGAAGGGATTTGCAGCGCCGTTTGCGCAAGCATGTCGGAGCTGGACGGCAATCTATTCTTTTTGTCGCGATGCGGTGACCTCAATAATTCGCTGTTGCACTTCGCGAATGACGGAGTGGAGCAGTCGCAATTCTATCACGACATCGCGAACTTCGTATGGACCAATCAAATTGGCTTTCTGGTGCTAGATAACATCGCGCATCTGTTCGAAGGCAATGAGAACATTCGTAATCACGTCGCCATTTTCTGCAACGCGATGGAGGCACTAGCGAAAGAGGCCGGTGCGACTGTTCTGTTCCTTGGGCATCCTGCCAAGGCCGCTGGATCGCAATTCAGTGGCTCAACGGCCTGGGAAAATCAGGTGCGTTCCCGCCTCTACCTGTCCCGCCCTGATGGCGACGAAGGAGCATACGACGATGACGCGCGTGTCTTGACCAGAGCGAAGTCGAACTATGCGAAGACCGGCGATGCCATCAAATTCAGGTGGAAGGATTGGGCCTTTGTCGAAGCGATAGACTCAGGCGCAAGCTGGTATGAGCAAGTTGGCAACACCGGCAAGGCGACGGGCGAGAACAATCTCTTCCTCGCCTGCCTCGCCAAAGCCACCAAGGAGCGCCGCGCGCTAAGTCACAGCCCCCATGCGGGCAACTATGCTCCTAAGGTCATGGAAGGGATGCCCAGCGCCAAAGGGCTGAAAAAGGAAGCCCTGCGCATGGCAATGGAGCGACTGCTCCACCTGGGCGAGATCATGGCCGATCAGCCCCTTTGGGCGGGACAGGACCGCAAGTGGATGAAGGGGATCGCAGTGGCAAATCAGGACTGCGGGACGGTTGCGGGACGGTTCCCGAACCATCCCGCAAATCAGGGTCAAGTCATTGAAAACACTTGCGGGACGGTTGTGCGGGACGGTTTGCGGGACGGTTCAGACGATGTGCGGGACGGTTCCAGCCAAGTCTTTGATTTTGCTTGCGGGACGGTTGCGGGACGGTTGCGGGAAGGTTCCGGGGCTTCGGGTGTGCAGGGGAGCCCCCCTATAGGGGGGCTTCCCCTGCCCCCCAATCCCGAAGCGGATGACATCATCTGGGACAGTGCCGAGGAGGAGGACCAGTGATGGGCAACACCACTCCGGCACGGGTGCGGGCGCTGGCAAGGGAGGTGGGCAGGCTGCATCCCGACTGGCGCAACCCTGAACGCTACTTCGAGCGGCGGGACGAATTGAGGCGCGAGCTTCACCAACTGGCAAACGCGATGGAGCATCGTCATGGCTGATTGGCCCTACAACACCACAATGTGGAAGCGCCTGCGCGAGGCTCACCTGTCGCTGCACCCCATGTGTGAGGGATGCGAGGCAATGGGGCGCATGGCGATGGCGAACACGGTGGACCATCGGGTGCCGATCAAGGCGGGAGGCGATCCGTTCCCGTCCCATGATGGACTGGCAAGCTACTGCCCCGGATGCCACAGCGCCAAGACGGCGCGTGGTATCGAAGCGGGAGCGGTGCGGACGAAGAAGCCACGGCGCGGATGCAATCCCGATGGATCGCCGCTGGACACAGCTCATCCGTGGCATGAAAAATCTCTCAGGGCTGAAGAGTCCAGACCGATCTCGCTCCTCTCTTTAGAGTTAGTTTCCAAACAGTTAGACGAGGATTTCGGCTGATGGGACGGCGTGGACCCGGCGCATCGCGGATGAAGGCGGCCGCCGCGTCGGCGCCGGTGGACCAGTCGGGCAGCTATGGGCTGTTTGCCGAGTGGGAGCCGCCCAAGCCTGAACCGCACCCGTGGGAGGATCAAGGATATTCCCGCGCCGAGCGGGTGATTGCCTTTGTCGAGTCGCTGCCGATCACCAAAGGCTTTGGCGCTGGCGAGCGCGTCCAGCTCCTGCCTTTCCAGATCGAATGGATCATGGCGATCTACGGCACGGATGCGGACGATCGCCGCCGCGTTCGCACGGGGCTGTTGAGCGTGGCGCGTGGGCAGGGCAAGACGGTGCTGGCCGCGATGCTGTGCCTGGCGCACCTGGTCGGTCCGGAGGCCGAGCCGCGCGGCGAGTGCTACAGCGCCGCCGCTACGCGCGACCAGTCGGCGCTGATCTTCGCTGAGATGGAAGCCATCATTCTGCAAACCCCGTGGATCGCCGCCCGCGTCAACGTGCAGCGGTTCCATAAGCAGATCGAGGACATGGAGACTGGATCGAAGTTTCGTGCGCTGGCGAGCGACGGATCGTCGGTCCATGGCCTAGCATCGTCCTTCGTCGTCTGCGATGAGCTGGCGCAGTGGAAGAAGCGCGAGTTGTTCGACGTGCTGCGCACCTCCATGGGCAAGCGCCGCGAGCCGCTGATGCTGGTCATCGGCACGCAAAGCCCGCATCCTGAAAATCTCATGTCCGAGCTGGTCGACTATGCCGACCGAATCGCCAGCGGCGAAATTGACGATCCCAGCTTTCACGGTGTCGTGTATGCGGTGCCGGAGGACGCGGACCCCTACGATCCTGCCAACTGGCGGCTCGCCAATCCGGCCATGGGGATTTTCGTGTCCCAGGAGCAGCTTGCCGACGAAGCAGCGCGGGCGAAGCGGATGCCGACCTTCGAACCGGCGTTCCTCAACCTCCATTGCAATATGCGCGTGGACGCGGAGCCGAAGGCGATCAACCCGGCTGAATGGCAAGCCTGCGGCGGTGCCGTGGATCTCGATACCTTGCGCGGGCGGCCCTGTTTCGGCGGCCTCGACCTGTCCAGCGTTCGCGACCTGTCATCGCTGGTCCTGTATTTCCCAGAGGATGGCGGCGCGGTGCTGGCGTGGTTCTGGTGTCCCAAGGCAGGGCTGACGGCCAAAGAGGAACTGGACCGGGTGCCGTATCGCACTTGGGCCAATCAGGGCCATATCGAGGCGACGCCGGGCAGCGCGATCGACAAGGGTTTTATTGCCCAGCGGATGGCCCAGGTCGCCAGCATGTTCGACGTGAAGGGCATCGCCTTCGATCGCTACGGTTTTCAGGATTTGAAGAATATTCTGGATCGCGAAGGCGTCGATTTGCCGTTGACCGAATGGGGCCAAGGGTTCCTGTCGATGGGGCCAGCGGTCAATGCGTTCGAGGTGGCATTGTTGGCGGGCGAGCTGCGCCACGGGATGCACCCGGTGCTGCGATGGAATGCGGGCAATCTGATCTTTGACACTGATCCGGCAGGCAATCGCAAACCGAACAAGAGCCGCTCAATCGACCGTATCGACGGCATGGCGGCTCTCATTATGGCCTGCGGACTTGCTGCTAAGGACGGCGGGCCGGAAATCTATCGCGGAACCGGCCTCGCATGGATCTAGGAGGTGGGGATGGCGCCAGGCATAAAGATCGTGCCATCAAGGTCTCGTATCTTCGAAATGTCATATTCGCGAGCGCTGTCAAAAAGGACGTTGCATAGGTTTAATATTTCTTCGTGACCGTGTTCGTCTTTAATTCGTACCAAAGGGCCATCGGTATAAACTACAGTGCCCCGCTTTGAAGTGTAGCCATCGGGCCATGTATAATTGAAATCATATTCTTTCCCGACTTCAACGATCATCGTGCGCTCCTATTAGGTATATCCAAAACAGATCAACATTACGGTTTGTAAGCTGACTTTGGCAGTTGAATTTGGGAGAGCCCGACATGGCCGCGAACTTCATTCAGTGCGGCTTCAAGGGTGGAAATTTGTTTGCGCAGCACCTCAAGCTCGTATGGTTCGAGTTTGGACTCCGCCGCTTTGCGTTCGCGATAGCGCGCTTGGCGCTCAGAAGGTGTCATAGCCATATTTCGTGAGTAACGGTTTGACATACAAAAAGCAAGCCGTTACTCACGGAAGCGAGCCGACGCGAGGGGCCTAATCCTCGCGCCAGCTCTAACCGAAACCGTCGCTTGGAGACGATCATGGCTAACACCCCTCTACGGGCGGACTCCGCCCGTGCCAATCCCATTGCGCGCCGCGATATGCTGGCGGCCGCCTTGCTGGGCGGCGCTTCGCTTGCTGCGTCCAGCGTCGCCGTTGCTGCCGAGCCCGAACAGATCAACGCCCCGGAATGGGAAGATCCCGCTACTGCATCCCGGCGCATCGACGTCGATTTCTGGCGAGCATATGACCGGCAAAAGCGTATCTATTCCCGATGGATGCAGTCCTATGCTGCGCTGGAAGGCTCGCTAAACGGCGATAAAATAATCGACCGTTGGTGCAATCTTCACCATGAAGCTGAATGCAAGATGCTTCGCGCGCCGACAAAAACACTCCCCGCTCTTCACGCTAAGTTACACTCCGCCACGTCATCGGAGTTCGATTTTAACGCTAGTCCTTCCGATGACGGGTTCTCCCTTGCCGACATTGTGCTTTGGGACATCGAACGGATGATGAAAGCGGAGTATCGCGCATGAGCTTCAATTTCGTGCTGCCGCCGGTGCCGCGCTATCTGCGCCCGGAAGATCGCTTCGCGGTTGAATGCCAGATCGAAGCTCTAATAGCTCTGCTCGATCAAGAGGACGGTGATCCCGATCGTGAGGAAGATGATCCTCCGGGGGGCAACGTCGACGACGAACGGCAGTATTGCGGACATTATCTTTTGCTGCCGATCTACGGCGTCGACCAGACGGCAGGGCCGCTAAACGAGGTTGAGGCATACCGAGCGCATCGGCGCGCAATGGGATGTACGGATTGATTGTTTATCGGTGAGATACGCCAATGTTCTTGACAGGGAATTTCATTGGCGTATTTTGCCGATAAAGGGATACCACATGGCACTGCTCAGCGAACTCGTCTCCATCTGCGAAACTCACCGGCTCGACACCGGTGCGACACTCAACGTGTTCGCGCGTCGGCTGCGCGAGGCTGGGCGGGTTTCGAAGGCGGGGCGGGGGCGCGGCGCTGCACACATGACCTATCTGGACGCGGCCCGTTTCCTGATCGCTTGCGCTGCTACCGATCATCCAGAGCGCACCGCTGATGCCGAATATGCGTTCAGTAATATTACCCTTTCCGACGATAACCAGTGGTGCGAGGCATTTCACATCACGGCTGAAAACGCGCCCACGCTCGATCTTGCACTCGCGAAGCTGCTGGAGGGCATCGCGACGGGGGAAATCGATGCGATTCAGCAGGGGAAGAATGAGGAGCGCCGCCCCGGAAGCGCCTTACGTATCCCGCCCTTTTTCGGCCTTATCCTGCGGCGTAGCCATGTGTCGGCAAGCCTTCGTATCATGGAAGGCTATTATCATTTTCAGCATCCGACCCTCGCTGCGATCGTCGCCGCTCCCGACTATCTGGCGCAGAAGCCGCTGATGGAAGAGCTGGAAAGGGACACCTATCGGTTTCGCACCGGCAAGAATCTTGTTGCGGAACTGGAGGAGAAACTCCTCCGCGCGGTCGCACATCTGATTGCTGGCAAAGGAGCGGGTTCAATTATCGGGCCCGAAAACTGATGTTCGCAAGGCTCCCTTCCTTTGCGGCCGCTGCGGCGCGGCCAATAGCGAAAAGCCCAATGCCCGGGGAGCGGCGCGCCTGCGTGCTGGATGCAAGGGTTCAATTGGGCACCGCCGCAACGCTTTCCCATCGTCGCGAGACAGAAGGCAATCACAGCGCGGGGGGCTTCGGCCCTCCGCCAGCTTGAAGGATATAAAATGAAACTGAGTGAACTCCTCGAAAAGCGGGCGGCGGCGTTCGCTCGCATGAAAGCCGCGCAGGGCGAAGGCGGAGAAGCCTTCGACAATGCCGAAACGGAAGTCCGTGACCTTGACGGGCAGATCAAGCGCGTCCGGTCGATTGACGACATGGAGCGCCGCGAGGCAGGCACCCCGCTGCATGGCGATCGCCAGCTCGACACCGAGATCCGTTCGCGTTTCAGTCTTGCCCGCGCCGTCGCCGGTGCCGCTGGGCTGGCCGTCGATTGGGGTTTCGAGCGCGAAGTGCAGCAGGAGTTGCAGCAGCGTTCGGGCCGCCAGGCGAAGGGCGTATTGATCCCGACCGAAATTTTCGAGCGGCGGGTGCTGACATCGACCGGCGACGGCGCGGCGATCGTGCCAACCGACCATCGTCCCGAACTTTACATTTCCGCCCTGACCGCTGCCAGTGTCGTGCGCGGCCTTGGCGCGACCGTGCTGACTGGTCTTACTGGCAATCTCGACATTCCGCGTGAAGCTGCGTCGCCCGCCATTGGCTGGGTCGCGGAAAATTCACCGCTGCCGAAGGGCGATCCAGATTTCGATAGCGTTACGCTGTCGCCCAAGCACGCTGGGGCGATTTCCGAATGGTCGCGCAACATGGTTATGCAGTCGTCGCCCCAGGTCGAGCAGCTGTTGCGCAACATGCTGGCGCGCGACCTTGCGCTGGCGATCGACCGGGCGGCGATCAAAGGCGGCGGTGCGAATGAGCCTGATGGCATCCTCTCGACCGATGGCATCCAGACAGTGGCCTATGACGGCACAGTGTTCGCCCTAACGAACGCAACGGCGGAAATGGTCGCGGCGGCAGACATCGCTAATGTAGATGCGCGCCGATCGTTCCTTGCCACCAACGGCGTGAAAAAAATGGCTTTGAAAATGAGGGATGGGAACGGTCTGCCGATCCCCGCTTCGGCCCTTTTTCACAATGAGCCGGTGACGTTCAACAACCAGGTGCCGAGTAACCTTGGCACCGGAACTGATGAGCACGGTCTGATCTATGGCGACTGGTCCGAATTGCTGATCGGCATCTGGTCCGAGTTGGACATTCTGGTAAACCCCTATGAGGCCAGCGCCTATGCCAAGGGGAATATCAGCATCCGCGCCATGGCAACGGTCGATTGCGCCGTGCGCCACCCTGCCGCCTTCGTGTCGGCTACCGGCGTTGAGGTGGCATAATGACAGCGGCGGCAAGCATCGAGCGGCGGGCGTTCACCGAACTTCGCACAAGCGGGCGTCGGCTCGAAGGCTATGCCGCCACATTCGGCAGCGAAGCGCGCATCGGTTCGATCGTCGAGACGATCGAGCGGGGCGCGTTTCGCGCATCCTTGGGCGAAGATATTCTTGCCCTCATGGATCATGACCCGGCCCGTGTGCTGGGTCGCACCCGTTCCGGCACCCTGCGGCTGAGTGAGGACACACGCGGCCTGTCCTTCTCGCTCGACCTGCCCGATACGCAGCCGGGGCGCGATGTGATGGAGTTGGCGCAGCGCAACGACCTTGGCGGCATGTCATTCGGCTTCATCGTCCCCAAGGGCGGTGATAGCTGGAAGGGTGAGCGCCGATCGCTGCGCACGGTGATGCTGCGGGAAATATCGGTCGTGTCGTCTTTCCCGGCCTATCCCGACACCAGCCTTGCCCTGCGGTCCCGCCCGTTCCCCGCGGCCGACGATGCGCGTCGTCGCAGGCTCATCGTTGCGGAGTTGGGCATATGAGCATCATAAACCGCATGGCTTCCTTTCTAGGCTACGAAAAGCGGGCAGAGGATCCGTCGTGGGCGGCGCTTGCTCCCAATGTCGGCGCGTCGTCCGCCATGTCGGTGCGGGCAGCGGAAAACCTCTCCACGGTGCTGGCCTGCTCGACCGTCATCGCCAATTCGCTGGGTTGCATCCCAGCGCTTGTCTATCGGCGCGAGGGTGAAAACCGTGTCGAGGCGGCAAATCATCCGCTGTTGCGGCTGACGCGCCTTGGTGTGACCGACGAAATGACGTGGCCCGACTTCGTGGAGCATCTCGTCGCGTCGGCGCTGCTGACCGGCAACGGGCTTGCCGAGATCCTGCGCAACGCGAATGGCGGCCTGTCCGGGCTGCGCTTCATTCCATGGAGCTGGGTAACTGTGGCGCAGCTTGCATCGGGAAGGTTGGCCTATGACGTATCGGACGGTCGCGGAAAAAGCTGGCGGTTGCTCAGTGGCGAAGTGATCCATCTGCGCGATCGCACCGATGATGGCAGGATAGGGCGTTCCCGCCTGAGCCGCGCCGCTGACGCGGTGGCGGCGGTGTCGGTTAGCAACGCCTTTGCGCGTACCTTCCTCGATCGTGGAGCGTCTCCCAGCGGCGTGATCGAGGTGCCGGGTACGTTGACGCAACCTCTTCGCGACGCGATGCGCCAGCAAATGAAGGACCGGCATAGCGGAGCGGCTAACGCCGGTTCGACACTCATTCTTGATGGCGGGATGCAATGGAAGGCATCGCAGATCAGCCCGGAGGATGCGGAGCTGCTGGAAACGCGGAAATTTGGCGTCGAAGAAATCTGCCGCCTGTTTCAGGTGCCTCCGCCGCTGGTGCAGGACTACAGCCACAACACCTTTACCAATTCCGAAACTGCTGGCCGGTGGTTCGCCATGTTCACGCTGGCCCCTTGGGCGCGTAAGATCGAAGCGGAGTTTGCGCGTAGCGTGTTCCCCAGCGGCGGTCCGTTCGAGCTGGAGCTGGACCTGTCGGGCTTCCTGCGCGGCGATCCGGCCACGCGCTGGCAGGCCCATGCCGTCGCCCTCCAGCATAAGGTGCTGGACACGAACGAAGTGCGCCAGATCGAGGGATGGAACCCGCGCAAGGAAGAGCCAACGCCCGACCCCGTGCCGCCGATCGACCCGGCTGCGCCGCCCAGCCAGGAACAGACACAGGAGGCTGAGAATGCCTGACATTGTGACCTTGGCTGAAACCAAGCTGTTTTTGCGTCTCGATCATGATGATGAAGATACAATCATCGTCACCATGATTGGAGCGGCAACCGACGCCGTTCGCGACGTGGCCGAATCATGGAACGGCACAGGCGATGCGCCGGCGCGGCTAAAGATGGCTGTGCTGACGCGCGTAGCGATCATGTTCGATGACCGGGCGAGTGTTGCGCCAGGTGCGGGCGAGGATCGCCTGTTGCTTCCTCTGAGAACGCTGGAGCTGTGACGATGCGCCGCGCCCTAATTCGCGAGGCAGATCTGCGCAGGTGGGCGCGTGTTTCGCGTGAGGAAGGCGTGGCATTTCGCGGGCATGTTGATCCCAACGGGGGCTTTACGTTTGCCCTTGATCCGTTCCCCACGGCTAATCGAGACGCAGTCGACGATCTGGACGATCGCCTCGCAAAGTTTGGCGGAGCATGAAGAAGGCCTATCCGTTCGCATCAAGTTTTTTAGACCGCCACGGCAAGCGCCGTTGGCGGTTTCGTCGCAAGGGATATTCCACTCACTACTTTAAGGCTCCGCATGGCACTAAGGAGTTTGAGCGGGAATATGCAGCCTGTCTGGAAGCTGATCCGGTTAGGGCTGGCGTGGATCGAACGCGCCCCGGCAGTGTGTCAGATGTCATCGCTCGCTATTACAGCGACAACGCCTTTCAAGACCTTCGAGACAGTACAAAGATCGTCTATCGGGGTGTCCTAGAGCGGTTTAGGGCTGCGTTTGGCGACGATCCTATCAAGCGCTTCGACGCAGATCGCATCGCCCGCCTGATGAACGCGATGAGACACAAGCCACATGCGGCCGCTCGCCTCCGCAAGTTGCTTGCTCAGCTATTCATAATAGCCCGCCGTTCCAAGATCGTCCCGGCCGGTTTCGACCCTGTGAAAGACACCCGCGCTCCTAAGGTGGCAGAGAGCGAGGGATTTCACCCATGGAGCGAGAGCGAGCTAAAGGCGTTCGAAGAAAAGCATCCGTTGGGAACCAAGCCGCGCCTTGCTTTCGCGCTGTTGCTCTACGGCGCACAGCGTAGCGGTGACGTTCGCTTTTTGACGCATCGTAGCATCGAAGATGGGCGCATAAGGCTGCGGCAGAGCAAAACTAATACAGCGGTTGATGTGCCTGTTGTTGAACCTCTCGCTCGGGCGTTGGAGGCCGGACCGCTGGGCGCTGTGACGCTGATTGAAACTAAGCATCGTGACCCGTTCACTGAGAAGGGCTTCTACAACCTTATGAAGCGGGCCTGCATAGCGGCGGGACTTCCGCATTGCTCTCCGCATGGGTTGCGCAAGTCGGCCGCGCGCCGGTGTCGTGAAGCTGGTTGCAGCGATGAGCAGGGCATGGCGATCACCGGACACAAGACGGTGAAAGAGTATCGTCACTATGCCGGAAGCGCCGATACGGCTGCCCATGCCACCGTCGCGATGAACATGGTGATGGCTAACCAAGCTAAAAAGTTAGCCACGGAACAATCTCAAGCCCTTGAAAAGGAAGAGATATGATGAAAATGATGGTGACCCCGGCTGGATTCGAACCAGCGACCATTCGCTTAGAAGGCGAATGCTCTATCCAACTGAGCTACGGGGCCGTGCGCGTGTCGCGATAGCGGGCGATAGGGCCGGTTGCAATCGCCTGACTGCACCGGCCCTCACTTCGTCAGGCTGTTCCCGGCGCGAACTGCGTCGGTCCGGCCGGGCGGTCCGGCTGGGACAGGGTAGGCGGCGCAGGGTCCACCGTGACCGGCTGATCGCTGCGCACCAGGGCGACGGCTTCCGCCCGGCTTTCCACCGCTGGCGGCGATCCGCGCAGCGGCATGCCGGCGGTTTCGCGCACGTTCCACATCGTCACGATGCCGATCGCGGCCGCACCCATCAGATAATAGGCCGGGACCAGCGGGTCGCCGGTCTGGCTTACCAGCCAGGCGGTGACGAGCGGGGTCGTGCCCCCGAATAGCGAGACGGAGACGTTGAACGCAATCGATAGCCCGCTGTAGCGCACCGGCGTATAGAAGAGCGCAGGCAGGGTCGATGGCATGGAACTGGTAAAGCAGACCAACGTCACGCCCAGCAGCATCAGGCCGGCGAAGATTAGCCAGTCGTTGCCGGTTCCGATCAGCCACATGCACGGTATCGAGAGCAGGATCAGCGCCATGCAGGCGCCGATGATCATCGGCCGGCGGCCAAGGCGATCGCTGATCGCGCCGCCCACGACATTGAGCGGCATCATCACCAGCATCACCAGAATGATGAGCAACAGCCCCTTGCTTTCGGCATAACCCATGGTCACGCTCAGATAATTGGGCATATAGGTCAGCAGCATATAGTCGGTCACGTTGAAGACCAGCACCAGCCCCATGCACTTGACCAGCTGGCGCCAATGGGTGCGCAGCAGGGCGATGAGCGGCAGGCGATCCTGCTCGCGCTTGTCGGCTTCCTCCGTATAGGCGCGGAAGGCCGGGGTTTCCTCCAGCTTCAGCCGCATATAGAGGCCCAGCAGCCCCAGCGGCCCCGCGATCAGGAAGGGGATGCGCCAGCCCCAGGCCAGCATGTCGGCATCGCTCAGCGTCATTTGCAACGCGGTGACCGTGCCCGCGCCCATGATGTAGCCGCCCAGCGTGCCGAACTCCAGCCAACTGCCCATGAAGCCGCGCTTCTGATCGGTCGAATATTCCGCGATGAAGGTCGCTGCGCCGCCATATTCGCCGCCGGTCGAAAAGCCCTGGATCAATCGTGCGACCAGCAGCAATATGGGCGCGCCCATGCCGATTCGCTCATAGGATGGGATGAGGCCGATGGCGAAGGTGCCGATCGCCATCATGATCATGGTGAAGGCCAGCACCTTGTGCCGGCCATAGCGGTCGCCCAGCGGCCCGAACACCAGCCCGCCCAGCGGCCGGACCAGAAAAGCCGCGGTGAAGGTCGCCAAGGTTGCGATCAGCTGCGCGGTCGGATCGCCCGCGGGAAAGAAGACGCGGCCCAATGTGACGGCCAGATAGCCGTAGACGCCGAAATCGAACCATTCCATCGCATTGCCCAGCGCTGCCGCGCCCACGGCCCGGTTCAGCTGGGACTTGTCGACGATCGTGATGTCGTCAACCTTCAGGTCGCGACGACGTTTGAACCAGCCAAGATGCGCGCGATGGGCGCTGGAAGTGGACATATATGTCTCCGATTCCGCCACCGGGACGCGAAAATACGCGCCGCACACGATGGGCGGATGAAGGGTCGAACAGGCGACCGTGAAAGGTGCGACGCCGATGCGGCATCAAGCGAGGAAGGACCGACATAGGCAGCCCATGTGCAAAAGTGGGCAGTTAAGGGACGGGCCGTGGCTTCAAGGGGGTGAAGCGACCCGAAATGCTGCAATGCGATATCGCAACGCAGCAAAAATTACGAAACGTGCGATATGGGCGGGATTCGCAAGCACGCCCGCTTGCAATCGCTTGGCTGCGCGATAAGCATCGTCATCATGAGCGACGGGGCGGTGCACAGGATAGAGGCGGATGCGCTGGGTGGCCGGCCGCTGCGCTATTATGATTTCTTCATGGCCGCCTTCGTCGCCATATTGCTGCTGTCGAACCTGATCGGCGCGGCCAAGCTGTCTACTTTGGGGGGCTTCACCTTCGGAGCGGGCATCCTCTTCTTCCCGCTGGGCTATGTCATCGGCGACGTATTGACCGAAGTATATGGTTATTCCCGCGCGCGTCGCTGCGTGTGGGCGGGCTTTGCTGCGATGCTGTTCATGGCGCTGATGAGCTGGGTGGTCGTCGCCCTCCCGCCGGCGGACGGCTGGCCCGATCAGAAGGCCTATGAGACCGTCTTCGGCAGCACATGGCGCATCGTCTTCGCCTCGCTCTGCGCCTTCTGGGCGGGGGAACTCGCCAACAGTTTCGTGATGGCCAAGATGAAGCTGCTGACGCAGGGGCGGCATTTGTGGATGCGCACCATCGGATCGACCATCGTGGGGCAGGGGGTGGACAGTCTCCTCTTCTACCCGCTCGCCTTCCTCGGCAACTGGACCCACACGCAGGTGCTGACCGTCATGGTCACCAACTGGGCGATGAAGGTCGGTTGGGAAGCGGTGCTGACGCCCGTCACCTATCTGGTCGTCAATTTCCTGAAGCGACGGGAGGGGCTGGACGTTTACGATGCGGGTACGAATTTCACGCCTTTCCGCACCCAGCTCTGAAAAACTTCGCGTCCGCGTGACGCGGTAAAGCCTCTGTTTGCCGATCCTCATCATTAAGGGCGGATGAGCCGCCATCTACACGACGATTTTGCCCAATCTCTCGACCGCAAACCTTTGTCCACGATGGTGGAAGCCGATCTGTTCGGCCCATGCAGCAATATGATGTTGGAACTGGGCCGGGCGCAGCGCCGGTTCGAAGCGACATTCCTTCACGCCCCGATCGGCATCGCCCATGTCGGGCTGGACGGCCATTTTCTGACCGTCAATCCGCGCTTCTGCGAAATCAGCGGCTATGATGCCGACACGCTGATCCGCACCGGCTTTCAGCAGATCACCCACCCGGACGATCTCCATGCCGACGAAGCGCTGCTGGCGCGGCTCAATGCCGGCGAACTGCCGCGCTACTCGATGGAGAAGCGCTATATCCGGTCCGACGGCACGGTCATCTGGATCAACCTGACCGTGGCGATGGTGCGCGACGATGATGACCGGCCCGAATTTTACGTGGCCGTGATCGAGGATCTGTCGGAATTGCGCCAGGCCAGTTTCGAGGCGCTGCACGATCCGCTGACCAGCCTTTGCAACCGGCGCGGTTTTGCCTGCCGCGCCAAATATGTGCTGAGCCATGCCGCCCAGACGGGCCGCGCCGCCAGCCTGCTGTTCCTCGACCTCGACGGGTTCAAACGGCTGAACGACGATCATGGCCATGCTGCGGGCGATGCCTGTCTGGCCGATATCGGCGCGATCCTGCGCGCGCATACCCATGCCGGCGATGTCGTCGCGCGGCTGGGCGGGGACGAATTTCTGCTGCTGTTGGCGAACCGTGATGGAGCGGCCGTCGCCGCCGTTGCGGAGGATGTCCGGTTGGCGCTGGCCGCCTATGGCATGGGGATCAGCGGCAGCCTGGGCCTCGTCACCACCGACAGGCCCGATCCCGCCGATCTCGACCGGCTGATCGGCCGTGCCGACGATGCGATGCGCGATGCCAAACGTGCCGGCAAGAATCAGGTACGGGTCGCCGCCCTTAGCTGACGACTTCGTCCGAATAAGTGGCGCGCACGAAATACAGCCCGTCCGGCGGCGCGTTAAGGCCCAGCGCGGCCCGATCCTTCGCCTCCAGCGCGGCGCGCAGATCGTCGGCGCTCCATCGGCCCATCCCGACCATGGCCAGGCACCCGACCATCGATCGCACCTGATGATGCAGGAAGGATCGCGCCGCCGCATGGATGGCGATGCGATCGCCGTCCCGCTCCACCGCCAGCCGGTCCAGCGTCTTGACCGGACTATGCGCCTGACAATGGGCCGAGCGGAAGGTGGTGAAGTCGTGCAGACCCACCAATATCTGCGCCGCCGCATGCATCGCGTCGGCATCCAGCGGCTGGATCACCCGCCACATCAACCCCCGGTCGAAGGTCAGCGGCGCCCGGCGATTGGCGATGCGATAGATATAGGACCGCCCCAGGCAGGAAAAGCGCGCATGCCAGTCGTCCGGCATCACGTCGCACGTCAGGATGGCCACCGGATCGGGCCGCAGCCGCGCATTGATCGCCTCCATCAGGCGGAAGGGCGCGATATCCTTCCCGATCTCCGCATGGGCACGCATCGCCAGTCCGTGAACGCCCGCATCGGTGCGCCCGGCGGCGTGGATGATCGCCCGCTCGCCCGTGACCGCGAAAATCGCGTCCTCGATGGCCTGCTGCACGCTCGGCCCATGTGCCTGCCGCTGCCAGCCCATGAAGGGGCGGCCGTCAAATTCGACGGTAAAGGCGAAGCGAGTCACGAACCCGCCTTCATCGGGCCATCACCCATCCACCCGGCTCCCCGCCGGCATCTCGTAACCGCGCAGCAATTCGCCCGGCGACATCGCGCCCTTGCCCGCCCGCTGGATCAGGGTCGGGCGGATCGCGTCATGGCCGCACCCGATCAGCAGGCTGTCGTCCAGCAATTCGCCCGGCGTTCCGGCATGATGTTCGACATGCCCGGCCAGGATACGGAATCGCTCGCCGCGATATTCGAAAAAGGCGCCGGGGAAGGGATTGAAGGCGCGGACCTGCCGTTCGACCTGATGCGCGTCCTTGATAAAGTCGATCCGCGATTCCGCCTTGTCGATCTTGGCGGCATAGGTGACGCCGTCCTCGGGCTGCGCCATCGGCGGGTGCAGCGCGATATCGTCCAGCACTTCGATCATCAGCTCTGCGCCGGCCTGCGCCAGTTCGGCGGTCAGCGCGCCGGCGGTCTTGTCCTCGATCGGCGTGACATGCTTGGCGCGCATCGGCCCGGTGTCCAGGCCCGCTTCCATGTCCATGATCGTCACGCCGGTGACATTGTCGCCCGACAGGATCGCCCGCTGGATCGGCGCCGCTCCCCGCCATCGCGGCAGCAAGGACGCGTGGATGTTCATGCAGCCATGGCGCGGCGCGTCCAGCACCGCGCGCGGCAAGATCAGCCCATAGGCCGCGACCACGGCCACATCGGCCTCCAGCGCGGCGAAGTCTGCCTGCACCCCGGCATCCTTGAGCGACACCGGCGTGCGCACTTCTATGCCCAGTGCCTCGGCGCGGCCATGAACCGGGGAGGGGCGCAATGCCTTGCCGCGACCGGCGGGGCGGGGCGGCTGGCTGTAGACCGCGACGACGTCATGACCCGCCTTGACCAGCGCGTCGAGCGCGGGAACGGCGAAATCGGGGGTGCCCATATAGATGATACGCATGATGGGGCCTCAAAGCTCTTGTCGGGATGACATGCAACCCCTTATCTCACCTTATGGCCTCACCAGAAATAGAAGCACTCACGCAAGCCCTGTCCCGCCTGCCCGGGCTTGGTCCCCGTTCGGCGCGGCGCGCGGTGCTGCATCTGCTCAAACGGCGCGAAGGCGCGATGGAACCGCTGCTGCGCGCGCTGGAGGCCGTGAACGAACGGCTGGTTACCTGCCATCTTTGCGGCAATGTCGATACGGTCGATCCGTGCGGCATCTGTACCGATCACCGCCGCGATCCGCGCGCGTTGTGCGTGGTGGAGGATGTGTCGGACCTGTGGGCGCTGGACAAGTCACGCCTGTTCCCCGGCCGTTTCCATGTGCTGGGCGGGCGCCTGTCCGCATTGGAAGGGGTACGGCCTGAGGATCTGACCATCGACGCGCTGATCGCGCGGCTGGAGCCGGGCGGCATCGACGAAGTGGTGCTGGCCATGAACGCCACGCTGGAGGGGCAGACCACCGCCCATTATCTGGCCGAGCGACTGGAGCGCTTTCCCATCCGCCTGACTCAACTCGCCCATGGTGTGCCGGTCGGCGGCGAACTCGACTATCTGGATGAAGGCACGCTGGCGCAGGCCCTGCGCGCGCGGCGGCCGGTGGGGTAGGCGATAACGGGTCTGGGGCTGTCCTACAGCCGCAATTTCCGGTAGATGATGGTTTGTCCCAATAGATTGCTATTGTTATTTAATTTCCTATTCTTGGTCCGATATTTCAGAATATGCGGGAAATGTGCGAAGTTAAGCGCGTGCCGTCCTATTGCGACTTGCCAACTCCGCGATCGCGGCGCTGATCCCGCCGCCCGCTTGATATTTGCGCCTGTTCCGCCTATGTTCGGCCTATGGCCATCCGTCCCATCCTCGAAGCGCCCGATCCGCGGCTGCGCACCATCTCGACCCCGGTCGAGGCGATTGACGACGATCTGCAGACGCTGATCGACGATATGTTCGAAACCATGTACGACGCGCCGGGCATCGGCCTGGCCGCGATCCAGGTCGGCGTGCCCAAGCGGGTGCTGGTCATGGACCTTCAGGAGCCCGAATCGGACGAAGAAGACGCCAAGCCGGTCAAAAAGCCGATGGTCTTCATCAATCCCGAAATCCTCAAGGGTTCGGAAGAATTGTCGGTCTATCAGGAAGGCTGCCTGTCGGTCCCGGATCAATATGCCGAGGTTGAACGCCCCGCCACCGTCCGCGCGAGCTGGATGGACCGCGAGGGCCGCATCCATGAAGAGCAGCTGGAAGGGCTGCTGGCCACCTGTCTCCAGCATGAAATGGATCATCTGGAAGGCGTTCTTTTCATCGACCATCTGTCCCGCCTGAAGCGCGACATGCTGCTCAAAAAACTCAACAAGGCCCGCCGCGCCGCCTGATCGGCGCATAGCGTTGACCATGAAAAACGCCCCGGCTCTGCTTCCGGGGCGTTTTTCATGGTGAGAGAGATCGCTTAACGGCGATCAATCGATGATGTGATCCAGGCCCTGCGCCTTCAATTGGTCCAGATGCGCTTTCATCTGCTGGACCTGTTCAAGCGGATGCCCCTGCCAACCCACGATTTCGGCGACGACGCGCAGCGGGTCGCGGGAGCGGTAGGACAGGGTCGGGTTGCCGGGGAATTTCTTGTCGGTCACATTGGGATCGTCCAGGATCGCGCCGGTCGGCTCGACGACATAAATGCGGTCCGGGCCACTGCCGCCAGCCAGTTCGGCGCCCCAGATCGCCGCATCCAGCGTCGCGCTCAGATAGACCCAGGACAAAGGCTTGCCCGAACCGAAATTGGACGCGTGGCCAACGGCGATCAGGTCGCCGGGTTTCAGGTCGGCGCGCGTCCCGTGAAAATATTGGCGGACGAACATGGTGGGACAGGCGGACATGGATGACGGCTCCTTACCAACTTGCCTTGCATAGAAAAAAAGCCTCCCCGAATGGCAATTCGGAGAGGCTGTATATTAGGCGTCAGGAGTGGCGCGTGTCAGCCGACCCCTTCGGTATCCAGCGCATAGCCGGCCGACCGCACCGTGCGGATGATATCCTGATACTGGCCATCGCCATTGATCGCCTTGCGCAGGCGGCGGATATGGACGTCGACCGTGCGCAGTTCGATGTCGCTGTCCTGCCCCCATACGCTGTCGAGCAGCCGCTCGCGCGAAAAGACCCAGCCGGGATGCTCCAGAAAATGCTTGAGCAGGCGGAATTCGGTCGGACCCAACGGGATCACCTGACCGCTGCGGCGCACCTTGTGCCCCACCGTGTCCATCTCGACATCGGCAAAGGTCAGCGTCTCGCCGGCCAGTGCCGGGCGCACGCGGCGCAGCACCGCGCCGACGCGCGCCACCAGCTCGCGGGGGCTGAACGGCTTGGTCACATAATCGTCCGCGCCGGTTTCCAGCCCACGCACTCGATCTTCTTCTTCACCGCGCGCGGTCAGCATGATGATCGGGATGTTGGCCGTGCCGTTCATGCGGCGCAGACGACGGCACACTTCGATGCCGGACAGGCTTTCGACCATCCAGTCGAGCAACACGATGTCAGGCACATTTTCCTGCGCCATCAGCAGCGCTTCCTCGCCATCGACCGTATGGGCGACGTCGAAATCCTCACGCTTGAAATGCCAGATCAGCAGTTCCGCCAGCGCTGCGTCATCCTCGACCAGCAGCATCTTCGCTCTTGCCATGGATCAGTCCTCCGGCTGGATGTCGGCGCCGCGCTCGCGCTCGGGCAGGGTCTGGCCGGTGGCCGCATAATAGACCATTTCCGCGACATTGGTCGCATGGTCGCCGATGCGTTCGATATTCTTGGCCACGAACAGCAGATGGGCGCATTCGCTGATCGTCTTGGGATTTTCGACCATGAACGTCACCAGCGTGCGGAAGACGCTGTTGTAGAAATCGTCCACGACCGTGTCGCGTTCGATCACTGCCAGCGCCAGATCGGCGTCGCGCGCGGCGAAGGCGTTGAGCGCATCATGCACCATCTCGCCTGCGACCTGCCCCATGGACGGCAGCAGCGCGATGGGCTCCAGCGTCCGCTTGTTGGTCGCGATCAGCGGGACGCGCTTGGCGATATTCTTGGCATAGTCGCCGATGCGCTCCACCACGCTGACGATCTTGAGCGCCGCGATCACGTCGCGCAGGTCGTTGGCCATCGGCGCGCGCAGGGCGATCACCTGAATCACCAGCTTCTCGACTTCCGCCTCGATCGCGTCGATCCGCTTGTCGTCGGCGACGACTTCGGCCGCGAGCTTCTTGTCCTGCCGCTGGAGCGCCAGCATGGCATTTTCGATCGCCGCTTCCGCGCGACCGCCCATTTCGGCGATCAGCCCGCGCAACCGGTCGATTTCCTCGTCAAATGCCTTGATCGTATGTTCAGCCATGTCTGTCTCTCCCGCCCGATCAGCCGTAACGACCGGTGATATAGTCTTTGGTCCGCTCCTGGCGGGGATTGGTGAAGATGTCCGACGTCACGCCATATTCGACCAGATCGCCCAGATGGAAGAAGGCGGTCCGCTGCGACACGCGGGCGGCCTGCTGCATGTTATGCGTCACGATCACGATCGCATAGCGACCGCGCAGTTCGTGGATCAGCTCCTCGATCTTCGCCGTTGCGATCGGGTCCAGCGCCGAACAAGGCTCGTCCATCAGAATGACTTCGGGTTCGACCGCGATGGCGCGGCCGATGCACAGACGCTGCTGCTGACCACCCGACAGGGCGGTGCCGCTGTCATGCAGGCGATCCTTGACCTCGTCCCACAGGCCCGCGCGGCGCAGCGACTTTTCGACGATCACGTCCATGTCCGCTTTGCCCGCGGCCAGGCCGTGGATGCGCGGCCCATAGGCGATATTCTCGTAGATCGACTTGGGGAAGGGATTGGGCTTCTGGAACACCATGCCAACCCGCGCGCGCAGCTGCACCACGTCCATCGACGGGGCGTAGATATTCTCGCCGTCCAGCGTGATTTCACCCTCGACCCGCGCCGATGCGACCGTGTCGTTCATGCGATTGAGCGTCCGCAGGAAGGTCGACTTGCCGCAGCCCGACGGGCCGATGAAGGCGGTGACATGGTCCATGCCGACATCGATCGACACGCCCTTGATCGCCTGCTTCTCGCCATAGAAAACCTTGACGTCGCGGGCCGACATCTTGGGATTGTCGATGGTCAGGTTGGTTTGTTCTTGTGTCATGGGTGTGATTACCACCGTGTTTCAAACTTGTTGCGCAGGTAGATGGCGAGGCCGTTCATCGCGAGCAGGAAGGCCAGCAGGACGATGATGGCAGCAGAGGTCTTTTCGACGAAGCCCTTGGAGACTTCATCCGACCACAGGAAGATCTGCACCGGCAGTACGGTCGCAGGGTCGGTGATGCCGCCCGGCGGGGTCGCGATGAAGGCGCGCATGCCGATCATCAGCAACGGCGCGGTTTCACCCAGCGCGCGGGCCATGCCGATGATGGTGCCGGTCAGGATGCCGGGCAAGGCGAGCGGCAGCACATGCTGGAACACGACCTGCACCGGGCTGGCCCCGATGCCCAGTGCCGCGTCGCGGATGCTGGGCGGGACCGATTTGATCGCGTTGCGGCCCGCGATGACGATGACGGGCATCGTCATCAGCGCCAGCGTCATGCCGCCCACCAGCGCCGCCGATCGGGGCAGATGGGCCAGATTGAGGAAGATCGACAGGCCGAGCAGGCCGAAGATGATGGAGGGCACGGCCGCCAGATTGTTGATCGACACTTCGATAATGTCGGTCCACCAATTTTTGCGGGCATATTCCTCCAGATAGAGGGCCGTCGCCACGCCGACCGGGAAGCTGAGGATCAGCGTCACGAGCATCGTCAGCAGCGACCCCTTGAACGCGCCCCAGATGCCGACCTGCGTCGGATCGGTGCCGTCGCTGGCGGTCAGGAAGCCGAAATTGAAGCCGGTCGACAAGACGCCCTGCTGCTTCAGCCGTGCGACCTCCGCCTCCATCTCGGGCGATCCCTTGCTCTTTGCGGCCAGGTCCAGCCCGGTCGATGCGGGAACGCTGATCGTCGCGGTACGGCTCAGGATCGTCGGATCGGCCTTGATCGCGTCACGGATGTTGATCCAGGCAGTCGGCGACAGAAGCGCGTCGGCCTTGTCGCCCAGCGCGGTCTTGGCGACCGTGCCGGTCACCATCGGCAGATTGGCGTTGGCCAGAGCCTCGTCCGTGATCGCCTTGGGATCGAGCAGCAGCGGCGAGGCCGGGAAATCGACTTTCAGCGCGATTTCGGTCCGGGTAAAGCCGCGCAGGCCGTTGCCCATCATGGTGACGAGCAGGAAGGCCAGGAAGGATGCGGACAGGACGACGGCGAACAGGCCCGCGAACTTGAAGCGGCGTTCGGCGGCATAGCGCCCCGCAATCCGCTTGCGCATGGCCTCCGACTTCCAGTCGGTGGGGTTGCGTGTGCTCATTAGTCGTAAGCCTCGCGATATTTCTTTACGACCCGCAGGGCCACGATGTTGAGCAGCAGGGTGACGATGAACAGCACCAGGCCCAGCGCGAAGGCGGCGAGCGTCTTGGCACTGTCGAACTCCTGGTCGCCGGTCAGCAACTGGACGATCTGGGTCGTCACCGTGGTCACGCTGGCAAAGGGGTTGGCGGTGAGGTTTGCAGCAAGGCCGGCAGCCATCACCACGATCATTGTTTCACCAATGGCGCGGCTCACGGCCAGCAATACGCCGCCCACGACGCCGGGGAGGGCGGCGGGGATCAGCACGCGGGTGATCGTCTCGCTGGTGGTGGCGCCCATCGCCAGGCTGCCGTCGCGCATCGACTGCGGCACTGCGGCAATGCTGTCGTCGGCCATGGAGGACACGAACGGGATGATCATCACGCCCATGACGAGGCCGGCGGCCAGTGCGCTTTCCGAAGAGGCGCCATGGATGCCGATCATGACGGCGAAATCGCGCAGGGCAGGGGCGATGGTGAGCGCGGCAAAATAGCCGTAGACGACCGTGGGCACGCCCGCGAGCATCTCCAGCGTCGGCTTCATCCACTTGCGCACCGTCGGGCTTGCATATTGCGTCAGGTAAATGGCGCTCATCAGGCCCAGCGGGATCGCCACGATCATGGCAATGATCGCGCCGATGAAGATGGTACCCCAGAAGAGCGGCACCGCGCCGAACGCGTCGTCATTGCCATAGCCCATGGCGGCCGACTGCGGCGACCATTTGGTGCCGAACAGGAAGTCGATGGGATTGACCATGGAGAAGAAGCGAAAGCTTTCCCACAGCAGCGACGCGACGATGCCCAGCGTGGTGATGATCGCGATCAGCGATGCGATCAGCAGCGACGCCATGACCAGCCGCTCGACCCGCGTGCGCGCCCGGAAGTCGGGGCGGACGCGGGTGAAGGCGAAGGCGCCGCCGGCAAAGGCCAGCACCAGCGCCAGAACGGCGCCGGCGATGCCATATTTGTTGAGCGCTTGCGCATAGGGTTCGACCAGGCCCTGCGACAGGGGATTGAACGCCCCCGCCTGGCTGCCATTGGCGATCGCCCGTGCTTCGCCGAGGATGGCGGAGCGGGAGAAGGCGTCGACGGGCAGGCTCTGCGCCGCCGGATCGGCGAGCACGCTCTGCGTGACGAGGCCGGGCGCGACATTGGCCCAGATCGCCAGGAAGATCGCGGCGGGGACCAACGTCCACAGCGCAACATACCAGCCATGATAGCCGGGCAGCGAATGGACGGCGTCACGGCGCCCGGTGGCGCGTGCGGCGGTTTGCAGCCGCAGCGCGCGGGCGCGGGCGCTGACCCAGGCGATCGCGCCCAGGCCCGCCAGCAGCAGGAGGATTGCAGGACCGGTCATGTCAACCTTACTTCAGCTGCGAACCGTCAAGGACGGTCAGCGCCTTGACCGTTTCGGCGCTCTTCTTGCGCACATCTTCCGGCGCCGCGACCATGCCGCGCTTCGTCAGCGCGCCGTCGGGGTTCCAGTTGGCGGCGAAGGTGTTGAGGAAGCCCTGGAGGCCGGGGATGGCCGTCATATGCGCTTTCTTCACATAGATGTAGAGCGGACGGGCGCCTGGATACTGGCCGGTCGACACGGTTTCATAGGTCGCTTCGACGCCGTTGATCGGCACGTCCTTGAGCGTATCCTTGTTTTCCTCAAGGAAGCTGTAGCCGAACACGCCGACCGCATTGGGGTTCGCGCCCAGCTTCTGCACGATCAGATTGTCGTTCTCGCCGGAGTCGACATATTTGCCGTCTTCGCGAACGCGGGTGCAGGTCGCTTTATACTCGTCTTCGTTCTTTTCCTTGAGCGCCTTCATCGCTTCGTCCGACTGGCAACCCTTTTCCAGGATCAGTTCGGCGAGCGAGTCGCGCGTGCCGCTGGTCGACGGCGGGCCGAAGACGGAAATGGCGATGGCGGGCAGGCTGGGGTCCACATCCTTCCAGGTCTGCGCCTTGTTCGGCCCCTTGCCATATGGATTGGCGGCCAGCGCCTCATAGACGATCTTGGGGGTCAGCTTCAGGCCCGGACCCTGCTTCGATTCGGCAAAGGCGAGGCCATCGACGCCGATCTGGATTTCGATGATGTCCTTCACGCCGTTGGCGGCGCACTGCTCGAACTCCGCCTTCTTCATCCGGCGCGATGCGTCGGCGATGTCGGGATGCTGGGCGCCGACGCCGGCGCAGAACAGCTTCATGCCGCCGCCGGTGCCGGTGGATTCGATGATCGGCGACTTCATGCCGGCATTGCCCTGCACGAAGAGTTCGGCGACCGCCGTGGCGAAGGGATAGACGGTGGAAGAGCCGACCGCGCGAATCTGGTCGCGCGTGGCGCCGGCACCGCCGCCGGACTGGTCGCCGCAAGCGGCAAGGCTGAGAACGCTGACGGTCGTCGCGGCGAGCAGTGCGAATTTCTTCACGGAAACCTCCATAATCAAGGCCGCGATTCGCTTGTCGCTGCCCCCTTGTGGAAGCGCCTAGTCGCGGACCATCGCGCCTTTGTGACAGTCAGGTTTCGTTTTTATGACATGGTCCCTGAAAGGGCGGATGGGCGCCTTTTTTCGTCATTTTTATTCGGTGCTTCTTCGACCGGCGGGGGCAGCAGCACGGTGATGGCCGTGCCTTTGCCCAGCGTGCTGGCAATATCGAACCGGCCACGATGCCGCTCGACGATATGTTTGACGATGGCCAGGCCCAGGCCCGTGCCGCCCATCGCCCGGCTGCGGCCCGAATCGACGCGATAGAAGCGCTCGGTCAGGCGGGGCAGATGGTCCGGCCCGATGCCTTCGCCCTCATCAGCGACGGTCAGGCGGGTCATGCCGCTTGGCCCTTCGTTCAACGTCACGCGAATCGGCGTGCCGGGACGGCCATATTTGATAGAGTTGCCGATCAGATTATGGAGCAGCTGGGATAGTTGCGCCCGGTCGCCCTGCACGGTCGGCAGTTGCGGTGCGATGTCCATTTCGACCTCGCGCCCGCGATCACCATGGCTGGATCGGAAGACGCCGACCACCTCGGCCGCCAGTTCGGACATGTCGACCAGCGCGTCGGGCGCCCGATATTTCTCCGCCTCGATACGGCTGAGCGAAATGAGATCATCGATCAACCGCTGCATCCGCCGCGCTTCGCCATCCATGATCTTCAAGAAGCGTTGGCGCGTCTCGACATCCTTGCCCATTTCCGGGTCGGCCAATGTCTCGATGAAGCCCAATATGCCCGCCAGCGGCGTGCGCAGTTCGTGACTGGCATTGGCGACGAAATCGACGCGCATCCGCTCGGCCGCATGGGTGCCGCTATGATCGACCAGATGGACCAGCCGGCGCATGTCGGCTACCTGGCCGATCGGCGCGACGCGCATCTGCCAGCGCTGGTCGCGGCTGCCCAGGCCCACCAGTTCGACCATCACCGGCTCGGCCATCGGCGCGCTGCTGGCCAGCCGTTCGGCAGCGGCGGGATGGCGGATGGCGATGCGCGCATCCTCCCCCTCGATATGGTTACCCAGCAAGCGCTGCGCCGCGCGATTCGTCCGGACGATCCGGCCGCGCTCCACCAGCATCAGCGGATCGGAAATCCCCTCCAGCAGGCTGGCGAAGTCGCGATGGCCGATCAGGTCGGGCGCATCTAGCGCGGCACGGTCCGGGGCGGCGCGTGCGACAATACCCTCGGCGCAGATGAGCAGGACGATCAGGCCCGCCAATATGGGCAGCGCTATGGTAACGGGCGAAGCGCCCAGCAACAGGGCGCCTCCGGTGCCAAGCAACAGCATGGCGAGGGAGGCCGTAATCTGGGATATTGTCAGTCGATTCATGGTTACCGCGCTGGATTTGTCGCGCAATTGCTGCGATGGCTATAGCATTAGTCTGCAATCTTTACGCTTTGACAAGCGGGACGAACGGATCTTGACGCAATGAGCGACCCGAAGCCCGAACAGGATGAAACGCAAGCGCCTGATGCAGCGGTTGCGCCCGATGCGCAATCCTTGCCGGAATCGCTGGCGGTGCCGACCCGCCGTCAATTGCTGATGGGCGGCGCGGTGGCCGCCTCCGCCATCGTGTCGATTCGCCCGGCGCTCGCCAACACCGCAGCTTCGGTGCTGAACTGCACCATCCCGGTGCCCGATCAGGGTCGCGCCGGCAATTTCGTCGCGCCCAATGGCCAGCTGGTCCCGGCTGGCACCCCCGGCGCTTATCCGGGAACCGGCCGCAGCTTTACCGGCGAGCAGGTGAAGCAGGCGCTGCGCGGCGGCCGCCTGCCCGGCACCGGCTATGAGCAGAATCAGGCCTATCTGAACTATATCCGCCGGCTTCAGCGGGGGACGAGCGGCTTTACCTGCTACGCCTCGCTGCAGATGCCGCGCTGATCCGTTCCCGGATCGCCCCGAACTGATCTGAACGAATACGGTTTGTCCGCGTTGACGACGTCGAACCTTCAACGGTTCGATTTTTCGTCGAGGGCATATCGATGTTTCAGTCCCGCCGCCCTTCGGCGCGCAATTTTTCGGTGGCGGTCTATCTGTACCAGCCGGGCGATGGCGGGCTGGACCGCGTCGCCATACTGCTTGCCAATCATCTGCTGCGCCGGGGTGTGCCGGTCGAATTGTGGATGACCCGCACGGACGGTGCCTGCGCGCATCTGATCGATCCGGCGCTGGCCATCCGGCAGGTGCCGACGCTGGGCGGGACGCGCCGCCTGTCGATGATCGCGCAATTTCCGGCACTGGCCACCATGGTGCGGCGCCATCGCCCGGACATCCTCTATTCCGCCGGCAATCAGAGCAATATGCTGGTGGCGCTGGCGACGCTGGGCACCGCGACCCAGGCGGTCAGCCGCATTTCCAACCCGATCGTCCGTCCCGGCCAGCATGGACCAGCTGCCTGGATGCGGCTGAAGCGCTTTCGCGCCATCGCGCGCCTCAGCGACCTGACCATCGTGATGGGTGAGCATGACCGCGCCCTGCTGGCCCAGAGCGGCGATGCGCGGTTGTTGCCGCGCCCCACCGTGACCCGCGCCATGGAGCAGGCCTGTTCGGGGCGCGCGCCGCGCCGGCCCGGCGATCCATGGCGGCTGCTGATGGTGGGGCGGCTGGCCGGGCAGAAGGATCAGGCGATGGCGCTGACGGCATTGTCGCAATTGCGCCACCATGACTGGCGTCTTACCATCGCAGGTCAGGGGCCGTTGCGCGCCGATCTGGAGCGCCAATGCGCCGCACTGGGTATAGCCGATCGGGTCGATTTCGCCGGTTTCGTGTGCGATCCCGATCGTCTAGCCGCGCTGATGGGGCAAACGGACCTGCTGCTCCAGCCGTCCCGCTGGGAAGGGCTATGCGCCACGCTGATCGAAGCGATGGCTTGCGGCGCGGATGTCGTTGCGACCGACAGCACGCCCAATATCCGCCCCTTGCTGGCCGCCGGTGGCCAGCATCCTGTGACGCCGGTGGGCGATGCAGGGGCCTTTGCTCGCGCCATAGAACGTAGCATGACCCGACCGGCACCAGCCACGATGCGAGCCGTGGCGATCCGCGATCATGGTGTCGACCGGGCGCTCGATCGCTATCTGCGCGCCTTTGAAGGACTGGCCGGCAGCCGCGTTCGCCAACCGATCCCGTCGCCGGCGCTTTCCTGATGCAATAGGGGCCTGATGCGTTAGGCTCTTGGCTACGTCTTTCGCGCTACAGCGAGTTGGACAGTGGTTTGGGGTGCCGGATTTGAACGCGACGACAGCCTATCGCCGGGATGCATCGGATGCGGTGGCGACCTGCATCCTGAACGATCTCACGCTTTTCTACCATCATCGTTCCGGCCAGACCCATATGGTCATCAGCCCCGTGCCCGAAATCATGGAGCGCATGGACGATGGTGCGCCGGTGACGGCGCAGGCGATGCATGACCGGCTGGCGCGCGATTTTGACCTGGGACCGCAGGAGGAGGCGATAGCGGAAATCGCGGCGCATCTGGATGCGCTGGTCGTGCTGGGGCTGGTGCGCCCGGCATGAGGCATCATATCACCCTGCGCATCGGCCCGGCGACCTTCCGCATCGGGTCCGCATGGCGACAGCCGATCGAGCAATTGGCGCGGCTCTACGCCGCCTATCCCGATGTGCAGGGCGCGATTGCCGACTTCACCGTCCGTCTTCAACCGACCAGCCTGCTGCGTCGCTTCGTGCGCCCGTCCATTTTCATCACCGGCGACCATGGCCTGGCCGATGCCGCACCGATGAGCCTGGCCCATGGGTTGCTGGCCGCCGAGATGGGGATGAACCTGCAAATGGCGCTGGGTTGGCGCCGGCACCTCTTGCTTCATGCTTCCAGCGTAGAGAAAGATGGCCGCGTACTGGTGATGACCGGCGAGTCCGGGTCGGGCAAGTCGACCCTGTCGGCGCTGCTGGGCGAGCGTGGCTGGCGTTTCATGGGCGACGAGTTCGCGCTGCTCGATTGCGACACCGGCGCGATCCTGCCCTTTCCGCGCCTCGTCAGCCTGAAGAACCGCGCGATCGACGTCGTGACCGGCGCGGTGGGGGAGGCGCGGATGGGGCCGCTGCTGACCGCCACGGCCAAGGGGGATATCCGCCATATGGTGCCGCGCGCCGACGCCGTCGCGCGCATGGATGAAGGGGGTATGCCGGCCCTGCTGCTCTTCCCGCGCTTTGGGCACGCCGCCGATGTGCGGACTTTGGGGCAGGGTGAGATTTTCATGCGCCTGACGCAAGCCTCTACCAATTATGTCGCGATGGGCGAACCGGCCTTCACCGGCCTCACCCGTTTCGTGCGACAGGTGCCGGCACGGGCGATCGACTTCGCGTCGGGCGAGGAAGCCTTCGCCATGGTCGATCGACTGTGGGAGGAACTGGCATGAGCGCGGCCCTGCTGGTGCAGGTGCTGCGCGATCCGGCGCAGTCCGGGCGGCTGGACGCGGAGGGGTGGAACCGCCTGCTCGCCGCCGCGCGGGCCGAGCGGCTGATCGGGACGCTGGCCTATCGGCTGGACGATGTCGCCGTGCCCGACGCGGCGCGGCTGGTCCTGACGGATGCGAAGCGCGACACTGCACGGGAAGGGCAGCAGGCGCTGTGGGAAGCGGACCGCGCGGCTGATGCGATGCGCGGACTGGATGTGAAGCCCATATTGCTCAAGGGCACGGCCTATGTCGCGGCCGATCTGCGCGCGGGGCAGGGGCGCTTCATCGGCGATCTCGACATCCTCGTGCCGCGCAACGCCATGCCGGCGGTGGAGCGGGCGCTGATCGCGGCCGGGTGGGAATGGGTCAAGGAAGACCCCTATGACGAAGCCTATTATCGGCAGTGGATGCACGAACTGCCGCCGATGATCCATGTCGAGCGTGATCGGATGATCGATGTGCATCACACCGTCCTGCCGCTGACCGCGCGGCAGACGCCCGAGGCCGCCGCGATGATCGCGGATGCCATACCCATAGCCAATGGGTTATATATTTTGTCGGCCGAGGACCGGATCGTCCATTCGGCCGCCCATATGCTGGCCGATGGCGATATGCAGGGGGGCTTGCGCAATCTTTGGGATATACACTGCCTGCTGCCCGATGCCGATCCTGCCGCACTGGATGCGCGGGCCGCACGCCATGGTCTGGCCCGCCATGTGGGGCAGGCACGACGGCTGGCGGGCGCGCTCTATGGTGATGGCGCGCGGCTGACGCTGTGGGACCGGCTGGTCCGGGCGCGGCTGCTGGCGCGCAACGGCTGGGGACAGGAGAGCCGGAAGTTGCTGGTCTTCGCTTTCTATATCCGTTCGCATTGGTTGCGGATGCCGCCGGCCATGCTGATGCGCCACCTGTGGAACAAATGGCGCAAGGGGCACCGCCCGCAATAATGACAGCCGTGCGTCGGCGCGATGACGGGATCTGACTTGCAACTTTAACCGCGCTGCCATCGCGCGGACATGGGCATGACCCATGGGCGGGCTAGGCCCTGTTCAGGGGTCTTCATCATGTTCAAACCAGCGCGCGCTTTATTGTTTGCGAGCCTGACGGCCTTGCTGGCCGCCAGCTCGCCCAGTGCCAGTTCGCCTGGCGATCTGCGCAGGGCGTCGCTGCCCGCTGCATCGGCCGACCTGCCGCTGTCCATCATGACCTATAATGTCATGGGCCTGCCCTGGCCGGTCGCTTTCGGCCGGGACGAGGCATTGGGGCGGATCGCCGATCGGCTGGCGGGCCTGCGCGCCGAGGGGCATCAGCCCCATATCGTCCTGATCCAGGAAGGCTTCGTTGCCGATGCGGCGCAGTTCGCGCAGCGCGCCGGCTATGCCCATGTGGCGGCCGGGCCGGACAGGGCGATGCGCAGCGCGTTCCCGGCCACGGCGACCGATCAAGCCTATCTGCGCGCGGCGCGTTGGGACCGGGGCGAAACGCTGAGCAAGCAGTTGAACAGCGGCCTCATCATCCTGTCCGATTATCCGATCGTCGCGGTCGATCGGATCGCCTATCCCGCCTTCGCCTGCGCAGGGTTCGACTGCCTGGCCAACAAGGGCGCGATGATCGCCCATCTGCGCGTGCCGGGCATCGACCGACCGGTCGCGGTGGTGAATACGCACCTCAATGCGCGCAAGGCGGCGGGCGTGTCGATCGCCCGTTCGCTCAGGGCCTTCGATCGGCAGGCGGGACTGCTCGCCGGCTTTGTCGCGCGCCATGTGCCGCGCGACCGAACCCTTTTGCTGGGCGGTGACCTCAATATCGGCGGGGACGCGCACCGCATCCGCACCTTCTTCGCACACTGGAATCGCGCCGGCCTGAACTTCGTCGCAACCTCGCTCGGCGGCAGCCGTCAGGCGAAGGCGCAGGCGCTGCTGGCCGATCCGGCGGACCGGCGCGATCTGGACGAAACGGTGCTGCGGTCCAAGGACTGGACCTTCGCCCGCGCCGAAGATGGCGCGCCGATGACGGTGGCGGCCGCACAGATAGCGTTCGGCGGCCCGGCCAACCAGCGCCTGTCCGATCATGTGGGCTATGCGATCGGCTATGCGACGTCCCAGGCCCGGCCAGTGCGTTTTGCCGATGCGGGAGGGCGCTGATGCGCCGTCTTCTGCCCGCCCTGCTGACGACGGCCTTGTTGCCAGGGTCGGCCATGGCGGATTCCTTTTGGCCGGATCATGCCGGTTTCGCGCTGCGTCCGCGCATCAATTTCTCGGTCCGTCCCGCGCCGCAATTGCCCTTTGCCCAACGGCCCGCGCGCATCTACGCGATCGAGTGGACGCCGTTGT
Organism: Sphingobium limneticum; assembly: GCF_008710155.1. GTDB lineage: Bacteria > Pseudomonadota > Alphaproteobacteria > Sphingomonadales > Sphingomonadaceae > Sphingobium > Sphingobium limneticum. The sequence continues at coordinate 30,620 of NZ_VYPZ01000012.1, forward strand.
CGGCCCAGCCGGCCGACCTGCATCTGACTTTGCAACGCCGCCGTCAGCGCGTTGCTGCGCTGATTGCCGGGCGTACCGATTACCAGCCGCGCAGCAGTGTCCGGATGGTCGACGTGCGGATGGATATGCCGCAAGTCGACGATCGGCTGTCAGCGACCATCGGGTGGCAGGCGGCCAAGTTCAGCAACAAGGCGGTCAATGCCACATCGCCTTACAGCCGCGACGATCTGCGCGTGCGCGACGATTTCGTGCCGTCCGCGCATATGGCCTTTGCCGCTACGCCGCGTCTGGCGCTGACGGCCGATTATCGCGAAACGGTGCGCGCCTATGCCGATATCGGGACGATCGGTGCGCTGGGGCTGGACCAGCCTTCCTATCGGGCGTTGCGTAATGCGCTGCGGCCGGAGCGGGACAGCCGCACCCGCATCGGCCTGCGTTGGGCCGCGACGTCGGCGCTGCGGCTGGATGCCGGCGCCTATGGTGGGCATGTGCGCGACAGGCTGGCCTTTGTCGAACGGGGTTATTTTCCGGCTAATCTGGGGTCTGCGCAATTGACGGGCATGGCGCTGGAGGCGCGGCACAGCCTTACGCCGACACTGCATTGGGGGTTGCGCTATGACCGGGCGCGGATCGACCCGGATCAGGGCGTTGGACTGACGGAAGAGCGGCTGGCGGTACAGGGCGAATGGCGTCACGGCCCGTGGCGCTGCGCCATGCAGGCCGCGCGCACCAGCGGTTCGGCCTGGGGGCAGGGCGCGGAGCGGCTGCGAGTAGAAGGCGGTATCGACTATATGCCCGCCGGTCCGCGCGCGCCGCGCATCGGCCTGCATTTGAGCGATCCCGATCGGCTGATGACTGGCCGGCTGGCGGACCAGCCCTTGTCCGGCCCGGTGCGTGCCGTCGATCAGGCGCGGGCTTTGATGCTCAGCGCTGCCTTGCGCTGGTAATCGGCCGATAGCCGGGCCGTCCTTTTTCTGTAGCATTGCCTGCCTATCGGCATGGGCTTGCGACACGGGGATAACGCAATGCGGTATGGAATGAAGATGATGGCGCTGATGATTGGCGGGATCGCCGGCATGGCGCAGGCGCAGGATGCCGACGCGCCGTCGCCCGCTCCATCGCCCGTCTCGTTGCGCCTGCCTGCGCCTGAAGCGCATCAGGGCGTCGCGTCGGATGGCGTTCACGTCTATGCGATCGACAATGACCGGATCGGCAAATATGTCATCGCCACCGGGCAGCGCATCGCGCAATGGCAGGGTGAACGGCGCCTGTTCCCGCACATGAACAGTTGCACCGTGGCGGGCCGCGAACTTGTCTGCGCCGCGTCCAACTATCCCGCCGTGCCGCAAACCAGCGCGATCGAGATTTTCGACACCAAGACGCTGCGCCATGTACGCACCGTCAGCCTGGGCTTTGGTCCCGGTTCGTTGACCGTACTGGATCGTCATGCCGGCAAATGGTGGGCGGTCTACGCCAATTATGCCGGCAAGGGTGGTGAGCCGAACCGCGACTATCGCTACACATTGCTGGTGCGGATGGACGATGCGTTTCGGCAGGAGGCGGCCTGGACCTTCCCGCAACAGGTGCTGGCCCGCTTCGCGCCGTTCAGCTGTTCGGGCGCCAGCTGGAGCCAGGATGGTCGCCTCTATGTGACCGGCCATGACCGGCCCGAAATGTACGAGCTGGCCTTGCCGGACGCCGGGTCCGTGCTGGAATGGAAACGCACCATCGGCATCGCTTCGCCGGGGCAGGCGATTGATTGGGATCCGAAAGTGGCGGGCCGTATCTGGTCGGTCGATCGCAAGCAGACGACGCTGGTTGCCAGCGATATCGCGGACTAGTCTGCACGCAGCATCGCGGCGATCGCCAGTGCCGCGATATCGGCGACGGCGATCAGGCGCTCGGTCGAATGGCCAGCGCGGGCATCGGCGGACATGCCGGACATGATAGCCGCCACATAATCCGCCAGCGCATCCGCGCGGTCGGGATGGGTGCGCGCGATGACGGCGCGCAGTTGCTGCACGCTGGCCGCCTTGCAAGTGCGTGCGCGGCAGGCCGCGTCGGCGTCCGTGCTGCGTTCCCCCTCCAGCACCAAGCATCCCGCCGCTGCCGGATCGGCCGAATAGATGCGGGCCGCCCTGTGCAACAGATCGGCCAACGCCTCGGCCGGAGCGGTGGCGGGCACTGCAAGCGGTTCGGTCAGCGGCGACGTGCGCGAATAGCGGTCCAGCACCTCAGCATAAAGGGCCGCCTTGCTGCCAAATGCAGCATAGAGACTGGGCGGGTTGATGCCCATCATGTCGGCTAGCGCGGCCACGCCGACTCCTTCATACCCATGTGCGTGGAACAGTGTCTGCGCCTGATCGAGTGCGGTTTCCCGATCGAAAGCACGGGGGCGTCCACGGCCTCTGGTTTTTATTTTATCACTCACTACAAAAATCCTTGAAGCGACCTTTTGCTAATTTATATAGCGATCACTAATCATTTCTCAAGGAACTGGATCATGACAGACTTCACCGGAAAGAAAGCGCTCGTCATCGGCGGCAGCCGCGGCATCGGTGCCGCGATCGTTCGCCGCTTTGCCAAGGATGGTGCGAACGTCACCTTCACCTATGCCGGATCGCATGACGCGGCGCAGGCACTCGCCACCGAAACCGGATCGGCCGCCGTGCGGTCGGACGCGTCGGACCGGGATGTTACCGTGCAGACGGTCGCCGAGCAGGGGCCGCTCGACATATTGGTCGTCAACGCCGGTATCGGCATTCTCGGCAACGCGCTGGAACTGGATGCCGACGCGATCGACCGGATGATCGACATCAATGTTCGTGCGCCCTATCATGCGGCGGTCGAAGCGGCGCGGCAGATGCCCGAAGGCGGTCGGATCATCGTGATCGGGTCGGTCAATGGCGACCGCATGCCCTTTGCCGGCGGCGCGGCCTATGCGCTGACCAAATCCGCCCTGCAGGGGCTGGCCCGTGGTCTGGCGCGTGATTTCGGCCCGCGCGGCATCACCGTCAACATCGTGCAGCCCGGGCCGACCGATACCGATCTGAACCCGTCGGATGGGCCCATGGCCGGGATGATGCATGATTTCATGGCCATTCGCCGTCATGCCACCAGCGAAGAAATTGCCGGCCTGACCGCCTATCTGGCCGGACCGGAAGCCAGCATCATCACCGGGGCGATGCACACGATCGACGGCGGCTTCGGGGCGTAAACGGCGTCCGCCGGACGGTGATGGTCAGGCGGCGATGCCCGGCGGCTGAAGGTCGTCGGACATCAGCCACATTTCCGCCGGCAATTGCGAGGAGAACACGCCGACGATCGCCTTGCCCAGGCGCGCGCGGACATACATTTTGTCCGCGACGTCTGCGACCAATATGGCGACGCGGTCCGTCGGTTGATAGGTGCGCTCCATATGCTCCAATATGCGCGCTTCCGTCTCGCGCGCCTGGCGCTGGGCTTCCGTCACATCGGACAGGATGCGAATGGGCAGGTCATTGCGCCGTCTGTCCGCGATGATGAGGCTCAGATGCGTATAATGGCGATCGACATCGGCGATCGACCATAGGCCCGTCGCGTGGACAAAAATGATTCCGTCAGGATCGTCCAGTTCGCATGCGATCATAAGACACCTTGTGGTAACACAGCGAACATAACCCAAATCAAGTTAACACGGCAAACGCCTTTACCGAATCATGACAGAAAAATTGGCGCTCCACTCATGACAAATGCTGTTCTGGATTTCCAAAATCGCGGGGACGGCGCGCATTAAGGCTGCGTCGCCCCCGCATGTTTTTCAGTCCTTCTTCAAGATGTCGAGCGCCAGCACGGTCATCGCCTCGCTCGCCGTCGCGATCACCTTGTCCGCCTCGGGCGCCCAGAAGGGGCTGTGGAGCGAGGGCAGGCTGGCCTGACCTGCGGCTGCCGCCGCCATCTTGTCCGCCGGCACGCCGCCGACCCAGAAGATGAAGCTGTTGATACTCTTGTCAGCGCGGTAATAGCGGCTGAAATCCTCGCCACCCATTACCGCCGCCGTCTTGATGACGCGACCGTCGGGGAAATGGCCCTTCAGCACGCCGGCCATCTGCTCGGCAAATTCGGGCGGGTTGTAGGTTGAGGGGGTGAATTCATCCTGTACGCTGACCACCGGCATCCGGTCGTCGGGCACACCGGCCGCGATCGCCTCGCCCCGGCTGATCCGCTTGATCCCTTCGATCAGCTTCGCGCGGGTTTCGTCCGAATAGCTGCGGACGGTCAGCAGCAGCTTCGCCTCGTCCGGGATGATGTTGTGCTTGGCGCCGGCCTGGAAACTGCCGACGGTGACGACGGCGGGGTCCTGCGGATCCTGTTCCCGGCTGATGAGCGTCTGGAGCGAGGTGACGATGCGCGAGCCGAGCACGATCGGGTCGCGCGTGGTCTGCGGATAGGCACCATGGCCGCCCAGACCCTTCACCAATATATCGACGCTGTCGACATTGGCCAGCGCATAGCCGGGCGTATAGCCGATCTGGCCGGCCGCGATATTGGCCGCGTCGTGGAAGGCGATGGCATGGGTCGGCTTGGGGAAGCGGGTATAGAGCCCGTCCTCCAGCATGTCGCGCGCGCCCTTGCCCACTTCCTCGGCAGGCTGGAGGATCATGACCAGCGTGCCCTTCCACTTATCCTTCGCGCCGGCCAGCAGCTTGGCGGTTTCGATGAAGGCGGTCATGTGCGTGTCGTGGCCGCAGGCGTGCATCACGCCCGTTTCCACGCCCGCCGCCGTCTTGGTCCGCACCTTGGACGCAAATTCCAGGCCGGTCTGCTCGACCACGGGCAACCCGTCCATGTCGGCGCGGATCAGCAGCACCGGGCCGGACCCGTTCTTCATTACCGCGACGACGCCGGTGCCGCCGACCTTTTCGGTCACATCATACTTCAGCGCCTTCAGCCGCTTGGCGAGCTTGGCGGCGGTATTCACTTCCTGAAGCGACAATTCGGGATTGGCATGCAGGTCGCGATACAGCGTCATCAGCCCGTCCATATCCTTCGCCACGGCCGCGCCGATATCGCTCTGTGCGGGCGGGGCGATGGTGGGGGCGGGCGTCGCTGGCACCGAAGCGGCGGGCGTCTGGGCGATGGCGATGGACGAAAAGCTGACGGCGGCCAGAACGGCCGTAAGCGCATGGCGCATGTTGATAATCTCCCTTGTTGCCCCGAAGCATAAGGGGATTTTGTGAACGGGGAAGGGGAATTGTTGCGGGCGAAGCTTCAGCGGCGGAGTGGGTCGATTTGACAAGCTTTGCCAAAAATGCTGTTCTTTTCGGATGGCGACCATGAATATTTCCCTTCCCGATCCGATGAAAATTTGGGTCGAGGGCCAAGCCGACACTGGGCGTTATAGCAATGCCAGCGATTATGTTCGCGACCTGATCCGGCGCGATCAGGAGCGGCAGGCGAAGATCGCTCATATGCAGCGGTTGGTCGATGACGCGCGGTCGAGCGGCATGGCTGAGGAAAGCATGGCGGATATGCGCGTAAGGCTGGCAAAGCAGGCGGGCGTGCAAAGCTGACATGGCGCGTTATCGACTGAGCCAGGCGGCGTCGGACGATATCAGCCACATTTTTTTGGACGGCCTGACCCGCTTCGGCTTGGCCCAGGCGGATCGCTATCATGCGGGCATGGCGGCAGTCTTCGATTTTCTGGCCGATTATCCGCAGGCCGCACGGTTGCGGGAGGAGATCAGGCCGCCGGTTCGTGCCCATCCCTATCGCTCCCATTTGATCCTGTACGATATCATGGACGATGGTTGGATACTTGTCCTGCGCGTCCGCCACGGGCGGGAGGACTGGCAGGACGAGAATCCCTCCATCTGACCCGGCTTATCGCGCCGTGATGAACGCCCGGATATCCGCGCTCAGCTTGCGCAGGTCGTCGGGGCGGACGTACATCATGTGGCCGGCGTCATAATAATGATATTGGATGCGCGAGGCGTCGAAGCCCGTCCGGCTCATCGCATATTCCGCGCCGAAGAAGGGCGTGGCGAAATCATACCAGCCCTGGCCCACGAAGACTTTCAGACCGCTATTTTCGCGCAATGCCTTGCCCAGATAGGGCGCGACGCTGCCATAGACTTCGCTTGCCCGGCCGCTCTTGCCGTCCAGCTTCCAGTCCCATCCGCTGACCCCGCCGATCGTCACATAGGAGCGGTCGGTCTTGTAGCCCAGATCGTCGCGGGCATAGCTGTTCATGGCGGCGGTATAGGCGCCGTCGATGGCGTAGAAGCTGGGATCATTATCCGGCTCCTCGCCCGCCGCGTCATAATCCTTGCCGGTATAGCGGGTATCGAGGCGGCCGATGTTCATGCCCCGGTCGCGCAGCAATTCCTTGTAGAAGCGGCCGGGCGAAATGCGCAGTTCGGCATGATCCACGAACGCTTCGGACAGGCCGGTCAGCCGTGCCAGTTCCGCCCGCACGCTCGCCCGTTCCTCGGCGGAGAGCTGATTGCCCTTGAGCAGCGCTGCGGCATAGGGGCCGATGGCGAAGGCGCGGGCCTGCTGCGCGGCTTCCGCCACGGTCGCGGGCGGATTGCCCATGCGCTTGTGATACCAGGCGGTGGTCGCCATCGACGGCAGGTTGATGATATAGGGCATTTCATTGCCCTGCACCTCGGCCGTGGCGCCGAAGTCGAGGATGGTCGAAATGAGGATGATGCCGTTGACCGCGACATCGTTATAGCTGCCCTCCAGTTCGTTGATCAGCGCCACCGACCGGGTCGTACCATAGCTTTCGCCGCCGATATATTTGGGCGACGACCAGCGGCCATTATCGTTCAGCCACAGGCGGATAAATTCGGCGATCGATTTGGCATCCGAGGACACGCCCCAATAATCCTTGGGATCCTTCTTGCCGATCGCATGGGAAAAGCCGGTGCCGACCGGATCGATGAAGACGAGGTCGGTGACGTCCAGCAGCGATTCGGCATTGTCCACCACCGGATAGGGCGGCGCGCCGTCATCCTGCGCATCGGGCAGCACCACCCGCTTGGGACCGAAGGCGCCCATGTGCAGCCAGAGCGATCCCGAGCCGGGACCACCATTATAGAGGAAGGTGATGGGGCGCTTCTTGTCTCCGCCATCCTTGACATAGGAGGTGGCATAGATGGCCGCGAGCGGCTTGCCGTCCTTGTCCTTGAGATAGGTTTCGCCGGTCGTCGCAGTATAGCCGATCGGCTTGCCGCCGAACACGCCCTTATGCTTCGTCACGGAGACATTGGGTGCTGGGACGGGGCTTTCGGTGGCGTCGTCCTTCTTCTTGCCGTCGTCCTGGGCCATGGCGGCGGTTGCGGGCGCCATAGAAAACAGGGCCAGCGCCAGTGCGGCGAGGCTGGTGGTGAAGCGCATGGATAGTCCCCTTGTTTTACGCTCGTCTGGCTAGCGGACAGACAGCGCCGTGAAAAGAGGGTGTGCATCGCCGGGCGATAGCGACGCGACGAGCGAAGTTCATACCGTTGCAGGGGTTTTTCGGCCCGAAGCGTTCCCAAGGCGCTCGCGACGCGCCTGCGATGCGCCATAGGTGCGTCATCCGGGCCACGCCTGCGCCACGACCGCGCGCCTTCGACGCGACAGTCGCGCGACATCTTGGCGACCGGAACGCGGCCGGCATGCGAGGACTTCGGGGAGACGGCGGTATCATCCCCAAGGATAGATCAGGGATAATCCTATTAGGAAAGATGCTTTGGGTCGCAGGGCTGGGATGGGTGGATATGCGACGTTCAGCTTATCTTTAGCCCTCTCCCGTTTTCACGGGAGAGGGTTGGGTGAGGGCCTTGCTTCTTTCTGGCAGGACATGCTTGTCCAGAAAGCAGAAAGACCCTCACCGACGTCGACTAGGCAGCGAGCTGCCAAGTCTCCGTAGCCTCTCCCGTGAAAACGGGAGAGGGCAGGTGAAGCGTCTATTTCTGGTCGAAGCGCGCCATTTCCCTTTCCTGAAGAAGGGAATGGCGGGCGATGTTGGCAACGCTCCTTATTGCGCGGTCCAGCCCCCGTCGATCGACAGGTTGGCGCCCGTGACCTGCGCCGCCGCGTCGCTGCACAGATAGAGGGCGGTCGCGGCGACCTGTTCGGCGGTCACGAACTGCTTGGTCGGCTGGCCGGCGAGCAGCACGTCGTTCATCACCTGCTCGCGGGTCAGGCCGCGCGCCTTCATCGTGTCGGGGATCTGGTTTTCGACCAGCGGGGTCCAGACATAGCCGGGCGAGATGCAGTTGGCGGTGATGCCGAAGGTCGCGACTTCCAGCGCGACCGTCTTGGTGAAGCCATTAAGGCCATGTTTGGCCGTCACATAGGCGCTCTTGAAGGGCGAAGCGACGAGCGAATGGGCCGAGGCGGTCTGGATGATCCGGCCCCACTTCTGTTCCTTCATGTGCGGAATGGCGAGGCGGGTGGTGTGGAAGGCGGCGTTCAGATTCAGCGCGATGATCAGATCCCATTTATCGAGCGGGAATTCCTCCACCGGCGCGACATGCTGCATGCCTGCATTGTTGATGAGGATGTCGACGCCGCCGAAATTGTCGGCCGCTTCCTTCATCATCGCCTCGATCTGATCCACCTTGGTCAGGTCATGGCCCGAATAGAGCGCCTTCGCGCCACTCAGCGCTTCCAGCCCGACCCGTTCCTTTTCGATCGCGTCAGCGTCGCCGAAGCCGTTGATGACGATGTTCGCGCCTTCGCCGGCCAGCGCCTTGGCATAAGCGAGGCCAATGCCGGAGGTGGAGCCGGTGATCAGGGCGGTCTTGCCGGCCAGAGATTTGCTCATGCCTTTTTCTCCTTGAGATGATCGGGTTCGTCGAGGTCGAAGGTCGCGCTCTTCCCGTCCAGGATGTTGCGGGCGATGAGGTCGCCCTTGTGCATCACTTCCTCCACCGCCTCACGGCCCTGGCTCCAATGGTCCAGCATGGTGGCGCGGGAAAATTCGAAATCCTTGGCGCCGCTTTCCCAGGCGCGCGATCGGTAGATCAGGTGGACGATATTGACCGACCCCTGATCCAGGCACTGGCGCAATTCCTGCGCCTCCGCACTGTCCTGCAAGTCCGGCGGCAGCTTGTCGAGCAGCGCCTGGATCGCGCCATGTTCGCGGCGCAGCCGCAGATATTGGTCCGTCACCTGACGCGTGCGGCTGCTATATTGCACGTCTTTCATGCGCGAATAGACATCGGTCATCTGGCGCGGCATCGGCCCCTCGGCGGGGAAAAGATCGACCTGAAACACCAGCATATCTTCGGTCTGGTGATTGAGGACGTGGGACAGCGGCGTGTTGGAGACGAGGCCGCCATCCCAATACCAGCGGCCATCGATTTCCACCGGGGGCAGGCCGGGGGGCAGCGCGCCCGACGCCATGATGTGCCGCGCGTCGATCCACGTATTGCCGCCGGGGCCGCGCGTATCCCAATAGGCGAAATTGCCCGTTTCCACATCGACCGCGCCGACCGAGAGGCGGACCGGCCCGTCGTTCAGCAGATCCCAGTCGACGCAGGCGTCCAGCGTGTCCTTCAGCGGGGCGGTATCATAGAAGCTGATCGCGCCAGGCGTACCCTCTGGCATCAAGGTCGCGGGCCAGAGGCGCGGGCGGAACATGCCGGGCACGCCGAATGTGGCGACGGTGGCGGCTGCGCCCAGATGGGCGGCTTCGCGGATATGGTCGATTTCGGGCAGGATCATGTTGGGCATGCCGCCCGACAATGTGTACCAGAATTTCTTCAGCCGGCTGAGGCGGCGGTGCGGCAGGTTGCCTGCGATGATCGCCGCATTGACTGCGCCGATCGAAATGCCCGCGACCCAGCTGACATCCACGCCCAGTTCGTCCAGCCGTTCATAGACGCCCGACTGGAAGGAGCCGAGTGCGCCGCCGCCCTGCAACAGCAATGCGACTTCGCGAGGGAGGGGGAGGGGCGTGCGCGCGCGACGAGGCGGCTTCGCATCCTGGCGGGTGGATTCAATATCAGCCATGTCGCAGTGCAATATAGGCTTTGCCGGGCCACTTCCAACTTAATGTCTCGTAACAAATCATCCTTGTGCGCAACCTTCGCTTGCGCGGACGGTTCCCCGCCGGACATGAATCGGATAGGCCATGTCGTAAGAAAGGGAGGGCGCGATGCGGCTCGACGACGAACAGGAAAGCAGCCATTATGAAGTGCAGGACGGGCGCGGTGGCGGCGGACTAGGCGGCGGGGGCCTTGGCGGTGGCCTGGGCATGCTGTTGCCGTTGATCGGCAGTCGCTTCGGTTGCGGCGGGATCGCCGTCGTGCTGATCATCATGGTGGTGATGGGGGTCAATCCGCTGAGCCTGATCGGCGGCGGTGGCGGCGGGCAGCAGGTGCAGACCCAAAAGCCCGCCAGCGGCCAGCTGACCGACGTGCAGCGCGTCTCCTTGAAGGTGCTGGGATCCACCGAGCGGCGCTGGGCGGATATTTTCAAGGCGCAGGGGCAGCAATATCCGGCGCCCACTTTGGTCTTCTACAGCCAGAATGGCCAGTCGGGTTGCGGCGCGGCGCAATCGGCGATGGGGCCTTTCTATTGCCCGGCCGACCAGCGCATCTATCTCGACACGGATTTCTTCAAGGAAATGGAGACGCGCTTCAACGCGCCGGGCGATTTCCCGATCGGCTATATCATCGCGCATGAGGTCGGCCACCATATCCAGACCATCACCGGCGAGGCCGACAAGATCCGCAAGGCGCAGCAACGCGCCAGCGAAGCCGAGGGCAACGCCCTGCAGGTGAAGATGGAATTGCAGGCGGATTGCTATGCCGGCGTCTGGGCCGCGCGCGACACCAATTTGATGGAGCCGGGCGACCTGGAGGAAGGGATGCGCGCGGCCGAAGCGATCGGCGACGATACGTTGCAGCGGGAAGCGGGGCGGCGTCCCGTGCCCGACAGCTTCACTCATGGCAGCAGCGCGCAGCGGATGCAGTGGTTGCGCAAGGGGCTGGATACCGGTGATCCGGCCCAGTGCGATACGTTCAAAGGCGCGATCTGACCGCTTTTTTTCAGGGTTCCGCGTTGGGCGAGCCGGGGGGCGCGCCGAACGCGGTGCTGGGGCCGGCAGCCGGTGCGTCAGGCAGGCCGGCGCCCGGCGAGAGCGCGGGTTGCCCGGCATCCGACATGGGCTGATCGAAGGATGAAGGCGGCGCGACGTCAGCCGGAGCGATGGACGGCGCGGGAGGCGGCGCGACCGGCACCGGGACGGGCGGTGGTGGCGTTTCGGGCTGAGCGGCGGACGCGGCCTGTTCCGGGGGCTTGGGCGCCACGCTTTGGACCGCCATCACGATCAGCGGCGCGGCCAGCAGCGTGGCGAGGGCGAAATTGCGATACATCATGGGCGCATGCGACTTTATTTCTGACTGAAGATGAAATTTTCTAGCCGAAATGGGTAAATAAAGCCCTGCCAACACCCGATCCGGGGCCGGTCAGTGTCGATCCAGCTTCGCCAGCAATGCCATCATGTCGGACGGCGTGCCGTCATCGCCGGGGAGGAAGGTGGCCCGGAGCGCATTGCCGACGCCCTCGTAAGGCTTTGGCAAAGCTACAGTAACGACGCGGCCACCGCCGCCGTCGCGTCCTGTGGCCGATCGGCCGGTGGCTTTGCGCTGAAAATCCATATGTAGAGAACCACCATCTTGCTCAAAAGTTTCTGGCGTTCGTCGCACGGCCAAGCGATAGCGCCGACGAATAAGAGAGAGACGACAAGAGAGAGATGATGTGACCGACTGGCTGGACACCGAAAAGCGGATCAGGGGCCATTCGCCTTTTCTGTCGCGCGCGCTGGACCGTTATCCGGCCGTGACCGAGCGATTGGCCGCTGGCGACTTCGATGGCGCCTTTGCCGCGGCGCAGGCAGCCGGGGTGCCGGAAGATGGTGTCGCCCGATCGCTGCGGCGGCGGCGCGCGGCGATCGCGCTGGCGGTGGCGGCGGCCGATCTGGCGGGCGCATGGGATATGGACCGCGTCACGCGCACTTTGTCGGACTTTGCCGATCAGGCGTTGGAGGAAGCGCTCGCTGCCGCGATGCAGGAACGCTATCCCGATGCCGAGCATAGGGGCTTCGTCGTGCTGGCGCTGGGCAAGCATGGCAGCCGGGAACTGAATTACTCGTCGGATATCGATCCGATCCTGCTCTACGATCCCACCACCATGCCGCATAACGAGCGGGAGGATGTGGCCGACGCCGCCGTGCGCATCGGTCGGCGGGTCAGCGAATTGCTGAATGCCCGCGATGGCGACGGCTATGTGTTTCGCGTCGACCTGCGCCTGCGCCCTTCGCCCGAAGCCACGCCGATCGCGCTGCCGGTGGAGGCGGCGATCGGCTATTATGAATCGACCGCGCTCGGCTGGGAACAGGCGGCGTTCATCCGCGCGCGTCCGGCGGCGGGCGACTTGGGCCTGGGCGACTATTTCCTGCGCCAGATCCGCCCCTTCGTGTGGCGGCGGAGCCTGGATTTCGGCGCGATCGATGCGATCGTCGATATATCACGCCGCATCCGCGACCATTATGCGCAGGGGCAGGCGTTCGGGCCGGGCTATGACCTGAAGCGCGGACGCGGCGGCATTCGCGAGGTCGAATTTTTCGCGCAGGTGCATCAACTGATCCACGGCGGGCGCGATCCGTCGCTGCGGTCTGGCAATACGCGCGAGGCGCTGCGCGCGCTGGCCGCCGCCAATGTGATCGAGGCCGACGTCGCGGCGCGGCTGGACGAAGCCTATATCCTGTTCCGTACCATCGAGCATCGGTTGCAGATGGTGGAGGATCGCCAGACCCACGAGCTGCCCAAATCGCCCGACAGCCTGGACAATGTCGCGCGCCTGCATGGCCTGGCCGACAGCGCAGCGCTGCTCGACCTGTTGCGGCCCCATGTCGAATGGGTCGGGCGCAATTATGATCGGCTGAGCCCCGAAAAGCCGGACGCGTCCCTGTCGCATGACGAGGATCGGCTGAAGGAACAGCTGGTCGATCTGGGCTTCGCCGATCCCGAAACGCCGCTGGCCCGCATCGCCCGCTGGCGCGGTGGTACCGTCCGCGCGCTGCGCAGTGCGCCCTCGCGCGAGGCGCTGGAGGCGTTGCTGCCCGGCCTGATGCGCACGCTGGCCAAGGCGCCCGATCCCTCGCGCGCGCTCAATCGGCTGGACGACATGATCGGTCGGCTGCCCAGCGCCATCAACTTCTTCAAGCTGCTGGCCGCGCGCCCCGCGCTGGTCGAATTGCTGGCGGAGATATTGAGCCATGCCCCGACGCTGGCCGATGCGCTCGGCCGCCGGGCGGAGCTGATCGACGGATTGATCGACGCGTCCGCCTTCGATCCTGCGCCGTCGGTCGCAATATTGGCGGCGCAACTGGGGCGGCTGGAACCGGGCGAGGATTATCAGACGCTGCTCGACCGGGTGCGCCAGCGCGTGGGCGATCGCCGCTTTGCGCTGGGCGCGCAGATTATCCGGGGCGGCGATCCGCTGGAGGCCGGCCGGGGCTATGGCCGCGTCGCCGAGGCCGCGATCGAGGCGCTGGCCACCGCCACCGTCGCCGAGTTCGAGAGCGCCCATGGCAAGGTGCCGGGCGGCGAATTGCTGATCCTGGCGCTGGGGCGCATGGGCGGCGGCGTGCTGACCCATGCGTCGGATCTCGACCTCGTCTATCTCTTCACCGGCACCTTCTCGACAGAATCCGACGGCGCCAAGCCATTGGGCGCGACCCAATATTTCAACCGCCTGGCGCAGCGTATCACCAACGCCCTGTCGGTTCATACCGCGTCCGGCCCGCTCTATGAGGTCGATACGCGGCTGCGCCCGTCCGGCGCGCAGGGCTTGCTGGCGGTCAGCCTGGACAGCTTCGCGCGCTATCAGCGGGAGGAGGCCTGGACCTGGGAGCATCTGGCGCTCACCCGCGCGCGGCCGGTGTTCGGTTCGCCACAGGCGCGCGCCGCGCTCGACGCGATATTGTCCGAAACGCTCCAGCGGCCGCGCGATTTTGACGATCTGGCGCGGCAGGCGGTGAAGATGCGCGGCGATATCGCCAGGCATAAGCCGCCGGTCGGCGATCTGGACGTGAAGCTGGTGCCGGGTGGCCTCGTCGATCTGGAATTCCTGATCCACGTCAACCAGTTCCATTATCGCATCGCCTTCGACCCCGATCTGGGCAAGGCGCTGGGCGTGCTGGTGGCGGCCGGCCATCTGCCCGCCGACCTGCTCGCCGCGCATGACCTCATCACCCGCTATCTGGTCGTGTCCCGCCTCGTCTCGCCCAAATCGACCGAGCCGGCGGAGGCGACCCGGCCGCTGGTCGCGCGGGCGTGCGGTGCGGAAGATTGGGACGGCTTGCTTGCCAGCTATGCCAAGGCGCGGATATGCGTCAGCGAAGCCTGGGCTGCGCTGGCCGCGCCCTATCAGGAGGAATGAACATGCTCGAACAGGGTGACGCGATCCCCGACGTGACGCTCAAGGACGCCGAAGGCGTCGATTTCACGCTGCACGGCTATCAGGGCAAGCCGCTGGTCGTCTATTTCTACCCCAAGGCGGATACGCCCGGCTGCACCAACGAAGCCAAGGATTTCACCGCCCTGGCCGACGAATATGCCGCCGCCGGCGTGCCGGTGATCGGCATTTCCAAGGACAAGCCGGCCAAGCTGAAAAAGTTCGCCGAGAAATACGGCCTGACCGTCATCCTGGCCTCCGACGAGCCGGGCACGGTCTGCGAAGCCTTTGGCACCTGGGTCGAAAAGTCGCTCTATGGCCGCAAATATATGGGGATCGAGCGGGCGACCTTCCTGGTCGGCGCGGACGGCAAGATCCTGCGCGTCTGGCCCAAGGTGAAGGTGAAGGGTCATGCCGAAGAGGTGCTGGCGGCCGTGACCGCGCTTTGAGCCTGCCGCCTTCCGTGACGAGCGTGGGCGCGGCCTGCGCCCATATATTGCTGACCGCCGATCCGCAGGCCAAGCTGATGGCCGCGCGGGCGGTGGCGCGCGCGTGGCGACTGGGGCGGCTGGCGCATCGGTTCGACGCCGTGATGCCCGACCGGCCGGCACGACCGGACGCGCCGATCCTGCTGTCGCCGGCGCACATGCCAAGGCGGGGCAAGATCGGATCGGAGCGGGCGCGCATCGCCATGCTCCATGCGTTGGCCCATATCGAATTCGTCGCGATCGACCTGGCGTTCGACCTGATCGGTCGTTTCGGCGACCAGTTCCCGCCCGACTTCACCAGCGAATGGATGAAGGTCGGCGCGGACGAGGCGATGCATTTCGCGCTGCTCGACCGGCGGTTGCGGCAGTTGGGCAGCCATTATGGCGCGCTGCCCGCGCATGACGGATTGTGGCAGGCGGCGGAGGAGACGGCGGGCGATGCGCTCGCGCGTCTGGCCATCGTGCCCATGGTGCTGGAGGCCCGCGCGCTCGACATCACGCCGGCCACGGTGGAGCGGTTCGAGGGGGCCGGGGACATGGCCTCCGGCAAGATGCTGCGGCGCATTGTGGACGATGAGATTCGCCATGTTGCGGCGGGGACGAACTGGTTCGTCTGGGCGACGAAACGCATGGGTGTCGAATCCCCCAAATATTACCAAATGCTTGTGAAAAGGCATTTTCGTGGCAGCGTTAAGCCACCGTTCAACGACTCGGCGCGTCGACAGGCCGGTTTGACGGAAGAATTCTACGCCGCGCTTGCAACATGATCAGCAATTTGCAGTCTGCGCTCAGCGGGGGCGATCCAGGTCGCCAAAAAATTTAACACGGGAAGCGCCGAGGGGCATCAAGTCTCCGGTGACATAGTCGGGGTCTGCATGTCGGTTCTTCATTCGGTTAATGTTCGCCAGTCGCTTTGGTTCCAGGCGAACAAGGTTAAGACGGTTTTAGCAAGTATCGGGATCGTCGGCGCGCTGTGCGCAACCGCCCCGGCCCATGCCACCGAAACCGACGATCCCTATGGCGATGCGTCCGAAATCAACACCAGCGCACTTGGGCCTTCCGACGTCGGCTTCTCCAACCTCTTTTCCAGCCTTCAGCGGCTGGACGGCAATGCCAAGACCGCAGCCTATATCCCGTCGGGCCGCCCGGTCGAAAAGCTCTCGCTGACCTCCAACTTCGGCGTCCGTTCCGATCCGTTCAACCGCTCCGCCCGCATGCACAAGGGCATCGACATTCCCGGTCCCATCGGCACCCCGATCCACGCCACCGCAGACGGCATCATCAGCCGCGCCGGCTGGGCCAGCGGCTATGGCAATCTCGTCCAGATCTCGCATGGCAGCGGCATGGAAACGCGCTACGGCCATATGTCGAAGCTGCTGGTCGCCGAAAACAGCTATGTGAAGCGCGGCCAGGTGATCGGCCTGATGGGTTCGACCGGCCGCTCCACCGGCAGCCACCTTCATTATGAAGTCCGCGTCGACGGCGCCGCCATCAACCCGCTGCCCTTCGTCGCCGGCCCCGACTATCTGGTCGCGATGAACACCAAGCCGCCGCTCGCCATGGGCGGTCCGACCAAGGCGGAAGAAAAAGCCGCCGACTGATCGCGGTTTATAACGATATTCGCAAAAGGCCCGGCACCCGATGGGGTTGCCGGGCCTTTTGCTTGATCCTATCTAGGCACCATGTCCGACATTGATCTCACCCCGTCCGCTGCTGCCCGCGTCGCCGCCATCGCCGCCAAGCAGGGCAAGCCCGCCATCCTCCGCCTGTCGGTGGAAGGGGGCGGCTGTTCGGGCTTCCAATATCGTTTCGGCCTGGCAGACGTAGTCGAGGCGGAAGATCTGACGGTGGAGCGGGACGGCGTGACTTTGGTGGTGGACGATGTCAGCATCGATCTGGTGCGCGGATCGGCGGTCGATTTCGTGTCCGACCTGGGCGGGCAGGCGTTCAAGGTGACGAACCCCAACGCGACGGCCGGCTGCGGCTGCGGGACCAGCTTCTCGGTCTGACCAGAGGCCGTGCTCCTGCGGAAGCAGGAGCCCAGGATGCAGGCACCCAGGTCGACTCTAGGCTGCTGCTTTCGCACGAGCACATTCCCCTTTATGCGGGTGGCCGGAATCAACGAACCTAAAGGGATTGGGTCAGCCCATGCGCATCGCCACCTTCAACATCAACGGCATCAAGGCGCGCCTGCCGCGCCTGCTGGAATGGCTGGACGAAACGCGGCCCGACATCGCCTGCCTTCAGGAAATCAAGACCAGCGACGAAACCTTCCCGGTCAAGGATATCGAAGACGCCGGCTATGGCGTGATCTGGCACGGGCAGAAGGGATTCAACGGCGTCGCCATCCTTGCGCGCGGCGAAACCCCCGTCGAGATACGCCGGGGTCTGGAAGGCGAGCCGGAGGACGAGCATAGCCGCTATCTGGAGGCGGATGTGAAGGGCGTGCGCGTCGCCAGCATCTATTTGCCCAACGGCAATCCGCAGCCCGGCCCGAAATTCGATTATAAGCTGCGCTGGATGAAGCGCCTGCGGGACCGCGCCGCAGAAATCTGGGCGGAGGAAGTGCCCGCCATTCTGGCCGGCGACTATAATGTCATCCCGCGCGACATCGACACCTTCTCGGTCAAAGCGATGCAGGACGATGCGCTGATGCAGCCCGAAAGCCGGGAAGCCTATCGCCGCCTGCTGAATGATGGTTGGACCGATGCGATCCTCAGCCGGCACCCGAACGGCGGTGTGTGGACCTTCTGGGACTATCAGGCGAACAGCTGGCCGCGCGACGCGGGCTTCCGCATCGACCATCTGCTGCTCAGCCCCGCCGCCGCCGATCGCCTGATCGACGCGCAGGTCGACAAGGCATTTCGCGGCCGGGAAAAGGCCAGCGACCACGCGCCGACCTGGGTGGAATTGCGCGGCATTTAATTATTACCCGGATTATATTGACTCAATAATGCCCGGATAATAATATCCATGTCGAAGGGAGATTCGGCATGGATCGGACATTGACGGCCTTTGCGGGCGATTTGTGGATCGCGACCGGCGACGAAGGCGAAGTGCGCGCGGCGTTGCGCGCCATGGGCGACGACGCCCAGAATATCCTGCTGTTCGACGACGCGACCGGGCGACAGGTGGATATCGACCTGCGCGGCCCGGCGGTCGAAGAAGCGCGGGGCAGGGGACGGCCGAAGCTGGGCGTCCAGCCGCGCGAGGTGACGTTGCTGCCGCGCCATTGGGAATGGCTGGCTACCCAGCCGGGCGGCGCATCGGCCACCATCCGCCGTCTTGTAGAGGATGCGCGCAAGGCCAGCGCCACGACGCCCGACCCGCGCGCTGCGATGGACGCGGCCTATCATTTCATGACCGCCATGGCCGGCGATCGGCCTGGCTATGAAGCTGCCATCCGCGCGCTTTTTGCCAAGGAGGCTGCGCCATTCACCGCGCTGTCGGAGGGCTGGCCATCGGGCATTCGCGACCATGCGCGCGCGCTGGCGGCGCCGGCCTTTGGGGACGCGGCGCCATGACCGATGGTGCGACCGAAACGGTCAGGCGGCGGTGTCTCCTCGCAAATTGAGGTGACTCGCTCGCGCGAAAATGGCCAATATCAGGGGATCGGCTTCGGCAGCGCGAACGGCGGCGTGGAAATCCACCGGCGGCATGGCTGGCGCACCCGGCACCGGGATCAGCCGACCGTCGGCCACCTGATGCCGGACCATGGGCTCGGGGAAGATGCCGATACCGCCGCCCTCCAGCACGATGTCGATCATCGTGCGGACATTGTTGCAGAGGTTGAGCGGGCAGTCGGCCAGCGCCGAGGCGGCGATCGCTTCCTTCATGATGCGATAAAGGGGCGAGAGGTTGGAGAGCGACCAGATCGGCGTCTGGGTCGCGTCCATCGTGGCAACCGTCGAGGGGCGCGCCAGCCAGAGCAGGTCGATGCTGCCGATCGGGGCGGTGCGCAGCATGGGATGGGCGATCCGCCCGGCGGCAAAGGCGATGTCGGCATGGCCGGACGCAAGTTGCTGGATCAGATCGACCGTCAGCGCGATATCGACCTCCAGGCTGACCTGCGGCAGGTCGCGGCCCAATTGCGCGACGAAGCCGGGCAGGCAACTGGCCGCCGCAATTTCCCCCGCGCCGATGCGCACGATGCCGGTCGCGCCGGATATGTCGCTGCATCCCATCAACACGCCTTGGAACCGCGCCCAGAGCGGTTCGCTTTCGCGCACCAGTTCGCGACCGGCGGGGGTCAATGCCATGGCGCGCCCCTCTCGGCGGAACAGGGCGGTGCCCAGATGGCTTTCCAGTTCGCGCACGCGTGCCGATATGGCCGGTTGGGTCGTGTTCAGCCGCGTCGCCGCTGCCGCGAAGGTGCCAAGGCGCGCGATCCAGAGCAGCGTTTCGAGATGGTAGAAGGCGATGCGATTGATAGGCATTGATTATGCTTATCGGAAAAAACAAATCATTGGTATTGATTGGTTGCGCTGCCTAGAGTTGCGACGAAATTGCGAAAAGGACGGGTGTCGATGGTCAAGAAGCTCTATCCCGATGCGGCGGCTGCGCTGGAGGGACTTCTCTTCGACGGGATGCAGATTTGCGCGGGTGGCTTTGGCCTGTGCGGCATTCCCGAGCGGCTGATCGATGCGATCCGCGATTCGGGCGTCAAGGATCTGACCATCGCCAGCAACAATGCCGGCATCGATGGCGAGGGCCTGGGCAAGCTGCTGCGCACGCGGCAGGTGAAGAAGATGATCTCCTCCTATGTCGGTGAGAATAAGGAGTTCGAGCGGCAGTATCTGGCCGGCGAACTGGAAGTGGAATTTTGTCCGCAGGGCACGCTGGCCGAGCGCTGCCGTGCCGGTGGGGCCGGCATCCCCGGCTTCTATACCAAGACCGGCGTCGGCACGCAGGTGGCCGAGGGCAAGGAAGTGAAGACTTTCGACGGGCAGGATTATATCCTGGAACGCGGCATCTTCGCCGACATCGCGATCGTCAAGGGATGGAAGGCGGACGAGAGCGGCAACCTGATCTTCCGCAAGACCGCGCGCAATTTCAATGCACCGATGGCGACCGCCGCAAAGATCTGCATCGCGGAAGTCGAGGAAGTGGTGCCGACCGGTACGCTCGATCCCGACGCGATCCACCTGCCGGGCATCTATGTGAAGCGGATGATCGTGGGTGCGCCCTACGACAAGAAGATCGAGTTCCGGACCGTGCGGACGCGGGAAGCGGCGTGATGTCCATGAAGATGCGTGCGGCCGCTTCGCTGTTGCTGGCGCCGCTTGCGGCCTGTGCCACCACGGCCACCCCGCCGCTGGCCACCGCGCCAGCCACACCGCCCGCCGGGATGCAATATCTGTACGGATCGGGCGAGGGGGCTGCGATTTCGGTGCAGGCCTGGCATGCGCTGCTGGGCTATGTGGCAGGCAAGGTGAAGGCACGACCGACCGATAGCGTGGTGCTGGCGGAAGGGGCGACGCTGGATGCGCCCAAGTTCGCGCCGTGCGGGGACAAGCCCTTCGCCGCCGTGTTCGACGTGGACGAGACGGTGATGCTGAACACCGGCTATGAATATCATGGCGCCAAGGTCGGGCAGGGGTTCGACGCGGCCAGCTGGGACAAGTGGGAGAAGACAGGCGAAGGCGCAGTGGGGCCGGTGCCGGGCGCCGATCATGTGCTGGCGGCGCTGCGCAATCTGGGCGTGACGGTGATCTTCAACACCAACCGGTCGGCCGCCAATGCCGATGCGACCGCGCGCGCGATCAAGGCGGCGGGCTTGGGCGAGGCGGTGCATGGCAAGACGCTGTATCTGAGCGGTGACGATGCCATGGGATCGCGCAAGGATGGCCGCCGCTGGACGATCGCCAGCCAATATTGCGTCATCGCCTTGGGCGGCGATCAGCTGGGCGATTTTTCCGACCTGTTCAACGCCGGCCAGTCTGTGGCCGATCGCCGCGCCGCGACCATGCGGCTGCCGATCGCAGGCCTGTGGGGCGGCGGCTGGTTCGTGATGCCCAACCCCGTCTATGGCAGCGGCCTGAAAGGCGGGTTCGACGACGTGTTTCCGATGGACAAGAGGTGGGCGCCGCCCGCCGGTGGAGAGCAATAAGATGCCCTGGACTCGTGATGAGATGGCCGCGCGCGCGGCGAAGGAATTGCAGGACGGTTTCTATGTCAATCTGGGCATCGGTATCCCGACGCTGGTGGCGAACCACATCCCGGCCGGCGTGGAAGTGACGCTCCAGTCGGAAAACGGCATGCTGGGCATCGGGCCTTTTCCTTATGAGGGGGAGGAGGATGCGGACCTGATCAATGCCGGCAAGCAGACGATCAGCGAATTGCCGCAATCGGCCTATTTCAGTTCCGCCGACAGTTTTGCGATGATCCGGGGCGGGCATATCGACCTGACCGTGCTGGGCGCGATGGAGGTCGCGGAAAATGGGGACATCGCCAACTGGATGATCCCCGGCAAGATGATCAAGGGCATGGGCGGCGCGATGGATCTGGTCGCGGGCGTCAAGAAGATCATCGTGGTGATGGAACATACGTCGAAAAATGGCGACGCGAAGTTCATCCCGGAATGCACGCTGCCGCTGACCGGCAAGAATGTCGTCGACATGATCGTGACGGATTTGTGCGTTTTCCAACGTCCTGACCATGATAGCCCGTTCAAGCTGGTTGAACTGGCGCCGGGCGTGACGGCGGAGGAAGTCGCTGCTAAGACGACCGCCCATTATATCAGTTAAGGGCAATCCATGAGCCTCGACGGCACGTATGACGACGCAAATATCTTCGCCCTGATCCTTCAGGGCAAGATCCCGTCGACGAAGCTCTATGAGGACGACACGACCTTCGCCTTCCTCGACATCATGCCGCAGACGAAGGGGCATGCCCTGGTCATTTCCAAATGGTCCAAGGCGCGCAACCTGCTGGAGATCGAGGAGGATGCGCTGGCCCAGGTGATGGCGACCACGAAAAAGGTCGCCGCCGCCATTCGCAAGGCGGTGAACCCCGACGGTATCCAGATCGCGCAGTTTAACGGCGCGCCGGCGGGTCAGACGATCTTCCACCTGCATGTCCATATCCTGCCGCGCTGGGAGGGCGATCCGAAGGGGTTTGCCGCTCATGGTGCCGGCGGGCAGGCGGATCCGGCGCAATTGCAGGCGTTGGCCGACGAGATTCGCGCGCAACTCTGATGTCCATCCTTCCTGCCGGTAGGCTTTCATGCCCGCGAGGCGCACGCTGATGACGTTGCGCCCCTTCAACGCGCCCGGTGCGCGCTTGGCGCTGCGGTCCAAGCGTGCCAGCCAGCTATTCCAGGGAGTGCGTGGCGAAAGCGAGGTGATCCTCGACATTTCGCGGCTGCTGTCCCGTTCCTTCCACCCGTCGCCCACCGGCATCGATCGCGTCGAATATGTCTATGCGCGCGAATTGCTGGAGCGGATGCCGGACCGGCTGGCCTTTGCCGCCGTTCATCCCGCAGGCGGCTATTATGGGCGGTTGGACAAGTCGGCGGTGCGCCAGTTTCTGGCCTTCACCACGGCCAAATGGCGCAATGCCGGTGTGGTGCCGGCTGGCGAGGGCAAGGCGGCGGTCATCCGCCACATGTTCGCCACGCGCCCGCGGCCCGTACCGCGCGCGCGCGCGCCGCGCGTCTATCTTCAGGTGTCGCCGCACCATCTGGACGATCATGCGCAGGTCGGGGCGATATTGCGGGCGGAAGGTGCGAAGTTCATCACGTTGGTCCATGACGTGATCCCGCTCAGCCATCCCGAATTTGCCCGGCCGCAAGGGGCGGAGGAGCATCTGCGCCGGGTGCGCACGATCGACAGTTTCGCCAGCGGCATCATCGGCAACAGCCAGGCGACGATCGACGCGCTGGAACCGCATATGCGGCATGGTCTGGACGGGCGCGCGGTGCGGGTCGCGCATTTCGGTGCCGATGCGCCCGATATTTTCGGCGCCAAGGACGAGGATGTGCCGGATCGGCCCTATTTCGTCTATATTTCGACGATCGAGCCGCGCAAGAATCATCTGCTTCTGCTCAATATCTGGCGGCGGCTGGTCGAACGTCTGGGCGATGCGGCGCCGGTGCTGGTGCTGATCGGCCGGCGCGGCTGGGAAAATGAGAATGTGATCGACATATTGGAGCGGGCCGAAGCGCTGCGCGGCCATGTGATCGAGGCGGGCGAGGTGTCCGACAATCGCATGCATGCGCTGGTCGCCCATGCCCGTGCGATGTTGATGCCGTCCTTCGCGGAAGGATTCGGCATGCCGGTGGTCGAGGCGCTGGCGGCCGGCGTCCCGGTGATATGCAGCGATATCGTCGCCCATCGCGAGGTCGGCGGAGATGGGCCCGATTATCTCGATCCGCTGGACGGGCTGGGATGGATGCGCGCGATCGAGGCCTA
The DNA here is from genome assembly GCF_008710155.1 of Sphingobium limneticum. GTDB lineage: Bacteria > Pseudomonadota > Alphaproteobacteria > Sphingomonadales > Sphingomonadaceae > Sphingobium > Sphingobium limneticum. Next base: position 53,958 of record NZ_VYPZ01000012.1, read on the forward strand.
TAGCCAGCCGGACGCGCCGGCACGCGCGGCGCAGATCGCGCGGCTGGTCGATTGGCGCGCGCCGACCTGGCGTGACTATTTCGACATCATCACCGACCTGATCGAAGAAGTAACAGCCTCTGTTCCTTGACCTTGCCGGACGGCAATCGCATGGTCGGACGAGCTAATGAAGGACAGGGGCATGGCCCGCATCGGGGCATCATCAAGGGACGCAAACAGCGCATCGTCGCGCGCCGCGTGGATCATGCGCAAGCACATCCTTTCTTGATGACGACTATTGCGTTTCTGCGATCGCCGCCCTTTGCCGGCATTGCCGCCGCGACGGCGGCCGTCAGCGCGCCGGCGGTCGGCGAAGGCGATGGCGCGTCGATATCGGACGACATGCTGGTACTGCTGGCGCAGGCCCGTGTGGGGGGCGATTATTGGGGGCATCGGCCGCAAGGGCTGCGCCTGGTCGTGCGCGATGGGGTGTCGGTCGATGGATCGCATCTGGAAGGGCTGTTGCCGGAGCAGATCGGGATCGTGCCGGGGCCGGGGCGCGCATCGAGCGCGGGCGCGGGCCGACGCCTGCCCGATGGGTGCGATCCGTGGGCGCTGGTGGCGCAGGTGGATTCCGTCCATGCGGCAGCGGATGACGAGCTGGCTCTGGTCGCAGGCTTGCTGGAGGTGCCGGTGATCGGTCCCGACGGTCTGCGGGTCGACCCTGCCATGCTGCGCAGCATGTTGCGGGCAAGGTTGGCGGCGGCCAGCTATCGCGACTGTTTTACCGAGGCGGCCGTGGATATCGTGACCGTCATCACGCAGCTGGCCGACTGGCGGCGGCATATGGATGGCAATCGCGGGATCGCAGCGGCCAGCGGCATGGCCTTCTGGAAGCGGGAGGCGATCGGCCATTTCCTGTGGGATGGACTGCGCGCGCCGCCTTTCCTGTCGGCAGAGCGCGGCTTGCGCCGGGCGCAGCGGGCGGGCGGGGCGCTGGCCATTTGGCCCTCGCGCGTGCCGCCGGGCACGTCGCAGGCCGCCGCCGCCATGGGTGTTTCGATCGCGCAGGTCGAGGACGGTTTCCTGCGCTCGCGCGGGCTGGGTGCCGCGCTGCATCCGCCCGGGTCGGTCGTGGTGGATCGCAGCGGTATCTATTATGATGGGCGCAGGGCCAATGATCTGGAAACCCTGCTGGCAACGCATGAATTCCCCTCGGCTCTGGTCGAGCGGGCAGGGCGATTGCGCGAACGCATATGTTCGGCGGGCGTCACCAAATATGGGCCGGAAGCAGGGCAGATGATCGGCCTGCCATCCGGACGGCGCACGGTGCTGGCGGTCGGGCAGGTGGAGGATGACCTGTCCGTCCGGTATGGCGGTGCGGGTGTCGCGGGCAATCTGGATTTCCTGGCGCGGGTCCGCCGGGCCGAACCGGACGCCTGGATCGTCTACCGACCCCATCCCGACGTGCAGGCCGGCCATCGCAAGGGGCATCTGCCCGATGCGACCGTGCTGGCGCATGCCGACGCCATCGATACCGGCGCGCCGCTGATGGAACTGGTGCAGACGGTGGACGAGGTGCATGTCCTGTCGTCGCTGACCGGGTTCGAGGCGCTGATGCGCGGCCGGTCCGTCACGGTCCATGGCATGCCCTTTTACGCCGGCTGGGGCCTGACCCGCGATCTGGCCAAATCAACTGGTCGCCGCGGCCGTCAACTCGGCGTGGATCAGCTTGTGGCGGCCGCCCTCATTCTCTATCCTCGCTATATTGATCCGGTTACGCGGTTGCCGTGCGGCCCGGAAGTGATGGTGGACCGCATGGCAAATGGATCGACGCCGCCGATGACATGGCTTATTCGGCTGCGGATGCTACAGGGGAAGTTGCGTCGTTTTATGACTTTGTTCGCCGAGTTGTTGCATGGCTGAAGCGTCCGCAAAGACATTCCTGTTCCTGCAAGGGCCACATGGCCCCTATTTTGCGATGCTTGCAGACGCCTTGCGCGAGCGCGGGCATCGGGCTTTGCGGATCAACATCAATGGCGGCGACAAGGTCGACTGGCCGGGCGAAGCCACCGACTATCGCGGTACATTTCGCAACTGGCCGCTCTTCTTCGACGATTTCATCGTCAATCATGGCGTCACGGATCTTATTCTCTACGGTGATTGCCGCCCCTATCATACGTCCGCGCATGGCATGGCGCGCCTGCGCGATCTGCGCGTCCATGTGGTCGAGGAAGGCTATATCCGGCCGGACTTCATGACGTTGCAGGATGACGGGGTGAACGGCAATTCCACCCTGCCGCTCGACCCCAAATGGTATCTGGAGGAGGCCAGCGCCCTTCCGACGCAGGAGGAAGTCCTGCCGCAGATCCCGTCGACCTTCCGCGCGCGTGCGCGCAACACGATGCGCAACGGCCTGGCCGCCGCGTTGATGCGGCCCATCTTTCCCTTTTACAACACGCACAGGCCGCACAGCTTCCTGATGGAATCCGCCGCCTGGTGCTGGAAGCTGATCATGCGCAAAAGCCATGAGCGGCGGTCGCGGGCGGAATGGGAGAAGATCAAGGATCAGCCCTATTTCACGCTGCCGCTTCAGCTGAATTCCGACTATCAGATCCGCATCCACTCGCCGTTCGGCAATATGCGGGCGGCGTTGCGGTTCGTCATCAAGAGTTTCGCCCAGCATGCGCCGGACAATGTATCGCTGGTCGTCAAGCGGCACCCGCTGGATGCCGGGCTTGTCGGATGGGACAGGCTCACGCGCCGGCTGGCCCATCATTATGGCGTTGCGGATCGGGTCATCTATCTGGCCGACTGGGACATTGCCGATGTGGTGGGCAAGTCGCTGGGCGTCGTCACGGTCAACAGCACGGTCGGCACGCTGGCCCTGAATGTGGGCAAGCCGGTGATGGTGTTGGGCCATGCCGTCTACAAGGTGCCGGGCGTCGTCTATACGGGCAGCCTGGACGATTTCTGGCAACGCCCCAAGGCACCGGATTTGCAGCTTTACGCCGCGTTTCGGCGCGTGCTGATCGAGCGCTGCCTGGTGCGGGGTGGCCTGCTAAGCGATGAAGGCCTGCACATGCTGGTCGGCAATTCCGTCGCGCGCCTGCTGGCCCATCGGCGATCGAAAGCGCCGGACATGCTGACGGAGCGGCGCCCCAGATTGGTCGGCAGCTAGGGCTTGGAGCATGATCCGATTGGATTGGATCGAATCATGCGACAAGAGTCTTTTGTTTTCCGCATTTTGCGAGCCGTCAGCTGTGCTAGCTGACTTCAAAATGCTCTAATCATCCCCGGCCATGGTCACGATCATGGCCGACAGCCGTTCCGCTTCGCCGATATCGTGGGTGACGTAGAGGATGGGGGCGCGCATGCGGATCTGGTCGATCGCATCGAGAATGTCGCTCTTGCGGTGGCGATCGAGCGAGGAGAGCGGTTCGTCGAGCAGCAGGAAGCGCGGGCCGGACAGGAGCGCCCGGCCGATCGCCACGCGCTGCGCCTCGCCGCCGGAAAGATTGCGCGGCCAGCGGTGGAGCAGATGGCCGATCCCCAGAAAGTCCAGCACATCGTCCATGTCGACCGATATGCCGGTGCGCCGACCATAGAGCAGGTTGGCGCGCACCCGCATATGCGGGAAGAGGCGGCGATCCTGGAAGACATAGCCGGCATGTCGCTCCGCGGGAGGCATGTCGATTTTTGCGTCGCTGTCGAACAGGGTCTGGCCGTCCACGGCGATATGCCCGCGATCGGGCCTTATGATGCCGGCCACCATGTCGAGGATGCTGGTCTTGCCGACGCCCGATGGGCCGACCAGCGCGACCAGCGGGCGATCGGTGCGGACGGTCAGCGCGATCCTGCGCCCGCCGACGGTCCGGCTGACGTCGATGTCAAATGACATGGCGACCCCCATGGGCAATCCGGCGCACCATGATTTCCGACAGCATCAGCGCGCCGAGCGACAGCATCGTCGAAAGGATGGCGAAGCGAGTGACCATCGCTTCCCCGTCCGGCATCTGCATCGCGGCGTAGATGGCGATCGGCAGCGTGCGGGTTTCGCCCGGCACGTCGGATACGAAGGTGATGGTCGCGCCGAATTCACCCAGCGAGCGGGCGAAGCCAAGGATGATGGCGGCCAGGACGCCGGGCAGGGCGAGTGGCAGCGAAATGGTGAAGAATATCCGTAGCCGCGATGCACCCAGCGTGGCGGCGGCACTTTCCAGCCTCGTGTCGATCGCTTCGATAGACAGGCGGATGGCCCGGACCATGAGTGGAACGGCCATGATGGCGGCGGCCAGCGCGGCGCCCGTCCAGCGGAACAGCAGGGTGATGCCGAAAACGTCCGACAGCCATCGGCCGATCGGCCCGTTCATGCCGAACAGCAGCAGCAGCAGCCATCCGGTCACGACCGGTGGCAGCACCAGCGGCAGATGGACCAGCGCATCGACCAGCAATTTGCCGGGAAAGCGCCAGCGGGCCAGCATCCAGGCGATGCAGAAGCAGGCTGGCAGGATCGCGGCGACCGCGACCAGGCTGACCTTCAGCGAGAGGGCCAATATGCTCCATTCTTCAGGAGACAGGGCGGCGTAGATGTCGCTGCTCAAGGCGCGCTGAAACCATAGCGTGCCAGCACGGCGCGTCCCTTGGGCGAGAGCAGGAAGGTCCGGAACGCGTCCGCATCGGCATGGCGACTGGTCCGCAGGCGGGCGACGGGATAGCGGATCGGCGGGTGCGTCCAGGCCGGGAAGATGCCCGCAATCCGGACCTTGCGCGACGCGCGGGCATCGGTCGCATAGACGATGCCGAGCCGCGCTTCGCCCCGTTCGACGAGGGCGAGTGCGGCGCGGACATTTTCCGCGCGCACGACCTTGGGCGATACCGCGGTCCACACGCCCAATTGGGTCAGCGCGGCCTTGCCATATTTGCCGGCGGGCACGCTGTCGGGATCGGCCATGGCCAGCCGGGACGAGCCGAGCGCACGGGCGATCGGCATGCCGCGCCCCATCTTCACCTGCGCCGGCTGACGGATCGGCGTGACCAATACCAGCTGATTGCCGGCGATGTCCGCGCGCGTCCGGGGCTGGATCAGGCCGCCTTTCTCGACGATGTCCATCCAGTCTTCATCGGCCGAAATGAACAGGTCGGCCGGCGCCCCCGCGCGGATCTGTCGCGCCAGTGCGGACGAGCCGGCGAAGGAGAGGACCGGTTGGGCATGGCCCTGCCGCGCCCATTCGACGGCGGCGACGGCCAGCACATCCTGCAGGCTGGCGGCCGCAAGTATCACCGGGCCGCGATCGTTCGCGGCGCTGGACGGATTGGCCGACAGCAAAAGGAGCAATGCGCAAAAGGCGCGAAGGAAAGGGGGCTTCATCCGGCCTTTTTGCGCTGCATTGCCGGGCAACTCAACCGGGAACGGCAGGTGCGACCTTTTTCCCGCGATCCCGATCGGCTAGAGGGTCGGCGATGATCGCGACCAAGACGTTATGCGGCCGATGTGCCATGGGGTGCGGCGTACGCGCTATGGCCGATCCACAGGACGGAAAAGATCGGCGCGTCTTTCTGGAAGGCGATCGGATTCATCCCGCCAATATGGGTTGGCTCTGCCCGGCGGGTGAAGCGCTGGTGTTCGAAGCGGGGCTGGAAGGGCGTCTGCTGCACGCCCGGCTGGGCGCGCGGCGCATTCCGCGCGATCGGGCGATCGCGCAGGCGGCCAAGCGCCTGACCGACATCGTCGCGCGCCATGGCGCCGGCAGCGTCGCGCTGCATGTGGCGGGCGACCTGACGACCGAGGATTATTTCGTCGCCAACAAGCTGATGAAGGGCTTTATCGGCTCGGCCAATATCGACGTGCCCTGGGCGGAGGCCGGCGCGCAGGCGCATCGCGTGGCGTTCGGCGAAGATGTCATGCCCACCAGCGTCGAGGATATCGAGCAGGCCGAACTCATTCTGTTGATCGGCGCGCAGGCGCTCCAACGGCATCCGCTGCTCAACGAGCGAGTGAGGCTGGCCCGTGAGGAGCAGGGCGCCCTACTGGTTGTGATCGATCCCGATCCGGCGTCGGCCGATGGGGATGCCGACCTTTACCTGACGCCGGCGCCGGGGACGGTGGACAGGCTGTTGGGCGGGCTATTGCTCCATTGCCATGACGCGAACCTTATCGACCTGCCGTTCCTGAGCGAGAAAGTGGCGCTGCCGCATGGCTATTGGGACGATCTGCGGCCGGGGCATGATCTGTGGTCGGTGACGCGCGCGACCGGTTTGCCGGCTGCGCGGATCCGTGAGCTGAAGGACATGATCGCCGGCGCCGGGCGGATGGTGACGATCTTCGATCCCGATGGGGAGGAGGGAGCGGATCGTACCGCCGCTGCCATCCTTGCGCTGCATCTGGCGACGGGGCGGATCGGACGACCGGGTGCGGGGCCGTTCGCCCTGCCCGGCGCGCCCAATGCCATGGGCGCGCGGGAAGCCGGATGCTGCGCCACGACATTGGCCGCGCACCATGCGTTCGGGGCGGATGGGCATGGATCGGTTGCACGTTTCTGGGCCGCGCCGAAACTGGTGAAGGCGCCGGGCCTTGCTGGCGCGGCGCTGCTTGATGCGATCCGGGACGGGCGGATCAAGGCGCTGATCATGTTGGGGGCCATGCCGCCCGTCTGGTTCGATGCGTTGCCCGCCAGCCGGCCCTTCACCTTGTTCGTCGGTGACAGGCTGGACCCGTCAATGGCCGATCGGATCGATATCGCCCTGCCCATGGCGGCGATGCTGGAGCGGGACGGGACGTTGACCAGCGCGGACCGGTTGATAGGTCGGCAGCGCCCTGTCTTCCCGCTGCCGGGGGAAGCGCGGCCGGGCTGGTGGATCGTCACGCAGATCGCGCGGGCTATGGGATGGCATGAGGCCTTCCATTATGAGCGGCCGGCGGAAATCTATCGCGAACATGCCCGGCTGTCCGCCTATCATGATGATGGGCGGCGCGTATTCACCCTGCGCCGCCATGCCCCGGTGTCCAATCCCGCCTATCAGGAATTGACGCCCTGGCGATGGGGTGAGCTGCCGTTCGATGAAGGGCGGTTCCCCACGGACGATGGCAAGGCGCGGCTGGTCCGCTTCTGGGATTAATTCTGGCCGGCGATCGCCTGAAGATGGGCGAGCAGCGTGTCGCCATTGGCGGTCCAGGTGAAGCGCAGCGCGGATTCCCGCACGGCGGATCGGGCGGGCGGATTGTCCAGTATCGCGCGGACGGCCTGCGCGATCGCATCGGGATCGCGCTCCACGATCCGGCCGGCGTCCGGCCGGTCGAGCAGCTCGCGCGCGCCGCCGACATCGGTGATGACGATCGGCGTACCGCAGGCGAGCGATTCCACCCAGGCATTGGCCAGCCCCTCCGATTCGGAAGGCAGCGCCATCACATCGGCGGCGGTATAGATGCGCGGCAATTTATGATGCGGTACCGACCCCAGAAAGCCGACACGCCGTTCGACGCCCAGTTCCTGCGCCAGATTTTCCAGCGTGCGGCGGAAGGCGCCTTGCCCCGCCAACAGCAACGTCACATCGGGCAATTGCGGCAGTGCGCGGACCAGCAGATCCTGCCCCTTGCGCGGGATCAGCGCCCCGACGCAGAGCATGACCGGGCCGCTGAAGTCCAGTGCGGCCTTGGCTGCGTCGCGGTCGCCCCCTTCGAACGTGTCGAGATCGACGCCGGTATAATGGACGCGGATCTTGTCCATATCGATGCCCATGCGGCCCATCGATCGGCGCATGGCTTCGGACACGGCGAGCAGGCCGGAAGCGCCCTCGGCCGCCTGCAGCACCAGCTTGCGCGTGCTGCGCTGCGTACCCCAATAATGGATGTCGGCGCCGCGCGCCTTGACCGAATAGGGGATGCCGAGCGCTTTCGACAGGCGCTGGGCCACGGGGCCGTCGGGGAAGAAGAAACTGGCGTCGATCACGTCGAACGGCTTTTCCGCGTGCAGCCGGCGGACCAGCGGCAGGATGGCGCGAGTCATGGCGCCGACATTGGTGGCGCCGCCGAATTTGGGGATGATCGGGAAAGTCGGGCGGTAGACTGTCAGCTCGCGCCAGCGTTCCTTGCGCGGCAGCGCGCGCAGCGGGGCGTAGCGGCTGGCCAGCGATAGCGGCCATGGCGGCAGCCCGACCGGCGCGAGTACGGTAACGTCTGCTTCGGGCCGGCTGGCCAGTTCGCGCGCCTGCCGTTCCACGAACACGCCGAAATTGGGCCGGCTGATGTCGGGAAAGAGGGTCGATAGCATGAGAATGTTGAGCGCCATGGCCTCTCTCTTCGCAACATAGTCTTTAGAAGATGGTTAAGCAGCCCCGCGCCGACTTGGCTAGAGGCGTCGGACGAGTTGCACCGCCACAGCGGCCCATGGCGGGTCGGTGATGACCGTTTGGCGGGCACCGGCGCCGAAGGGGAGGAGTTGCAACCGGTCGCCTTCCCGGCCGATGAGCCGCCCGAACAGGAAGCGGCCGGCGGGGCGGGGGACGAGCAGGTCGCGGTTGAGCGCGCCGGCAAATTCCTCCGGCGCGATCCGCTTGCACCAGATGGCGTCGCCGCTGCGATAGTCGCCGATGCTGGCGTTGACATGGACGCCGACCATGCCGTCCGATGCGACGGGCGGGGGGAAGGCGAGCGGGCGGGTGGGCGCGCGCGCGCCGTCGGGGCCGAGCAGGGCGGCGACCGGCACGGCGGCCTGCCCCGGCAAAGCGACCAGTTCGGCGGTCGTCACGCCCAGCGCCAGCGCGATGCGATTGAGCCATTTGACCGATACGGTACGGGTGCCGGTTTCCAGTCGCCCGATCGTCTGTGCCGTGGTAGGCGGATCGCATAGCGCGCCGACCTGCTCCAGCGTCAGCCCCTTCGCCTTGCGAACTTCGCGGATGCGCGTGATCATGCCATGTCCTGAAATAAGAACCTATTTGGTTTTCTCTTTCCTACAGATTATCCCACATGGCAAGTGTCTGCGCTGCATATAGTCAGCGGAGAGACGTTTATGGCCGCCACCCATGTCGAACAAATGATCGAAGATCCCGATGGGCGGACGCAGTCGGTCATGGTGCATATCGGCGAATCGCCGATCGCCTGGCTGCATGCGCGTGGGCATTTGAGCGAACGGCATTATGTGGCGGGCGATCTGTTGCGCCGGGATTGGGAGAAGGCTGGGCTGGGCGCGCGGGTCACGATGCGCTGGGACGGAGCGCCGCGCGGCGGGCGTATGGCGGGGCAGCCAAGCGATCCGACATTGGCGCAACTGGCGGCGCGGGATCGGTTCGACGGGGCGATCAAAGCCGCCGGGCCGGGGCTGGCCGACATATTGTGGCGGGTCGCCTGCGCGGGCGAAGGGCTGGTCGCGGCGGAAAAGGCTTTGGGCTGGCCAAGCCGCGCGGGAAAACTGGTGCTGACGCTGGCGCTGGATCGGGTGGCGGCCTGGTATCGGCTGGCCTGATCAGGCCAGCATGCCCGTGCCCAGCAGCAGGAGCAGCTTCACGTCCATCGCATAGCCCTGCGCGCGCCAGTCGGCGATCTGTTCGTGCAGCGTTGCGAGGGGGACGCGATGGACCACTATATCCTCGCCCTCCACGCCGCCGCCTTCGCCGGTCTTCACCAGATCATGGGCGCGGAAGAGGGTGAAGCTTTCCGACACCATGCCGGGCGAGCTGAAATATTGACCGAGCGATTCGAGGCGGCCGGGCAGGAAGCCGGTTTCCTCCTCCAGTTCGCGCGCGGCGGCGATGCTGGCGTCTTCGCCCTCTTCCTCATCGCCGACCAGTCCGGCGGGCAGTTCGATGCAGCGCCGGCCGAGCGGCACGCGATATTGATCGACCAGCAGGACGTGGCGGCCATCCTCCGCCTCGTCGATGGCCAGGATGACAGCGGCGTGAATGCCGCGCGCCCGGCCGACATATTCCCATTTGCCACGCCGCTTGGCGGTGATGAAGCGGCCGGCCCACATCACTTCTTCGGGGGCAGTCCGGTCCGGGTCGGTCATAATTCGATCAGCCTGTCGGGAAGTTCGTTGATATCATCGTCTGCGCGGGGGAAGTGCGCGGCCAGCACCAGCCCGACCTGCTGTACGACCGCCGCCAGCCCTTCGCCCGCGCGACCGTCGCGGATGGCGTCGATCAGCGCGGCCATCGCATCGCCCCATGCCTCCGGCGCGACCTTCTCATTGATGGCGCGGTCGGCGACGATTTCGGCGCGATGTTCGTCGAGCGAGAGATAGATGAGGACACCGGTGCGCCCGCGCGTGCGCGCTTCGGCGGCGGTGCGGAACAGTAATATGGCGCGACGCCGGACCCGGCGCGCTTTGGTCGCGCGCGGCGTCATCAGCATGCGCAGCGGCATGATCGCCAGCAGATAGCGCACGAGGAGGAATTTGAGGATGAGGAGGCCCAGCAGCCCCATCAGCAATTTCCAGTCGGCCAGTTCATGCTCCCAATCGAGCAGCAGCATGGACAGGAAGGCGCGCAGATGTGCCGGGAAGGCGGCCATCAGGGCCAGGGCGATGAACACGACCGCCGCCGCCCAGCTGAGACCGACATCATGATAATTGTCGGACCGCCGCGCGACGATGGTGACGATCTCTCCGGAGGTGTGTGCCTCCGCCTCCCCCACGGCGCTGGAGACGAGGTCATGGTCGGCTTTCGACAAATGAAGCTGCATCACCAATCCCCCGATGCGCCGCCGCCGCCGAAGCTGCCGCCACCCGAAAAGCCGCCACCGCTGTCGCCGCCGCCCCAGCTGGAACCGCCACCGCCGGAACCCCAACCGGAGGAACCACCCCAGTCGGAACCCGCGCCCGGCCCCCAGATGATGATCGGCCCGCTGCCGCCGCCACTGCGATAGCGTTTACCGCCCTTGGCGCGCGACAGGAGCGGCAGGGCCACGAAGAAGACGATGAACAATATGATCCAGAAGGCGATGATGCCGCCGCCGCCATCATCCTGCTTGCGGGTGGCCGCCTCTGCCGCCGCCACGCGCGCCTTGGCCTGGTCGGGGGGCAGGGCGAGCAGCGTGGTGATTTCGTCCACGCCCGCATTGATGCCGCCGACCATGTCGCCCGCCTTGAACCGCGGGCTGATGGCGTTGCGGATGATCTGGGACGTGACGGCGTCGGTCAGCACGCCTTCCAGCCCATAGCCGACCTCTATCCGGATCTTGCGTTCGGCAGGGGCGATGATCAGCAGCGCGCCATTGCTGTCCTTGTCGCCGATCTTCCAATCTCGCCCCAACCGATAGCCATAATCGGATATGTCATAGCCCTGAAGGTCGGGGATGGTCGCCACGACCAGCGACCGGCCGCTCGCCTGCTTCTGCGCGATCAGCTTGGCGCTGAGCGCCTGTTCCTGCGCGGGGTCGAGCAGGTTCGCGGCATCGACCACGCCCTTGTCGTCGAATGTGGGGAAGCTCTGCGCCCAGGCCGACGGCGCGAGGGCCAGCAGCGCGAGGATCAGGAGCAGGATAGGAGCGATAGATCGCCACCGCCCGCCGGGCCTGTCCTTCCCGGACGGGAAAATATGGGCCTTCGACGGGGTCAGGCCGAACGGGGCAGGGCGGCGCCCCGTCGGCGCAAGGGTGGCGATGGGCACCGGATCAGTTGCCGAAGTCGACCTTCGGCGCTTCTTCCGCGCCGGGCGTCGTGGCCTGGAACGGGGTCATGGGCTTGGCACCATGGATGATCTTCGCGCCGATCGCGTCGGGGAAGGTGCGGATGCGGGTATTATAGGCCTGCACCGCGCCATTATAGTCGCGGATGGCGACGGCGATGCGGTTTTCCGTCCCTTCCAGCTGCGATTGCAGGTTCAGGTAATTTTCGTTGGTCTTGAGGTCGGGATAGGCCTCGACCGACGCGAGCAGGCGGCCGAGCCCCTGGCTCAACTGCGCCTGCGCCGCCTGGAACTGGGCGACCTTGGCGGGATCGGACAGATCCTCCGCATTGACCTGAACCGAGGTCGCCTTGGCGCGGGCCTCGGTCACCTTGACTAGCGTATCCTGTTCCTGCTTGCCCGCCGCCTTCACCGTGGCGACGAGGTTGCCGACGAGATTGGACCGGCGCTGATATTGCGCTTGGACGTCGGCCCATTTGGCCTTCGCCTCTTCCTGCGCGGTGGGCACGCTGTTGATGCCGCAGGCGGACAGGGCGAGCGCGCCGACGATCGGCAGAAGCACGGTGGAAAAACGACGCATCAGCGACATGGAACATCCTCGGCTTTGTTTCGCTGTTGAAATAGGACGTTGCCCCTGACGGCGCAACGGGCCATGCAGTGATTATTGCAGATGGTATAAGGGGCTTACACCATGGGGCTGATTTCGGAATTCAAGACTTTCATCAATCGCGGCAACGTGATGGACCTGGCCGTCGGTGTGATCATCGGCGGCGCTTTTGCCACCATCACCAAGTCGCTGACCGACGACCTGATCATGCCGGTGGTCGGCTTCATCTTCGGCGGCGCGGACTTTTCGGGCTATTTCGTGCGGCTGGGCGACCTGCCTGCGGACTTCAAGGGCAATCCCACCAGCTATACCGATCTGAAGGCGGCGGGCGTCGCCATGTTCGGCTGGGGCCAGTTCCTGACGGTGCTCGTCAACTTCATCATCCTGGCCTTCATCATCTTCCTGCTGGTCAAGGCGATGAACAAGCTGACCGCCAAGCCGGAACCTGCGCCGGCCGCACCTGCACCGACGCCCGAAGACATCGTGCTGCTGCGCGAAATCCGGGATTCGCTCAAAAAATAATCGTTTATGCGACGAAACGAGCCTGCGACGGGAACCATCAGGCGTACGGCCGGTTGATCGGCGTCAGGGTTTGAGGTGGCATATGCCGCCACGACCCGGTGCCGAATGATGTATGCCCTGAGGGGGCGCAACAGGAGAAAACGCCGTGAAAACTTTCGTCGCAGTTCTGGGCCTTGCCAGCCTTGTCGCACTTTCCGCGTGCGATTCCGCCAAGGAAAACAAGGTCGAGAACGCTTACGAGAATCAGGCGGACGCGCTCGACAACCAGGCCGACAATATGGAAGCGGCGGCCGACAACCTGTCGGGCAATGCGGAAAATGCGGCTGAAAACGCGGCCGACGCGCTGGAAAACAAGGCCGACGCCACCCGCGAAGCGGGCGAAAAGGCGGCGGATGCTGTCGAGAAGCATAAGTAAGCAACTGGCCATCGGCCAGGTGCATGAAGGGCGCTGCGGATATCCGCGGCGCCCTTTTTCTTTCGCGCGAGCGATCGTCGGCCGCAGCTTTAACGGCCCTTTAACTACGTCGCCGCAATGGTGCCACCGCGCGCATCTTGGGGCCTTGAGGCATGGACGAACTACTACAGGAATTCATATCCGAGACTCAGGAGACGCTGGAGGCTCTGGCCGGCGAGGTCGTCGCCTGGGAGGCTGATCCGTCGGACCGGGATCGGCTGGACGCCATCTTCCGCTTCTTCCACACGGTGAAGGGCAGCTGCGGCTTCCTCAACCTGCCGCGCTTCGAGCGGCTGAGCCACGCGGCCGAGGATGTGCTGTCGGAAATCCGCGCCGGCAACCGCCGTCCCGATCCCGCGACCGTCAGCGCAGTGCTGGGCATCATGGACCGGATCGGCGAACTGACCGAGGCCGTGGCGATCGGCGCCGCCTTGCCCAGCGAGAATGACGATTTCCTGATCAGCGCACTGAGCGCACAGGGCAGCGAGGCCGAGCCGGCCGCGGTTCAGGCGGCGCCCGTTGGCGTGGGGCGGCCGGCCGCCGCGCAGTCGGTGCCGCGGACCATTCGCCTGCCGCTCAGCCTGATCGACCAGTTGATGAACGGCGTGTCGGACATGGTGCTGGCCCGCAACGAATTGTCGCGCAAGCTGCGCGAGCGATCGGCCGACCCCGAACTGGACAATGTGTTCGAGCGGTTGTCGACCTGCGTTGCCGATATGCGCGACGTGATTTCCAAGACGCGGATGCAACGTGTCGATCGCCTGTTCGCCGCGATCCCGCGCATGGTGCGCGACCTGGGCCGGGAACTGGGCAAGCGCATCGACCTCAGCCTGGAAGGCGGCGATGTCGAGATGGACCGCGAAATGGTGGAGATGGTCGTCGACCCGCTCACCCATATCGTGCGCAACAGCATCGACCATGGTATCGAGACGCCGGAGAAACGCCGCGCCGCCGGCAAGCCGGAAACGGGCCGGCTGCGGCTGGAAGCGCGCCAGTCGGGCAACCAGATCGTCATCGCCATCGCCGATGACGGCGCGGGTATCGACACGGCGCGGCTGGTGGACAAGGCGATCGCTGACGGGCGGCTGACGCCCGATGCGGCCGCGCGCATGTCCGAACAGGACAGGCTGGACCTGATCTTCCACGCCGGCCTGTCGACCGCCGCCAAGGTGACGGCCATTTCCGGCCGGGGCGTCGGCATGGACGTGGTCCGGGCCAATGTGGAGCGGATCGGCGGCGTCATCGCGCTCGACAATCAGCCGGGGCAAGGGCTGTGCATCACGTTGCGCGTGCCGCTGACGCTGACCATCATCCCCGGCCTGATCGTGCGCGCCGGCGGGCAGCATTTCGCCATTCCCCGCGCGGCGGTGGTCGAAATCCTGCACGATAACAATGAAACGCTGCATGTCAGCGAAGTGGGCGGCGCAAAGATCGCGACGATCCGCGCGGTCCGCCATTCGATGGTCGATCTGGAGGATGTGCTGGGCATGGCCAAGCCGGTGCAGCAGGGGCCGCGCGCCATCATGGTGGTGCGCTCTGCGACCGGCGTACCCTTTGCCATGGGCGTGTCGGCGGTCGACAATCATGAGGAACTGGTGATCCGTCCCGCTTCGCCGCTGGTGATGGCCACAGGCGTCTATGCCGGCATGACCTTGCCCGACAATGGCAAGCCGATGCTGCTGCTGGACGCGGCGGGCCTGGCCAATGCGGCGCGCCTGCCCAACATCATCGACGATCGGGCGGCGCGGCAGCAGGAAGAGCAGGCGGACGCGCAAACCGGCGTCGAAATGGTCGCTGCGCTGCGGTTCGAGGAATTGTCGGGCGAGCGGCGCCTGCTGAAATTGTCGCTGATCGAGCGGGTCGAGGATATCGACGCGAACCTGTTCGGCCGATCGGGCGGCCGCGCCTTCGTGCGGCTGGACGGGCGGCTGGTGCCGGTCGCCAATGGCCTGTCGCAATTCGACCGGGACAAGGTTTCGGCGTTGCGCCTGCGCGACGATCGGCGCGAGGCCTGCTATCCGGTGGCGGCGGTGCTGGACATCGTCCAGATGCCCGCCGTGCCAGACATGGTGGCGATGCACGGCATGCTGAGCGGTGTCGCCGTGATCGAGGGCGAGCATCTGGAGGTCATCAACCCCTTCGCCCTGTTCGCCGCTCTGCCCGAAGAGGCGATGGTCGAACGGGTGCGGGGTCGCTGCCTGCTGGCCGACAGCAATGACGGCTGGACGCGCGAGATATTGGCGCCGCTGCTGCGGCAGGCGGGGCATGAAGTGTTGCTGGGCCTGCCCGGCGACGCGCTGGTCGATCCCGACGATGTGGTGCTGTGTACCGAAGCGGACGCGGCGCAGGCGGCGGAGATCATGGGATGCCGCGTCGTCCATCTGCGCGCGTCGCCCAGGCCCACGGGGCCGCAGGATGGCAGCATCTATCGCTATGATCAGGATGCGCTGATGGCGGCGATTGCCGGTCGGCGGGGATAAGGACGGGGTTTATGGATCAGCTTTATCTTCTCGCGACGCTGGCAGGCACGCGGATCGCCGTCGAAACCGGTGAGGTGGAGGCGGTCGTCCGCCTGACCGACGTGTCGCCCGTGCCCGGCATGGGCGCGCATATCGCCGGCCTGTCGGCCCTGCGCAGCCGGGTGCTGACGATCATCGACGTCGCAGCCCTGATTCGCGGGCAGGCGACGCCGGTCGAGCAGCGCAGTCTGGCGATCATCGCGAATATCAGCGGCCATAGCTACGGCCTGATGGTCGATGGCGTATCGGATATCTGCCGCGTGCCGGAAGGGGCTTTGCCCTTACGCGGGCAGCTCGATGCGGCCTGGGCACCCTATGCCCGCGCGCTGGTCGAGCATGAGGGGCATCCCTGGCTGCTCGTATCGCTCGCCGCCTTCATCGAGGGCGGGGCGCTCGCGCAGGCCGCCTGATTCACGCACGCTTGTTTACCAAATCCTCGCCTTTGCTGGTTAAGCCCGACGAAACGGGACGCAAAAATCTAAGGGACGCTTCATGAAGAATTGTTTGGTCGTCGACGACTCGAAGGTCATCCGCAAGGTTGCCCGCCATATCCTCGAATCGCTCGACCTGACCGTCAGCGAGGCCGTGGACGGGCAGGACGCACTGACCCAGTGCGAGGCATCGCCCCCCGACGTCGTGCTGCTCGACTGGAACATGCCGGTGATGAGCGGGATGGAATTTCTGCAGGCGCTGTCGACCGCCAAGATGGCGGCGCGGCCCAAGATCATCTTCTGCACCACCGAAAATGGGATCAGCCATATCAAGGCGGCGGTCGAGGCCGGCGCCGACGAATATGTGATGAAGCCGTTCGATCGGGAAACGTTGGAAAGCAAGCTGGCGATCGTCGGGGTGATCTAGCGGTCGTCCTGTCCGCCGATCCAGGAGTGCCGCCGATTTTCCGTTGATCCTTCCGCGCAGAAAGCCCCGAAATGACCGCGATGATGCCGATAATGACCAGTCATGGTGACGCACGACCCGTCGTGCGCGTGCTGGTCGTCGACGATTCGGTCGTCGTGCGGACAGTGATCGAACGCATCCTCAACGCCGATTCGGGCTATAGCGTCGTTCACAAGACGAACAGCGCCGAACATGCGCTGAACTATCTGGCCGACCATGTGGTCGATCTGGTGCTGCTGGACATCGAACTGCCGGGGCAAAGCGGTCTGGCGGCATTGCCCCAGATCCTGCGCGCCAATCCACAGGTCAAGGTCGCGATCCTGTCGGGCAAGTGCGAGGAGGGCAGCGCCGCGGCGATCGAAGCGCTGGCCCTGGGCGCCAGCGATATCGTGTCCAAACCGGGCAGCGGCAGTTTTGGCGAGCAATTTCCCGAAGCGTTGATCGGGCGCCTGAACCGCCTGTTCGGCGACTGGCCGGAGGCGCCGTCGCTGCCACGCGTGCCCCAACCGGTGCCGATGAACGAAACCGGCGCGCAGCTTGCCTGTATCGGCATCGGCGCGTCGACCGGTGGCATCCATGCGCTGGGCCAGCTGTTTGAAGGGCTGGCGGCGCCATTGGGCGTGCCGGTGTTGCTGACCCAGCATCTGCCGGCCAGCTTCACCGTCTATTTCGCGCAGCAATTGTCGCGCATGACCAGCCTGAAGGTGAAGGTCGCGGAAACCGGCGACGTGCTGGCGCCCGATACCGTCTATGTCGCGCCGGGCGACGCGAATATCCAGTTGCGCCGCAGCCTGCATGGCCGGGTGGTGATCCTGCTCAATCCCGAACGGACGCCGGCGGGCAACCTGCCCGGCGTGGACCCGATGTTTGCCAGCATGGCGGACGTCTATGGGGCGGGTGCGGCCGGCATCGTCCTGACCGGCATGGGCCGCGACGGCACGCTGGGCGCGCGTGAGATCGTAGCGGCGGGGGGCTGGATCGTGGCGCAGGACGAAGCGAGCAGCGTCGTGTGGGGCATGCCGGGATCGGTCGCCGGCGCGGGGCTGACCTGCGCCGTGATGGAGCCGCTGGCGATCATGAATTTCGTCGCGCGTCGTGGAAAGGTTACCGCCTGATGCCGCTGCCGCCCGCCGAAATCAGCGCTTTTCAGGGTGCCGCACGGATCCTGTCCGGATTGCTGGAAGCGCGCACCGGACAAGTGCTGTCGGAAGGCCGCGCCTGGCGGATGGAAACCGCGTTGCGCCCCGTGCTGCGCACGCACGGGTTGCAGACGATCGACGATCTGGCCGCGCAGTTGCTGCGAAAACATGATCCGCGATTGGACGAGGATGTCGTCAACGCGCTGCTCAACAATGAAAGCAGCTTCTTTCGCGATCTCCAGATTTTCGACATGATCCATCGCCAGATCCTGCCCCGCATCCGGGAGGAGCGGCAGGATCGCACGCTGCGCATCTGGAGCGCGGGCTGCTCGACCGGGCAGGAGGCCTACTCGCTGGCGATCCGCCTGCGCAACGATGCCGAACGCTGGCAGGGGTGGCGGATCGAGATATTGGCGAGCGACATTTCCACCGCCGCGATCGAGCAGGCGCGATCGGGCATATTTTCGCAAATGGATGTGCAGCGCGGTCTGGGCGTGGGCGACCTCATCAAATGGTTCGAGCCGCATGGCGAGGATTGGCGCGCCAATCCCGAATTGCGCCGGATGATCGATTTCCGCCGCGACAATCTGTTCGATCCGCGCGCGCCATCGGGTGCATATGATCTGCTGCTATGCCGCAACGTGCTGCTCTATTTCACGCCCGCGCGGCGTGGAGAGGTGCTGCGACTGCTCGCCCGGCACAGCCATGCCGGATCGGTGCTGCTGCTGGGCGCGGGTGAGACGGTGATCGGGCAGGGCGACGATTTCCTGCCCCATCCCGATTTTCGCGGCGGCTATGCGCCCAAGGCGCTGGCACTGGCGCCCCATCATGCCGGTGGGTCGATACGGCGGGCCGGATGAAGCGCCTTCTTCCGCATTAACCCTGCTTGATTGCTGCGCCCGTCTCGGCCATGGTCCTGCACAGGCCGCCAGAGGGGCGGGCCGGAAGGGTGCGATGACCGAGCCGCTGCAAGTGACTGGCCTTTTCCGATGACCGACATGCCCATGATCGATACGCCGTCGCCCAATTATGACGACCGCAGCCTGCCGATCACGATGCTGGTGCTGCACTATACCGGCATGCCCGACGCGGCGAGTGCCATCAACTGGCTGGCGAATCCGGAATCGAAGGTGTCGGCCCATTATGTCGTGACGGAGGACGGGCAGGTCATCCGCATGGTCGATGAGGGCAAGCGCGCCTGGCATGCAGGCCGGTCGCACTGGCGCGGCGTCGATGACATCAATTCGGCCAGCATCGGCATAGAGATCGTCAATCCCGGCCATGAATGGGGTTATCGCCCGTTCCCGGAGACGCAGATGGGATCGCTGATCCCGCTGGTCCACACCATCGTCCAGCGGCACAAGATCACGCGCGGCAATATCGTGGGCCACAGCGATATCGCGCCGGCGCGCAAGCAGGATCCGGGCGAACTGTTTCCCTGGGCGCAATTGGCGCGACTGCGGCTGGCACTGCCGCGCCCAACCAAGAATCTGATGGACCCGCGATGGACCGACAGCGGCTTCATGCTGGCGCTCGAACGGTTCGGCTATGATATTGCCGATCCCAAAGCGGCGGTGGTCGCGTTCCAGCGCCGTTTCCGGCCGGAACTGATCGACGGAGTCATTTGCGGCGAATGTCGCGCCATCCTGCTGGCCTTGCTGCTGCCCAAACCACGCGGGGATGAATAGGTGGTGTCAAATAAGCGGGATGACGGGGCCGTAAAATCGGTCTAAGGCCCATCCCGCCAGAGGGCCGGGCGGCCGCGGCGTGGCGGGTAACTTCCACGGCGAGGAAAGTCCGGGCTCCACGAAATGACGGTGCCGGTTAACGACCGGCTGGAGTGATCCAAGGGACAGTGCAACAGAAAGCAGGTCGCGAAGGTTTCGGCCCCGCGAAATTGAAAGGGTGCGGTAAGAGCGCACCGCGTCTGCGGCAACGCAAGGCGGCACGGTAAACCCCACCGGGAGCAAGACCGAATAGGGGCGGCGCGCAGTTTCGACTGCTAGGTCTGTTTCGACCGAGATCGCCCGGGTTGGTTGCTTGAGGAACGGAGCAATCCGGTCCCTAGAGGAATGGTCGCCTATCCCCTTTATCGGGGTGGACAGAACCCGGCTTACAGGCCCTCTGGCATTTTCCGCTGCAAAATCGGCGGCTGGGCTGGCTTTCCGCCCGCACCTTCCCTAATTCGGGGCAATGGCAAGAAATAGCCGATCCAATGACTGGGGCTTTCCCCGCTGGCGTGCCTATGGTGCAGCGCGTGAGGCGCAGCGCGTGCGCATGTGCGACCGCTATGGCTGCGACCAGCCGGGCGACTGCCCCGCACCCAAATCGCCCAACAGCCCGGAACGCTGGTATTTCTGCCCCGAACATGCCGGCGAATATAATCGCAACTGGGATTATTTTCAGGGCCTGGACGAGGAAGAACGCGCGTCGCGGGAAAAGGCCGAGCGGCGCGATGCCGGCGGATACCAGTCCAGCGCCTATCATAGCTGGGGTGGCCCCGGCGACGGCAGCCGATCGCGTGACGAACTCCATGCGCTCAAGGCATTGGAGCTGGAGGATGATGCCGGTTTCGACGCGGTGAAGAAAAGCTGGCGTCGGTTGGCCAAGGAATATCATCCCGATGTGAAGCCCGGCGACAGCGACGCCGCCGTCCGGTTTCAGGCGATCCAGGCCGCCTATGAAGTGCTGCGCGCGGCAGAGGAGCGGCGGACCTGGAAACCGCGAGGAGCGGCGGATTGAAGGATCAGGTCCGGTCCAACTGGTCCAATGTGGCGCTCATTTGCCGCAAATGTTCCAAGAAGCTGGACGGCGGCTTCGGGCCGGGCGGCGGCGAACGGCTGGCCAAGGCGCTGCGCAAGCATCTGTCGTTGAAGAAGGGGCGCAAGGCGGCGGCCGGCATCGTGGAGGTCAATTGCCTGGGCATCTGCCCGCGCGGCGCGGTGACGGTGGTGGATGGCGCGGCCAGCCGCGACTGGCTGCTGATCCGGCCTGGGGCCGATCTGGATGAACTGGCCGAGGCGCTGGGCCTGAACGCTGCGCCCCATCCTTAATATTATTCTTACCAATCCCGCCTAAACGGAGGCAATGCCTCTCCCTGCATCCTTTCGACGCGGCCTGCCTCTGGCGGCGCAATGCGCCCTGATCCTTTTCGGCTTGCTCGGCCTGTACGCCGTGCCGCCTGCCAGCGGCCGGATGCTCCTCCTGCCCCTGACCGATGGGGCGAGGGCGTCGGTGGCGTCCGTCGCCGTGGCCGCGGGCGCGCGGCTGGTGGCCAAAGGCCCATGGCCGGGATCCTTGCTGGTCGATGGCGAACGGGACATGCTCGCCCCTGCGCTGTTGAGCCGGGGCGTGATCGCCCTGTCGGCGCAGATGGGCGGATGCGGAGCGCCGGCTTGATGAACGCCATGACCAGTCTGGACCGGCTGCGGTTGCAGGGCCTGCGTATCCTATTGTTCGCCAATTGGTGGTGGACCGTGGCGATCGGTCTGGGCGGCCTGTTCCTGCCTGTGCAGCATGGCGGCCGGGCGTTGTTTCTGTCCGCGATCGTGAACGTCCTCCCGACCATCCAGGTGATGCGTCAGCGCGAAGGGTTGGAGACGCGGCTGATCGTGGGTACGCTGGCTGCGGTACAGCCGGCGATCGGCCTCTACCTTCTGTCCGGCCATGGCTGGCAGATGGACGGCCATATGTTCTTCTTCGTGGCGCTGGCCGGCCTGACGCTGCTGTACGACTGGCGGCCGATCATATTGGCTGCGGCATTGACGGCGGTGCATCACCTCATCCTCAACTTTCTTTTGCCGGCCTGGGTCTTTCCGGATCAGGCCAATGTCGGGCGGGTGGCGATCCATGCCGTCGCCGTCGTGTTGCAGGCGGCCGTGCTTTGCTATCTGACCGTGCGATTGCGCGGGATGCTGCTGGCGCTCGATGGCCATGTGGTGCAGGCGGGCGAACTGGCGCAGGAAGCGGAAAAGGGGCGCGATGCGGCCGAAGCGGCGATGACCGCCAGCCGGGCCGTCGATGTGCGTGCCGCGCAGTTGCGAAGTCAGCAGGAGGCCGAAAAGACGCGCATGGCCGAAGATCGGCGATCGGCGACCATGGCACTGGTACGGGATTTCCGGCAGTCGGTGTCGGAAATCGTCGGATCGGTGGGCGCTGCGGCGCAGGAACTGGACGATTCCGCACGGCAACTCAACCAACTGGCCCAGCGTGCGAGCGCGGGCACGGAAGAAACGGTGGCGATCGCCGAACAATCCTCCGCCAACGCCGCCATGCTGGCGCGGCGCATCGGCCAACTGTCGGAATCCATCGCGGCGATCGCATCGGCATCGCACCAGCAGGCGGTGCTGGGCGGGGAGGCGCAGCGTGTGTCGACCACCGGCCATCAGGCCGTGCACGACCTGGAAGGGCGCACCACCTCCATCACCAGCTTTGCCGATTCGATTACGGAAATTGCCGCGCGCACCAATTTGCTGGCGCTCAACGCCACGATCGAGGCGGCGCGGGCTGGCGATGTCGGTCGGGGCTTTGCGGTGGTGGCGGGCGAGGTCAAGCAACTGGCGGGACAGGCCGCCAATGCGACGGGCGAAATTCACGCCCTTGCCTGGTCCGCGCGCGAAGGCGCCGGCGTGGCGCGCGAAGCACTATCGGAGGTTGCTGGCGTGGTGGAGCAATTGGCAGGCGCGGCCGACGAAATTCAGCGGGCCGTGGCCGATCAGCGGGACGCCACCAGTGCGATCGGGGAATCCGCGCGCGATACGGCGCAGGATGCCGCCAGCATGACGCGCCAGATGGGGGATGTGGCCGATGTGGCGCGCGACACGGAAAGCCTGTCCGGTCGGGTGTCGAGCGCGGCGTCCAGCCTGTCGCAGACGGCGCAGATATTGCAGCGGGCGGCGGACCAGTTCGTCACGCAACTGGCAGCGGCCTGATCGCGATGGAGTAACGATGAAGTTGGCGCATCCGGAGCGTTCCGGGGAGCGCTTCCTATGGCTCAGGCTCATCCCGCCTCGATATCTTCGCGGGGCAGAAGTAGAAAAGGACCGGCCCCCTCATCGGCGGCCGGTCCTTTTATCTTGTCAGGCCGGCTGGTCGGCGCGGCTGGCGCCTTCGCCGTCCAGGTTCTGGGCTGCGAAGTCCCAGTTGATCGCTTCCTTCAGCAGCTTTTCGGCATAGGCCGGGCGCAGGTTGCGATAGTCGATATAATAGGCATGTTCCCACACATCGAGGATCAGCAGCGGTGCGTGGCCTTCATGCGCGACGGGGGTGTCGGCGTCATGATAGCTGGTCACTTCCAGCTTGCCGTCCTTCAAAATCAGCGCGGCCCAGCCGCTGGCGAAATGGCCGACGGCCTCCGCCTTCAGCTTTTCGATCAGCGCGTCCACCGAACCGAAGGCTTCTTCGATCTTGGCGAGCAGCTCGCCGGTCGGTGCGGTCTTCACCGGCGACAGCGAGTTCCAGTAGAAGGTGTGGTTCCAGATCTGGCCGACCTGGTTGAACAGGCCGCCCTTGGCGGTCTTGATCAGTTCGACGAGCGACTTGCCCTGAAGCGCGACGTCGGCGGCGACCAGTTCGTTGGCCTTAACGACATAGGCATTGTGATGCTTGCCATGATGGAAGTCGAAGGTTTCGACCGACAGGATATCGCCGAAGGCGTCCTTGGCGTAGGGAAGATCAGGCAGAACAAAGGCCATGGCGGAACTCCTCGGGTTCGTTATGGGGCGGCCGCGCAAGACGAGGGCGCAGCCGTTCGATCATATGGTCCATGCGGGGCGTGGACGCCTCCGTCGCTTCCCATATGCG
Organism: Sphingobium limneticum; assembly: GCF_008710155.1. Lineage (GTDB taxonomy): Bacteria > Pseudomonadota > Alphaproteobacteria > Sphingomonadales > Sphingomonadaceae > Sphingobium > Sphingobium limneticum. Next base: position 77,502 of record NZ_VYPZ01000012.1, read on the forward strand.
CACCCAACGCCCAAGAAAACCAATATGTGCCTATTGCGAAACGATTGCAGAAATCGGACGATTTCCGTAGGATTTGACGTTTCGCCTCAGCCCTGCGGCGGGGTCGTCTCACCCACCTCTTCGCTGTCCAGGCCATCGCCCAGCGTCAGGCCATGGCGCATCAGCATCGGGATGTTCGCGGCGGCGAAAACGACCGATACGATGGTCACGCCCCACACCTTGACCGCCAGCCAGGTGTCGAATGTCATGGAGCGGCGCATCACCTCGTTCGCGATCGCCATGGCGACAAAGAACAGCGCCCAGTTGCGCGACAATTTCAGCCAGCCTTCATGCGTCAGCCCGTCATAGGCGGCCTGAAGCAGATATTTCAGCAGCGGCTTGCCGCGCAGCAGGCCGGCGAACAGCATGAAGGCGAAGAAGGTGTAGATGATCGTCGGCTTGATCTGAATGAAGCTTTGATCGTGGAAATAGATGGTGAGGCCACCGAAGAAGAGGATCAGCAGCGCCGACAGCCAGAGCATGGGCGATACGCGGCCCAGCTTCACCTTCGATATGATCACCGCGATCACGATCGAAAGCATGAAGGCGGCGGTACCGACGGTCATGGCGGTGATCGGATTGCCCGCGCCCCAGATCCATCCCGCACCCTTGTAGGTCAGGAAGAAGACCAGCAGCGGCCCGAAATCGAGGGCGAGGCTGAGCGTGCCGTTATGCGCGGGCTTGGTATCAGCCATCAATTTTGCTCCGTCATCCCAGCGAAGGCTGGGATCTCATTTTTCAAAAGGAAGAGAGATGCCAGCCTGCGCTGGCATGACGAGTAAGAGGTTTCACCGCGCATAGGCCGTCCCCGCGATGGCGCGCGCCATGTCGCCCGGATCGAAGGGGCGCAGATCCTCGATCTTTTCGCCCACGCCGATGGCATGGATGGGCAGGCGGAATTTCTCGGCCGCCGCGACCAGCACGCCGCCGCGCGCGGTGCCGTCCAGCTTGGTCATGACCAGCCCCGTCACCTGCGCGGTTTCCTTGAAGACTTCGATCTGGTTCAACGCATTCTGTCCAGTGGTGGCATCCAGAACCAGCACAACGTCGTGCGGGGCGGCCGGGTTCAATCGGCCCAGCACCCGGCGCACCTTGGCCAGTTCGTCCATCAGCTCGGTCTTGTTCTGAAGCCGGCCGGCGGTATCCACGATCAGCACGTCGATGCCGGTTTCGGTCGCCTGCTTGACTGCATCGAACACGATGCCTGCCGCGTCGCCGCCTTCCTTGCCCGCGACGATGGGGATGCCCAGGCGCTCGGCCCAGACTTTGAGTTGGCCGATGGCCGCCGCGCGGAACGTGTCGCCGGCCGCCAGCATCACGCCATAATCCTGCTCCAGGAAATTATTGGCCAGCTTGGCGATGGTGGTGGTCTTGCCCGACCCGTTGACGCCGATCACCAGGATCACCTGCGGGCGGGGAAAGGCCTCTATCTCCAGCGGACGGGCGACCGGGGCCAGCGTCTTCTCGATTTCCTCCGCGATGATCTCGCGCAGATATTCCTCGGTCAGCTCCTTGTTGAAGCGCCCTTCGGCCAGGCGATCGCGCACGCGCGCGGCCATGGCGGGGCCAAGGTCGGACATGATCAGCGCTTCCTCGATCTCGTCGAGGGTCTGCGCGTCGAGCGCGGCCTTGGAGAAAAGGCCGGTGAGATTGTCGCCGAGCTTGTCGGACGTGCGCTTCAGCCCGCCGAAAAGGCGGTCGCGCCAGCTGGTGCCGGTATCTGTCATTATGCTGCCTCTTGCGCGATCAGGGCGCCATTCTCAAGCGCCGTGATGGTGGCGCGGACGATGGATGAGGGGGGCTTAGCCGATGTGAAGCGCACTGGCGCGAAATTTTCGGCATGGCCATGCAGGCCGCTGCGTTCGACCAGCACCGACTGGCTGGTGCCGATCAGGCTGCGCAGCCAATCGTCGCGTCGGGCGGCGCAGGCGTCGCGCAGGCGGGCGGCGCGGGCCTTTATGACCGTGCGATCGACTTGCGGCATGCGAGCGGCAGGCGTGCCGGTGCGCGGCGAATAAGGGAAGATATGGCCGTGGACGATGTCGCATTCGTTCACCAGCGCGAGGCTGTTTTCGAACATCGCCTCATCTTCGGTCGGGAAGCCGGCGATGATGTCCGCGCCGATGCTGATGTCGGGGCGGGCGGCCTTGACGCGCTGCACGATGGCAATCGCGTCGGCGCGGCCATGCCGGCGCTTCATGCGCTTGAGGATCATGTCGTCGCCGGCCTGCAAGGACAAATGAAGATGCGGCATCATGCGCGGTTCGTGGGCGATCAGGTCGAACAGGCGCTCGTCTATCTCCACACTGTCGATCGAGGACAGGCGCAGGCGGGGAAGGTCGGGCACGCCCTTCAATATGCGCTCGATCAGCAGGCCGAGCGACGGGCTGCCCGGCAGGTCGGGGCCATAGCTGGTGACATCCACGCCGGTCAGCACGATTTCGCCATAGCCCGCATCGACCAGCTGCTTCGCCTTGTCGATCACCGCGCCGGCGGGCACGGAGCGGCTGTTCCCCCGGCCATAGGGGATGATGCAGAAGGTGCAGCGATGGTCGCAGCCATTCTGTACCTCCAGGAAGGCGCGGGCATGATCCGCAAAGGCGGACGCCATGTGCGGCGCGGTGTCGCGCACGGCCATGATGTCGGACACCTTCACCTTCTCGGTCATGCCAGCGAAGGCTGGCATCTCAGTTCCTTCGTGCGGAGAAGAAAAGAGAGATCCCCGCTTCTGCTGGGATGACGAGAGGTAGGTGTCGGCCTCCATCTTCTCCCGGTTGCCGATCACGCCATCCACTTCCGCCATGGCGGCGAAGGTCTGCGGCTCGGTTTGCGCCGCGCAGCCGGTGACGAGGATGCGGGCGTCGGGCCGCTCCCGTTTCGCCCGGCGGATCGCCTGGCGCGTCTGGCGCACCGCCTCGGCCGTCACGGCGCAGCTGTTGACCACGATCAGGTCGTCTTGGCCCTGCGCCATGTCGCGGATCGCCTCGCTCTCCGCGATGTTCAGGCGACAGCCCATGGTGATGATGTCGGGGCCGGCCATAGGCTCAGAAACGCGACCAGTCGGCCTCGCCGTCGAAGACATGGGTGGCGGGGCCGGTCATGCGGATCGTACCGCCGGGCGCCCAGTCGATCATCAGGTCGCCACCGGGCAGGCTGACGGTGACGGGGCCGGCCATGAGTTTCCGGCGGATCGCGGCGACGGCGGTGGCGCAGGCGCCGGTACCGCAGGCGCGGGTCAGGCCGGCGCCGCGTTCCCACACGACCAAGCGGATATGATTGTCGCCAACGACCTGCGCGAAATTGACGTTCACGCGCGCCGGGAACAGCGGATCATGCTCGATCAGCGGGCCGAGCCGATCGAAGTTCACAGTGTCGAGATCGTCCACGAAGAAGATGACATGCGGGTTGCCGACATTGACCGCAGCGGGGGCGGGCAGGTCTTCCCAACTGGCGCCCATGGTCAGCGTGTCCATGGGATAGGCGAGCGGGATGGCGTCCCAGTCGAAGCGGGGCGCACCCATATCGACGCTGGCGCCGCCATCGACCGACTTGGCATCGAGCAGGCCGGCCTTGGTACGGATCAGCACGTCGCGGCCGACGAACAGGGGCACGCAGCGGGTCGCGTTGCCGCAGGCTTCCACTTCGCTGCCATCGGCGTTGAAGATTTGCATCGACACGTCGGCGTCATCGCTCTCGCCGATCAGGATCAGCTGGTCACAGCCGATCCCGGCATGGCGATCGGCAATGGCGCGGGCGCGCGCCTGCGTCATCGCGACATCGCCTGCGCGCGCGTCGATCACGACGAAATCATTGCCCAGCCCGTGCATTTTCGAAAAGCGTCCCATGCGCGGCCATGTAGTGCGCGCGCATGGAAAAGGCCAGTGGCTCGGCGGTTTGGGTTTCCGCATTTTGCGAGCCGTCCGCTGTGTTAGCGGACGTTAAAATGCTCTACCGCACTGCGTCGGCCCGCTTTTGCCCATAGAGGAAATAGACCAGCAGGCCGATGGCGTTCCAGATGGCGCAGGCGATGATCGTCTTCATCGGCAGGCTGAGGAACAGATAGGCGCAGCCCGCGATGGCGCCGATGCCGACGAACCAGGCGGCAGGCGTGCGGAAGGGGCGGCGCAGGTCGGGCGCGCGCTTGCGCAGGACGAGGAGGCACAGGCCCACGGCGGTGAAGGCGATCAGCGTGCCGGCATTGGCCAGCGCCGCGATCTCGTCGATGGGCAGGACGCCGGCGATGATCGACACCAGAATTGCGGTGACGATGGTGATGCGCGCGGGCGTGCCGCGCTTCGAGATTTTGGCAAGGCTCTGCGGCAGGAAGCCGTCGCGCGCCATGACCAGGAAGATGCGGCTCTGGCCATAGAGGAAGCCGAGCAGCACGGTCGGCAACGCGATGACGGCGGCGATGGCGACGATGCGGGCGATCCTGCCCTGGCCCATTTCGCGCAGGATCAGCGCCAGCGGTTCCGGGCTGTCGGCAAAGCGGGTGAAGGGCAGGGCACCGATCGCCGCTGCGGCGACGAGGACGTAGATGAGGGTGCAGACGATCAGCGATCCGACGATGCCGATGGCCAGGTCGCGGTCGGGGTTCTTGGCCTCTTCCGCTGCGGTCGAAATGGCGTCGAAGCCGTAGAAGGCGAAGAAGATGATCGCGGCGGCGGCCATCACGCCACGCTCGACGCCGTCCGGTCCCATATGTTTGGCAAAGCCGAAGGGCATGAAGGGTTCGAGATTGGCGGCATCGAAAGCGGGCAGGGCATAGGCGACGAACAGGCTCAAGGTCACGATCTTGATGAGGACCAGGATGGTGTTCAGCCGCGCGCTTTCGCGCGTGCCGAACATCAGCAGGCCGGCGACCACGGCGATGATGAAGATGGCGGGCAGGTTGATGAGGCCGCCCAGTTCAGGCCCCTGCGTCAGGGCGGTCGGGAAGCCCAGCGGGGTCAGCAGCGGCGCGGCATAGCCCGACCAGCCGACCGCCACGGTCGATACGACCAGACTATATTCCAGGATCAGCGACCAGCCCACGATCCAGGCGATGCCTTCGCCCAGCACGACATAGGAATAGCTATAGGCGCTGCCCGCCGCCGGCATCATGGTCGACAGTTCGGCATAGGCGAGCGCGGCGCAGGCGCAGATCGCGCCGGCAATGGCGAAGGAGAGCAGCACGGCCGGGCCGGCACGATCCGCGCCGACGCCGATCAGAGTCAGGATGCCGGTGCCCACGATCGCGCCGACGCCCAGCGCGAGGAGGTGCGGCCAGGACAATGTGCGCGCCATTTGATGCCCGGCGTCCCTGGGCGTCATCGCCTCCATCGGCTTGCGGCGTGTCCAGCTCATGATCCTATCGCTCCCCAGGATATTTCTCTTCCCGCCTGCTGGCGCAAATGGGCGGGGGGTGCAAGCGCCGGGCGCAGGCAGGACGGCTTGTTGCAGAAACGGGGGCTGCGTTGTGCATTTCTTGCCCGGAAAGCGGCTTGTCGAGCAATGGGGGCTGCCTTCGCGCTCGCGGAGCGCCATCGCGTTACGAGTCGTTGGCGCAAGAGCAGCGCAGGCAGGCCCAGGTTCCGGAATGGCAAGAGTAGCGGGTCGCGGCCAGAAATGGCCATGTTACCCCTCCCGGAAGCGGGAGGGGTAACATGGGGAATTACCCAATCCCGCCGAAATCCCGGCCCTACGCCGCCAGTCGCAAAAACGGCACCGGCTGGGTGGAGCGCAACACGATGGGCTTGCCTTCCGACGCTTCGAACAGTTCGCCGTCCAGGATTACGCTGCTGCGGTCGCCCTCGATGCGGATGACGTCGCCCTGTTCCAGATGGATGCCCTGCATCTTGTGCTTGCCCACCCGCTTGAACAGGCTGGCCCAGATCAGGCGGAACAGGGCGGGTAGGCTCTGGTCCACCGCCATCAGCTTCATATTGCCGCGCCGGCTGTCGCCCGGGTCCACGCCCAGCAGCAATCGCTCCAGCGTGGTCACGATCAGCACGGCGAAGCGCCCGACCAACTGGCCTTCGCGGATCAGCGATATGCTGACCGGCCGGCTCGACGGCGGCAGGAATTTGGCACGAATGCCGAACAGCAGCGAGAATACCACCGCGATCGCGGTGATGACATGGCTGAGGCCATTGGACAGGCCGAGCGGATAAATCTGGTTGCGGCAATAGAGCATGTAATCGGCGAGGCCCGCGCCGCCCAGAAACATGCCCAGCACCGGCCGGCTGCCGACCGCGCCGTCGGACAAAGCGATCAACTCGCGCGCGACGACATGATCGTCGACGCCCGCCTTGGCGATCTGCACGATCCGCTCCAGCGCCTTGATCGGATCGCCATGGATGCCGAGGTCGAGAGCAATCAGGTTCGTCTTGCCATTGGGCAGCACCGCGATCGGCGGCACCCGGCCCTTGAAATGCTCACCTTGATACAGTTCGGTCAGCGATGCCTGCACCGTGCCATCGCCGCCATTGATGACGATGACGACCGGATCGACGCGGGCGATCGTCTGGAACGCCCGGCCGATCTGATCGACCTGCTCCACCTCATAATGGAAGATGTCCGGGTTGCTGGCGCAGTAACTGCGCACGCGCGGAAGCGTCTGCCGGTTGCCCGTGGATTTCGGATTGGACAAGAGGGCGACGCTTACCATGGCTTTTCGATCACATATATTTGAGGTTGATCGTGATTTTCGTCACGCCCGGCCCAACATGAAAGGCCGCCTTCTCCACGCCGGGCTTGCCCAGATTGAAGATGCTGATCGCCGGATTGTTGGAAAATCCGCCGCCGTCCCGCGAAATGTCGGTCTTACCATTGCCGTCGCGGTCATGCCGCACGGCGATGCCATATTCGCCCGATTTGGGCACCGGCACGCAAAAGCGCATCGTGCCATTGGCGGGCTTTACCGCCGTATCGATTCGATTGAGCCACTCGCCCTTGGCCAGCCAGGCCGCCCGCGTCGCGGGATAGGACTGGATGCGCACCTTGCCGGTGGCCGCCACGAAACCGCGCACATCTACCAGCACCGCCGGCCCGCGCGCATCCGCGCCGCAGCGTTCCAGATCGTTCGAAATTTCCTGGCCATGGGCCATGACCGGGCTTGCCGCGACCATCGCTGCCCCAACCATCAGACCCATTGCAACTTTTATCATGACCATCAGACTCCTGGAAGCTATAGCCGCCGATATGGACCGGACGGCGAGCCCCTGTTCGCCCCGCTTTTCTACCTGACTCGCATATGGGATGGGTTTGCGGCCAAAACATGGTGATGGGACGACGACTTAGAGAATGCTGACCGCCACCGACAGATATCTCGCCCGCCTGATCGCGGTGCCCATGCTGGGTACGCTCGTGATCGCCGCGATGCTGCTTGTCCTCGACAAGATGCTCAGCCTGTTCGATTTCGTCGCGGCGGAAGGCGGACCGGTCAGCGTCGTGTGGCGCATGCTGGCCAATATGCTGCCCGAATATCTCTCGCTCGGCATCCCGATCGGGCTGATGCTCGGCATCCTGCTCGCCTTCCGCAAGCTGGCCTTGTCGTCGGAGCTGGACGTGATGCGCGCGGTCGGCCTGTCCTACGGCCGGCTGCTGCGCGTGCCCTATCTCTATTGCATCGCGCTGGCCCTGCTGAATTTCGGCATCGTCGGCTTCGTTCAGCCCTTGTCGCGCCACGCCTATGAAGCGCTACGTTTCGAGCTGCGCTCCGGCGCGCTGGGGGCCTCGATCAAGGTCGGCGAATTCACCAATCTGGGCAAGCGCATGACCATGCGCATCGAACGCAGCAAGGATGAAGGCCGCAATCTGCAAGGCATCTTCGTCCGCGCCGTCGGCAAGGATGGCCAGTCGGTCGCGGTGACCGCGGCGCAGGGCACCTTCCTGGCCACCGACGATCCCGACGTCATCATCTTCCGCCTGCGCAACGGCGTGCTGGTCAATGATGGGCCGAAGTACAAGACGCCGCGCATCCTGTCCTTCTCCAGCCATGACCTGCCGATCGACCTGCCGCAGATCGAGAATTTCCGCGGTCGCGACGTCGATCGGGAAAAGACGATTCCCGAACTGATGGTGATCGGCCGCAGCCCGGCCACGCCCGACAAGCTGAAGGCCGAAGTGCGCGCCAATTTCCATTTCCGCATGGTCGAAGTGGTGTTCATGTTCCTGCTGCCGCTCGCGGCGCTGGCCTTCGCGATCCCGCCCAAGCGATCGACATCGGCACTGGGCGTCTTCCTCTCGATCATCTTCATCGTGACCTATCATAAGATCAATCAATATGGCGAAGGCATCGGCGCGCTGGGCAAGGTCGATCCGATCATCGCGCTATGGGGACCGTTCCTGCTCGCGTCGGGGCTTGTCCTGTGGATGTATCATGTGATCGCCAACCGACCCGGCGGCCAGCCGATCGGCGCGCTGGAAGTCGCCTTCTCCAAATTGGGCAAGCAGATCGTGCGCCTGCTGCGCGTTGGCCGACGCCGTGCGCCCGCCGATGCGGATGTCGCCGGACAAGGAGCGGCCTGACCCATGCAGTTCAACTTCTTCCCCTCGCGCCAGATCAGCCTCTATATGGCGCGCCTGTTCCTGACCCGGACCTTTGCCGTGCTGGCATTGCTGGTGGTCGTCCTCCAGACGCTCGACCTGCTCGGCAATTCGGGCGACGTGCTGGCTTATCCGGGCAATGGCGACGCGCAATTATGGCATTATGTCGGCCTGCGCGCGCCGCAGATCATCGCGCGCTTTCTGCCTTTCTCCGTGCTGCTCGGCACGCTGGTGATGCTGGCGACGCTCAACCAGAATAGCGAAATCATCTCGATGAAGGCGGCTGGTCTGTCCGCGCATCAGATTTTGGCGCCGCTGGTGCTGGCGGCGCTGGGCGTGTCGGTCATCAGCTTCGTCTTCAACGAACGGATCGTCGCCCGATCGACGGCGGCGCTCAGCGCCTGGGAAGCGGTGGATTATGGCCCGATCCCGCCCGACAGCGGAGTGAAGAGCAATCCCTGGGTGCGCGACGGCAATAATCTGGTCAATGCGGCGATCGTCGCCGGGCGCGGCACGCAGGTGCAGTTGCGCAAGGTGCAGATCTACAACCGCATCAACAACAGCCTGACCACCATCGTTCAGGCGCCCAAGGGCCATTATGACGCGGCGAGCAAGAGCTGGCTGCTGGAAGGCGCGCGCCAGTTCGATGTGGCGCGTGGCACCGTCACCAATGTGGGCACCGTCCGTTTCGGCCGCGACATCCGCCCCGACCAGTTCACGCTGGCGAAGGTCGATCCCGACGCGCTGACCTTCCGTGAGCTGGAGGCGGCGATTTCCGACCTGCATGATGCCGGCCGCCCGACCGCCGAACTGGAAGGCAGCCTGTGGCACAAGCTGTCCGGGCCATTGTCCGCGCTGCTGATGCCGATCCTGGGATCGGTCGCGGCCTTTGGCCTCGCGCGTTCGGGGCAGCTGTTCATGCGCGCGGTGCTGGGCATGGCGCTGGGCTTTGCCTATTTCGTCGCGGACAATTTCTCGCTCGCGATGGGCAGCCTTGGCGCTTATCCGCCAGTGCTGGCCGCCTGGGCGCCCTTCTTCCTGTTCCTGCTGGTGGGCGAAACGGTCCTCTTCCGCACCGAAGAGTGATTTCGAGTGCAATGGACCATTGCACGGCTCGGAAATCACGGAAAACAAAGAACAGGTACATCGCCGGCCTGAGATGCCCGCGCCCCAAATAAAAAGGCCCCGGCGACCAAGGGACGTCGCGCGGGGCCTTCCAGAGGGGGCGTTCCGATCCTCTTTAGGGGGGAGGGGAAAGACCGGAACCACCCCGATATAATTGCCTCAAATCGGGTTTCAACCCGCAACCGAATTATTTTATTCGCGCGGAGCCCGCCATATTAAGCGTTCCCCGGCGCAGGCCGGGGTCCAGTTCAGAACGTCGGACTGGACCCCGGCCTGCGCCGGGGAACGCTTCAGATATGATTGCAACTTCCGCTTCCTGATCCGGCTCAACGCGCCGCCATGGTACTCCGGGCGATCTTGCCGACCAGCGGCAACATCCCCTTGTAATTGCCCCGATGATAGGGCGATTGCTCGTCCAGCGTCGCGATCAGCTGCGCATGCGCCTTGCCCAGCGCATGATAGGGCACGCTCGGCAACAGGTGATGCAGCGCATGATAGCGCAGGCCCACCGGCGCCCACAAAGCGGGCAGGGTGCCGGGCGGCGGCACATTGACCGAGTCCAGATATTGCGCCGTCACGGTCATCGGCTCGCCCTCATTCTCCCACAGATGCGCCACCAGCGTGCGCAGCTGGTTGATGACGGTCATGGCCGAATGGATCGCCATATAGACCAGCAAGGGCTTCCACCCGAAGGCGAAGACGCTGCCGACCAGCGCCAGCGCGAACAGGCACGCGCCTGCTTCCTGCCACGCCCATTGGCGCGCAAACTCGCCTTCGGGCGCGCGGCGGCGATAGGCGGGGTTGATCGACAGGGCCGAAAATTCCGCCACCACCTTGCGCCGCAATGCAGGGATCAGCAGCGACAGCGGCGTCAGCACGCCAAAGCGCAGGATCAGGCCGATCGGCGCCAGCGACGCGACGATGATGAACAGGGGCAGCGACCAGGGCTTCATCAGCGCCAGCGGCAGATATTCGGGATCTTCCGCCGTGCCATAGCGGGTGCGCTGGTGATGCTGGGTATGTACGCCTTCATACATGAAGGACGGGATCATCAGCGGCACGCCGACGATCAGGTTCCAGGCGAACCGGAAGCCGGGCAGGGCGCCCTTGCGGATATGGGTCAGCTCATGGATGAAGCTGGCCGCACGATAGAGCGCCAGCATCGACACGAGCGCGCAGGCGAGGGCGATCGCCACATTGTCGACCAGAATCGCGCCAGCCATCGCGCCCCAGCCGACCAGCGCGGATGCCAGCAGGTCGGTCCAGTAGATACGCGGATTGGCGGTCGAATAGGCCCGCGTCAAATCGGCCGCGGCGCGCAGCATTGCGGTATCGTCGGGAATGGCCGCTCGCGCCCGCTGCGCGGCGGCAAGAATGGGATCATGCACTGTCATGCGGGCGGTCCTAGCCTCCAAATGCGCTGATATCATGGCAGCACCATGACATATTCACCATGTTATCCGCCTGAACGCGGCGCGTGATTGACATTCCGCAAACAAGCGCCGAACTGCACCGCATTCCATTTTTCCTGCAAGGCGGCACCCGTGGCGCATAACGATCTGGTCATCACCCCCGTTTCCGGCAAGGCCGACCTGAAGGCTTTTATCGACCTGCCCTGGCGGCTTTATGCCAATGATCCCAATTGGGTGCCGCCATTGAAGGCCGAAGTGAAGGAATTGCTGACGCCGGGGAAGAACCCCTTTTTCGGCCATGCCGAAGCGCAATATTTCCTCGCCCGTCGCAATGGCCAGGTGGTCGGCCGCATTTCCGCCCATATCGATCATCTGGCGCTAGAGCAGCCGGTCGAGCAGGGCATGGGTCCGGGCACCGGCAATTTCGGCCTGTTCGAGGCGGAGGATGACGCGACGGCCAAGGCGCTGATCGCCACGGCCGAGGATTGGCTGCGCGCCAAGGGCATGACCCGCGTGCTGGGGCCGATTTCGCTCTCCATCTGGGAAGAGCCGGGCCTGTTGATCGCCGGTCATGACCATCCGCCCACGGTGATGATGGGCCATAACAGCCCCGCTTATCAGGCGATGATCGAAGGGGCTGGCTATGTCCCGGCCAAGCAGCTCAAAACCTATGAGCTGGACATCACGAAAAGCTTCCCGCCGCTGATTCAGCGGATCATCCAGTCGGGCGAGAAAAGCCCGCGCATCACGATCCGCAAGGTCGACAAGTCGAAATTCGACAAGGAAGCCGCGATCATCCTGTCGATCCTGAATGACGCCTGGGGCAATAATTGGGGCTTCGTGCCGATCACGGACGATGAAGTCGCCCATACCGGCAAGAAATTGAAACCCATCGTGTTCGAGGATCTGATCATGATCGCCGAACTGGACGGCGAGCCGGTCGCTTTCATGATGACGCTGCCGGACCTGAATGAAGCGACCAAGTCGCTGAACGGATCGCTCTTCCCCTTCGGCTTCATCAAGCTGCTGAAATGGCTGCGCAAGCCCAAGGCGCGCACGATGCGCGTGCCGTTGATGGGCGTGGTGCAGCGGTTGCAAAGCTCACGCATGGCCAGCCAGCTTGCCTTCATGATGATCGAAACGATCCGTCTGGAAGCGGTGGCCCATTATGGTTCGACCCGTGGCGAGATCGGCTGGGTGCTGGACGACAATCAGGGCATGAATGCCATTGCCGACGCCATCAACAGCACGGTGAACAAGATCTATCAGATTTACGAGAAGCCGCTCTGATATTTCGTTTCGGCTTCGTATCGGCGGAAACCCTTTGTGCCGCCTCTCGTTGATACTCCAACACCCTAGCCAAGGAGTATCGACATGGGCGAAGCAACCGACAAGCTGAAGGCCGCAGGCAACAAGGCCGCTGGTTCCATCAAGGAAGGCATCGGCAAGGCGACCGACAACGAACGTCTGGAAGCCGAAGGCAAGGCGCAAAAGGCCAAGGGCACGGCGCAGGACGTCGCCGGATCGGTCAAGGGCGCTCTGGGCGACAAGATCTGACGATCCGACCGTCTGCACGACGAACAGGCCTCGCCCCGAAAGGTGCGGGGCCTGTTCGTTTCTGTCCTACATGACCGAAATCCGGTACATGCTGTTCCCCGGCGCAGGCCGGGGGCCAGTTCCACGCTCGCAACTGGACCCCGGCCTTCGCCTGGGAACGGCAGCCGACAGGGGCACGTCATTGTTGCTCGCTGCTACCTACTGGCGGCCTGTTGGAGACTTTCCGATAGGATCATTCCCGCGCAACGAAATGTCGCATTTGGCGGGAAATGTGCGAAGTTAAGCCTCTTGCCCATCCAGATAGTCGCGCACATCCCGCCGCAATTCCCCGGCGCACAGGTACAGCGCGATGACATTGGGAATGGCCATAAGGAAGAAGCTGCTGTCGACGATCCCGACGACGCGGCCCAGATCGATCGCCGCCGCCGGGGGCAGGGCGACGACATAGAGAATCTTGTACGTCCACTGCGCTTTCGGGCCATTGCCGAACAGATAGCCCCAGGCCTGCAACCCATAAAAGCCCCAGGCCACCAGCGTCGAATAGGCGAACAGGAACACCACCACCGCCAGCAGCCATGGGAACCATGGCGATACCTGCGCGAAAGCGGCCGACGTGATCGCAATCCCCTCCAGCCCGCCATTCCATGTGCCCGCCACGACTAGCGCCAGCCCGCCGAACGCACAAACGATCATCGTGCCGAGCAAGGGCTCCAGCAGCGCGACCAGTCCTTCCGACACCGGATGCTGGGTCCGCGCCAGACTATGCGCCATCACCGCCGACCCGACGCCCGCCTCGCTGGCGAACACCGCGCGCCGCATCCCCGCGACGAAGGCGCCGACCGCGCCCCCGGTCGCCGCGTCGCCGCTCCACGCCCCGTTCCAGATCAGCGCCAGCGCGCCCGGTATCTCGCCGATATGCAGGATCAGGATCGCCGCGACCCCGCCCAGATAGACCGCGACCTTGATCGGCGTCAGCCGCTTCGACACTTCGCCCAGCCAGGCCGCGCCGCCCAGCGTGACCAGCGCCACCGCGCCGGCCAGGAACACGCCATAGGCCCAGCCATTGGTCAGGCCCGTGACGACCTTCACCTGCGCGAAACTCTGGTTCACCTGCACCATGGGGATCGCCCCGAACAAGGCGAAGAAGGCATAGGCCCCGCCCAGCGCCAGCCCCAGTTTCGGCCAGCCCCGCGCCGCGCCCACGGCTTTGAGCACATACATCGGCCCGCCATGCACATGACCGCGACTGTCGAACACGCGATATTTCAGGCCCAGCGTCACCTCCGCCATCTTCACCGTCATCGCGAACCAGCCGATGATGAACATCCACAATATCGCGCCCGGCCCACCCATGGTCAGCGCCACCGCGACGCCCGCGATATTGCCCAGGCCGATCGTGCCCGACAGCGCGGTGGAAAGTGCCGCCCACTGGCTGACATCGCCCTTCGCCTCGCCATGCTGCGGCTGGCTGCGCAGGATGTGGATCGCGCGCCCGACATGGCGGATATTGGGAAAGCCCAGCCACAGGGTGAAGAACAGCATCGGCAGCGCCAGATAGAGCACGATCAGTTCGATCTGCGCGCCAAAGAGCGGCACCTTGAAAAAGACGGCGGCGGACAGGCCGTCGACGAAGGCGTTGAAATTTTCCATCACTCGCCGATGCCTATGAGGACGCAGATTGTCGACTGAGAAAAACTTGACTCTTTCCCTCTCCGTTCGCCCTGAGTAGGGTCTGAGCGACGTCGAAGACCCGTATCGAAGGGTCGCACGACGCGCATGTCCTTCGATACGCCGCTTCGACAGGCTCAGCGGCTACTCGGGACGCACGGATGAATGGGGACTGTCCCCGAGGAAGATGAGAGCTTTGTGAGCAGGCAATATTTCGGCACCGACGGCATTCGCGGCCGCACCAACCAATGGCCCATGACCGCTGAGCTGGCGATGAAGGTCGGCATGGCGGCGGGCACGCACTTCCTGCGTGGCAGCCACCGCCACCGCGTCGTCATCGGCAAGGATACGCGGCTTTCGGGCTATATGGTCGAAAATGCGCTGGTCGCGGGCTTCACCGCCGTGGGCATGGACGTGGTGCAGTTCGGCCCCATTCCGACGCCTGCGGTCGCGTTGCTCGCCCATTCGATGCGCGCCGATCTGGGCGTCATGATCTCCGCCAGCCACAATCCCTATTTCGACAATGGCATCAAATTGTTCGGCCCCGATGGCTACAAGCTGTCGGACGAGGATGAACTGAAGATCGAAGCGCTGCTGGGGCAGGATATCGCGCTCGCCGCGTCCAAGGATATCGGCCGCGCCCGCCGGGTCGAGGATGCGCGCGGTCGCTACATCCATGCGGTCAAGTCCAGCTTCCCCGCCGACCTGCGCCTGGACGGGCTCAAGATCGTGGTCGATTGCGCCAATGGCGCCGCCTATCAGGTCGCGCCGTCCGCCCTGTGGGAATTGGGCGCCACCGTCGTCGCGGTCGGCGTCAGCCCCAACGGCACCAACATCAATGACGGTTGCGGCTCCACCGCGCCACTGCTGTTGCAGGAAACCGTGGTGTCCTCCGGCGCCGACATCGGCATCGCGCTGGATGGCGACGCGGATCGGCTGATCGTCGTGGACGAACAGGGCAAGATCGTCGATGGCGATCAGATCATGGCGCTGATCGCCGCCAATTTCGCGCAGGAAGGCACGCTGCGCGGCGGCGGGCTGGTCGCCACGATCATGTCGAACCTCGGCCTCGAACGCTTCCTGTCGGCCAAGGGCATCGGTCTGGAACGCACCAAGGTCGGCGACCGCTATGTGCTGGAACGGATGCGCGAAGGCGGCTTCAATGTCGGCGGCGAACAGTCCGGCCACATGATCCTGTCCGATTACGCCACCACCGGCGACGGCACGGTCGCCGCGCTTCAGGTGCTGGCCGCCCTGATCCGCTCCGGCAAGCCTGCCAGCGAAGTGCTGCACCAGTTCGACCCCGTGCCGCAATTGCTGAAGAATGTCCGCTTTTCCGGTGGCAAGCCGCTGGAGCATGACGATGTGAAGCGCGTCATCGCGCAGGCGGAAACGGAACTGCACGGCACCGGCCGCCTCGTCATCCGCCCGTCCGGCACCGAACCGGTGATCCGCGTCATGGCCGAAGGCGACCGCGAGGATCAGGTGAAGGATGTGGTGGACCGCATCTGCGCCGCGGTCGAGAAAGCGGCGGCGTGACATCTTTCTCTCTCCGTTCGGTTCGAGCTTGTCGAGAACCCGACGCGCAACGGTTCTCGACAAGCTCGAACTGAACGGACATTTGCTATGCTTGAAATGCGCCCCGACTGCGAACGCTGCGGCACGGACCTGCCCGCCGATCAGCCCGGCGCGTTCATCTGTTCCTTCGAATGCAGCTTCTGCGCGCCGTGCGCCGAGGCGCTGGACGATCGCTGTCCCAATTGCGGCGGCGAACTGATGGACCGCCCGACTCGCGTGGGGAAGGCGTTGGCCGACAATCCCGCCTCCACGGTGCGGCATTTCACGGCCAAATCCAGCCAGTGACGCCCGCCCGCATTCTCATCATCGCCGGCTCCGACAGCGGGGGCGGCGCCGGCATTCAGGCGGACCTCAAGACCGTGACGCTGCTGGGTGGTTTCTGCATGACCGCGATCACCGCCATCACGGCACAGAACACGCTGGGGGTGCAGGGCGTCCACCCGATCCCGACCGACATGGTGCTGGCGCAGATGGAAAGCTGCATCGGCGACATCGGCGTCGACGCAGTGAAGATCGGCATGATCGGCAGCGCGCAAACCGCCAACGCCGTTGCCGATCGACTGGCGCAACTGGACGATGTACCGATCGTCTTCGATCCAGTGATGGTCGCGACCAGCGGTTCCCTGCTGGCGGACGATGCCACCATCGCGGCGTTTGAGAAACTGATGCACGTCGCCACCGTCATCACCCCCAACCTGCCCGAACTGGAAGCGCTGACCGGCCGGACCATCGCCGATCTGGATGGGCTGGAAGAGGCCGCGCAAGCGCTGCGCGAGCGGACCGGGGCGGTCATATTGGCCAAGGGCGGCCATCTGCCACAGCAGGCGGAGGATGACCGGCCACTGATCCACGACCTGCTGGTCGATGAAGATATGGTCGCCGACTTTTCGATCGCGCGGATCGAAACCCGCCACAGCCATGGCACGGGCTGCACCTTGGCCAGCGCAGTCGCCTCCGGGCTGGGGGCCGGCCTGTCGCTGGGCGATGCGGTGGATCGGGCGGAAGCCTTCGTCGCGGCGGCCCTTCAAGCGGCGCCGGGCCTTGGACAGGGCCATGGTCCGATGGGGCATGCTTTGGGCATGACGCCTTTCTACCATCTGCTCGCCGCGCAGGATGGCGATGGCTGGGACGCGGCGGCCTTTGCCGCGCGCTATTCCGATGCCTGACTTCACCCACGAGCTGATCCATCATCCCGGCCTGGTCGCCGGGGTGGATGAAGCGGGGCGGGGACCGCTGGCCGGTCCCGTGGTGGCCGCCGCCGTCATCCTGCGCGCCGACGATTGCCCTGATGGCCTGAACGATTCCAAGCAGCTCAGCGCGAAGAAGCGCGCCGGGTTGGAGGTGGAGATCAAGGCGCGGGCGCTTTGCTGGGGCGTGGGCATCGCGACCGTCGCGGAAATCGACGAGATCAACATCCTCTGGGCGACGATGCTGGCCATGACCCGCGCGGTCGAGGCGCTGAGCCATGACTGCGCGCATGTGCTGGTCGATGGCAATCGCTGCCCGCAATGGCGCTGGGCCTCCACCGCGATCGTGGAGGGGGACGCCAAATGCCTGTCGATCGCGGCCGCCTCCATCCTCGCCAAGGAGGAACGCGACCGGATGATGATCGCGGCGGCGGCCGACCATCCGCATTATGGCTGGGACACGAACAAGGGCTATGGCAGCGCCAAGCATCTCGCCGCGCTGCGCGAACATGGCCCGACCCCGCTCCACCGGCGCAGCTTCGCCCCGGTGGCGCAGCTTAGCCTGCTGTAAGGATCAGCGCACCGCCGTCCAGGTCTGCGTCTTGCAGAAGAAGGCGATGCAGCCTTGCACCTTCAGCGTGCCATTGGCGTTGCGGCTGACCTTGGACGTATAGCTTTTGCCGCTTTCGGGATCGTAGATCGTGCCCTTCCACAGGTCGCCGTCATCTTCGAAGCCCGACAGCAGGGCAAGGCCGACCAGCGGCTTGGAGCGCAGTGCAGGATCGGGATTCTTGATATCGGTCTGCGGACGGCCGGGGGTGGGCTTCACGATCTTCTCGATCTTGCCGCACAGATGCTTGCCGCACGGCGCGATCTGGACGATCGCCTTGCCGTCCACCGTGGCCCAGCGGCCGGTGACCGGCTGGGCCGCCTGCGCCGGCAGGGCCGCAAAGGCGGCGGTCAGGGTTGCAAGGGCGATAACAGTCGATTTCATGCGATCCACTCCGTGTCTTTGATATGAAGATAAGCATGAAAAAGGCCGCCCGCCACCGCCTTTTTATGGCGGGGCGGGCGGATCTTTCGGGCGACGCTACGGCAGCGCCGGTCCCTCTCCAAAGTTTTTAGAAGGCCGTGCTGATCGAACAGGCCGCCGGACCCAGAATGACGACGAACAGGGTCGGCAGAATGAACAAAATCAGCGGTACGGTCATGATCGCGGGCAGGCGCGCGGCCTTTTCTTCGGCGCGCATCATGCGTTCATGACGGAATTCGGCCGACAGCACACGCAGCGCGGACGCGAGCGGGGTACCATATTTCTCGGTCTGGATCATGGTCGTGACCACGCCCTTGACCGCGTCCAGCTTCACGCGGGTCGCGAGGTTCTCGAACGCCATGCGCCGTTCGGTCAGGAAGCTCAGCTCGATCGCGGTCAGCTGAAACTCGTCGCCCAGTTCCGGATAGGCCTTGCCCAGCTCGCGCGCCACTCGGTTGAAGGCGGCATCGACGGTCAGGCCGGCCTCGGCGCAGATGACCAGCAGGTCGAGCGCGTCGGGCAGCCCCTTGCGGATCGCGGAAGACCGCTTCTGCACCTTGTTGTCGATATAGATGTCGGGTGCCTTGTACGACAGCAGCAACGCTGCGGCGAAGGCGAAGAAGCGCTTGAGCGGCCCCCATTCGGGTTCGATGCCCACGCCATAGAGCAGGATCGCGGCCGTACCACCGATCAGGATGGGCAGGATCATGCGGCCGAAGATGACCGCGACGGCCCAGTCCTTCGACCGGATGCCCGCCTGCGCCAGACGGATCTGGGCGTCCTTCAACTGGTCGTCCTGCAATACCTTCAGGCTGGACAGGAACGACCGCATATGGTCGGTCGTCTGGTTCCTGCGCACCAGGCTCGCGCGCCGTTTGGCGGTGGAGGCGGTGATGCCGGCCTTCAACTGTTCGCGCCGTTCGTTCAGTGCCTTGACCCGCTTGGCCATCGGGTCGCGCACCGTCATCACGGCGTAGAGTGCGAACAATATGGAAAGCGTCGCCAGCGCGGCCAGCAGCGTGCCGAAATCGGTCGCGGTAAGGCCGAACAAGGTGCCTGCGGGGGTAGGAGCGTCCATGATCTCTTGTCCTTGCCCGTCAGATTTCGAAATTGACCATCTGGGCCATGATGAAGACGCCGATGCCCATCCAGCACATGCCGCCGATGCCGATGACCTGCATCAAGCTCAGCCCGAAAATGCCCGACGGGTCCGGCGTGTAGAAGGGGCTCATATAGTTGAAGTTGATGTAGCTGATCAGGCCGAAGACCAGGAAGGGCAGGCAGCCGATGATATAGGCCGACGCCTTGGATTCCGACGACATCGCGCGGATCTTCAGCTTCATCTGCGCGCGCTGGCGGAGCACGGTGGCCAGGTTCGACAGCGTTTCTGCCAGGTTGCCGCCCGTTTCGCGCTGGATAGCCAGGGTGATGACGAAGAACTGGAATTCCGGCGTGCCCAGGCGATCCGCCGTTTCCTGAAGCGCCTGCTCCATGGTGCGGCCGATCTTGATGCGTTCGGTGATCAGCTTGAATTCTTCACCCACCGGCCCTGGAATTTCGCTCGATACGATACCCAGCGTTTCCGCGATCGGCAGGCCCGACCGCAGGCCGCGAGTAAGCAATTCCAGCGCATCCGGGAATTTTACGGTGAATTTGTTGACGCGGCCCCGGATGAGACGGCCCACCCACCAATGTGGCAGGCCCAGCCCAGCGGCCAAGCCGAACATCACGGCAAACAGGAACGGGAAACCGCGCAGCATCAGGAACGCAGACAACAGCAGGAACGTGATGGCGCATGCCGTCATATACTGGCTGAGCGTCCACTTCTTGCCGGTCATCTTCAGACGCTTGGTCAGATTTTCCGGATTGGGAATCAGCGAGACCAGCATCTTCGCTTCGGTGCCCGTCGCGCGGTTGGAAATCGCCCGGCGCATGCGGGCTTCCAGCAGCGCTTCGGCCGATTCGCTGTGACGGCCGCGGATCATGGCGACGCGGCGCTTGCGCGCCTTGTCCGGCGACGGGCCGGCAAACACGACCGCCGCGACGCCCAGCAGGGTCGCGATCAGCACCGTTATCAGGATGAAATTGCCGTCCATCTCGTCGCCCGTCTTTCAGGAAGCCGCGCCGCCCGGTCCGGGCGGCACATGCGGTCAATTATCCAGCGTCGCCTTGTCCTTGCGGCGCGACGGCATCATCGACTTGAAATCTATCTTGCCGAGCAGCGAGTCGCCCTTCTTGCGGGCGGCTTTGGGCGCGCCGTCAAATTGGTCGGCATCGGCCGCACCCAGCACCTGGTTCAGCATTTCGGTGCAGGCTGCGCCGACCTTGCTGCCCTTGGCGGTTTCGGCCAGCGTCTTGCCCAGCTTTGCCGCCTGCGATGCGACGCGCAGGTCGAACGGCACCATGACGTCCACCTTGCGCTCGATCGACTGCTCGAAATCCTTGCGGCTGATTTCCGGCGCGCCGGGGTGAACCCGGTTGGCGACCACCAGCAGGCGGGCCTGCGGCGCATTGCTCTTGAGCCAGGACAGGATGCGGATCGTGTCGCGCGCGCCGGCCAGCGTCAATTCCGTGACGACCAGCGTCACATTCACGTCGGCCATCAGGTGCGGATGATGGATCAGCATGTTGCGGGGCAGGTCGATGACGCTACATTCGAAGGCCAGGCGAAATTCTTCCAACAACTGGTAGAAGGCGCCGCCATCGCTCATCATCGGCTGGCTGATCGGTGCTTCGGCGGACAGGATCGCCAGCGTGTCGCTCGCCCGCACCATGGCGCGTTCGATGAACAGGCCGTCGATGCGGCTGGGATTTTCGATCGCGTCGGTCAGGCCGCGGCCCGGCTCCAGATCCATCGCCAGCGCATTGGTGCCGAAATGGACGTCCAGGTCGAGCAGCGCGGTCGGCCGCTTCTTCTTTTCCGACAGCAGCCAGGACAGCGATGTCGCGATGCTGGAGGCACCAACGCCACCACGCGTGCCGATCACCGCCATGGTCGAATGGGGCCGTTCGGGCGCCGCGTCACGCGGGGCCATGAACACGGCCTGCGCCTGCGCCAGTGCGTCACGCAATTGATCCGCGCCGAATGGCTTGAGCAGATAGTCCTGGATGCCGCTGGCCACCAGATCGCGATACAGGCGTACGTCGTTGACCTGGCCGGCGGCGATCACCACCGTGCCCGGCTCGCACACTTCGGCCAGGCTGTTGATGTCGTTCAGCGGATCGCCGCTTTCGGACATGTCGACGAACAATATCTGCGGGCTGGCGGTGATGGACAGGCTCTGCACGGCATTGCGCATGCCGCCCTTGTTCACCTTTTCCGGCGCCCATCCCAGTTCGGCCGACACGGCGCGCAGCATGTCGAAACTGTGATCGTCGCAGACGAAGGCATGGAACGGATCGCGATGACCACCCAGGCCCGGTTTCCAGGGAGCATTCATGTTACTGGCCTCCCGGCGAGATTTGCTTGAGGTCGCCGGCGCCGGTCGGCGCCTTGTCGCGATAGGTGCTGATGGCGCGGTTCGACGTTACGGTCCGCAGGTCGCTGTCGGTGCCCTGGCCCCGGACCAGATCTTCCGGATTGGCGACCATCGCGGCCCAGTTGCTGTTCACGCCGCAACCGAAATTGGAACCGGCGCCCATGGCGCCATTGGTTTCCTGCTTCGCGCTCCAGTCGGGGCAGCCCGGCACGCTGGCGGTGGCCCGACGCACGATCAGGCGGACGCTGCCAGTCGGTGCCTGGCCGGCCTCTGCCGAACTGTCTTCGGCGACCAGCAGGCCGCGACGGGCCACGACATCGCCGATATCGTCGTGCAGGGCAGGGCTGTAATAGCCGCTGTCGGTGACGATCGCGATGCTGTCGCCATAGCCAAGGCCGATCGACACGAACCAGTCGTTCAGACGGATCGCTTCATTCGGCGTCAGCCCGCCGCCGGAGCCGGCCTGTACGTCGAAGACATAGGCGGCGTGGCTCACCACCGGCTGATGGATCGAATCGACGCTGCGGTTCGACCGGGGAAGGGCATGGGCGGTGACCGGCAAAGCGATCATGGCGATGGCCGCGAGGGCCTTGAGCGACAGAGGCGTGGTCATGTCTTTGTCCTTCCGTCAGAAACTGAAGCCGGGCGCGGCGGCGCCGGTCTTGTTCGACTTGCCGGGTGCGGCTGCCGAGACGTGTGATCCCGGTACCACGGGCGTCGATCCCGGCGCGCGGGCCGGTGCGGGGCTGCGGCCGCCGCTGATCCCGTCATTGCCCTGTTGCAGCAGCAGGCCCTGCGCCTGCGTGGCGTTGCGGAAGCCGTCGGTCGGCAGGCGCACGTCGGAAGCGTTCATCGGCTTGGCGAGATAGGGCGTGACGACGATGACCAGCTCGGTTTCGTTGCGCTGGAAGGAGCGCGACTTGAACAGGCTGCCCAGGATCGGAATATCGCCAAGGCCCGGCACCTTGTTCACCGTGTTGCCGGTTTGGCTGTTCAGCAGGCCGGCGATCATGAAGGCCTGCCCCGAACCCAGTTCCACCGTCGTTTCGGCGGTGCGGCTCTTGAGCGCGGGCACGGACGAATTGACCGTGAAGTCCAGGCTGGACACGGTCGGCCTGACGCGCAGCGAAATGCGCCCGTCGGCCAACACGGTCGGCGTGAACGCCAGCTGCACGCCATATTGCTTGAATTCGATGCTGTTGCCGTTGTTGGCGCCGTTGTTGACCGTGTAGGGATATTCGCCGCCGGCCAGGAAGCTGGCGGTTTCGCCCGACAGGGACGTCAGGTTGGGCTGGGCCAAGGTGGTGGCGAGGCCACTCGATTCGGCAAGGTCCAGCGCAGCGGCAATATCCATGCCCAGCAATTTGGCGACGAAGCCGAGTGAGGTCGTCCCATCGGTGGGGCTGTTGAACGTCCAGGACCGGGTGATGTCGTTGGCAGCACCGGTCGTCGACGAGTTCGTCTGGAAAGCGCGATCGGCGCGGTTGAAATAGCCGCTGAAGCTGCCCGATCCGGTGCCCAGGCCGGTCACATTCATGCCGATCTTGTGGCCGATATCCTTGCTGACTTCGGCGATCTTGACCTGCAGCATGACTTGCAGCGGTGTCGCCATGCGCAGGCGGCTGACCACGGTTACGTCCTTGCCGACGAAGGCCTGCGTCAGCCGTTCGGCCTCCGCTGCATCCTCTGGCGCCTGGATCGTGCCGGTCAGCAGGATCATGCCGTTCATCTTGTTGACCGCAATTTCCGCGCCGGGCATCGCCAAATGGAGCATGTCGTCGATGCTGGTCAGGTTGTTGCCGACCCGCACCGTGCCCGAAAACAGGACTTTGCCATTGGTCGCGGTGACGAAGACGGTGGTTTCGCCCGGCTTTTTGGCGATCAGATAAAGCTGGTTCTGCGACCGGACATGGACGTCGACGACTTCGGGATCGGCGATCACCACGTCGGACATCTTGGCCGTCAGGTTGACGACCCGGCTGCCACCCACCGACAACAGGATCGCATTATCCTGTGCGCTGGAGGGGGCGGCATTGAGCGCGGTGGTCGGCGCGGCGATCGCGGCGACCGCCAGGCCCAGCGCGATTGCCGGAGCGGCAAGGCGCGGGGCGCGATTGTGCAGGCTCTTCATCTCACTTCCCCCCGACCGGAACTTCGGTCACGTTGGTGCCGCGCGCCACGCGGATCACCGGGCCTTTGAAGGCGACGGTGCCGGCCGGTGCGCCATTGGCGGCGACGGCTGCTGACATGGGTGCTTCGGTCTTGGCGGGTACCGAGCTGCGCTGGTAGCGCGACACGTCGGCGCCGGTGGAATAGGTGGAACCGCGATCGACCGGGCGGGCGGCCAGCTTGGCGATGATCGCCTTTTCGGCGTTCGCATTGGCATTGCCGGGCAGATCGACGTCGGTGCCCGCGATCGCCGCGTCCAGATCCGACGCATTGTCGGCGATGGAGCGGAGCGACATGGAAAGCGACCCGATGGTCTGCGACACGGCGATCTTTTCGGCGATCTTGGGCGTCACTTCGATCGTGACGTTGGAATAGGTGCGGACCTCGGGCTTGCCGTCGGCGCCCATCGCATCCATGCGCTGGTCGGTGGCGAGCACGCGCAGGTTGCGCAGGATCGTTTCGGATACCTTCAGCGGATCGCCGTCACCCCCGCCATTGACGCTCTGCGTCAGGACAAGGTCGATGCGGTCGCCCGGAAAGACGAAGCCGGCGACCGAACTTTGCGCCGACACCGGCACCGTCACGGCGCGCATGCCCGGGCCGAGGGCTGCGGCCAGGAAACCGCGATCGCCGGGCTTGACGATGGCGCCCTGGGTCAGCGGCTGCCCTGCGGTGATGGCGCTGCGCACGACGCTGCCGGCCAGCTTGGCAGGATCGGCCTGACCGCGCAGATAATAGGCCTGCTCGATCAGATCCTTGGGCCAGGGCTGAAACCGAAAGCTTTCCGCGTCCAGGATGGTGCCCACGGGCAGGGCCTTGGTCGCGACCAGAACGTGCGGCTGGTCTGCTTCGACCGGCATGTTTGCGGCGGTGACCTGCGGCGTGCTCGACGAACTCAACATGCTGCGCGCAAGCAAGGCTGTAGTGACCGCTATGATAAGCGCCCCCACCAGCAGCACGATCTTCTTAGCATCCATGACGAAATTCGCCTCCCTCAAATGGGTGCACTGCCCCCAGTGCCCCACTCATCACGCAAAATGGTTAAGATATCGTTCGCCAAGCAACCAAAGGGCTGAGATGGAGATGGCGACGCCATAGGGTATTTCGGGTTGCCCCGGCTTTTTGCTCATCCGGTGGTGTATGACCGTGACGATGGTAACCAGCCCGCCCAGCATCGCCATCAGGACGATCAGGGACAGCACGGCCTGCCACGGGAACCATAGCGCCAGCGCGCCGAGCAGCTTTACGTCGCCGCCGCCCATCATCCCGGCCGCAAAGAGCGCGGCGAACAGGGTGAAGACGATGGCGCCGACAAGCAGTTGCACGGCCATGCCGGGCCACGGCTCCAGTCCGCAGGCCAGCCACCACAAGGGGGCCAGCGCCGCGACGGCCAGATTCAACCGATTGGAAATGATGCGGGATCGCAAATCGGTGATCGCCGCCGCAATCAGCAGCGCGCTCAAGGCGCCGATCAGCGCGATCTGGAAAAATTCCCCCGTCATGGGGCTTAGGCCCTAGACCATATGGCTTACCAAAGGGTAACCATCGGGCGATGGATTCACCCGACTTTCCTACAGCCGCTTTCGACCGGCGCGCCTGGCCGATGGGCGGGCGGCTGGATTATTGGCATGCGCCCGACGGCTGGCCGGTCCGCCGCTATCGATTGGGGTCGGGTGCGCGTGGCCGCATGCTGGTGCTGGGCGGGCGCGGCGACATGATCGAAAAATATCTGGAGGTGATCCACCATTGGGCGTCGCGCGGCTGGGCCGTGACCAGCTTCGACTGGCGCGGGCAGGGGGGATCGGGCCGGCTGACCGACGATCCGCTATGCGGCCATATTGGCGACTTTGCCGACTGGATCGCGGACCTAGGCGCGCTGGCGGTCGATTGGCGCGCGGAGGGGGAGGGGCCGACCGCAATGGTGGCGCACTCCATGGGCGGTCATATGCTGGTCCGCGCGCTGGCGGAGGGGATGACCCCGCCGGATGCCGCCGCCGTGGTGGCGCCGATGCTGGGCGTCCATACCGCCCCGCTGCCGCGCTGGCTGGCGGTGGGAATCGCCCGTGCGATGGTGCGCAGCGGCCATGGCGAGGACCGCGCCTGGACGCAGAAGGAACAGTCGGAACGGCAGCGCAAGATGCGGCAAAAGCGGCTGACGCACGATCCGGACCGTTATGCCGACGAAATCTGGTGGCGCGACCATAGCCGGGAGATCGCGCTGGGACCGCCCAGCTGGACCTGGGTATTGCAGGCGCTGGAATCGACACGGGCGCTGGAACGGTCGGAAGCGGTCGCACGCATAGCCACGCCGATGCTGATCCTGGCGACGGCGGTGGATCAGCTGGTATCCACGCCCGCCATCCGGCGGGTCGCGGCGCGCATTGCGACGGCGCGGCTGCATGTCTATGGGCCCGAAGCCGCGCATGAAATATTGCGCGAACTGGACCCGGTCCGGCTCGATGCGCTGGCCCGGATCGACGCTTTCCTGGACGAGACTGCTTGAGGCGGAATGGGCCGTTGAATCATCCCGATATCGTGATCGTGGGCGGCGGCATGGCCGGCGCCAGCCTTGGCGCGCAGCTGGCCGCCCATGCCCGCGTGCTGATATTGGAGATGGAGGATAGCGCGGGCTATCACGCCACCGGCCGTTCGGTTGCCTTTTGGGAAGAAACCTATGGCGGTCCGCTGGTCCAGCCGCTGACGACCGCGTCGGGGCCTTATCTGACCAATCCCGATCCCGACTTCCACGACCGCAGCTTCCTGTCGCCACGCCGCGCGCTTCATGTCGGCCGGGCGGAGGATGCGCCCTGGCGCGACGCTTTGATGGATGGATTTGCCGGTAAGGTCGATCTGCGCGCCGTCGATCCCGCATCGTTGATGCCGGGGCTGCGGCCGGACTGGACGATCGGCGTGCTGGAGGAAAGCTGCCAGGATATCGATGTCGCGGCGCTGCATCAGGCCCATCTGCGCCGCTTCCGCCGGTTGGGCGGGGAAATCAGGCTGGCGACGCGTCTGACGGCTGCTCGTTCCGAAGGCGGTGGCTGGCAGGTGGATAGCGGGGCGGAGATCATCCGTTGCGGCCTGCTGGTTAATGCGGCCGGTGCCTGGGCGGATCAGGTCGCGACCGTCTGCGGCGTGCGGCCGATCGGCATCACGCCGCTGCGTCGGACGGTGGTGCAATTGCATATCCCCGGCCTGTCCTCGCCCGATCTGCCGCGCCTGATGGATTTGCGTTCGCGCTTCTATTTCAAGCCGGAAGGGCGCGACCGCGTGTGGCTGACCCCGCATGACGAGGTGCCGTCGCCCCCCTGTGATGCCGCGCCCGAAGAGCTGGCCGTGGCGCAGGCGATCGCCTTGTTTCAGCAAGCGGTCGACTGGCCGATCGCGGCGGTCGAGCATAAATGGGCGGGCCTGCGCAGCTTCGCGCCCGATCGCGCGCCGGTCTATGGCTTCGACCCCGACAGTCCGGGCTTCTTCTGGTTCGCGGGGCAGGGCGGTTTCGGCATCCAGACTTCGCCCGCAGCAGCGCTGCTAGGGGCCGCGCTCATCACCGGCAATGCGCCGCCCGCCGCCATTGCCAAGCTCGATTCGCGCCCCTATTCTCCAGCTCGATTTCGCTGACGCAACGAGTCTGGAGATGTCCCATGGCGCACAAGTTCGTGATCGAGAAGAACAAGGCCGGCGAGTTCGTCGCCAAGTTCAAATATAATAGCGAAACGATCTTCTGGACCGAAGGCTATGCCAGCAAGGCCGGCGCGAAAAATGCGATCGAATCGGTGCTGAAGAACGGCCCGGGCGCCCCGGTCGAAGAGGCCGAATAAGCGACGCTGCTTCCGATCAGTCCCGCATCGCGCGGCGGCTGGCCAGCCCCATCATCGCAAATCCGGCGAGCGACGCGGCGATATTGGCCATCGCCGCGCCCTTCGTGCTGTACAGCGGCAGTAGCGCCGATTGCAGGGCCAGCAGCAACAGGGTCGATACGAAGGTGATGCGCAGCGACAGGCCGGCCCGGTCGGTCGCCATCAGCAGCGGGCGATAGCTGACCCCGATCAGGTCGATGCAGGCCGCAACCCCCAGCATCAGCAGCAGCGGATAGGCCGGCAGGAAATCCTTGCCCGCGATCAGCCCCAGCAGCGGATGGCCGATGGTGACGATCAGGCCGATGATCACCGCGCCCGCCACCAGCGCCAGCCTGTTGGTGCGGCGGAACAGCGCGCTCAGCGCTTCCTTCCCGTGGCTGCTGGTGCGCGACAGTTCGACGAAGATGCTGCGCGAAAGGAGACTGCTGATCTTGGTCAGCGAATTGGCGAGTTGGTTGGCGAGGCGATAGAGGCCCGCCCCGGTCGGCCCGACAAAGGCGCCCACGATCAGCACCGCGACCTGCTGGCCGATGGAAGAAAGGCTGGTTTGCAGGTTGGTGGCGGTCAGAAAGCCGATGATGCCGGGATTTTCCGTCCGCGCGTCCAATGCTCGTCCCGCGCGCCAGCTGCCGATCCGCCCGCGCCCGACCTTGAGAGCCAATTGCCAGTAGCTCAAGGCGCAGAGCAGTTCGGCAAAGGCCCAGGCGATCAGGAAGCCGCTGATGTTCGGCATCATCGCCAGCGCCACGCCTGCGCCGATCATGCGGCCGACCGGGATCATAGTTTCGGCGAAGGCGGCCGAATCGAACCTGTCGAACAGGCGTAGCACGCCGGTCGGGCTGGACCGGATGGTGATCATCATCACCATGCAAAAGGCCCAGACCTGCCACCCCATGTCCGGCCCGATTTCCAGCAGGTTGCCGAATAGCAGGATGATGGCGGCGGCGATCAGCCCGCCCGCGAGTGCAGAGCCAAGGTCGATCAGGATGCAGAAACGCAGCACGCGATTGAGCGCATCGCCATTCCCGCTCGCCAGATGCGGCTGGCCGTAGCGCACGACGATCTGCCAGCTGTCGAAACTCACCAGCGTCTTGATGACGTTGGCGGCGCTCAGCACCAGCGCGAAACGGCCGAAATCCTCCACCCCCAGCGTGCGGGTCACGATGGCCAGATAGGCGAGGCTCAGCACCGCGCCCACGCCCTTGCCGCCCAGCAGCCAGCCGGTATTGGCCAGGATACGGGCGAACCCGTCGCCAGCGGCTCCCGATCCGCGCTTGAACATCATGACTCCATAGGACCGAAGGAGGGTTGGGCAGGTCGCGCTTTAGGCGAGCGAAAGATCGAGTGCAAATGCCGCCTTTTTTTCGGCCAAATTGGCTTCTAAAGCGCGGACATGACGATCAGCAAAGCCATCATCCTCTCCGCCGGCCAAGGCTCGCGCCTCCTTCCGCTGACCCGCGACGTGCCCAAGTGCATGATCGACTTCAACGGCCGCAGCCTCATCAGCTGGCAGGTCGCTGCGCTGGTCGCCAATGGCGTGACCGACATCGTCGTCGTAACCGGCTTCCGCACCGAACGGGTGGAGGATCATGCGCTGCAACTTTATCGCGACACAGGCGCGCGCATCCGTACCGTTTTCAACCCCTTCTTCCAGGTCGCCGACAACCTTGGCACCTGCTGGATCGTGCGGGAGGAGATGGACCGGGACTTCATCATCCTGAACGGCGACACCATCATTTCCGACGAGATCGTCGGCCGCCTCGTAAACGGCGCGCAGGACGCCATCACCGTCACCGTCGATATCAAGGCGGACGGCGACTATGATGATGACGACATGAAGGTGAACCGCGACGCGACCGGTCGCCTGCACCATATCGGCAAGCGGCTGCTGCCCCCCGACACCAATGCCGAATCGATCGGCATGCTGGCCTTCACCGGCGAAGGCCCCGCCATTTTTCGCAACCAGATCGAACAGATGATGCGCACGCCCGAAGGGGTAGAGCGCTGGTATCTGCGCGCCATCGACATCATCGCCAAGGGCAATCGCGTCGGCACCGTCTCGATCGACGGGCTGGACTGGCAGGAGGTCGATTTTCCGCAGGATGTCGAAGCGGCGAACGCTCTGACGGCGAAGTGGGTGGCCGAAGGGCGCTACGCGAAATAAGGTTTCGCGCGCTTAACTTCGCACATTTCCCGCTCACCGCGCAATTTCATGTCCTATTGCAGACCGATTGTTGCGAGCGAGTTGATGGTAGCAGCTGAGGCCTGAATAGGACAGGGCACCTTCCCTTCTTCCCAATCAAGGCGCGCATATGACGCGTTCCCCGGCGCAGGCCGGGGTCCAGTTCAGAGCGTGCACCTGGACCCCGGCCTGCGCCGGGGAACGGAAAGCCACAGGTTGAGCAGCAAGCGGCCAAGTCTGCGCATCCCTCTCCCCCAAAGGGAGAGGATTTCAGGCGAAATAACCCTTCAACCAATCGCGCAAGCTGTCCAACTCGCTGTCCAGCTTCACCGCCGCGCCCAGATCGGGCTGACCCGGCCAGCCGGCATCCGCCACCGTCACGCCCGCCGCGCTCCGCTCGCCTTCATAGCGAGGGATGACGTGGAAATGGACGTGGGGATCGACCATCATCAGCATCAGATAGTTGATCCGCGCATAGTCCACCGCCTTGCCCAGCGCCGCCTCGATCGCCGCAGTGACGGTCTTCAACTCGGCATGCGCTTCCGCCGGCAGGTCGCCGAACGCCGTCGAGTCGCTCTTGGCCGCCAGAACCAGCGACCCCAGCGTCGGCTGTGCCGGGCGCAGGAGCACAACCCAATGGGTGAACTCCGCGATCAACGTAGCGGGCCAGCCGAACTTATTGATCGTCGCGTTCACAGCGCCGCTTCCGCTTCGTCCATCCAGCTGACGATCGGCTTGCCAGAGCGCGCCTGCCCATAGGCCTGCGCCAGTCGCACGGCATGGACGACCAGCGAGATGATCGTCCACCATGCCAGCGCGATCAGGCCGATATCGGGACGGCCGAACAGCAGCGCGACGAACAGGATCACCATGTTCGGATTGCGCCGCGCGGTGATGAGGCGAAACTGGCTGTCGAACGGGCGCCAGACATGAATGTCCATCTTGAAGTCCTTCAGGAACATCCCCTCGATCAGCCGTTGCAGCACATAGCCCGCGATCACGGCCGTCATGATGAAGGCGAAGGTGCCGCCCGACAGGCCAAGGCCCCAATAGACCAGCCCCGTGCCCCAGAAATACCACCAGAAGGGCGGGTGGACGAGGTCGACGCCATGGTCGATCACATTGCCCCATTTGGACGATGTGATGGTGCAGCGGGCCAGCTTCCCGTCCACCGTGTCCAGCACCATGAAGATGAAACCGCACAGGAATCCGGTCCAGAACAGCCCCTTGGCAAACAGGAAGGTGGCGACGAGGCAGAGGGTCACGCCGATCACCGACACCATGTTTGGTGTCATGCGCAATTGCGCGGCGATGCGCGTCAGGATCAGCGCCAGTTCGGGCCACAGATATTTGGTCAGGACGTCGGTCACGCCCTTGTACGCGCCGAAATAGCTGCGCCGCTCGATCTGCCGCCGGGATGCAGGGGTGAGTTCGCGCACCATCGGCTGCTCCAGCTTGCGCAGCTGGCGGTTATAGAGTTTGCGGCCGTCCGACAGGTCGATCACATGCTGCGCCGTCAGCGGATCGGTGCCCTGCGCCACCTGACCCACGATCGGCGTGCTGCCCCACACGAACAAGGTACCCGGCGTCTCCAGCACGAGCCGCAACAGCAGCGGATCGAAGGCGTAGGTGAGGTTGAACAGCAGCTCATGCCCCGGCGCGAGCGCGCTGCCATTCTTGGCCGCGCTTTCGGCCATGCGCCGGTTGCGCTCGGCATTGGACATGCCCCAGATCGGCGTCGCATTGTCGCCGATCAGGCGGACCGGGCCAAGGGTGGTGGTGATCGTCTGGCTCATACGCCCTTCTTCGCGAAATTCAGGATGAGGTCCGCCTGCCTTTGGGAGGCGGGGACCGGGGACAGGTCGATGGACTGCTGCATAGCCGCTTCCTGAGCAGCAACGAAGCCGGGTTGCAAGTCGTTCGCGCGGGCGAGCGCTTGCGGAAGGGCGTCGGCGCGTTCGATCACCTGACCCAGTTTCCAATGGGCGAAGGCGTCCCCCGACGCATCGCGATGGTCGAGATTGAGGAAGATACAGGGGCGCGGCTGGATGAGAAATTCATACACCTGGCTCGACACGTCGCCCAGATAGACGTCCGCGCTCATCGTATAGCTCATGTCGATCGAATGGCGGCTGCCCATGTCGATGCGGATATGGGGGGCGCTACTGACGATCGGCGGCGCTTTTATCGCCAGCTTCGTGTGCGGGGCGATGATGACGTTCCAGTCCGTCAGCGACTCCAGCGCCGCCAGCATCGCCGGCCCATGGTTGATCCAGGACGACAGGGCCGGGTCGAAATGCGGATTATAGAGCAGCACCGGCTTGTCGTCGGGGAAGAAGCGTTGCCGCTCCGCCTTCAACTCGAATTTGGGATAGCCGCCGACAACGACCGTTTCCGCCGTGCAAAGGCCCCGGTCGATCATGCGGCGCCGATCCTTCTCGCCCGCCACCAGCGTCAGGTCGAAGTCGCGATGGCGCTTCTTATAGCCGCCCTCCCGATCACCCGCGCCATGTTTGATGAGGATGAGACGCGAGCGGAAACCCGGCACGCGGCGCAGCCAGGCGCTGCTGATCTCGGTCGTCACCAAAGTCGGGAAGCGGGCGATGGTGGGATAGTTGAGGAGCAGAGTCGCGAGCCGCGAGGGCTGCCGGAACAGCGAGTCGGGGGGCGAGGGCGGACGGCGCAGGCGGACCCGGCGGAGGCTGCCGGTCGGATCATAGCTTTCGACCAGCGCCAATATCTGATCCGAGGGCGACAATATGCTGACCCGGACGTCGGGCCGTCGCGCCAGTTCCAGCGCAGCCGGCAGCCAGTGATAGAGCTGCTGCGCTTCGGCGATTGCGAGAAAGGCGATGTCGGTCGGCAAGAAAAGGCCTCAATGTATGACTATGCGTTCCCCGGCGCAGGCCGGGGTCCAGTTGCGACCGTAGGACTGGACCCCGGC
>NZ_VYPZ01000013.1 GCF_008710155.1 Sphingobium limneticum
AGCGTCTCAGGTTTAAGCGATAATCCCATCATCACGTTGCCTGCCATGGCAGCATGATCAATCCGGCTTAGCCGGAGGTCGCTGTGGCTATCCCAGCGAACCTACACCACGCTGTGGGACACGATCCGGTGCCGCAGTGATTGAACGCTCGCCTGGCTGATTATTGATCAACTGGCGAGGGCCGCAACCAGCTTAGAAGGGCAATTTTGTCTTCCCAGAGGGGGCGGGCACAAAAGCGATCGGTTCGGGTATTACGGATATTGCCCTCCCGCGCGCCCTTTAAGGGAAGAGCGGCGCTTCGCCTCGGTGGATCTCATCGGATCGAGAAAAGCGCGTTTGCGTCAGTTTCACGATTGCTCAGGAGGGGCTTCGAAATGACTTTTCTGAGCCGGCGAACTGTCTTGGCGGGCGGAGGCCTCCTGCTGGGGGCGGCATGCACGCGCAGATTTGCGACGCCGGACCAAGCAGGCACGCTGCCCATTCCTCGCCTGTTAGATGCACGCGACCATGGGCAGAGAATTGGACTGAGGGCGCAGGAAGGGGAAACCACTTTCTTCCCAGGGCGGCGGAGCGCCACCATGGGATACAACGGAAGCTATCTCGGCCCGACTCTGCGGGTACATCGCGGGGACGACGTGACGGTGACTGTCAGCAACAATCTGTCTGCTGATACCACGGTTCACTGGCACGGGCTGCTCGTACCGGGAGAGCTGGACGGCAGCCCCCACCAGACCATTAGTCCAGGCGAGACTTGGCGTCCGACGCTGCCGATCCGTCAGCCGGCGGCCACTCTCTTTTATCATTCGCATGCACATGGCCGAACGGCGGAGCAGGTCTATGCAGGCCTAGCGGGATTGCTCTTCGTCACCGACGAGGAAGAGCAAGGTCTCGGTTTGCCTTCGGATTACGGCGTCGACGATCTACCAATCTTGATCCAGGATCGGCAGTTCGTGGATGGCCGTCTGGTGTTACCGGCGGGCATGATGGTGGCGCTGGACGGGAGGCGGGGCAACGTTATTCTCGTAAACGGCGCGTACAACCCGCGAGCAGACGTTCCCAGAAGCTTAGTGCGGCTGCGGCTTGTAAATGGTTAGAATGCCCGGACTTACGATCTTTCGTTCAGCGACGGACGAGCCTTTTATTGGATCGGCACCGAGGGCGGCCTTTTGGAAAAGTCCGTCGAATTGCAGTCCCTCACTCTGGCCTCCGGTCAGCGGGCTGAGATCTTGGTGGACTTCAGCGATGGCAAACCGGTCTCGTTGGTATCGGCTCCGGACCAAAGCACCCTCAGGGTGCATGGCATGGGCATGATGCATCGGCACGAGGCTAGCGAAAACAACGCAGGGAATGAAACTGTCCTCACATTTTCACCGCGCTTGGCATCGAGTAAGCGAGGTAGCACCACGCTTCCGCTCCTCCTGGCGTCCCGCGCGGTGCCAGATCCGGCGACGGTCGTCGCACGGCGACGTCTGGTGCTCAACATGAGGCTGGGAGGTATGATGGATAGCGACGAAGAGCCGCTAACGATCAACCACAGGCGATTCGATATTGATCGCATCGATGAGGAAGTCGAGCTTGGCGCCGTCGAGATATGGAAAGTCTCCGGGCAGAAAATGGCCCATCCCTTCCACATTCATGGAGTGCACTTCGACGTGCTACGTCGCGATGGCGAGGAACCAGATCTTCTTGATCAGGGGCCACGTGACACCATCGTCGTGGACGAACCGGTCGAGTTATTAATCCGCTTCGACCAGCCTGCTTCAAAAGCGCCCTTCCTGTTCCATTGCCATATCCTGGAGCACGAGGACGAAGGCATGATGGGTCAGTTTTCCGTGACGTAGTGGGAACAACTCAAGAAGCGAAATCCTGCATATGCCAATAAGGGGGCAATGCTCGACGTGTGACTTCGAACTCCGCTCTCGTTTTTGTTCCCTTTTCGGGCTTGGGCCAGAACGTTTCGCACATCTCGATCGAAGGCATTCGATCATCCCGGACACTTGTGCATCACATGACGAACCCTGCGGTTCGTCACGGCCACCAGGCGCCGCGGGCCGCGCTCTATAATGACCATACGCTTGTCGGGCCGTCCCGCGGCCGCTGTCAGTACTCGCGGCAATGAGTAATAGATGGTATCGCCGCGTTCATACCACTTTCCTCCGCCAAGCGGCGTCTGGTCAGGCAATCGGATTTCGCTGTAAGATCCGTTGCGATTAAGAACCCAGGCCATCCCCGACTTACAGCCGGATCGGCCATCAAATGACCAGACACCCGCGAGCTTGGTGGTCGAGGTATCTTCCCCTGCGGGAACGACCCTGGCCGGCGAAGGTAGCGTTGGCACAGTGAGCGCGGCGAAAATCGCCCAGATGGAACACGACCACCGTGTGAAAGTGAGCAGCCGGCATCGATATAACCCGTTAAGCGCGATCGTCATACTGTTCCCTTCCGATCCACACTCACTCCGCTGCGAGCTTCGTTGGTTGCCCTGGGCAGACTATGCCGACCATCTGCCGGTGGTAATGCGTATTTGTCGCTAGACAGAAGAGACGCCTGCGATGGCATCTGATCGCAGATCGCCCAGGACAAGGCAGCCGGCGCAGAACTTGGGATGACGGTGATCGTCTCATGCGCAGTGCAAGCGAGCAACCACATGAGCGGTAACGGGGGTGACGAGTTCGCTTCCGGACGAGGAAAAGGTGACCAGGTGACCTTCATTCTATCCCGACATGTTGGTTTGGACGCTCAAGCCGGGTGCCGAGGCGGAGGCATATAGGCCCGCCCGATGTACTAATCGCAAGCGACCGGTTTTCGGTTCTGATGCTCTTGCGCCCCAGTCAACCGACCGATCGCCATTCGTATATATCACAATTTCGCGGGTCGTTCGCCCCAGATAGGGTCAGAGCAGGTTCGAGTCGTGGAGGGGACGCCAGGCCGAAATGCCGGTTGTTCCCGCTGTCCTAGCCGCCACGAATTCGATGGAGATCCAAGGCAAGAGGAGCATTTGATGTCAGCCGCTTCAGCATTTCCAGCTCTGGCGCAGGCGTCCCCCCGACTGTCAACGGCGGTCGGATTTTAGGCCAGCATGGCGGAGTAAAAGCAGGCCAGTGAATGTGGCGCGGATGATATGCAAAGGGCCCCGATCGGGGCCCTTTGCATATTGGCCGTTTTCGGCATTTCAGTCGGGCGTGGTGGCCTGGTTTTGGTCCGCCCCGGCGGTGCGGCGGCGGCGGGCAGACTGCTTGAGCCGGTAGCTGTCGCCATTCATGGCCAGGATGCTGACGTGGTGGGTAAGGCGATCAAGGAGCGCGCCAGTCAGCCGCTCAGAGCCCAGGACCTGGGTCCAGTCCTCGAAGGGTAGATTTGAGGTCACGATCGTGGAGCCGCGCTCGTAGCGCTGGGAGAAGGTTTCGAACAGCAGTTCGGCCCCCGTCGGCGAGAGCGGGACATAGCCCAGTTCATCGACAATCAGCAGTTTTACGGCGGCAAGTTCGCGCTGCATCCTCAGGAGCCGCTTTTCATCGCGGGCCTCCATCAACTGGTTCACCAGGGCGGCAGCGGTGGTGAACAGGACGCTGAAGCCCTTCTGGCAGACGGCCAAGCCCAGGGCGAGCGCTACATGGGTTTTGCCTGTCCCGCTGTTGCCCAGCGCGATGATGTTTTCCCGCCGCAGGATATACTCGCAACGCGCCAGTTCGAGCACGAGCATCTTGTTGAGGCTGGGGATGGCCGTGAAGTCGAAGGTGTCCAGGCTCTTGACCGCCGGGAACCGGGCGGCGCGGATACGGCGCTCCACCGTGCGCCGCTCCCGGTCGATGAGTTCCAGCTCGATAAGGCGCAGAAGATAGCGGGTATGATCCACGCCATCGCGCGCACATTCCCGGGCCAGCTTCTCATACTCGCGCAGCACGGTGGGCAATTTGAGCTGCTTGAGATGATGCGCCAGCAGCACCTGCGGCGTGCCCGCCGTCGTGCCGATGGGCATCTTGTCATCCCCCGCCCGGCTCATGCAGCGATCCCCGGCAGCAGGCTGGCATAGTCGGCAGCGCGTGTGGTCTTGACCTCCATCCTGGGCAGGTGCGGATACGCTTCCAGGTCGAGCCGGGCGGGTCTACGCTCGATCCGCGCCAGTGCGATCTGCTTGACCGCATCGAAGCCGATAGCCCCGATGTGGATGGCCTCTTTCACCGCGAAGGTCACCACCTCCATCGGCATTGCCTCAAGCAGGCGCAGGACCTGAATGAACTCGCGCTTCCCCTTGTTGCCCATCCGCACCTCAAGGAGATGCCGCAGGTGCTGGAAGTCCTCCGGCAGGGTCCAGTCCTGAAGCGCGGCGGCCTGATCGAGCGCGCCTGGCTTGGTCTCGATCAGCGCTAGATAATGCAGCGGGTTTGCCACAAACATGGCCTCGCCATAACAGCGCGGATGACGGGCAATCTCCTCGCCCCCGCACAGGATGACAACCCGGTCGACGAAGCCCTTCACTACAACGTCCTGGAAGCCATAGCAGGTCGGCACCGAGTAATCGTTGGTGCGGTAGCGCACGAGCGCGGTCGAGGAGACGCGTGCCCCCTTGGTCTCGCATGGTTCGAACGTGCCGGCGGGCAGCGGGCGCAAAGCCGCCAGATCTGCCGCCAGGCGCTCCCCGATCGTCTCGGTGTGGCGCCCGGCTCGCTCTTCCTGCCGGGCCCGGCACCGCCGTTCCAGCTCTGCGTTGAAGTCGTCATAGGTCGCCGCGCGCGGGATCGGCACCATGAAGTGCGAGCGCGCATACTTCACCAGCCCTTCGACCTTCCCCTTGTCGTTGCCCTTGCCTGGGCGGCCAAAGCGATCGGCAAACAGGTGGTGGCTGACCAGCCCCGTGAAGGCCTGGGTCCGCTCACGCTTGCCATCCCCGCAGATTTTGGCGACCGCGATCTTGGTATTGTCGTACAGGATCGAGAGCGGCACCCCGCCAAAGAAGGCGAACGCGCAAACATGTCCGTCCAGAAAGGCTTCCGTCGTCTCGGCAGGATAGGCCTTCACAAAACAGGCATCCGACTGCGGAAGGTCCATGCAGAAGAAATGCACCTTCTGCCGCACTCCACCGATCACGCCCACCGCTTCGCCAAAGTCCACCTGAGCGTGCCCTGGCGGATGCGCCAGCGGCACGAAGGTCTCGCGGCTGCGCACACGGCTCTGCCGCACGTAATCCTTCACCACCGTATAGCCACCGCCGTAGCCATGTTCATCGCGCAACCGCTCAAAAATCCGCTTGGCCGTATGCCGCTGCTTGACCGGCGCGACGTAATCCTCAGCCAGTATCCGGTCGATCACCGGCAGCAACAATCCTAGCTTCGGCTTGGCGACAGGCTTGGAGCGCGTGTAGCCAGGCGGCAGCGAGAAACGGCACATCTTCGCGATCGTCTCTCGGCTCAGGCCGAAAACCTTCGCTGCCTCCCGCTGGCTGTTCCCTTCAACAAACACAAAGCGGCGTACCGCTGCATAGCTCTCCACGGCAAACATCCCCGGCCGCTCCAAAAAGAGCAACCTTACCAATGGCTGGTTTTTACTCCGCCGCGCTCAGCAATTTGCCGGCGCTCCATTGGCCTGGTTTGTCACCGCCCTGCACACTGGCTGGACGGCGCTTGGCGGAAATGGTGCAACCGAACTA
This sequence comes from Sphingobium limneticum, assembly GCF_008710155.1. GTDB lineage: Bacteria > Pseudomonadota > Alphaproteobacteria > Sphingomonadales > Sphingomonadaceae > Sphingobium > Sphingobium limneticum. The sequence continues at coordinate 5,648 of NZ_VYPZ01000013.1, forward strand.
GCATTGATCTCGCAAAGCGCATAGGAGCCATCGCTGATGGCTTCACCAGGGCGAAATAGGAAGTCGGCGTCCCAAAGAAGCGGAAGATCGTGGTCGGCGATCGACAGCAACCTTTGCATCTCTGGAATCCAGCGATCCTCCATCGCTTTCCGTAAGGCTGCGAAGCGCGTCACCTCCGGTCCGAACATGGCGCGGCCCATCGGCTGTGGGGTTGACGACGTTGTATCAATGGCCGTTGGCGTCATCAGCGCAGTGATCAGGTTGTGCCCAAAGCCAACCACTCGGTGCCCGCACACGTAGCAGCGGACCATGCCCTCGGACGACTGCGGCTGATAAGCCTGATCGATCAGCACGCCGCCGTCGTTTAGAAACGGCACCCACCTTTCCAAGCACTCGGCTAGGCTGATGCGCTCCGATTTGCTTCCTTGGCGGGCCTCTTGAACTTTCACCGACGTTTTCAAAGCCGGAGCGTTTCCCGCTTCGTCTAGTTGGACACGCCATACATTCCTGCCGCCGTTGCCGTAGTTCGGCTTCAGCACGCGCGGGCCTGCGGCAAGATGTTCGGGGAAACGAGCGCGAAGGCCTTCAGCGTCCACGTATCGATCGACATCGCTGCCCCATTCCATGGATCGCGTTGTGTAGAGCACTTCCTTGACGCCGATTTTGGCGATCACGTCAGGATGCGCGCTGACGACAACGCCGCACCCCGCGACTTCGCGCAGCATTGGATCGAGCTGCGAGCGGTCGCCTGAAATGTCCAACGGATTCACCCAGACCAGCGCTGCGTCGCACGACAGCAGCTCGTCCCGAATCTCGCGAACCGCCTCGTCCCTGTACAGTACAGGCCACTGCCGGGCTTCATGAAAGCGATGCGTCCACTCGGCTGCTTGCCCACGCCAAAGAAGAGCGATGTTCGGGCCGGATGTCATTGTTGCATCTCCCCATCGGACCTGTCCCCTTTGTGGTCGCGAACTCAGGTGTCGCGCAGCAGTGGGTGTTAAGCCACGGCGGTCGGGTTCAGCCGCCGCCGCGCAAAGCCGCGGCATAGCGCCGGTCGACCACTTCCCAGTCGATGTTGCGGAAGAAGGCGTCGACATATTTGGCGGCGGCGGTGCCGTAATCCATGTGGAAACTGTGCTCGTACATATCGAGCGCGAGCAGCGGCACGCCGGCAATCGCACCGTGCATATGATCCCACGCCCAATGGTTGTGCAGCGAGCGCGTGTGGAGATTGTAGACGAGCACGCACCAGCCCGATCCGCCGGCAAGGCTCATCCCGGCACGGCGGAAGTCGGCTTCCCAGCGGTCGAACGAGCCGAACGCCGCGCCCAGCGCGTCGCGGATGGAACCGGCTGCCTGGCCGTTGCCGCCGAGCCCGTCGAAATAGACCTCATGGAGCACGACCGAGCCGGTGCGGTGCAGCTCCTCGCGCTTCAATCCGCCATAGACCACCGGCGGCAGGTCCGTGTCAGCGAGCGCGGCGGCAAGTCGTGTCTCGATCATATTCAGGGCCTTGACCGAGCCCGCATAATTGTTCTCGTGGTGCGATGTGATCAGCCTTTCGGAGAGGCCGTGAAGCCTGGCGGGATTGAACCTGAGCGGCTTGACCTGATGATTTCCGGCAAAGGCGGGGACAGCCGCCGGCGCTGCGGCCGGCGTCTGCGCAGAGGCTTCGTTGATAGTCATGGCGGCGGCTCCGATGCCAAGAGTTGCGATTGCACTGCGTCGGGAAAGATGGTCGATCGTCACGCGTCACTCCTTCAGATGATCATTACATATGCGGCCCCGAGGACCGAGCAGACGCCGAGCACCGGCAGCATGCCGGCCTTGAACCGGAACATGGCGAGTATCGCACCCACCGCGAGCGCCAGCGCCGGCCAGTTGACGGACGTTAGGACTGGGAGATCGATGGTGCCGGCTGCGAACGGCACTTCGCGGACTTGCTCGAACAGAGTGTGGATACCAAACCAGACCGCCAGATTGAGGATCACGCCGACCACTGCGGCGGTGATCGCCGAAAGCGCGGCCGACAATGCGCGGTTGCCGCGCAGCCGCTCGATGAATGGCGCGCCGGCGAAGATCCACAGGAAGCATGGCAGGAAGGTAACCCAGGTGGTGAGGATTGCGCCGAAGGTCGCGGCGACGAGCGGCGGCAGCCCGGTCGCTTCGCGGAAGGCCGCGAGGAAGCCGACGAACTGCGTCACCATGATCAGCGGCCCGGGCGTGGTCTCGGCCATGCCGAGCCCGTCGAGCATCTCGCCGGGCTGGAGCCAGCCATAGGTCTCGACTGCCTCCTGCGCGACATAGGCGAGCACCGCATAGGCGCCGCCGAAGGTCACCACCGCCATCTGGCTGAAGAAGGTGGCGATGCGGCTGAACACGTCGTCGGGGCCGAACGCGAACAGCAGCGCTGCGACCGGCCCGAGCCAGAGCAGCAGCAGGACGCCGGAGATGCGCAGCGACCAAGAGAGGTTCGGCCGGGCATGGTCGGGAAGGCCCTCGCCAAGAGCGGTGTCGCGGTCGTGGATTATCTCAGCGCCGGCGGGACCATGTCCGCCGCCGCCCTTGAATGCGGCGTAACCAGCGCGGCCACTGAAGAAGCCGATCAGCGCGGCGGCAAGCACGATCAGCGGGAAGGGCACGTCGAGCACGAAGATCGCGACGAACGCCAGCGCGGCAAAACCGCGCATGACGTTGTTCTTCAAGGCACGCGAACCCACCCGGACCACCGCCTGTAGCACCACCGCCAGCACGGCGGCCTTCAATCCGAAGAACAATCCCTCGACCAGCGGCACTTCGCCGAGCAGCACATAGACATAGCTGAGCCCTAAAATCGCGAGGAAGCCGGGCAGCACGAATAGCGCGCCCGCGACCAGGCCGCCCTTGGTCTTATGGAGCAACCAGCCAATATAGACAGCTAGCTGTTGCGCTTCAGGGCCGGGCAGCAGCATGCAATAGTTGAGCGCGTGGAGGAACCGCTCCTCGCCGATCCAGCGCTTCTCCTCGACCAGGATGCGATGCATCACCGCTATCTGGCCCGCCGGTCCGCCGAAGCTGAGCAGCGCGACCCTGATCCAGACGCGCACCGCCTCGCCAAAGCTGATGCCGTGCTCGTGCAGCGTCTCGACTGCGATTTCAGCGCGTGCGCTGGCCTCCATCTTTAGTCCTCTTTTCGCCGGGTGAAGTGAGCATAGAATCCGTCGAGCGCGGTCGATCCGCGCGCGATCCGCTCCTCGTCGTCGTCGGTGCCGGCACAGATGCCGGCGATAAGCGCGCTCACTCCCGGAGTTTCCGGGCGCTCGAACCGAGCATCGGCAATATCAAGGTCGTGAACAATTTCGCCGAGCGCCCGCAGCGCGGGGTCGGTCTCGAGACCGGTGAGGAACACCAAGGTCTCGAAGGAGCAGCGGTCGCCTTCGTGGGTGAACTCAGCGTCCGCCATGTCGAACCTCAGTTCGTCAGGCTCCGGCACATATCCTTTGCCCTCGACGAACTTGAAGCTCGCCTCGGGGTCGATGAAGCGGCGAATGAGCCAGGCGGACGCGATGCGATCGACATGGACATGGCGGCGCGTCACCCAAACGCGGCGCTTTAGCTCCGCCGGGGTCAGCTCGGGCGCACCGGGGCCGCTCACATCGGGATGTTGGTGAGAGCGGCGGTCCGCCTCGGTGATGGCGGCCTGTGCCGCCTGCCGACCATGCGCACCGAAAAAGTCGATCGCGGCGACCTCGTTCAGGCGTTTGCGCAGGCGGCCCACATCCGCCGCCGCGACATACTCGCCCTCACACAGCGCGCGCGCCTCGCGTGCCAACTCCTCATAGTCGGCGTCACGCGCAGCGTCGAACACTCCGCGCAGCTCCGCATCGCCCATGCCGCCGACAAGGCGCGCTTCGAGGATCAGCGCCTCGCCGCCATTTTCGGTGATCTCGCGATGCAGTTCTTCGAACAGCGCGCGCGTGTCCTCGCGATTGGGGAGCGCATGGACGGCGTTCTTGAGCGGCGCGGCCCCGATCGCCTGCAAACGCCGCCAGACCTTCACCCGCAAATAGGCAGGCTTAGCCGGAAGCTGCGGGATCAGGAGCAACCAAGGGGAAGCTTGTGTATTTGTCATAGTTGTATCGTCACTAGCCTACAAGTGTAAGGGTTGCATCACAAGCCTCATGAGCATAGGACTGCTTATCCCGAAGAAAGAAACCGGAGCGCAATGTCGCGGCTCGCCGGCGGCGCGCTCGCATGACGTGAGGCTTTCCGTGTCGAGTGCGCTGATGAAGGATCAATTATGCTGAAAAAGACCATCGCCTTGGGATTCGCCAGCCTCCTGCTGGCAAGCCCGGCATGGGCAGCGCCGGACTGGTCGGCTGTCGACCGGGCGATAGGACGAGCGGGGGCCGAACAGCCGGGGGGCGTTCACCGCTACAGCTTCCCGCGTTCGGACCTGAGCGTCACGCTGGATGGGGTGACGATCAAGCCCTCCCTCGCGCTCGGCTCTTGGGCGGCGTTTCAGCCGATGGGCGACGAGGCGATGGTGATGGGCGATCTCGTGCTGACCCACGACGAGGTGAACCCCGTTTTGAGCCGCCTGCTCGCAAGCGGTTTTACGATCACCGCGCTCCACAATCACCTGCTCCGCTCTTCGCCTGCGACCATGTACATGCACATTGCCGGCCACGGCGACCCGGTCAAGCTCGCGGCCGCGCTCCGGCAAGCGCTATCAGCCAGTCGGACCCCGCTCGCCGCGCCGCAATCGCCTTCGGCCAGCGCAGCCGCATCGCGGCTCGACCTCGATGTGGCCGCGCTCAACCGGTTGATGGGCGGTGAGGGCAAGACGGCCGGTGGCATCCTCCAATACAGCTTTCCGCGCGCCGAGCGGCTGATGGACGGCGATATGGAGACTCCGCCGACGATGGGCACGGCGACCGCGATCAACTTTCAGCCAACCGGGGACGGCCGAGCCGCCATCACCGGCGATTTCGTACTTGTCGCAAACGAGGTCGATCCGGTCCTGCGCGTGCTGCGGACGAACGGGATCGAGGTCACGGCGCTGCATAATCATATGCTAAACGACGAGTCGCGGCTGTTCTTCATGCACTTCTGGGCCAACGACGACGCAGCCAAGCTCGCCCGTGGGCTGCGCGCGGCGCTCGACAGGATGAACAATCAGAGGAGTTGAACTCGGACGACGGCTCATTGGGCCGTAACCGCCGCCCGCCCGACCCCACGGCCCTTATGCAGGAAGTGGAATGGAACATGGCTAGCAAACGAACTCTCACTGTTGTCGCAGGCGTGGGCGCGGCCGCGCTGGCGATCGCGGGCGTGGCGATCGCGCAAAACCACGAGGCGAACGAAAACCGGATAATCGGCAAGCACAGCGAACGAGACATCCCGCTTGCTCAGGTGCCCGAGGCCGCGATGAACGCGGCACGCGCGCAACTCGCGTCAATAAGCAAAGCGGAGCAAGTCACCCGAAAGGCGGACGGAAGCACGCTCTATGAAATCAAGGGCAAGAACAGCGACGGAAAGACGATCGAACTGTTCGTCACGCCCGAAGGCCAGGTGCTCGGCCGCGAATGATGGATCAGCACGGGGCGCCGGCCGTCGAGGGCCGTGCGCCCCTTCCGAAATGATACTGCGGAATAGGAGACGAAAATGCGGCCAAGGCGATGGATATTGTTATGCGCCGCTTTGGCCGCCCTGCCTGATAGTGCGATCAGCCAAACCGAACCCGCGTCGGCGACGGGCTCGGCGTTGTTCGTAAGCTGTCAAGCGAATGAGCCGCGATGCGGCGCTTACCTCCAAGGCGTGCTCGACATGATGATCGTCGCGCGAAAAGCGGAATGCCGCGCTCCACGCTATGACCGATCGGCGCTGCGCGCGGCATATTTACGCTGGGCGGAGCAGAATAGCTATTTTATGAGTGTTCATATGGTGGCCGGAGCTGAACGCTCGTTAGCGAAGGCTTGGCCATGTCAGTAGCATCGTACCCCGCGGCGTAGCCTGCCCGGCGGCTGCCTTTGAGGGCAGGCGGAGCGTCCGCCTGGCGGTGAATTCCGCCAGCTCAACGATCCCATGTCGCGCCTCAAGCTCGCTAATTAGCCGATGTTCGCATTATGTCTGCCAAATCGTTGTCTGGCGCACAAACCTTGAGGTGACGCCATCTGTGCACCGACGGATTACTGGGAAAGGAATTCACCATCCTCGGCATCGGCCGCAGCGATGGCGATGACGAGACGTTGCGCGCCAGCCTGGATAAGTTCGCGACCGAGGGCGATTGCTGGCGTGATCTGCGCAAGCGCATCGCCTACCTCCAGGGCGATTTCACCGCAGACCGGGTGTTCGACGATGTCGCCCAGGCGTTGGGCGACCGAAGCGCGGTCTTCTACCTTGCCACGCCGGCGCAATTCTTCGGCGCCATCGTCGAAAAGCTTGCCGCCAAAGGCCTGATGGCGGAAGCGGGCAGTCGGTTCCGCCGCGTCGCGATCGAAAAGCCGTTCGGCCACGACCTCGCCTCGGCCAAGGCGCTTGACGCCCGAATCCTCGCCTTGCTCCCGGAAAGCCAGATCTACCGGCTCGACCATTTCCTGGGAAAGGAAACTGTCCAGAACATCCTGGTCGCGCGCTTCGCCAACCAATGGTTCGAAGCGGTGTGGAACAATCGCTATATCGACCATGTCCAGATCACCGCTGCCGAGACGGTCGAGGTCGGATCGCGCGGATCTTTCTACGATGCAACCGGCGCGCTCCGCGACATGGTCCCCAACCATCTGTTCCAGCTGCTGGCGATGATCGCGATGGAGCCGCCCAACAGCTTCGATGCCGACGCGATCCGCGACGAAAAGGCCAAGGTGTTGCGCGCGATCCGCAAGCCCACCGCAGTCTGCGCAGTGCGCGGCCAATATGGCAAGGGCCGTGTCGGCAGCCGCAACGTGCCGGCCTATCGTAAGGTCCCGGATGTCGCTGCCGACAGCAGGACCGAGACCTATGTCGCACTGAAGCTGGAAGTCGACACCTGGCGCTGGGCCGGCGTGCCCTTCTACCTGCGCACCGGCAAGGCGCTGGCAGCGCGCGATACGGAGATCGTCGTCACGTTCAAGGCAGTGCCCTACGCTTTATTCCGCGATTGTCCGATCGACCGCCTGCCAGCCAATCGCCTGATCTTCCAGCTGCAGCCGGACGAAAGCATCGTCTTAGACATGCTGGTCAAGAAACCGGGTCCAGTGATCAAGACCGCAGGAACAACGCTCAATTTCACTTATGCCGACCACTTCAAACTGTCGGGCCGGACCGGCTACGAAACCTTGCTCTATGACATGATGACCGGCGACCAGACATTGTTCCAGCGCGCCGAGCAGATCGAGGCGGGCTGGGCCGCGGTCCAGCCGATCCTCGATCGCTGGGCCAAGGGCAAGGGCAGGCTTGAATCCTATGCACCAGGCAGCGCCGGCCCGGCCGGCGCAGATGCCCTACTCGAACGCGATGGCCGCTTCTGGCACAGGATCGGCCAATGATGCTTGGCCTCGTCATCTCCGACATCGACGGACTTTGGTTCGCAAGGACAAGAGCCTGGCGTCGGCGACGACTGCCCGGTCGCGGACCTACTATCTGGACATCACCAACTCCTATGCCAACAAGCGAGCTGGCGTCGATGCCCTGGCGCGGGCGCTCGGCCACATGCCCAATGACCTGCCCTTTGCTCGTGCGCACCGGGCTATCGATCGCCATGGGCAAGACGCCTGAGGAGATCCGTAGCGCAGCGCACTACATTTCAACCAGCAACGACAAAGATGGCATCGCCGATGCCATCGACGCATTTCTGCTGCCGCTTGTGGGAGATCATCATGAAGCGACTGGCCGCTTTCGACCTCGACGGAACGCTCGCGCTCAGCAAGCAGCCGCTCGACGATGAAATGGCGGATCTGCTTACCCGCCTGCTCGACGTGACGATGGTAGCGATCATCTCCGGAGGCGACTGGCCGCAATTCGAGAAACAGGTGGTGTCACGCATGCCTGCCCGGGCGCGGCTCGACAATTTCATCATCCAGCCGACCACGGGCACCAAGCTCTATCGTCACGCCGACGGCCAATGGACGCGTATCTATGCCGATCTGTTCACCGGCGACGAAAGCCAGCGCATCCGCGAAGCACTGACCAAGGCGGTCGAGCAGGCGGGCTATGCAAACGAGAACATCTGGGGCGAGCAGATCGAGGATCGCGGCAGCCAGATCACATTCTCCGCGCTCGGTCAGCAGGCGCCGCTCGAGGCCAAGGACACGTGGGATCCGGATCACGCCAAGCGCAAGAAATTGCAGGCCCTGCTCCAGCCGTTGCTGCCAGGCTTTGCCATCAATATCGGCGGGGCGACATCGATCGACATCACCCGCGAAGGCATAGACAAGGCCTATGGCCTTAAGCGCCTTTCCGAGCAGACCGGCGTCGCACTCGACGAGATGATCTTCTTCGGTGACGCGATCTTCCCGGGCGGAAATGATTATCCGGCCAAGCACCTCGGGCTGGATACCGTGCGAGTCCGCGACGTTGCCGAAACCAAGTCGGTGGTTGGCGCGATCGCTGCCTGGCTGGTCTAGATGCGCTACCGCCGATCCTTAACCAGTCCCGCTTTCGCACCCATACGACCCAGCTTCGCAGCGGCCCCACATTGTGGAGCCGACGGATCGCTTCAATAGTGCCGGATCTGCTTGACCCCACTACGCCTGGGCGTGTCCGAGGAAACTCAGCTCGCCATGTCCGCCATCATCCGACAGCTGGCGGCGCAGTCCTTGCAGGTAGCCGAGCAACGCTTCATCCGCTCGTCCACGACGTGGCTCAGGCATTCCCGCGCACATCGTTCGCAGGCGTCAGCGCAGGCGCGACACAGGATGGTATGGAGGGGGGATTCGCGCAGCATCGAGTTGGCGGACGCCTGGCACAGTTCCGCACAGTCGTTCAGCATGGCGATCAGCGACGCCGTGGCTGACGCGCCGCCTCGCTTGGTCAGCCAGGTGGCGGTCTCCAGGCACATGCGGTGCGAAGCCACGCAATCGTCGATGCAGTCCGTCATCGACATCGCCATCCCTTCCATTGGATGCTGCTGCCCCGCCGCCGGCACAGCCAGCGTTCCAGCGGCGGCAAGGCCGGCGCCGGCCATCAGCAATTCGCGTCTCTCGATCATCATGCACCTCCCATCTGCTATCCCTTGAGCGCTGTACCGCATCCGGCGGCCTCAGCCGTCGCAGGCGACCCATCCCACGCCGCGCGTGCCTTCTCCCGCGCCATCCGGGTTTCCTCCCAAGGCCAGTGGCCGTTGATCTCGACCCCGAGCGAGATGCTCAGGAAGGTCCGCACCAGCACCAGCCCTGCCAGCACGATGAGATCGTCGAGCGTCGGGTTGATCACCAGCGACTTGACGATGTCGCCGGCGACCAGGAATTCCAGGCCGAGCAGGATGCTGCGGCCGAGCGCCGAGCGGAACGCGCTATAGGCCTCGGTCCGGTCGCCCGCCCTCGCCCGCCGCGCAAACAGAAAGGTTGCGAGCCCCGCGCCGACCAGGATGGTCAGCGTACCCGCCAGTTCCAGGCCGATCACCGCGAGCCGGAAGAAGGCGCTCAGCCAGTCGGCCTCAATGGTGATCATACCAGCCTCGCTTGCGGATATTGTTGAAGCTGTCGGTGGCGTGACAGGCATAGCATTGGTCGACGCGCGCCTTCGATCCGGCTGCGCGCTGCGAGACCATGCTGAAATGCTCCATGAAGTGACTGGGCGGCGCCTTGTGGCACTCGGCGCACTGCGTCGAATTGACCGACGGATGGCGATAATTGGCGATCTTCCAGCTGTCGGTCTTGTGGCAGCTCGCGCAGTCGGTGCCGAACAGGCCCTGGTGCGGATCGCGGAACGCATGGCAGCTCGCGCAATTGAGCGCGGTCTCGGGGGTCAGGCTTCGAATGTTTGTCGACATGCCCGCCAACGGCTGCCGCCACTTCGCCATGTCGAGCAACGCGGCGTGATCCATGCGGATGATGCCGCGCTCTCCCTCATGTTCGACGTGGCAGGAGGTGCACTGCGTCGCTTTCGCGTGGAACTGCGTCGACTGCTTCGTCCCGAAATCCGTGCCTGCATGGCAGGTGAGACAGGTCCGGGTTTCGACGCCCTTGCCCGGCGTGTGACAGGCCGTGCATTGGCCGGCGAAGGACTGGTGCGCGCTCGAGAGCGGGCCGGGCGAGACGAGCTGCGCCACCAGGCCGGCATCCCTCGGCGCGTCCGATCGCATCCGGATTGCGACCGCGGCGACCATCACCAGCAGGGCTGCGATGAAGACGGCGTAGGAAAGACGCTGCCAGCTCATAGCCAGCGCAGCCCGTAATAGAGCGCCGCGCCGACATGGAGCGCGAGCAGCGCGAAGATGAGACAGCCCAGCAGGATGTGCAGGAACCGCCATCGCGCGAACAGGGTGTTGGTTGCCTCTTCGGCGCGGATCGCGAATTCGGTATCGGCCAGCGCCGCGGCGATCCCCGCCTTGTCCTGGGGGTGCTGGCCCGCGGGCGCATCCCCGGCGACGAACAGATAGCGCTTCCAGCCCGACAGCGGCGCGGCTGCGGTATCGGCCTGCGTCGGCGCCGCCGGCTCCTCGAGGAAGGCGGCGCGAAGCGAGGCCAGTTCCGACCTGCGTCCGCGCAGCGCCCGACCAAGCTGGGCAAGCAGGTAACGGCCGATGAAGCCGGTGATGACCGTCATCAGCAGGAGGACGGTCAGAAGCAGTCCGACCGGGCTTTCGAGCTTGTGCGCGGCGTGGACCAGACCCAGGATCGGCGCCAGCACGCCGGCATAGATGTGGATGGCGAGCAGGGTCGGCTTGCTGACGAGCCGGGAGAGCAGCTTGTCGACCCAGGCGATGTGCTTGGCCGCGACATAGGGAAGCGTCAGCAGCATCAGCACGAGCGCTGCGATCCCGATGATCCCGCCAGCGAGGCTGCCCGGAAAGCGCGGTGACACATGCACGAGGTAGCCGAACGGGAACAGCAGCAGGAACGCGACCAGCAGGCCGACGGCGATGTCGCTGCGTTCGCGCATCAGGCTTCGACCACGAGTGGCGTGCCCGTTCCCTTCGCCTGGCACGCGAGCACATAGCCTTGCGCCTTGTCGGCGGGCGCAAGGCCGGACTCGACCTCCATCGTCACCTCGCCCTGCAGTAGCTTGACGACACAGGCGCCGCATGTGCCCGCACGGCAGGCATAGGGGATCTCGACGCCCGCGCCCTCGGCCGCCTCCAGCACGGTCTCGTCCGCGGGCAAGGCCGCCGACACCCCCGACACGGAGAAGGTCACCGTGCTCGGCGCCACCTCGGCGCTCGGGGCCGGCTTATCCGCTGGCGCGGGCGCGGGCTTGACCTCGAGATCCTCGTGGTCGGCCGGCAGCGAGGCCGGACCGAACGCCTCGGTGTGCAGCTGCGCTTCGGGGACGCCGAGCTCCGCCAGCACGCCGCGCATCGCGCCCATCATCGCCGGCGGGCCGCACATATGGATCCGCCGGCTCGCGATCTCCGGCACCGCAGCCAGGATCATCTCGCGGGTGATCGGCCCTTCGGGGCCCATCCAGACGGTGCCGGGCGCGCGCTGCATCGCGGCGACGACATGGAGGTTGGGAAAGCGGCGTTCGAGCCGCTCGAGCTCGTCGCGGAACACGAATTCCTCGGTCGACCGTGCGCCGTAGAAGAAGAAGATATCGCCCTTCCACGCGGTGTCGGTGAGATAGCGCAGCACCGACATCATCGGGGTGATGCCGACCCCGCCCGCGATCAGCACGATGCTCTGCGCATCCGTTCCCGTGAAGGTGAAGGCGCCGAACGGTCCGCTGACCTTCAGCAGATCGTCGGCGACGACCTTGTCGTGCAGATGTCGCGAGACCACGCCCTGCTCCTCGCGCTTGACCGTCAGCTCGACATAGGCCCGCTGGGTCGGCGAAGAGGCGATCGTGTAGGAACGGCGCGCGGTCTTGCCCGCTTCGGGCTCTACCTCAACCTGCAGAAACTGGCCCGGCAGGAAGTCGAACGGCAGCCGGTCGGCGGCCGGGTCCGCGAGCCGGAAGGTCAGCACGCTCGGCGTCTCTCGCACGATCTGGACCACGCGCAGCTGCCCCGCCCAGCTTTTGGGCTTGCGCAGCGAAGCCCCACCGGGTGCGGCCGCATTGCTCGGCGCGAGCCCAGCGCTGTCGGCAACGGGTGCAGGCGCGGGCGCAACCCTGGTAGCGGGAGGGGCAGCCGTCGGCTCCGGTTTTGCTGGAACCTTGGCGGTGGCGACACCGCCGGCGATCGCTCCGATCCGCCGCAGGCGGAAGATCTGCAGCGCGATCAGCGTGGCGCTCACCAGCCCCAGGAACAGCATGAGAAGCAGGTGCGAGGGCGAGATGCCGAACCAGTGACCGGCATGGCCGGGCGCGGCCTGGTCGATGTCGAGCTGATCGCGCAGCCAGGCAAGCCCGACCTCCCGGGGCGGCTGCAAGCCGCCGATCGCGCCCTGCGCGGCGGTGCCGGAGCGGAACAGGTCGGTTCCCTCGCGCAGGCGCCGCGCCGCATCGAGCCGGGCTGAGACCGTGGTTGCACGCGCGCCGTCGGCCGAGGCGGCGTTGATCATCGCCAGGCCCGTGCTTACCCGTTCGCCAGCCTGCGCAGCGACCCGCTGCCTTGCCGCTTCGTCGAGCGCGGGAAAGGCGAGCAGCTGCGAGATGAAGCCGGTCCGGCGCGATTCGTGGCCGTGCTCATTCTCCCCTTCCCCATTGATCATGCGATCCATCATGGGGTTCATCATCTTCGCCATGTCCGACGACCCCGGCTCTGCCGGTGCGGACATGCCCCCGCCGGCCGGCATGCCTGCGCCATGATGCGCGGCATGATCCTCGCCCTCCTGCGCGCCCGCGCTCGCGGACAGGCTGAGAGCGATTGCGCAGCCGAGGCTCAAGCGTCGAAGGCTGATCCGCCTGGACATCCTCATCCCCTTAGTGTGCGAGCCTACATATCCTTCATCGGCATCGCCGCATTGCCCGGCGCGGGATCGGGTGCCGGCACGGTCTGGTTGCCGGCCCCGGCGCGCATCGCGTCATGGTCCATCGCCTGACGGTGATGCCGCTCCATCTCGGCCTGGTTGCTCATCGCGTCCATCGGCGCCGCGTCTGCAGCGTTGCCGCTGTCGGTCAGGACCGGGGTGGCGGCGACGCTGTTCGCCGCGGGCGGCACCGTCTGGTCGGCCTGGCGGTCGCAGCCCGAAAGCGCGAGCGCCAGCAACAGGCTTCCGCCGACAAGCGGAAGGGCTTTTTTCGCATGGTTGATCATAGCTTGCTCCTTGGCTTGAAAACTGTGTCCGGGCGCCAGGGATGGCGCCCGGACCCGATCATTGCGCGTTGCGCAGGATCTGAAGGCACCGGTCGTGCGAGAGGTTCATCGGGTTGCGCCCCTGCCCCTTCATCTCGCCATGATCATGCGGCGTCTGGAGACCCATATTGCCCTCCATCGCCCGGCAACTCTCGACCTGCGCCGAGGTCGGCCGCGTGGTCACACAGGCGCCCAGAAGCAGCGCCGGCGTGAGGACGGCGATCAAACGCATTTTCTTCATGACAAAACCCCTTTCGCTAGTGATGATCGTTCGTCCTGCGCTGCCTGAAGTTTCTTGTTATGCTGCTGGTCTTTCCGCCGCGCCGTCAGGAAGGCGAGGATCGGGCAATCGGAGACGGGTACTTCACCCGGGCATTCATCGGCGAGCATCCGCAGCATGTCGCGGATATCGGACAGGCGCTCGAGCCGGGCTTCGGCATCCGCGATCTTGGCGAGCGTGATATCGAGCACGGCCTGGGCATGCGCGGTGTCCGACGCCCTGAGCGCCAGCAACTTCCGGGCCTGCTCGAGTGTGAAGCCAAGCTCCTGCGCCGAGCGGATGAAATTGACGCGCTCGAGGTCGGTCGCGTCGTAGAGCCGGTAGCCCGCCGCCGTGCGCGCGGGCTCGCGCAGCAAGCCCATCCGCTCATAATAGCGGATCGTGTCGCGGCCCACGCCCGCGGCGGCGGCGAGTTCGCCGATCTTGAAATTGCCCATGTCATCCGCTCGATCATGCCGGTTGGACCATGGTCCAGGGTCAAGCGGTTTCGCCTCGAGCCCGAACGGTCCCATGCCGCCGGCAACCCGCTGCCCCGACGCCTCGCATCACGGCAGCGTGTGCCGCCGGGCCACCGGCGCGTCAGTTCTTGCGAAGCTCGACGATGTCGTGCTTGGCAGGCGTACCGTCGGCGACGGACACGTGCGCGAAGTGATCATCGAAGATATGATCGATCGTCACATGGCCGACGAGCTGGCGGTGATAGGTCGGCGCCACGCCCTTGGGCGGACCCGGATGGGTCACGACGCGATAGACCTCGAGCTTCTGGCCGACCTCGGCGCCATCGGCCTTGCCGATGCAGACGACCGTGCCGTTGCTGCCCGTGTCGACGATCGAGCCGCGCATGAACAAGCTGTGCCCGATGCCCTGGGCCATAGCGGGGACGGCAGCAAGCATCGAAATGCCGGCAAGCCCGACCATGAGAGTTTTTCTGACCATATTCACCTCCTTGGATGGTAAGCCACCGCCCGGACCTGCCGGGGGGAAGAGCGTCTCTTCAGGCTTGGGACTACGGTCCCGGGTCCAGCCTCGATATACGTAGAGGCCGCAGCCGGTCTTCTTCCCCGGGCCAGATCTTTATTGACGCGGAGTTGACGGAATCAGCCGTCAGCACTTCAAAACCCGCGCGGCGCGAGACTTTGGTTGGCTGCGCCAGCGAAACCCGCTAGATATCGAGGCTCGTGAAACGCCTGCTCGCCCTTCTGCTCGTCATCGGAGCGCTGTCCGGTCTCTTCGGAGCCCAGATGGCGGCCGCGCACAGCGTGCCGCAGGCGGCAGGCGCGCCGCTGGCCAAGGGCATGGATGCAGACTGCATGGCAATGATGGCCAAGCAGCAGCCTGCGCCCAGCGAAAAGCCTTGCAAGGGCCTGACGCTCGATTGCATCGCCGCGATGGGGTGCGTGATCCCGCTGGTCGCAGCGGACCTGGCAGGCGGCGTTGCGCCTGCGCGTCTCTACGACGCGGCCAGCTTCTGGACGACCGACACGATATTGACCGGCAAGGCGGTTGTGCCCGAGCCGGATCCTCCCACCAGCCTTGTCTGATTGAACGAGCACGGGCTGCGCGCATCGATCGATGCGTGCGCGCCCGGTTTCCTTCTTTTCAGTCAAAGGTTTTCGTGATGATCAAACTGCTTCCGGCCGCCCTTGTGGCGGCCCTCAGTCTCGCCGCGCCTGCGCTTGCAACCGACGCGAGCCGCACGCCGCAAGGCCATTGGGAATGGCGGTCGGCGCCGCAATATGGTCCGCGGGCGACTGGCCCTGCGCGTGTCCGCATATGGGTGCCCGACAGCCGGGACATGGCCAGCTGCGATTGCGCGATGATGCAGGCAAGCGCCGCCGACTGCATGCGCGGCGCAGTCAGGTCGGACAAGGGCTAAACCCGCTCCGGAGCGGCGCGTCACATCTTGGCGCG
Source organism: Sphingobium limneticum (assembly GCF_008710155.1). Classification (GTDB taxonomy): domain Bacteria; phylum Pseudomonadota; class Alphaproteobacteria; order Sphingomonadales; family Sphingomonadaceae; genus Sphingobium; species Sphingobium limneticum. The sequence continues at coordinate 21,193 of NZ_VYPZ01000013.1, forward strand.
CCGCCTCTGTCATGAGGGGATGATATCCATGATCATGATGCCGAGGCGCGCTGTGCGACGCCTGTTGCTCTCTATCGGTGCGACGCTTGCGAGCGCCTGGGCCGTGCCGGTGTCGGCCGGCCCGCTCACCTACGAGCAGGCAGTGAGGCTCGCTGCCGCCAACGCGCCAAGCCTCAAGGCGCGCGCGGCGGCGACAGCCGGCGCCCGCTCTTCGGCGGTCGCGGCCGATCGCCTGCCCGATCCGACGCTCGACCTGGGCCTGCAGAACTTCCCGGTGAGCGGCCCCAATGCCGGCAGCTTCACGCGCGACGATTTCACTATGGCGACGATCGGGTTCAGCCAGACCTTCCCCAATCTCGCCAAGCGCCATGCACGCGCCGCGCGCGCCGCGGCCGATATCGGTATCGCCGAGGCGGGCGAGCTGGTCGAAGGCCGCAACGTGCGGCTCGAGACCGCCCTCGCCTGGGTCGATCTCTATTATGGAGAACGCCGGCTCCGGCAGCTCGACCTGCTCGATGCCAGCCTCGACGACCTGCAGAAGACCGTGACCGCACGCCTGGCGTCGGGCAGCGCGCGCCCGAGCCAGGCGCTCGAGCCCGACCAGCTCCGCGCCGCCATCGCCGATCGCCGCGCCGAGATGGCTGCGGTGGTGGCGCAGGCGCGGGCCCGGCTCGCGCGCTATACCGGCGACCCCGACCCGCAGGCGACGGGCGACCCGCCGATGCTCGATGTCGATCCGATCCGGCTGCGGGCCGGGATCGATGCGCTTCCCGCCCTGCGCGCGCAGGACGCGCGGATCGCAGTCGCCGAAGCGGACGTGCGTCTCGCGCGCGCCGACAAGCGCCCCGACTGGAAGGTCGGCGTCACCTATGGCCGGCGCGATTCCATGTACGGCGACATGGCCTCGGTCGGCGTGTCGATCGACCTGCCGCTGTTCGCCGGCAAGCGCCAGAATCCCAGGATCGCTGCCAGCGAGAGCCTCGTGCAAGGGGGGCGGTTCGACCGCGAGGCGATCCGCCGCGAACTGGTGGCGCAGCTCGACGCCGACCTTGCCGATCATGCCATGCATCTCTCCCGGTTGCGCAATGCCCGCGAGACGCTGGTGCCCCTCGCCAGGCACCGCGCCGAGCTCGACCGCGACAGCTATGGCGCCGGCAAGCTCGACCTTGGCGCCGCGCTGCTCACGACGCTCGGGCTCGCGGAGGCCGAGGTCGAGGCGCTCAACCGCGAAGCCGACGTCGCGCGCGACGCGGTCCGCATCACCATCACCTATGGGGAGGAGCGGCCATGACGCTCGATAAATCCGCACTGCGCTGGGGCGCATCGATCCTGGCTGTCGCGCTGCTGGCCGGCGGCACAGGCTATTGGGCAGGCCATCGCCAGGCACCGCAATCGGAGGCGACCACGCCCGCCGGGGCAGGCAAAGTCCTTTACTGGTACGATCCGATGTTCCCCAACCAGAAGTTCGACAAGCCCGGCAAGTCGCCCTTCATGGATATGCAGCTCGTGCCGCGATACGCGGACGGAGGAAGCGCCGGCGCGGCCCCCACGGTCGCCGTCGATCCCGCCGCGCGGCAGAGCCTGGGATTGCGGGTCGTCGCGGCGAAGATGGGCAGCCTTGCCTCGGCCCTCGAGGTCACCGGCACGATCGACTTCAACCAGCGCGACGTCGCCGTCATCCAGGCGCGTTCGGGCGGGTTCGTGAGCCGCGTCTATGCGCGAGCGCCCGGGGACGTGGTCCGCGCCGGCGCGCCGATCGCGGACCTGCTCCTGCCCGAATGGGGCGGCGCGCAGACCGAATATCTGAGCGTCAGGCGGCTCGGCAAGCCCGATCTCACCGCGGCCGCGCGCCAGCGGCTGCGGCTGATGGGCATGTCCGACGGCCTCATCGCCAGCGTCGAGCGGAGCGGTCGACCGAACGGCGTGGTGACGATCACGACGCCGATCTCGGGCACCATCCAGACGCTCGACGCCCGTGCCGGCGTGACGCTCGCCATGGGCCAGACGCTCGCCCAGGTGAGCGGGCTCGGCACCGTCTGGCTCAACGCCGCGGTGCCCGAAGCGCGCGCGGGCGATGTCCGCGTCGGCCAGAATGCCAGCGCCACGCTGGCGAGCTTCCCCGGCGAGCGCTTCGCCGGCCGGGTGATCGCGATCCTGCCGACCACGCAGGCCGACAGCCGCACGCTCACCGTGCGGATCGCGCTGCCCAACCGCGACGGCCGGTTGCGGCCGGGCATGTTCGCCACCGTCGCGCTTGGCGGCGATGCCAAGCCGGCGCTGCTGGTGCCGAGCGAGGCGGTGATCCGCACGGGCAAGCGCACGCTCGTCATGCTCGCCGCAGGCGACGGGCGCTATCATCCCGCCGAGGTCCGTATCGGCCGCGAGGCGGGCGGCGAGACCGAGATCCTTGCCGGCCTGTCGCCCGGCGAGAACGTCGTCGCCTCGGGGCAGTTCCTGATCGATTCCGAGGCGAGCCTGTCGGGCATCGAGGCGCGGCCGATCGGCGGCGGTGCGGCATCGGCGACCCTCGCCGCGCCGGCGTCGAAAGCCACGCTGTACGAGACGACGGGCAAGATCGAGCGGATCACGGCCAATTCGGTGACGCTCAGCCACGAGCCCGTTCCCGCGCTCGACTGGCCGGCGATGACGATGACCTTCGCGCTCGCCAATCCGGGCATCGCGCGCGGCTTCAAGGCGGGTGACCGGGTCCGGTTCGGGTTCGACCGGCCCCCGGCGGGACCGACGCTGCGGCATATGGCGAAGGTGTCGGGCCAGTGATCGCCCATCTCATCCGCTGGTCGGTGAGGAACCGCTTCTTCGTCGTGCTCGGCATGCTCGCGCTGGTCGGCGCGGGCCTGTGGGCGGTGCGCTCGACCCCGATCGACGCGCTGCCCGATCTTTCCGACGTGCAGGTCGTGATCCGCACTTCCTATCCGGGTCAGGCGCCGCAGATCGTCGAGAACCAGATCACCTATCCGCTCACCACCACCATGCTGTCGGTGCCCGGCGCCAAGACGGTGCGCGGCTATAGCTTCTTCGGCGACAGCTTCGTCTATGTGATCTTCGAGGACGGCACCGATCTCTACTGGGCGCGCAGCCGCGTGCTCGAATATCTCAACCAGGTCCAGGGTCGGTTGCCGGCCAGCGCCCGCAGCGCGCTCGGGCCGGACGCGACCGGGGTCGGCTGGGTCTATGAATATGCGCTGGTCGACCGCACCGGCCGGCATGACCTGTCGCAGCTGCGCGGGCTGCAGGACTGGTTCCTGCGCTATGAACTCAAGACCGTGACCGGCGTCGCCGAGGTCGCCAGCATCGGCGGCATGGTCAGGCAGTATCAGATACTGCTCGATCCGGTGAAGCTCGCCGCCTACGGGGTGACCCACGCCCAGGCGGTCGAGGCGATCCGGCAGGCCAATCAGGAAGCGGGCGGCTCGGTGCTCGAGCTGGCCGAAGCCGAATATATGGTCCGCGCCTCGGGCTATCTGAAAACGCTCGACGATTTCCGGGCAATCCCGCTCAAGACTGCGGCGGGCGGCGTGCCCGTCCGGCTCGGCGATGTCGCCACGATCCAGGTCGGCCCCGAGATGCGGCGCGGCATCGCCGAACTGAACGGCGAAGGCGAGGTCGCCGGCGGCGTCGTTATTCTTCGGTCAGGCAAGAACGCCCGTGAGACCATCGCGGCGGTCAAGGACAAGCTCGCCGATCTCAGGAAAAGCCTGCCGCCGGGCGTCGAGGTGGTCACGGTCTATGACCGCTCGCAGCTGATCGATCGCGCGGTCGAGAACCTCACCCGCAAGCTGGTCGAGGAGTTCATCGTCGTCGCATTGGTCTGCGCCCTGTTCCTCTGGCATGTCCGCTCGGCGCTGGTCGCGATCCTGACGCTGCCCTTGGGCGTGCTCGCCGCCTTCGTCGTGATGCGCTACCAGGGCGTCAACGCCAACATCATGTCGCTGGGCGGCATCGCCATCGCGATCGGCGCGATGGTCGATGCGGCCGTGGTCATGATCGAGAACGCCCACAAGAAGATCGAGCGCTGGGAACAGGACCATCCGGACACCCATCTCGACCGCGAGACGCGCTGGATCGTCGTCACCGAGGCGGCGGCCGAGGTCGGGCCCGCGCTGTTCTTCAGCCTGCTGATCATCACGCTGTCGTTCATTCCGGTCTTCACCCTGGAGGCGCAGGAAGGCCGGCTGTTCGCGCCGCTCGCCTTCACCAAGACCTATGCGATGGGCGCGGCCGCGATCCTGTCGGTGACCCTGGTGCCGATCCTGATGGGCTGGCTGATCCGGGGCCGCATTCCGGCCGAGCAGGCCAATCCGGTCAATCGCTGGCTCACCAATATCTACCGGCCCGCGATCGACTGGACGATGAAGCGGCCCAAGGCGGTGCTGCTGATCGCGGCTCTGGTGTTCGCCACCACGGCCTGGCCGCTCAGCCGGCTCGGCGGCGAGTTCATGCCCAATCTCGACGAGGGCGACCTGCTCTACATGCCCTCGGCGCTGCCGGGCCTCTCGGCCGCCAAGGCGAGTGAGCTGCTCCAGCAGACCGACCGCCTGATCAAGACCGTGCCCGAAGTCGAAAGCGTGTTCGGCAAGGCCGGCCGCGCCGAGACCGCGACCGATCCCGCGCCGCTCGAAATGTTCGAGACGACGATCCAATTCAAGCCCCGCGACCAGTGGCGGTCGGGCATGACGCCCGAACGCCTTGTCGACGAGCTCGATCGCCGGGTGAAGCTTCCGGGTCTCGCCAATATCTGGGTGCCGCCGATCCGCAACCGCATCGACATGCTCGCGACGGGCATCAAGAGCCCGATCGGGGTCAAGGTGTCGGGCAGTGACCTCGCCGAGCTCGACCGCATCGCGCATGATGTCGAGACCGTGGCCAGGAGCGTGCCCGGCGTCAGCTCGGCGCTCGCCGAGCGGCTGACCGGCGGACGCTATGTCGATGTCGACATAGACCGCGCCGCCGCCGCGCGGTTCGGGCTCAACATCGCCGACGTCCAGGCCATCGTCTCCGGCGCGATCGGCGGCGAGACGATCGGCGAGACGGTCGAGGGCCTCGCCCGCTATCCGATCAGCGTGCGCTATCCGCGCGAATTGCGCGACAGCCTCGAAAGGCTGCGGGCGCTACCGATCCTGACGCCCGCGGGCCAGCAGATCACCTTGGGCACCGTGGCAAACGTCTCGATCGCCGAGGGACCGCCGATGCTCAAGACCGAGAATGCCCGGCCTTCGACCTGGGTCTACGTCGATGTGCGCGGGCGCGATCTTGCCTCGGTGGTCGGCGATCTGCAGCGTGCGGTGGCGAAACAGGTCAGGCTCTCGCCTGGGGTCAGCATCGCTTACTCTGGCCAGTTCGAATATCTCGAGCGCGCGGTCGACCGCTTGAAGCTGGTCGTGCCCGCGACGCTGCTGATCATCTTCGTGCTGCTCTACCTCATCTTCGGCCGCTTCGACGAGGCGGCGCTGATCATGGGGACGCTGCCGTTTGCGCTGACCGGCGGCATCTGGACGCTTTATCTGCTGGGGTTCAACCAGTCGATCGCCACCGGGGTCGGGTTCATCGCGCTCGCCGGCGTCTCCGCCGAGTTCGGGGTGGTGATGCTGATCTATCTCAAGAACGCGCTGGCCGAGCGCGGCGCACATCCGGACGCTGCCGAGGTCGAGGCCGCCGTGCGCGAAGGCGCGCTGCTGCGCGTCCGTCCCAAGGCGATGACGGTGGCGGTGATCCTGGCCGGCCTGCTGCCGATCCTGCTGGGATCAGGCGCGGGTTCGGAGGTCATGAGCCGGATTGCCGCGCCGATGATCGGCGGCATGCTGACCGCGCCCTTGCTCTCAATGTTCGTCCTGCCCGCCGCCTACCTGCTGTTGCGCCGGCCCAAGACCGATCCCATCCCTCAACCCGTTTCATCATGAAGGAGAAGACGATGAACCATGCACGACTGACCATTGCCCTCGGCCTCGCCGCCCTGACTGCCGCGTGCGGCAAGAAGGCGGAGGCCCCCGTTGCGACTGAGACCAACGAGGCGGCGCCCGCCGCGACCATGAGCGGCGACATGGGCAACATGTCGATGGCGCCTGACGCGAACGCCGCGATCAAGGCCAAGGGCCATGGCACCGTCACCGCGATCGACAAGGCGGCAGGCACGATCACGCTCGATCATGGTCCGATCCCGGAGGCCAAGTGGCCCGCGATGACGATGGCGTTCAAGGCCGCGCCGTCGATCACCGATGCGGTCAAGGTCGGCGACAAGGTCGATTTCGACCTCTCGCTCAAGGGCAGCGATGGCGAGGTCACCGCGATCGCAAAGCAGTGATCCGCTAAGTTCGACCGGAAAAAGCTGGTTGCGTCGCCGCTCCCGGGCGGCGACGCCCGTGCCGGCCGTCTGCCTGGCTGTGCGCCCGGTCGACGGTTGCGACCGGCAACGCCCAATGCCAGCGGCGTTTCCCTGCGCGATCACCGACAATTTGAGCACGCTTCGCGGATCGCACATTGAACGTGCAAGCCGCCCTTGCTCGCGATAGCCTGAACGGCAAGGAGCCCAGTTTAGATGACCCAGCCAGTATGACCTTGTTACCCGCGACACATCATGATCTCGTGAGCGAGCTTGTCCGTCGTTGGCGAGACGATCCCGGCGCCACCTATCGCTCCTGGTTTCTGTGGGACGAACGGCTGAAAAACTTCCGCTCCATCCGTCGCGGGCTGCAGCAGGTGGTCGCAGAAATCGAAAGTGGGCGGTTCGGCGTCGCCTATCGCGGCTCGTCACTGGAAACGGTTGTCCACTCGATCGCCGAACAGCGGCAGATCTTCAAGGGCGCCGACCATGCCTGGCTGTGGAAGCCCAAGCTGCGCATTCCAGACATCTACGAAAGCCCGGACAACCAGCGGGCGTTCGGTCGCCTGCTCGACAATTGCTCGTGCTGCGATACCGCCGAGGAGATCATCAGCCACATCCGCAGCATAGACGCGCTCAAGATCAAGGGGCTGGGGCCGGCGGCGGCCAACCTGCTCTATTTCCTTCACCCGACGCTGGTGCCGCCCTTCAATACCGCGATCGTCAAGGGCTACAATGCCGTCACCGGCGCCAAGGTGAAGCTCGGGTCATGGGATCATTTTCTCGCCATGCGCGCCGGCATCCTCGACCTCAACGACCGTTACCGCGAGTTGCTCTCCAACGATCTCGGCGCGATCGGCGGACTGTTGTTCGACATTGGCTCGGGCCGCTATCCCGCGCCACCGCTGGAGGATGACGCAACGGCGGCCGACGACTGGCTCGGCAGATTGGAACATGCCAGAGCGGAGGCAAGCCGGCTCGACAAGACAGCCGCCGCGCAGGGCGAAACCGATCGCACGCACGCCGAAATCCAGGCCTGGCTGCGCGACCTCGGCCATGCCCTCGGTTACGATGTGTGGATCGCCGCCAATGACCGCGGTCGACTTCACGCTGGCTGCCCGCTTGGACAGGGATGCCTCGAGCGCCTTCCAGACGCCATTGCGACCTCTCCCGGAGCGGACTCGATCCGCCTCATCGACGTGTTGTGGCTGGCGAAGGGTGGCGACGGCGTCGCCGCCGCGTTCGAGGTTGAACATTCGACCTCGATCTACTCGGGGATCGTGCGCATGCTCGATCTGGCGCTGTCGGGGAGCGATCTGCACGCTGCCGCCGGGCTATTCCTGGTCGCACCGAATGCGCGCGAGCAGGACGTTCGCGCGCAACTCCGTCGCCCGGCTTTCAGCCGTATTGCCGATCTCGACTTCGCCTATCTGCCCTATGGCGAGCTGGAGAGAAACAGGGACGCGATCGCTCGTTTTGGAACGGGATTGAAGGCCATCAAGGCGATCTCAAGCCCCCTTCCCTGAAACACGGACCATTGTGCCGCTGCTGGCAAGGGCCACCGGCCAGCTCCATAAGCTCATGCCGGTCCGATGAGGTTGCTTGGGGAGCGACGCCCTCCTGCAATCGAGTCGACCAGCGACCCCATCAGCCGATCTTCGCCATCAGCCTGCCCGCTGCGCCCTGCTCTGCAGCAAGGTTGCGATTATAGGCGAGTGGCATTCGCGGCGACTTCCACCGCAGCGCGGCCATTATCCCGGCGAGATCCTCGCCGCTCGCAAACAGATCCTGGTTGAGCCCGATCCGCGTCGAGTGCGCGCTGATCCCTTTGAGGAGCCGGGCCAGATCCTCGGCCGTCAGATCGGGAAGCCCGCCGAGATTGAACGCCCGCTGGGTGATCGACCGGAAGATCGGCCCGATCGAGCCCGGATGCAGCGCGACGGTGCCGATGTCATATTCGACACGTGCCTGCACGGCGGGCTTGGAGAGGGTCTTGCGGAGATCCAAAGTCTCCCGGCCCGATATGCTGTCGATCGGGCGCCCGCGCACGGCGGCGCGGGCCTTGTAGCGCCGCACCTGCACCCGCCGGAACAGTGGCCCTTCCGTGATCTCGGCCGCCTCCGTCCAGGCCGCGATCGCCGACACGGTACGCGGGCTGAGATAGGCGGTTGCCCCCTCCCCGTCTTGATCGCCCTTGCTGCGCAGGATCTGCAGCAGCCGCGCCTCGGGATCGATCGCCTCTTCGATATGCTCGATGGCCACGGCTACCAACTCGGACGCACGCAGGCCGGTGTCATAGGCGGCAGACAGCAGCGCGCGATCGCGCAGCCCCGGCAGATCGTTTCCGCAGCTCTCGAGCAGCGCCCGGACGTTGAGACCACGCGCCTTGTCGCGTTCCACGTCGCGCACCGGCCCCTTGAACCGCAGCGGCCTTGCCTGCTTCTGCGCTGCGCCCTTCTCACGGCGCACCGCTTGCAGCCGCAGCTTCACCAGCGGCGCGGGGGTTGGGTCCTTGAGTTCGAGCAACTGATGGATCTTGGCGATCGACGCCTTGTAGCGGGATAGCGAGGCTGGGCGGCTCCCCTTGCCTGCCCGCGAGTCGAGATAGTCGGCCACCGTCTCGGCCGTCGCCGGCAGTGCAATCCGGTTGTTGCGCCTACACCACGCATCGAACGCCTCGACGTCGGACTTGAGCGCACGGATGCTATGGGGCGATGAAGCGGCCTGATAGGCGGCGATCAGGCCCTCGTTGACGGTGATGCGCTCGCCGGCGCGCATCTGCACGATCGTCCACGCAAGGTCGGCCGGCGCCCTGACGGCCGGCAGGACAGCCTCAGGCGGCGCTACGGGGATTTCTGGCCCTTCCCGGGCGGTTTCGGTGCTCACGACGCGCCTCGCTCCTCAGCCGCGCTTGTAGCCCACCTTATAAAGAACGGTCAAATCCGCTTATATGATAACTGCAATTATCATATGTCCATTATTAAAGAGCAACAGCATGGTAGACGCTATGGCTATTTTGAGGATATTCTTATGCCATGCCCATGGCCATCCCAGACCTCTCAGAGCCAATCTGGACCTCCAGGCTAGTCGCCCGTCTGGAACGGGCGGCAGCGGCGATAGGCCGCCTCGATGCCCGTGTTTCTGCCAGTCCTGCCGCCGCACCGTGGCAGCGACGCGCCACCTGGACCGGCTATACCACGGCGCTGCGGGTGCAGGGCGCCGAGATTGACGAAATTGATATTTTCGGACGGGAATGCGCCGTCAATCTGCCCGGTCGCCGGCCGATGCCGACCAATCTGGACGATCGTGATGCGCTTCCAATTTGGCAGCGGCAATTGGCCCAGCGCGAATCCCGTTATTGGCGAGACGAACTCGCGATCTCAACGGACGTCCCAGAAGATTGGAGCAAGCGGCCAGCCCTCCTCCGCGCGCTTGAGATTACGGCCCGGCGCTCCCGCGCAGACAACACGATCACGCCGTGGCTTGCCGTCCCTGGGCTCCTGCGATCGATGAAGATCACCCAGGCCGTGCTGCCGTGCCTGACCATTGGCGACAAGGCGCTTCGCCTCTCGCCGCGCGACACGCAGGCCATCGTCCTGCGTAACCTCCTTTCGCTCACCGATCGGGCGGAAGAGGGGCTGGTGAGGCTCCAGGCGATCGAGGAAGACCGCTTACGCGCCGCCGCAGCCCTCCATGGCGCGCACCGTCCTGGCAAGCTCGTGGAGTTGCTCAGCCTTGTCCAGTTTGTCCCCGTCGTCAGTCCTCGGATGCTCGCCCGACGATTAGACGTGACGATCTCTGGTGCCGGCAAACTGCTTTCTCGCGCGGCAGAACTGGACCTTCTAGTGGAGGTGAGCGGTCGTCAGGCTTGGCGGACCTATATGACGCGCGATCTGGCTATCGCCTTCGGGTTTGTTGTCCGTCCGGTAGGGCGTCCCCCTGCCCCGCCCCAGGCGCTCCCAGATTTTGTACCCGCGCTCGCAGAGTTTGATCGTGAAATGGCCGAACTCGATTCGATGCTAGCTGGCCTCGGTATCGATGTCTCGGCTCACCACCACTGATTGAGTTGTAGCGGGGCGTGACCGCTCGATGTCACGCCTCCCGTTCTTGCGTCGGCCCACTTCAGGCCCAGTGCGCGTCAAGGACCTCGCGAATGGCCTTCTCGGCATCCTCCCGAGACGCCCCACCCTTATTGAGAAGTGTCAGGCGAATTCCCTTGCGATCATTGCCCTCGATGCGGAGCACAGCTTTCCCGGTCTCGCTCGAAACAATTTGCGCCATTCCTGACTTCTTGGGGGATCCTGACCTTTTGGGGGGATCGGCCGCCAGCGCCAATGCACGGACGATCTCCGGCACAGCCATGGGAGCGCCCTCCCCTCCCGATCGAGCACTGAGCGCGGCCGCTTCGGCAAATACGCGTTGGCGACGATCATCGGGCTTCAGAAGAGGCTTGATCGCCGTGACATGTTTGATCCGCAAATCCTGCGGATTGGGAAAGGCGACCATTAATTCCGCTGGTAGGCGTGCGAGATCGAGATAACGGCTCAACCAGCTTTCTGTGACGTTTATCCGCTCGGCCATGACCTTCTGGCGGCCCTCATAATAGGCATCAAGCGCACGGAGATAGTCGCGTGCCCGCTCCAGGTCGCTGAGGTCTTCGCGCGCCCTGTTCTCAATGTCCGCTACGCGAAACGCTTCCTCGTCCGACAATTCGCGAATGTCGATCAGGAAGCGGAAGTCGGGGTAATTGTGGCCGCGCAACCAGCTGATCGACCAATGACGGCGCGCGCCGCAGATTACCTCAAAATCATAATCGGGTTCGCCGCGCACACGACGGACGATCGCGGGCATCTCCTGGCGCCCTTGTGCCTTTATGCTCTCGATAAGATCGGCGCACCGCTCTTCGTTGAGCAAGGCATATTCCCGGTTATGCCCCGCCCACATCCGGCAACGCGCGGGATCCACCAGTTCATGGGTGCGGCTGACGACTGTCCCTGCCGCCAGTTCGGCCAATCGATTTTCCCTACCGGTGAGGACATTGGCGCCCAGCCCAGACCGACGCGGCGCGGGAGCGCCGTCTTCGGGCGGATTGATGCCCGCTGCCAGCTCTGCTGCGAAACTCGCGTTTTTCCTGCTCATGAAGCCGTTCCTTTACCCGGAATTGCACCGGTGCAATTTTCCCAATTCACGCCAAACCTTCCTTGCGCAAACGGCTCAAATGGCTGGGCCACATCGCTCGAATATCCAGCTCGAGTTCGGCATTCACACCGTCGAGATAGGTGAGGCAGCGGTTGCGCACCGCACTGCTTGTCACCGGGCCGTCGAGTTCATAAACCGTCATAAGACGAGCCGTCGCATTGTCGATCTCAGCAGAATCCTTGAGCGGCGTGCGCACCATCGCGTGGCCAAAGAGCGTCCGCATCAGGGTGAGCAGCTCCTTCTGCATCGACTTGTTCTCGTCGACCTTGGAGGCGACGAACCGAAGGAATTTTAGAGTCGGGGCAAAGCCGCGTTCGGCCAGCGTCTCGATCGTCTCATCAAGCATCGCCAGAAACGCCGCAGTCGAAGAAAAGTCCATGACGGTGGGAGGCACTGGCACGACGAGAGCATTCGCCGCGCGCAAAACCGATAAAGATATGGCACCAAGGGCTGGCGGTGGATCGAGGACGATGACATCGAACCGGTCGGCGATGCTGGCGATGCCCTGGGAAAGACGATCGATAAGCCCCCCCTGCCCTCGTGCCATTCGGGCGGCGATCTCATATTCCGACTGGAACAACCGCAAATTGGCAGGAATGAGTTCGAGACCATCAAAGTGCGTCTTGCGCAACGCATAGTCCAGTGACGTCATCTCCTCTTGGCGAAGAAATGGATAAAGCGTGTCGTCCTCAGTCAGATCGAGATCCGGCACATAGCCGAACAGCGTCGTCGCGGAGGCTTGGCTGTCGCAGTCGATAAGGGCAACGCGGTAGCCCTGGATCGCGAGATATTGGGCAAGGTGGACCGACAAGGTCGATTTGCCGACGCCTCCCTTGAAATTCTGGACGGCCACGACACAACAGGGGTCTTCGGCCGCCCTCCAGGGTCGCGTGCCAAACAGGCCGCGCATATCGTTGAGTTGGGCAAGCGTGTAACCCACTCTACGATTATTTTCAGTTCGCGGGGGCGGCGGAAGACGGCCATCTTTTTCTGCGTCGCGGATTGCAGCTGGCGTTCGCCCGACCAAATCCGCAGCCTTGCCAATCGGAAAGGTCGGCTCCCGACGATCATCCGCTCGGGCGCTGCGCGCAGAATCGCGAAGGCGCTCCAGTACCGATGAGGTCCGCTGGGCAAGCGTCGCCACCGAAAGAAGATCATGGGTGTCGTGGATGTCTAGTGATGCTGCCACAGGGCGCCCCTTTTTGAAACTAGGGGTATAGTAGCCCTACTTGCGCTTTTTCGTCAAACATAAGCGTTATTTCGAAAGTGATGCCTCGCTGCAGAGGCGAATAGGGACGTTGGGGCGATCAGTGGCCTCAAAAAAGCGACCCATCCTGACTCGTTGGGGGCGTGTGAAAATTGCACCGGTGCAATTCCCTCTATGGACGACCCCTTCGAGCCACGAAACTCTCGCAAAATCCGGTCCACGAGCTGAGCAATTTGGCACCCTTGAGCTTTGCCAGACGGTCGCCCATCTGCTGGCGATAGGCGTCAGCTATGAGATCGATATCCCAACCGCCGCCATGTGATCGGGCAACCGCAGCCAGGGTCTGGGTATTGAACCGGATCGTTCCCTGCGGGAAGACGATCTCAGAGCTCTTCTCTGCTGCGGTCAGCCCGCTGATCGCCGCTTTCACGACTGATCCGACGTCAACCATCTCGGCGACCGACTCCACTGAACCCTCGCGCCGCGCCTTCCGTCCAGTCGCATGCCTCTCAATCTCATCGACGGTTGCGATCTGCGCGGGCGCATCCTTTGGCTCGAAGCGGAACTCGATCTCGGTCACCGTTCGGCCCTGCCGTATCTCCTTCCACTCGACGCGGAAGTGAGCCAGCTGATCAATTTCGGCCTTCGCTTTTTCAAGCACCTTGCGCCGCAGTTGCGCGAAATCCTTATACACGTCCGGCGATATGCCCAGCGCTGCGCGCAGCGCCGCCATATCGCCCTTCCAGGTCGACTGGCGACGATGGAGCCGCAGCGATCCAATCTCATAGAGCTTGAGCGCATAGCTCGATCGGAAGCCCAGCACCGCCTGCCTATTCAGGACAGCATAGCTCTCGGATTCCTGGATGAGCTTGCGCGCATCAGGCGTAAACTCCCATTCGATCCAACCCGCATCCGCGCCGTCTGTATCTTCCGCCTCTTCGCGAGACGACGAGATCAGGGAAAAGCGCAGCGTCGCTTTCTTGCCGCGCCAGGACCGGTCGTCGATCGCAAACAAGGTCCGGTGCAGTTCCTCCAACATTTCGGAGATCCGTTCATTACCCTTATGACCGCGGCGAATATCGGCCTTGCGCATCCGATGCGGCCGATCTTGCCAAGCATCGCCGCCTGCGGTCAGGATCATCAACGCGAGCAATCGGGACGCCGTCAGGCTGAGCGATTGGCCTTTCACGAATTTGATCTCAACGATGCTGCCGGGTTTGGCGAATTCTTCGCCACCCTTGGCCTGCAAAGCCGCTGCGACACGCATAGCGCGGCCCGGCGCCGACTCGGCTTGCGCCTCTTGCGCTGCATTGGCGCTTAGATTTTCCGCATGTTCCATGTCATATAGGCCGAACGCATATTTAGCAGATTCGTCCGATTGCTGCCTGACCTGTCCTCGCTCGTCAAGTCAGGGCAGGCTAAAACACTTTCTGTCGCCCCCATCCGGTCAGGATAGAACTGTGTGGCATTCCCGCAAAAGCCCTTAGATTCTGCCGAGTCGCTATCCGAGTCACGTTCTTCCCGTTTTCGGCTCGCTCACGCTTGATAAACGGGGCAGAATGACACCATTCCAGAGCGCGGGCGCGCCAAAGGCCGTTCCCCCCAATCGGTCAGGATAGCCCCAAGAGGTCAGTTATCTGCCCCCGACCGGTCAGGATGACGCCCCCGCCGGGTCAGGCAAAGTCCCCCATGCGGTCAGGATAAACGCGACAGATCATTGAAATTGCAGACCTTTTCGGCGCAGAATCTGAATCACTTAGAATCATGAATCCTTCCGCTGCGAGCAGCGGCGTTGTTTTAGAATGATTCTAAAAAACCAAGCACGCGATTCGCTGAGCCTTTAGCTCAGACAGCAGAACCGACCTCCCCCTAGCTGGGGGGATACCGCCAGACCGGTGTTCCACGATAGCATCCCGGTCTCGATGCTTGGCAGATATGCCCAGCGACGAGATCCTCGGCGACCCGATAGCAGCTGAACCACCGCTCATCGCCGCTGGGCTGACGCAGTGAGGAGGTCGTATGATCAATTTTGCCAAATTCGAAATTATCGGACGGATCGGTGAGATCGACGCCAAGCCGAAGGTCACGAACATCTCGGTATGCGCGAACTATCGCCGCCGCGCAGAAGGCGACCAGTGGATCGAGGATAGCTATTGGAACCGCGTCGTCATTTTCAGCGACGGCCAGCGGAAATATATCGATGAGAAGGCTCAGGTTGGCGATCTCGTGCGGATTGCCGGACGGCTCCGTGACACCTCCTACGAGCGCGATGGCACCACCCACTACACGACCGACCGTATCGTCGAAGAGTTCGGTGTGCTCGCGGCAAAGGCGGCATAGGTCGTAGGAGACAGCGTCGATCGGGCCAGAGGGGAGGGGGCATGCGCGGAGCGAACCTAATCTTCGATAGGAGTTTCGCTTATGTCAGCCACCATCGACGCGGCGATTCGCGCCAAGCAGATCGTCGAGAGCTTGGGCGGACGCTGGTCTGGATCGCGCGGCGAGTGCCGCTGCCCCGCCCATGACGATCATTCCCCCAGTCTTTCGGTCCGCCTCGGCACCAAGGCGATCCTGTTCAAATGCTTCGCCGGATGCACATCGACCGATGTCCTCAAGGCTCTCGATCGTCAGGGTTTGCACGATCGAGAGCCGATCCATGTCGAACCGCGCGCGGCGTCACGCGATCTGAGCGGTTTGGCCAGGTCATTATGGCAGCACAGCATCCCCATCGCCGGCACACCGGCTGAAGCCTATCTTCATGCTCGGGGCCTTTATGCGCCGACGCCCGACCTTCGCTTCAATCCACAGACGATCATGGGCAAGGGGAAGGATCGGCGCAGCCTTCCCGCAATGATCGCGGCAGTGAGAAATGAGCTGGGCCTGGTCGCGGTCCACCGGACTTTTCTTGATCCCACCGACATTTTGCGGCGCCCCTTCCGCAAGCCCAAGCTCGCGCTGGGTCTGCTTGGTTCGGGCAGCGTGCGGTTTGGTGAGCCGGATGACGTTCTGGGCATCGCCGAGGGGATCGAAGATGCCCTGTCCGCCATCGACTGGTTCCAATTGCCGGTTTGGGCCGTGCTTGGTGCCGAGCGCTACGCCCATGTCGGCATACCGTCCCACGTGAAGCGCGTCATCGTGTTTGGTCAGCGGAACACGGCGGCGAAGATCTGCCTGAAGAGGGCAGGGGAGCACCTCAGCGCCAACGGGCGAAGGGTCGAGGAGTGGCTCCCGTCCGAGTATGACGATTGGAACGATGCTCTGCGCGATCGGCTTGCCCGCAACGCCGTTCCTCGCACCGTGATCCAGACACCCTCCCACTGAAGAGAGGAGAGGAGGCCTCCGGCTTGTTGATCCGGTGATGGGCACCGGACGATACGATGGAGGCCTACAATGCGCACCTCAGCCGCTGCTCTCGAACTCGATTTCACCGAACCATCCATTACCGCTGCGAACGCGGTCTATGCCGAGCTGCGCAAAGGCGACGGCGTGGACCGGTCTGGCCTGCTCCGGGCGATGGAAACCGCCTATCGCTCAACCGCTGTCGATGGGCATTGGTCACTCCGCGACGCTTATGATGTGCTCGAGCTGGCCCAGGTTCTGCACCTCGCCACGCTTGACCTGTCGCAAGAGCCTGCCGAGTGCCTTGCGACTCTGACCTCGCTCACCGCATCCCTGCCGACGCATACTGTGCGCAGCGAAGAACAGATCGCGCTCCAGCAATTTTCGACACCGGCCGCAATTGGCTACCTTGCCGCGCTCGCCGTTCGCATCACCACCGCCGATACCGTCCTGGAGCCCTCCGCCGGCACCGGGCTCCTCGCCGTTTTCGCCGCGCGCGCTGGCGCCAAGCTTGTCCTCAACGAGATCGATCCCGCGCGCGCTGCCATGCTCCAGGCAGCATTCCCCGCCGCGCCGGTCAGTCGCTACGATGGGGAACTCATCAACGATCTGCTGCCGCTGTCGATCCGCCCGACCGCCGTGCTCATCAACCCGCCCTTTTCTCGCAGCATCGGTCGACATGCCGACTCGCTTGCGGCGCTCCGCCATTTGCGGGCCGCCCTGAAACGGCTTGATGTCGGCGGGCGCTGCGCCGCTATCCTTCCCGATCGCGTGGATACATCGAGCCGCGCCTGGGCGAAGGCGACCGAGGGCTGTGCGATCACGCTCCACCTCGAACTGCCCGCCAATGCCTATGCCAAACATGGCACCAGCCAGATCGTGAAGCTCATTGTTCTGGAAAAAGGCTTCCAGGATGACGTCGCTATCGTTCGGTGCAACTCACTCCCAGAAGCGCTCGCGACGATCATCGCTTCCGCCACCAGCGTCACGGAAACACCGCGACTCTCCCCAGCGCGCCTTGCACCAACCCGTGCGCGCGCATCCCTGCTTGGCGGTCTTTCGAGCAGGCCCCGGCTTTCGGCCCCGATCGCGACGGCCACCCAGTCTCTCAGCGCGCTTGATATCGGCTACACCGTCTTTGCTGAACCCGTACCAACCGGTGAGGCGGCAGGGGTGTACCTGCCGTACCGGCCGAGCCGCATTGCCATTCCCTGTGCATCCGCGCATCCGACCGCTCTGGTGGAATCGATCGCCATGGGCTCGATTACGGCGCCGCGGCCATCTTACGTTCCGAAGCTGCCGGCCAGTGTGGTCGACGACCGGGTGCTGTCCGACGCTCAGCTCGAAACCCTGATCTACGCCGGTGACGCCTTCGAGCGCGACATCTCCGGCCTGTTCAAGGCGGCCGAGGAAGGGTTGTCGCTCGCGCCGGACCAGGACGGTCGCCCTTACCGGACCGGATTCTTCCTTGGCGACGGCACGGGTGCCGGCAAGGGCCGTCAGGTTGCTGCCATCATCCTCGACCAGTGGCTACGCGGGCGCCGCAAGCACATCTGGATATCCAAAACCGAGACGCTGCTGGAGGATGCACGTCGCGACTGGACCGCGGTCGGCGGTCTCGCGCTCGACATCCAGCATCTCAACCAGTGGAAGCTGGGCACGCCGATCGGCGCGGCTGAGGGTGTGCTCTTCCTCACCTATGCGACGCTCCGCTCCAACCGGGGCGACAAGGGCACTCGCCTTCAGCAGATCCTCGACTGGGTCGGTGATGATTTCGACGGTATGATGGTGTTCGACGAGGCGCACGAAATGGCGGGTGTCGCCGGCGGCGAAGGCCGTTTCGGCACCAAGGACGGCTCCGATCAAGGCATCGCCGGCGTGCGCCTGCAGAACCTGCTGCCCCGCGCCCGCGTCCTCTACGTGTCGGCAACCGGCGCGTCGGACGTCAACAATCTCGCTTATGCCACCCGGCTTGGCCTGTGGGGTCCGACCACCGCCTTCGCCGATCGCCGCGCATTCGTCGACAGTTTGCGGCGTGGCGGGATCGCGGCGATGGAATTGATCGCCCGCGACCTGAAGATGCAGGGCCTCTATGTCGCCAGGGCGCTCAGTTTCGCCGGTGTCGAATATGACATCCTCGAACATCGCCTGACGCCCGATCAGGTCGAGGTCTATGACGCCTATGCCGATGCGTGGGCGATCATCCACGCCAATTTGCGCACCGCGCTCGATGCCACCCGGGTGACGGACAGTTTCTCCAACGACACCTACAACAGCGGCGCGAAGGCTGCGGCACTGTCGATCTTCGAATCCACCAAGCAGCGGTTCTTCGGCCAAATCCTGATCGGCATGAAGCTGCCCTCGCTGATCCCGGCGATTAGAGCAGATCTGGCCCGGGGCGAGAGCGTCGTGATCCAGCTCGTCTCGACGTCCGAGGCGATGCTCAACCGGGCACTGGCCGCGCTGAACGCCGAGGACCGGGCGAATCTGGATATAGAGCTTTCACCCAAAGAGTTCGTCATGTCCTATCTCACGGCCGCCTTTCCCGTCCGTCAGATGAAGACCTTCGTCGACGACACCGGCAAGACGCGCTCCGAGCCTATGTCCGACGAGGAAGGGCGTCCCATCTTCAGCCAGGAAGCGCTCGAAATGCGCGACAATCTCGTCGAGCGGTTCTGCTCCCTGCCGATCGTGGGGTCCGCCCTTGACCATATCATCGGGCACTTCGGGACCGATGCGGTCGCCGAGGTGACGGGACGCAGCCGGCGCATCGTCATCGACGCGCACGGTCGCCAACGAATCGAGAGCCGTTCGCCGCGAACAAACCTTGCCGAGACCGACGGCTTCATGCGGAACGAGAAGAAGATCCTGATCTTCTCCGATGCAGGCGGCACCGGGCGCAGCTATCACGCGAGTCTCACCGCCGAGAACCAGTCGCGCCGCAACCACTATCTGCTCGAACCCGGTTGGCGCGCTGACGCGGCCATCCAGGGCCTCGGCCGCACCCATCGCACGCACCAGGCAACCGCGCCGCTGTTCCGTCCGGTATCGACCGACTGCCGCGGCGAGCGGCGCTTCATCTCGACGATTGCCCGCCGCCTCGATAGCCTTGGTGCCCTGACACGGGGCCAGCGTCAGACAGGCGGCCAAGGTCTGTTCGACCCGCGGGACAATCTCGAAAGCGACTATGCCAAGGAATCCCTCGAAACATGGTTCCGCCTGCTTGCCGACGGTAAACTGCGCTCGACCACACTTGGCGAATTCCAGACCCTGACCGGACTTGAGCTGGAGGGCGAAGGCGGAGGGCTGAAGGAGGAGCTGCCGCCCATCCAGCGCTGGCTCAATCGTATTCTCGCGCTGCGCATCGCGTTGCAGAATGCGATCTTCGATGAATATCTGGGTCTAATCGAGGCCCGGATCGAGGCGGCGCGCGAAGCCGGCACGCTCGATCTCGGCGTTGAAAGCATCAATGCCGAACGCATCACGATCCTTGATCGCACGGTCATCCGGCGCGACCAGACGAGTGGTGCAGAAACCGAGATTCTGCGCCTCGAAACGGAAGAGCGCTACAAGCCGATCCCGCTGGATCGCGCGCTGCGTATCCTGGGCGATGACGCGCGCCCGATCGTCAATCGCAAGTCCGGCAGGGCCGCGATCCGGTGCAGCACCTATTCGCTCACCGATGACGATGGTGAGATCGTTCGCCGCTACGAGCTGGTTCGGCCGACCCGTTCCGAGCGGATGCGGCAGGATTTGCTGCTCGAAACGATGTGGGAAGAGACCAGCGAGGAGGAATTTTCGGCGCTGTGGCAGGCCGAGGTCGAGGAGATGCGGGACAAGACCCGCACCAGCACGCTCTATCTGGTCGCGGGCCTGCTCCTGCCGGTCTGGGATCGCTTGCCCGACGATCATGTTCAGGTCTGGCGCCTGAACACCGATGACGGTCAGTCTTTCCTCGGCCGGATCGTTCCAGCACCGCTGGTATCGAAACTCGCGGACGCCTTCGGGATCAACGCCGCCATCACCGTGTCAGGCGACGATACCGCAAAGCATGTGATGACGACCGGCGAGATATCGTCCGTCGGAGCCTACCGGCTCAAGCGCAGCCTGGTCGCCGGGCAGCAGCGCCTCGAACTGCTCGATTGGCCACACACGCGGCTTGCCGAACTCAAGGCGGCCGGCTGTTTCACTGACATCATTCAGCACAGAACGCGGATGTTCGTCCCAGTCGCGACTGCCGCTGCCGTCATCGAGCGCATCACCGCCTGACGATCCAGGGCCTCTCTCCGCGCTCAGCGCAGGAGAGGGGAGGGGGCCTTCGGCTTTGTGGGCCTGATGAGCAGGCTCGCGTGACCGTCGCGGCGGCGCGCCAGTTCCAGATGGAGACAAAAGATGATCCAGTCCGTCAAGGTCAAGAACCTCTCGCTGTCGAAGGACAATGTCCGCAAATCGAGCCGTGAGGCCTGTATCGACGCCCTCGCTGCCAGCATCGCAACGCAAGGCTTGTTGCAGAACCTGATCGTTACCCCGCTCAAGAAAGCGGGCCATTTCACCGTCAAGGCGGGCGGGCGCCGGCTGCGCGCACTCCAGAGCCTGATCGAGCAGGGCATTCTGCCGGTCGACCATGTCGTGCCCGTCCTCGTCCTTACCGACGACGACAACTCGGTCGAGGCGAGCCTCACCGAGAATTTCCAGCGCGTTCCGATGAACCCGGCGGATGAAAGCACCGCGTTCAACTTCCTCATCCAGAAGGGGATGACCGCCGAGGACGTTGCCAAGCGACAGGGCGTCACCACCCGCTTCGTCGAGCAGCGGGTGCGGCTTGCCGAGCTTGCACCAAGCGTGTTCCAGGCTCTCGCCGCCGGCGAAATCACCCTGGGGGTCGCTCAGGCCTATGCCGTGACGAGCGACATCGATCGTCAGGCTCGCGTGTTCGCACAGATGAGTACCTCCTATTATGGCGATCAGCCCGACAACATCCGGCGTGCGATCCTCAACGGGACGATTAAGGCGAACGATGCCAAGGCGCGGTTCATCGGTCGCGATGCCTATGTCGCCGCAGGCGGCCGCATCGAGGGTGATCTCTTTGCCGCCGAGGGGGACGAGAACTGGATCGACGTCGATCTTCTTGAAGATCTTGCCGGCAAAAAGCTGGAGGCGGCCGCCGCCGAACTCGCACAGGCCGAGGGCCTTGCTTTCGTGACGCCGATTGCGGCCACCCACGTTCCCTACGATCTCGAGCGTCAGCTTCATGAGTTTCACGCGCCCGCGCGGCCGCTCAGCGAAGCGGAAAGCGCGCGTGTCGAAGCGCTTTCTGCCGAGAATGATCAACTCGTCGAGCAGCTTGAGGGCGAACTGATCGACGGGACGCCGGAAGCCGAGGTCGCGAACGATCGTCTCGACGAAATCGAACGGGAGCTTGAAAGCATCGAGGAATCCCGTCGCGAGATCGATCCGGCGGTCCGGGCGCAGATCGGGACGTTTGTCTACATCGGCGGTGATGGCGAAGCTCGCGTTCACACCCGCATGTTCAGCGAGAAGCCCGTTGTCGATCCGAATGCTCCGCCCAAGGTGACGGGCGGTGGCAATGGTGACGACGGCGCCGGCGACATCGATCATGGACCCAAACTCAGCGCTACGCTGATTGACGAGCTGGCGACCCAGCGCCGGCAGATCCTCGTCGCTCACATCGCCAGTGATCCGGCGATGGCGCTGGACCTCACCATCTTCCTGATGGCGCAGAATGTCGTCTTCGAGCAGAACTACGTCCGCAACCACTCGACGCTCAAGTCCAGCGGTGCGCAATTCCCGATCTTCGGCTTCCGCGACGAAGGATCGATGGCGTCGCAGGCCATCGAGGATCAGCGCCAGCGTCTCGATACGAGCTGGGCCGGTCATAAGACCATGTCCGAACGTTTCGATGCCTTTCGTGCGCTCGACGACGAGGCCCGCGGCAATTGGGTGGCCTTCTCGATCGCACGCACGCTGGAGCCGAGCCTGAATATTGCCGAGGGCGGACGGTCCAACGCGTTCCATGACCATCTTGGTCGCGCGCTCGACATTCAGGTCGAGCATTGGTGGCGCCCCACCGCCGAAAACTTCTTCGGTCGCGTCAAAAAAGACGTCATGCTCGACGCGCTCGAGGCCATCGGCGGGCCGATCCTGCGCGGGCGATACAAGGACGCCAAGAAGGGCGACCTTGCCGCAACCTGCGCCTCGCTCTGCAACGGACAGGGGATCGTCGAGGCGGAAGTCCGCGAAAAGGCGGCCGCCTGGCTGCCAGATGCCATGCGCTTCGACGCCATCGAAAAGCCCGAGACCATCGCGCTGCGCTCGACCTTCATCGACGAGGACGATGATGTCGATCCCGGCGATGATGGTGACGAGGAGTCTGACCCTGATGACGCGACGCACGACGGACAGGAGGATTTGAGCGAGGCGGCCTGACACCTGCTTGCACGGTTCGAGGCGACTGGGGGCGGCACTCTTCGCGGAGTGTCGCCCCTCTTTTTGTGCCCCGACGGCAGGCTTTCTGAGGAGAGGATGCTGGTCCGGGCTCGCCTCTTCCAGATCAGGAGAACTTGCCGTGGCAAAGACCGCCGATAAACCGTCGCCCGCCGACACCATCACAAACGCGATTATCGACAAACTCGAATCCGGCGTACGCCCTTGGGTGAAGCCGTGGCGACCTGGTCTTGGCGGCCGTCCGCTTCGCGCGACCGGCGACCCGTATAAGGGCATTAATTGCTTCTGGCTGTGGCTCTGCGCGGAAGGCGCTGGCTACCATTCGCGCACCTGGATGACGTATAAACAGTCACAGGCGTTGGGCGGACAGGTCCGCGAAGGCGAGCGGTCGCAAATCGCCATCTTCTACAAATCCTACAGCAAGACCGTGGAGTCGCCCGTCACCGGCGATGCCACGGACGAAATGCGCCGCGTGCTGCGATCCTACGCCGTCTTCAATGCCGATCAGATTGAAGGGCTGCCGGAGAAGTTTTATCCATGCCCCGTCAGCGTGGTCGCTCCCGACGACGCGCTACCGGATCGCGCACAGCGCTTCCTCGATGCCCTGCCGGCGACGGTTCACCAGGGCGGCGATCGCGCCTTCTATGACCGCGTTGCCGACAGCATCACTATGCCGCCGGTCGCGTTGTTTTCCACCCGCGCGTATTTCGCTTCGACGTTAGCGCATGAGGCAGGGCATTGGACCGGCCATCCTGACCGGCTCAACCGAGAGTTTGGCAGGAAATTCGGCGACAACGCCTATGCGTTTGAAGAGCTTTGCGCCGAGATGACATCCGCCCTGCTTGGCGCGGATCTTGGCCTCCCGACCGCCCATATCGACGATCATGCAGCATATATCGGCTCGTGGCTTGCGGTGCTGCGAAAGGATGCCCGCGCCATCATGACGGCTGCGGCAAAAGCCGAAGCGGCGGCCGCCTTTCTGCTCCGCGCAACTGGCCTCGCCACGTCGGACGAAGCCCAGGAACAGATCCGTGAAGCGGCATGATCGCGGCGATCGCCTGCCCCGACCCCGGCGCCTACCGCCGGATCGCCGTAGCGTTCCGCCGCCGCAAGGAGGGGGGAGGAGAGGACGCCTCCGGCCTTTTGAGCGCGCCAGAGCGCTCAGAAGGAGGCTCCCATGTTCTACGATACGCTCTACCGCCACAATCAGGCCCTTTCCCCCGCCGGTCTGGACCATCTGCCGGCAGCACTCCACGCCCTCAACGCCGCCGTCGACGACTGTCAGCGTGCTGGCAAGCCAGTCGCCAGCGACGCGGCAACCCTTCTCCTCATCCGCCATCTGGCAGACGTTGCCCTACGCGATGCGCCCAGCGCGGCCGCCCTTCGCCTTCGTTGCGAAGCGGATCGCTTGGCGGTTGACGCCGCACCAGCGCTACTCGAAATTGCCGGAAAGAGCGTCGGCGGAAACTACCACGCCAAACGGACCTTCCACTATCAGGCGCGCCGCGCGCTTACGCGCCTCGCAACGGCAATCGGCCTCGACGCGGACGACACCCGTATCAACACCATCATGGGTGCCGATCACGAAGACGGCACGACGGAGCTGCGCCACGCGGATCTCGCCCTTCGCGTGGTCCCGCGCGGCTTTCTTCCGGACAGCGAGGTCTCGATCAGCCGCTGTCGCGACGGGCAGGAGATCGGCAGGCCCCACCGCGCGCCGATTACCGAATTACTCGACGTGGCCGCGTTCCAGCACCGACTTGCCGGCATCCCCGGCGACATCGGCGCGGCGCGTTTCGCGGCTGCCGCCTGAACCCCGCAATCGCAGGAGATATCTCATGGGTTGGCTCTTCATGCGCGATATGGGTGGCTACGCCACTCCGCGCTCCTATCTCGACAACCAGTTTACCTATGCGCACGCGGACCATTGTCTCACGGTTCTCGCGTCTTCGATGGTCGGTTCGACCTATTACGCGGCGTGCGAACGGATCGAGGCGTCCGGCGGTCGGGCCGTCTTCGCCGTCGTGTGCCTGACCCGGCAAAGCACCGGCGCGCGCGACGGCTGCACGTTCGGCTACAAAGATATGACGGAAACGATGGGTCCGTGCGAAAGTGACTGCCCTGCTGCCATTCTCGATGAATTGACCGAGACCGACAGCACCTACGCCTCCGAATGGCGCGCACGCTGCCGTGCCAACCTTTTTCGCCGCAAGCTAGAACGCGCGAAGCCGGTCCCGAAGCCGGGACAGACCATCGTCTTCGACGAACCCATTCGTTTCAATGACGGCGAGGATCGCAACCGCTTCACGGTCATTGCCAATCCGAAGGGCAAGGCCCCGCTATTTCGCGATCCCATAACCGGCGCCGTGTGCCGGATTGCAAAGTTCAGGACGCGCGCGTACCGGCTTATCAACCCGGCCATTGTCCCGAAGGACACGACCGATGGTTGAGCGCGCGCCGGTGATCGCGGCCTGGGGCGCGGGCGTCGATTCTACCGCCATGATCATCGAGCTCGTCGAACGAGGCGAGCCGATCGATATGGTGTTGTTCGCCGATACCGGTTCCGAGAAGACCGATACCTACGCCTTCATCCCGGTCTTTCGTCGTTGGATGGATCGTCACGATGTCGCGTCCGAAGTCGTCCGCTACGAACCACGAAATTTCAAGCATTGGCCGCCCTATGATAGCTTGGGCACCAACATGCTGACCAACGCCACCCTGCCGTCCAAGGCATTTGGGCGGGGGTCTTGCTCGCTCAAATGGAAGGTGGCGCCGCAGGACAAATGGACGGCGCAATGGGCACCCGCGATACGGTGCTGGGGAGAAGGCGGACGTGTCGTCAAACTGATCGGCTATGACTGTTCCAGTGCCGATCAGCGTCGCTACGCGCATGCCGAGGGATATGCCGACCCACGCTATGACTATCGTTATCCCCTTCGCGAACTGGGCTGGACCCGGGCGGATTGCATTGCACGCATTGAGCGTGCGGGCCTGCCTGTACCGCCCAAATCCTCCTGTTTCTTCTGTCCCGCGATGCGGCCGCACGAAGTGGATGCGCTCTCTAAGGATGAACTGCGCACCATCGTTCTGATGGAGGCTCGCGCAAAACCTCGCTTGCGCACGATCGATGGCCTCTGGCGCAAGCCCGTTGTCGGGCGAGGCGGGGCGACACCGAGACCGGGCAATATCACCGCCTATATCCGTCAGCACGGCCTTCTCTCGCCGAGCGAAGTTGATCGGATCGTGGCGGATGCACCGCTCGCGCTCGTCGCGTTCCAGGCGGCGCAAGCCTGCAAGCCCGTCGAGCAGCGCATGTCGATGGCGCGCTGGCTCGACGCATTCCACCGTGGTCAGTCCACAGGCTGACCCCCCTCACTAGCTACGGAGACTCTCATGGCCGATCGCGCTTCTGTCGCGATCCGCATTGGCGGATCGCTGTCCCCTGAACTCCTTCCCGGCTTCTGTGCTGCCGTCGAGAGCGACGGCGCCTTCACGGATTGGGAGGGCACCGCGTTCGACCCGGACGATCTCGATCCGAGCGTTCCCCTGTACCTGGCCGACCATGAGGTTGCCTGGGGCCGGTTCGAAGCGATCGAGACTTTCTGTGTCGATCATGCGCTTGTCTTCGCCCGCTGGGCGGGCGGCGCTTCTGGGGCGTTTGGCCCGGAGCGGGTGGTCTTTGACGGCACGACCGTTCGGAGTTTCAGCGCCTCGGACGATGACGAGATCCTAATCTCGGCGGAAACGGTGCGCGGTCTCGGCAGCTACGCGGCGGTGCTCTCGCATCTCGCGGCGGCGGATTTGGAGATACCCCCGTTCCGGATCGACGGCGCAGGCTGAGGACAAAGCGAAAACCGGTCTGTGACGACACCTCCCCGCCAGAGGATGCTGCATATGGGCGCCCGCGAGGCGCTGGCAACCCGCGAACGGCGGGCCGAGTTGCCGTGTGCCACGGCTGCCCGCACCACCCCTTGTTCGCGAGTTTCCCTCGGCTGTGCCTCGGTGCCAGCCCCTCTTTTGCGAGCGCCCGGAGGATGCGCATCCGGCGGAGAGGCCGCCGGCACAGACAGAAAGGCTCGCTATCATGTCCACATCGCTTGCAGCCGCACTCGCGGCACTGGAGCTAGGGCACCTCGAACCCCGCGCTGAAGACCTCAGTGGCATGGCGCCGCCACCAACCGAGGCGCTGGAGCAGACCGTTACCGCAATCTGGAGCGATCTCTTCACAACGATGAGCAACACATCGATCGAGCGTGACATCGAAGATCTGGGCTGGGGGCTGGTGAACCTCTTCCACCGCGCCGCCGCCAAGAAACACGGGCTGGTCGACCGGTTGACCGACGACATTCGCTTGCTCCTCGCCGAACAGGACGGCTCCGAAATCAGCACGGCCAATCTGGAGGAAAAGATCGATCTCGCCAAGAAGGTCGAGGAATCCGCGGGTGCCTTCGAAATCATGCGCGATGTCGCCGCCGCGCACTATATCCGGGAAACCGGGAGATCGTGGGTGCCATCGTCCGGCAACCGCATTTCGCTCGGTGTCACCGCCGGGATCGTCGATGGCCACGCCTTCTTGCGGGCGCGCCGCGAGCGGGCTTTGAACGCCAACACCGCGCAGGGTACGCCCGTTGTGTTCGCCGGTGGCCGCCTCACCTTCGCCAACGATTTGGATATGAAGACGTTCGCCGACAACCTGCTGGCGACACTCAACAAGGTTCGCGCCCATGTCGGCGACATGTATCTCGTACACGGCGGCGATATGAAGGGTATCGAACGGCTTGCAGCGTCCTGGGCCGAGCAGAATGGCATCCAGCAGGTGCGGTTCGGTCTCGATCGCAAGCTCGGAGATCGCGCCGGCTTCCGTCGCAACGAGCAGATGCTCTCGCTCAAGCCGAGATTCGTGATTGCCTTCCAGGGCAATGGCGTGACGGAGCGGCTTGTCATCGAAGCCAAGGCTCGGGGACTCCGGGTCGTTGATCGTCGCGGCCCATTGGGAAGCCCTCCTTCAGCTGCTCGTCGCGGTGCGGGCTGAAGCCGCGGGCCGCCGGTTTGCCGGCGGCCCTTTTTTGGCTCTGCTTACGGTTGTCCCATCGGAATTCCCGCCAGCGAGAGGGGAGGGTGCCGAGGCGTGTTGGTTTGGCTGAATAGCGCCGGAATCCGTCGGCCGTGTCCGCAGCGTGGATCCATTTCAGTGTCCACCAGCCATCCGCGTTGCTCACGCCGCGCCGGCCGGCGCCTTGCCACAAATGAGAGAGAGATGATGATGCGCGATTTGCATGATGAGGAACTGCGCGCTTTGCTTGCGTTCCGACAGCGCCATGGTCGCTGCTGGAAGGCGGCGTTGCTGCTGCGCTGGTCGGCCGGCACCGACACCGATGAACCC
This sequence comes from Sphingobium limneticum, assembly GCF_008710155.1. GTDB lineage: Bacteria > Pseudomonadota > Alphaproteobacteria > Sphingomonadales > Sphingomonadaceae > Sphingobium > Sphingobium limneticum. The sequence continues at coordinate 49,123 of NZ_VYPZ01000013.1, forward strand.
GGTTCGGCGCATTTGCGCCATCTGCGCAATATCGGAGGACCGCGCTGGCTGATCGGGCTATCGGCCGCCACGCTCGATGACGCTGCGCGGCGTTTCGCCGGAAATGTCGATCCGGTGCTGATCGACATTTTCATGGAGAATGCCACGGGCTTTGCCCGCGGCGCGTCGGCAAGCGTCGGGATCGCTCCGGCGAGTGCTGCACATTCGCTGGCCATCGCGATCGAACTCAGCCTCAAAGCCTTTCTGATGAAGGCGGGCTATGCCGACGACTGGAACCGTGTCCATATTCGGCATGACCTCGAAAAGGCCCTGGCGCTTGCGACGGAAGCAGGCCTGTCCGGCCTGCCTCTGGAATTGCCGGATCTCACAGCGATCCTTTCGCCGGCCTATAGTCACCACGAGATCGACGCGTTGTTCCGGGTCGGGGCGTCACCCTTCGATGTGGCCGACGCCTGTCGCTGCGTCGACCGTCTCCTTGCCGTGATCCGGGTGCAGATCGCGTAACCGGTCCCGCAAGATCATCCGTGCGCGCACCACTCGAAAGGGATTTGCCAACCCGATTGAAGCCAGAGACGGTTTTCCGACTAAACCCGCCGGACGGCCATCATGTCTTCTTGTCGTAGGGGCCGCCGCTGCTTCGCTGCGAACGACAAGTCGAACTGGAAAATGGGCTGACCAACGGTGGTGGGGCTATCGGGCGTAGATTGCTGCGGTGATAGGGCAATGCTTCTGCAGCGGTTCCTGGGTTCATAGAACCAAAGCCACCATCCCTTCTTTTTGACCTGATCCCTAAGTCGGTCGTTCGGTGCTTCCAACCCGCTCCCCTTCGGGCCGAGTTGCCGTGTGCCACGGCTGCCCGCACCACCCCTTGTGTCGGGGTTCCCCTACGCCGCTTGCGCGCTCCAGTGGAAGCACCGCCCATGCCCGCCTTTTGCGGGGGTCAGTCGAAGGGACGGTCCCTTTGGCACCCAAAAAAGGAACTTCGACATGCAGAACCTCGTCATCCTCGCCGGCAATGTCGGCGCCACGCCGGAAGCCCGCACCACCCAGGGCGGCACCAAGATCACCCACTTCAGCCTTGCGACCTCGCGGCCCAAGCGAGACAGCAACGGCAAGATCGTCAAGGACGACAATGGCCGCCGGATCGAAGATACCGAATGGCACCGGATCACCTGCTTCAACGGCGTCGGCAAGACCGTCGAGCAATATGTCGACAAGGGGATGAAGGTGATGGTGCGCGGTCGCATCCACTACACCCGCTGGACCGACAACGAGAATATCGAGCGGTACGGCGTCGAGATCATCGCCGACGAGGTGACCTTCCTCACCCGCGCCAAGCCCGCCAGTGGCGACCAGGGCGGCAATGACAGCTCGGTGGATGACGACGAAATTCCCTTCTGAGACCGGCAAAGGCCCGGCGGCTCACGCCGCCGGGCCTTTTGCTGTTTTTCTGTAGCCGGTTCGGGATCGAGGAAAGTTCGGGAAATGGATCTGAACGAGCGCGGCTAGGATATTGCTCTTCCGCGTCCTCTCAGCGGCAGTGGCCCGCCGCATAGCGGCTCCATCGCAGCACCGTGCCACTCGCAATCATGGCGCAGCTTAAATCGCTGATCGCTGGCGCGGCGCACCAGGCACCGGTGCGATCCCCTTTCGCATTGCCAGTCGATCGGCATTGGAGTCTTGGACCTGTGACAAGGATATGGCCTGTGGCGCTGCGCCCCTTCGCGCCGCCCAGCAACCGCACCAGCGTGTCGCGCGCGACAATCCCGCTGGCGCGCGGGCAGGGGTGTCCCGTGCGGCACGAGCCATCGATCTCCCGCGCCGCTATCCCAGCGAGCCGGATCCGTGGTCCCTCGCGACACCAGATCGGGCCATCGCCGTCCCAAACCCTGATCGGTGTGCAGGTGAACGACTGGCCGCCCTGCACGACCGCGACGGCAAGCAGAAATACAGCGAGCATCAGCGCTCAACCCGGACAGGGGTGTAAGTCATGCTTCAGGGAAGAGCGGCAATGTATCCGACCTCGTGGCGGGCTCGTCGGCGAGGATGTCGTAGCAGCGCAACCGCATTGCCAGGTGTCGCGCCAACTCCGCCGTTGCACGGCGTCGTGCAACGGTATCGCCACACCCAATATCGGTGACGAGGGCCGGTTGGGCCGTGGCGAGCGACACCTCGAGGTGGAGGGCCAGACTGTCTTCATCGACTCGGAGCATGGCTGCAGAATAGAACAAAGGAAGAACATTTATCAAGTGTCGAGATCCAGCGAGCCATCCATTATTGCTTGGGTGACGCCAGCCAAGACTGGACATCGCCCAGCGTCCCCAACAGCGTGCTGATCGCCAAGCCCTTCGCGATCAGCCGTAGAGCCGGTCATCCCACCAGATTGGTTCGGACAGCTCGAAGCTGATTGCTTGCGCGTCGGGGTGTCCGGGATTGATCAGGATGTTGCGTTCCACCCGCGCCGGGATCGACGGCACCAGCAACAGCGCCGAGCGCCCTGCCGCGAACCACGCCTCGCCAAAGGCCTTGCAGATATCTTCGCGCTTGCCGTCCCACCCGGGGAATTTCGCGGTTGGGAAGACTTCGTAGCTGACGCCGTTGGGGATCGTGATGCGGATATAATGCTGGTTGGGCGGCATCACCGTGTTCGCGTGGACGAGCTTTTCGAGCATAGCCGTCGAATAATGTTCTGACGTGTAGATGATCGGGCTGGCCGCGGTGTTCCACCGTCCCGGATAGAGCCGTGCGCCCTCGCTGTCATAGATCGGATGCGCGCCATCGGGATCGCCGATCCGGAAACAGGTCAGCACGCGGTCGGTGATCTGGGCGCTCACGCCCCGCCGCCATACGCCGCCCGTCCCAGCAGGTTGATGACGACATCGGCTCCCGGACCCGTCGCCAGCGCCACATCGAGCGGCGCTTTGTTGTCGAGCATAGGATGCGCGCGGCCGAGAAAGTCGCGGACCTTGGCGGGATCCTTATAGATATCGAGCGCGAAGCTGAACACCTTGGCGATCCGCGCCAGCTTGTCGCCTTCCTCGCTGGTCAGGCGCTTGGACGCCGATTTCTTGCGGCGATCAAGCGTCGCCTTGGAAATCAGGCGGAACTTGAAGCGGCTGTCATTGGGCGCGACGGTGTCGGCGAGATGGTCGAGTGCGCCGACCGGCAGGCCTTCGAGAATCGAATAGCTCAGCCCCAGGCGCGTGTCGCCCTTCCGGGGCGCAACCCCAAGCAGGGTCTCGATCGTCACGGGCTGGCTCGCCATCTGCTGCTCCTGTATCATCTGATGCAGATATATGTCTCACATGAGGCAAACACAAGCAACGGTGATATCAGCCCGGTGGGGCCATGACTTCTTCTGGCCGGCAGCTTCACCCCGCTCTTTGAGGCGCAATCCTTGGTCCGGCGGGCGGCCTAATGCGATCAACCCGTAAAGGGTCCGGTCGCTTCGCTACGGCTTTTGGCCTGCGGCAAAAAGTGATCGCGGCCACCCACCGAACACTTCGGGCGCCAGTCGAGCGGGGATGAACCCGCCGGCTTTCAAGGAGCCTCGACATGTTCACCGACATCAAGATCGCCCGCCTCAATGCGCTCGGCCTCTCCAAGACCCTCATGATCGCGACGATGGTCATCGGGATCGGCAACCAGTTCGCCGTCATCACCGCCGACGACTTTGACGGCGACCTGGTCGTCATCAACGAATATGATCCGTTCGCGTGACACTTGCCGGGAGCCCCAGGGCTCCCGGCTCTGTCCAACATCAACGGGCATCGCGCGCTGTTTGCGCTCTCGAGCAACCGATGATCAACATGCGCGCGATACAAAGTTGGGATGAATGCCGAAACAAAGATTCTACCCCAAAGTGATGACGCATTGTGGAGCCGGGTGGTCCATGATGTGAACGCATGGCGCGGGGCCTGTCTGCAGTGTTTCTCCGCGGCCGAGGCTGGCGTGACCGAAACCTTGCTATCTTTGAGCACGGTGCCGGAGAAAGGTGCGGCCGTCCGTCTGCGCCATCTGACCGGGCAGCGGTTCGACGATATCGCGGCGGTCCTTGGTACGGAAGGGGCCTTTGCCGCTGAGGGAAAAGCGGCGTTCAAAGCGATTGAGGCTTTTCGTGCCCATGAGCGCCTTCGAACATTTCTGGCGCATGGGGTGGCAAAGATTGCGGTTGAGCGCACGGACAAGTGGATCGTGGTTTACCGTCAGGTCTCTATCCGTGCGCGGCAGCCCGAACGCACCATGCTTCTGGTCGAGGAAGCGGAAGGCCTTGAGATGCTCGCTGATATACGGCGGAAAAGCCAACAGCTCTGCTCAATTCTGGCAAACCTGCGCCACCAACTGGTGAAATAGACGCAGCACGCATCGCATATCGGAATGAAGCGAGGGCGTCGGCGGCTCCGGTTGCACCGGACCGGGCTCTAGGCTTGCGCCCCGAGCCCCGTGCCGGGTCTCGGCCCATGCGGGTAACGATCCCTGCCGTGGTCGCACAGTCAACAGCGCTCGGTTACGAGCGGCGCTGCGCCGTCGCTGCAAGGGGCTGGTCGACCAAGCGCAAGATGGGCTGGCGGGCATAGGCTCAGCCCGTCGCGGAGCGCCGCATCGTCGACCAGGATGCGCCACGGTCCACCATAGCGCCGGGCGGCCAGGTAGAAGATCGCGCCATCACACGCCACCATGCGGCATCGCTCCTGGCGATCGATCAACGACGCATTCCCGCCATAGCGGGCGACCAGCTCGTCGAGATCGGCGCGCATCAGGGCACCGCAGCGGCGGCACTGGGTGCGAACCTGGATCTGCAGCTTTTGCATTCCGCCGACGCTCGATGTCCAGCGTGGCCATAGGGCAATGATCCGGGCGGTGTCTGTCATGATCGCAAGGATAGCGAATCCCTCGCTCGCGCGTCCAGCAGCACGTCTGAAAAGTCGGCCATGCCGTTCCTTATTCCCTCTGACCGCCGCATCGACGTTCCCTTCCTGGCTTGGCGTCCTCGCCGCGACACTTGCCAGCGCAAGCCCGGTGCCGGGCTTCTCCACATCCGTTGCGACCCTGTCGGGTGCGCGGGCGCGCTATGCCCCGGCGGTCCGGTCGCCTGTCGGAAGGCCCCGATCGGCGGGGTCTGACACAGCTTGGAAAGTCGAACGTCATGGCCGACCCCCAGAATGACAAAGTCCTATCCGCAGACCTGCGCGTTGCGACCATCGCGCGCCTCAATGATGCCTTGCGCCAGTCCATCCATAGCCCACGCGTCAACCAGGTGGTCATGACCGCCGGCGTCGCCGACCTGATCGGCGATACCAGCCTGTTTCGCGGGTTCCAGCGCCGCGCTGAACTGCTGCGCACGGTGCGCGACTATGACGCCTTTGGTCCCGACGTCGATCCGCATGGGGAGCGTGATTTCGGGCGCTTCGAGTTCGCGGGCGAGGCCCTCTATTGGAAGATCGATTACTATGATCGCGCGCTGACATACGGATCGGCTGATCCGGCAGACCCCGACGTCACCACCCGCGTGCTGACGCTGCTTCTCACCCACGAATATTGAGCTATCATGGCCCCGACCCTGTCGGGGCCACCTTTTTACGGAAAGGATTTGCCGGTGCCGCCCGCGCGGATCGCTTTGCGTCACCCGGTTGCGCCCGGCGTCGGCCTGACCAGATTTCCCATCCCTCGCGAGCGACCCCGGCCAGATCCCCCTGACCGGGGGGATAGCCGAAAAGTCTGCTTGAGCAGACTGTCTGCGGTGCCGCCCGGACGTCCCATCGGGCCTTGCTCCCTGCGATGTGAGGGGAGGCTGCGCGGCGAGAGCGTCCGCGTCTTGCTGCGCGGTGAGGGGACCGATCGGTTTCCTGCAACAAGCCAAGGAGACCCGCTATGGCCGATTATTTTTCCCGTCATCCAGACCATGCGTTTCTGTTCGCATTCGTCTGCTTCGCGATCACCGTTTACCTGTTTCGCTATGTCGGCCCGGGGATCGGCGGCGGTGGCGACTGGTCGTCGCGCGATCATTATGAGCGCAACCTGCGCGATGGTCCCCAAGACTATGAATCGTAAGGGTCCGGCGACCATGAAGACGATCGTCGTCAGCCTGCTCAAGGGCGGGGTCGGCAAGACCTTCCTCGCCACGCACCTCGCCTGGTATCTGGCCGAGCAAGGCGGCAATCGCGTCGCCTTTCTCGACCTTGATCCGCAGGGCAGTTCCACACGCCGGCTTGCCAGCGAGCGAACTGGGTGGTTCTCGGCGGACCTGTTCGATCCCGAGGCGCGGCTCGAGCTTACCGATGCGCCCGGCATCACGGTCTTCGCCGCCGATCAGCGCCTGCAGATGGTCAAGGCGGCTGCGGATGTCCGCGATTTCCTCGGCCGGTTCCCTGCGCTTGGTGCCCATTTCGATCATATTGTCATCGACACCGGTCCCAAATGGGATGAGCTGACCTTGAGTGCGATGGCAGTGGCCGACGCAGTGATCGCGCCGGTCCAGGTCGCCGAGGATTCGATCGAATGCGCCAAGATGCTGCTCACCGCGCTCAAAAAGGCGGAAGGGGCGAGAGGCGGACGCAAGGTCGATTTTCTCGGGCTGTTGCCCTCGATGGTCAATCCTTTCGACCGACGGGAAATGGGCAATGCGGTCAAGCTCGCCCGCGCCGTTGGTGAGAAGCTGATGTTCCCTGCCTTCATCAAGGCGCGGCCGACCTACAAGCATTCGGCCGAACAGCATCATCCGGTCTGGCGCGAAACCGGTAGTGGCGCAAATGCGGCGGCTGACGAAATCCGGCCGATCCTGGCCGAGATCGTGCGCCGGATGGACGACCGCCATTTGAGTGCGGCGTGATGGGCAAGTTCGATCAGCGCGCCGAAGAGTTCGGACTGCTCGTCGGTCTCCATGATAGCGCGCGGCGCGTCGAGGATCTGCCGCTCGACTGGATCATGGCCGATCCGGAAAATCCGCGGCGCGTGTTCGACGAGACGGAGCTCAAGGATCTTGCTGCCTCGATTGCTGCGCGCGGCGTGCTGCAGCCGATCATCGTCGCCCCGAAAAATGGCGACGGCCTGCACGTCATCCGCGTCGGCGAGCGGCGCTTTCGGGCATCGCGCCTTGCCGGGCGCGAGACCATCCCAGCGATCGTGATGGCGGTGGTGAACCGCGCCGACACGCTCGCCGATCAGATTGTCGAGAATGACCAACGCGCAGGCCTGACCCCCCATGATCTGGCGACCGGGATCGAACGCATGCTGGGTGCCGGCGTCACCCAGGCGGAGATCGCCCGCGCGCTCGGCCGCTCGAAGCAGTTCGTATCGCTCTATGCCGCCTGTGCCGACATGGGACCCTGGTTGCGAGCGGCGATCGACCAGATGCCGATCCGTTTGCTCTACGACCTCCACCGGGCTGCCCGCACTCATGGCGACGCGGTGCGCGCCTATGTCGCGGGGCTTGGCGATGAGAGCGTCACCCTCGCCGAGGGCGGCCGGTTCATCGCGGGGCTCAAGGCATCCGAGGCTCTGCCCGTCGCCGGTCGGCATGAAGTCGCCGCGCTACCGAACGGGCAGGGCACCGAGTGGGCTGCGCCGAGCCGGCCGGTTCGTGCCGGTGCCGGTTTACGGTCGATGTTCGAAACGGAGGTGCCGCCACAGCCTCGGCCGCTCGATGCGGTTCGGGTGACGGTGGGCGGGCGGACAGGGCGTTTGATCCTGCCGGAGCGAGTTCGGGTGGTGTTCGAGGACGGCGAGGAGGTCGATGCGCCCGTTGCCGAGATCGCCATGGAGTAAACCATCGGCGGGGCAGGCGGGGCGCTTACCCATTCACCCCCTCACTCTGCGTTGAAACGATCGAGCTTTTCAGACAATTTTGACAGCCGTGCCCCTTTCTTCAGGGGCACGGCTGTCTTCATTTTTGCGAGCGGAGGGAATTAGTTCGCCCGGAGATACTCTTGTTTTCCACCGAGGCCAGATCGGGTTGAATACGTCGCTTGAATAGGGGCGGGGTCTGTTTGAGCAGACTATAAGACGAGTGGTTTTAGGTGAGGGCCGGATAGGCTTGGCGCCGTCAATGTATGACAATAGTCTTGCGGACATGGCCGTCTTCAACGTCCGTCTGCCCGATGATCTCGCGGCGCGCTTCGATGCTAAGGCAACTTCTTTCGGCGGTCGCTCAGCGCTCCTGCGCAAGCTAATTGACGGTGCGGTGCAGGACGCCGGAAACGTGCCGAGCGAGACGGCTCCGGCTCGGACCCGCACGACTGACCGACTGCAGCTTCGGCTCATGCGCGAGGATATCGTGCAGCTGGATGCGGCGGCCGATGCGCGCGGCCTCAAAAGGACCGAGTGGCTGGTGATGCTGTTGCGCCGACGGTTGCACGCGACATCGCCGCCGTCGCGTGGCGACCGGGTGCTGATCGCGCAGTCCTGGCGCGAGCTCAACCGGATCGGTATCAATCTCAACCAGGCGGTCCATGCGCTTCACGCCGCGACCATGGTGGATTCTCGCCTAGATCTGGCGCGCGAGGCCGCGCGGGTCGCTTCCTTCCGGGATGAGGTGGCCGATCAGCTGCGCGTGCTCGGCCGCGCGCTCAAGGGTGACATGGCCTACTGGGATACGGCCGATGAATGAGGATGACGACGGCGTCCTGCCGCTCCCCAGCCTGATGGAAGCCTGGCGACCGCCGACCGGGGGCAAGCGCAGCCTGCGCGGGGGGACACTGCGGATCCGGTCGGGCGGCAAGGGCAGGGGCGGGAGCAATGCCGGGCTCTCGGCGGCCGAGGCGCGGGCCAAGCTCGAGCGGATCGTGCGCAAGGCCCCCGAGGTCATGGTCAAGATCTCGGGCAAGCAGCGTGGCGCCAGGCATCTTGCCGAGCACTTCGGCTATATCTCGCGTCACGGGAAGCTCGAAATCCGCAGCAGTGAGGGCGAGATCATCAGAGAGGAAAAGCGCCTGAAGGCGATTGCTGCCGACTGGGACATGCTCGATCAGGCGATGAACGCGCATGGGAAGGACCGTCCGACGTCGATGTCGATGGTGTTGTCGATGCCCGGCGGTACGACCGATGCCTCGACCATCCATGATGCCGTCCAAGCGTTCGCGCGGGTCGAATTCGAAGGGCAGTTCAGCTATATGGTGGCTCTGCACACCGACACCGCCCACCCCCATGTCCATTTGACCGTCGCGGCGCAGGGTGCGGACGGAACGCGGTTCAATCCGCGCAAGGCCGACCTTCATCATTGGCGCGAGAGCTTCGCCTATGAATTGCGCCAGCGCGGCATCGCCGCCGAAGCGACGCCGCGCCGCGCGCGCGGCCATGTCCAGAAGCGGGTGCGTTCGCCGGCGCACCATCTGGAGGCGCGGACAGCCGGGCTGGGGAGGGACTTGGATCTCAACCGGCTGATCGAAGAGCGCGCGCAGGAGTTCGCACGTTCAAAGAACCCGGAGCGTAGGGTGGAAGATGTGCTGGCGCTGGGCCGACAGAAGCAGATCCGCGGGGCATACGCAGATGCCGCGGCCGCGCTGGCGGCGACCGGGAAAGACGAGGATCGCGCGCTGGCCGAGGATATCGCAGGGTTCGTGGCCGATATGCCCGCAGCGGTGTCGCGGCGATTGGAGCGTGCGCGGGAGATCATGATTGCCGGTCGGGCGGAAGGGTCGGCCGGCAGTCGATCGCGCGACACTCATGGCGATATTGCTGAAGGCCAAACGCCGATCCCGATTGAACGAAAGCCTCGGGACCGCGATCGTTAGAAGAAGACTTGAAATTTGAGCCAGCGACGTTCCGGCGTGGTCGGCATTCTGAATGATTAGTTCGGAAAACAAAGCAGGAAATGGCAAATGCCACCGATGAGCTCGGTGCCATTTTCGTGATCGATGCTATCGCCATCTCTGCCCATTTTCGCTGAAATTAGCCTCGATTTCCGCAACGCGACGTCGCTGTGCGGGCGTGAGTGCAGCGATAACTCGCTTGAACGCTGCGGGCTTCATGGTGCGCAACTGGCGCCAGTCACTGTCGCGCCGCATTCGCACCTTCCAGTCCGCCGGTCGGTAATTGACACCGGCAGAACCCATCCGCCAGAAAATCATCGCGACCTGGTTGGGCGTGAACGCGCCTTTGTCGTCGACGAAATCGATGAAATCCCAGGCATCGAACTCGTCCACTTCCTGGCCGAGCTTCAGCAACGCCGTCATGACCCGCTGTTTGCGGGCATCTTCCACCAGTCCGCGGCGATGCCGGTCGACCAGCTTGCCCGTCGCATCGGCATCGAGCCGCTGTCCTTGCTCGTCGACGCCGGTGATCTCGAAGCGCTTGATGCATTCGGAGCCGACCAAAAGGCTCGACGCCGTGCCGGAATTTTCGATCTCAAAATGATAGCGCAGGTCCTGCTGCCCACATAGCTCGCAGATTCCGTCCCTTGCCTCCAGGTCGAAGAATCGGCCCGTATAGGACCATTCGCGTAGGGCTGGGCCAAGAGACGACGCCCGACTGAGCGGTAACAGGGTTGCAGCCGCCCTTTCCGCCCAACTCGACATCCGATCCTACTTCTTCTTCAGCGTGAGGGTGTTTGGTCCCAGCGGTTTTGCCGGTGCGGCAGGCATTGCAGCTGCTATGGCCACTGCTGCGACGGCCGCGTGCGACGCCGCAGACGAGAGCGCCAGAACCTTTTCGACGATCGCAAAGATAGCCGTCATGTCGTGTGGCTCGACCTTCGGGTACACAGGCACATATTTCAGCGACAGTAACGGTCTCAGGCGGTTGACGTGAACCGTATAGAGATGGTCACAAACGACGTAGGCGATCCGCCCTTCAGCATGGCCCCTTGGGTTGGGGTTTTTGGAAAGCTGGTGGAAGTGGGTTCCCGCCTTTTGCTGTGCACTGGTGACCGGCAGGATGATGCAGGTGTCACTCAGTGAGTTTGCAGCGCGGATGACGATGCCGGGATGCTCGTTGACGAACTCGGGCACATATGCGTCGTGCGGAAAATCGACCCAGTACATCTGGCCAACACGCGGACGGCTCTGAATTCGCCGCTCGCGGCGGCTGATTGGTATATATCCGGCCTTGATGATCTCGTGATGCTGCGGGAACGGATGCCCCAGGTCCGTGGTCATGTCCTCGACCGCCGGCATGTTTTTGAAATCGATCGGCACAAAGCCTCTCGCAAGCAAGTCCTCGTCAGTCAGGATCCGCACATAGCCCGCCGCAAACAGCTCGGCCTCGCTTGGGAATGGCACTTCCATATTCTCGTTTGCTTCTGAATTATCGTTCGACATGGAAATGCTGCTTCTTCCCGGCGGTTGGTCGGCTCATTGCGGTGTCGCCGTATTCATCGGTCGACTATACTCCCCCCGCAGCGCATCGAGCGCGATTTGAGTGAAGCCTGCTTCGTAAAGTTCAATCTGCGTGCGGCGCTTGTAATAGGAGAGCCGACGGCCTGGTGTGTCCGCTTCGATCCGCATCCTTGCAACGCCTCGGATGCCCGGCGCGCGGCGGTGCTGCGCCAGCGTTACCAGCACGTCGAGGGCATAGCGACCGAGCAGGTCGCTGCGCTCCTCAGAGAGGTTAGCGGCCGCATCGAGCATGGTGCGGGTGAGCCGATAGACGTCGTCGCCTTCCGACTGGTGGTAGAGGGCCGCAAAATCGACCGGGAACAACGGTTCGGCGTCAGGCTCTTCGCTGTCGAAAATCCACGCCTCATACCAGATGGCCCCGATCTTCTCGATCATGGCGATGCGCGCCCAAAAATCCTCCCAGGCCGCATCCTTGTTATTGCTCTTGGAGCGATGGTAGCCCGCCCAATCGCCCTTTGCGGATTTGGACCCGCCGACAAGACGAAGTGCCCAGACAGAATGAACACCGATCTCGAACACCTTGCGGGCGGGATGGTCCATGGGCGGAGTCTGGCTCAGCGCGGAAATCGGCACGCCGAAAGTCGCGTCGAGCTGGATTAGGCCATAAAGATCGACCAACATCCGCAGCAACAATGCATCGCCGGTCTCACGGACCCGCCGAAGCATCGAGGCTTCGGCTTCGATCCCGGTTACCAACGCGACGGGCAAAAAGATCGGGTCGCTGTCGAGCGGGATCGGTTGCAGGCGATATTGCGGATATAGCTTCGTCGACCGCTCAGTGCGTGCGACAAAGCCGTGCTGGATCAGCTCGTCGATCGCCACCTTGGCCCGAGGTTTTCCCATGCCGGTGTGCTGTTCGCATGCCTTGGCCGACCACTTGCTGAGCTGGTGATCGCTACCCGTTCCCGCGAGGAGCACAATAAAGGCCGTGACCAAGTTCAGCCTGTTGCCGGTTTCGACCTGCCACAGGCGTTCCCACGCGGAGCGATCGATAGCGAGGAAGTTGCCCCCACGCCCTTTCCCTCGAATGCGATCGACACCGACTGATTCGGCTTCGGGGGACGCCGAACCGTCCAAGGGCGCATTTCTCGATCGTTCCACAGCGGCGCGTTAGCATGTGTTCCTGTCCCCATCAAGGGTATCAATGCTATCAAGGTATTCAAGGGCATCAAGAGCAATGGAACATATCAAGGTAATCAAGTAACACCCGAGCATGCCGTTTTCCATCCGGTGTCATTAGAAATGGCTGGAATCAGGGCGTTAGCGCGCTGGCGTACATTGAATTTTAATACCCAGAGGGCTATATGGTTCTTACAGCTTCGGCTGCTTCGGCCTCACGGCCTTTTGGAATTACACCGCAAGGTGCTCGGGGAGAGTCTCGCAAGAGGCTCTCCCCTTTCCTCGTCCAGATTTGGCGCTCTCGCTCGGTTTTATACTCGCCGAGCGCGCAATGGGCGTTTAGCGTCATTGGCGGGATTACACGACCGGTCACGCGCTCTCGGCTGCTCGGGTTGCTTGTGAATTTGGCTCCGCGGCCTACTCTGCCGCCATGGTAGGCATCGACGAACATCTGCGCGAAGTATTAGCGAGGCATCGGGTCGACACCGGCCTCTTTTCGCGGGTGCGCGGCGTTCAGCCGTTGATCGAGCCAGTCATCCAGACATGGGGCGGCCCGTTCATCGTCGATATCCGCACAAGCGGGTCTTTCGCGAAGGGGACCGCAGTTCACGGCGGCACGGATATCGATCTTTTCGTCTCGCTCACATCGACGCTGACTGACACACTGCAGCGGATATCCGACACATTGTTCAACGCTTTCTTGCAAGCTGGCTATGCGCCACGCCGTCAAAACGTGTCGACCGGTTTGACCGTGAACGGATGGAAAGTCGATGTGACGCCGGCCAGGCGGCAAGATCAGTACGGCAACTACCACAGCTTATGGAGCACCAAGACAGGTAGCTGGCTCCAGACCAACATTAGCGAACATATACGGGTTGTTTCTAACTCTGGCCGTCTCGATGAAATTCGGCTTATCAAGATCTGGCGCAATCGCTTTGGCATCGACTGGCAGTCGTTTTATCTTGAGCTTTTTGTGCTTGATGCGCTCCGGGGTGCCCGGGTTGGGAATGTCCAGGAGAATATTGTCACTGTGTTTCGCGCCATAACGACTTCTCTTGCCAACAAACGGCTCGTTGATCCGGCAAACACCAACAACGTCGTTTCCAATGTGCTCACGGCAGATGCAAAGGGTGCCGTAATAAAAAGCGCGCAAGTCGCGCTTGAGAGCCCGTGGAACGTCGTATTCCAATGACGTCTGAATGGTCCCTCGCGGCGTTGTTCGCCGACTTCCACGAGAAGATACAAAGCGAGCTGGCTACAGCGCGCAAGCTCGGCCACCCTACCGACAAAGGCGACGCCAGCGAGCAGGTCTGGATTGACGTCCTGACCCACTATCTGCCCCGCAGATATGAAGCCCGCAAAGGATTTGTAGTCGATAGCCGAGGCGTCTTCAGCCAGCAGATCGACGTGATCATCCACGACCGACAATATTCTCCATTCGTGTTCACGTTCAAAGGCACCGATGTCGTACCGGCGGAAAGCGTATATGCGGTGTTTGAAGCCAAGCAGGAGTTGACGGCCGATTACATCCGCTATGCCGGAGAGAAGGCGGCTTCCGTGCGCCGGCTGCACCGCACAAGTCTGTCTGCAGAGACGATCGACGGGCCGTCCCGCGCGAAGCCGCTCCATCATATTCTTGCGGGCATTCTCACACTGAGCGCAGGCTGGAAGCCGCCTTTGGGCGACACGTTAGCAGGGCATCTTAGACGTGACCTGGACGAGGAATCGCTCGACATTGGATGCATTGCCGATGCTGGTTGGTTCACCAAGCGCGCAGACAGTTTTGAGCTCAACACGGTCGACAAGGCCGCGACCCGCTTTCTGTTCGAACTGATTGCGCAGCTCCAAGCTATTGGGACTGCGCCAATGCTCGACATTCGGGCATATGCGAGCATGATCTGATGCCGAAAGTGGAAAGCTGATGCAGGACCAGTGTATGCTAACCGGGTCTCATCAGGAGCCACCGGCACCGCGCACGGAATCGCACGCTTTGCAGAGCTGTCATGGCCTTGGGAATCATCAACTGCTCCGAATTATTTCGAGTTCGTCGGGCTCGATGTTGAGTCGGATGCGCCATCGCGCCAGCATCCTGCCCTCATTGGGAAACAGGGGATCGAGGCGCTGATAGGTCGGCGTCAGCCGCGCGCGCAACGGCTCCAATGCCGCTGCGTCGGCCAGTCCGTAAAATTCCAGCAGATAGCCGAGGCGGCGGATTACCGCGCCAACGCCGAGGCGAAGCGCATAGTCGATCATCAGTTCGACCCGCAGCGTATCGCGCTTCATCCAGAGCCCTTTGGCGACCTCCGTGACGCCGCCGACATATTGCGGATGGTCGAGACCATCGATGATGGTCCGCTCGCGATCGCTGACCCGGACCTGCTCTTCGGATGTAATCCAGATCTCGGTCAGGCCGAAGAAATCCTTTGGTCTGACGTCGACGAAGCGGAACTCATACCCGTGGATGTGCTGCGGGCGCAGGCGTTTGGCGCAGGAGACGATGATGGCCAACTGCGGTTGGGTGACCATGCGGTGCAACTCGAGGGCGCTGCCGTGGGAGATGAAGTAGTCCGCGTCGCCAACCAGCGTTCTTGCGATGAGGTAAGGATCGCTGACATGCTCGGTGTCGCGGCCCCGCTCGAAGGGCACCAGATTGTAGAGACCGGGCTTGAGGCGCGTGACGACGCCGCGCGCTTCGGTGTTCGCGACGAGACTGCGTGCCGATGACGGACTCAGACCTGTGATCTCGGTGACGTCGGCGAGCGAAAAGATCGGCTGATGGCGTTCGTTGAGTTCGACGATCAACTGGGCGGCCCGAGGCCCAAGCGTCTTGAGATTATATCCTTCGCGCAATTTGAGCCTCTGTGAACGATGTCCGGCGCGTTCGATATGACGATGATTATATTATCTGGCAAGTTTGTCGCGCTTTGCGGGACGGTTCGCGCGCATAGTATAACCAACAGGCTCAAGCTATACCCCTCGTGGTTTGCCAATCACGATAAATGCTCGTCCAAGCCGAACAAATGTGCCGGTTCTTAAACCAGGAGGCGATCGCCGAACCCATTTGTCGCAAAGGGGCTGCGGCACAGAAGACCGATTCCCAGTCACCGGGAGCGGCTGCGTTCCTGAGGCTTGGGCTCGCGACCCGGACGAGGGATGGGGGGTGTGGCTGGGTCACGGCCGCGGACCACATCCTGCCTGACGCTGGGGGAGGCGTCCTTGACCATTGCCGGTCGGATATTTCTTCCCGCCGCGATATGCGCATCGAGCTGCGTGCGGGCGACTGTCATCACCCGCGCAACCGCCTCGGGATTGTCGAACAACGTCCGTCGGATCACCGCCTCCATCACGCGCATCTGGCTGTCGGCCGCACGATCATTCGGCGTGTTTCCTTGACCGGCGCGCCGGGCATCCGGTCGTTCCAAACCACCGCCGTCGCTGTGGCGGTCCATCCCGGTTGACCGACGGACGACATCGACTTCACGGGCTGCCATGGGCGCAATCGTATTACGGCTCGTTTCCCCGCGCAGCCGGTCAAGCTCCTGGAGATCGCGATCGTTGGGCTTGTAGCCCCGTACCTCGAGCCCCTTTTGATTGGCCTCGATCCAGACCGATCGCCGAAATTCTTCCGATCCCGTGATGTGAATCCGATCCCAGTTACGGTGTTGCGCGATCGCCACCAGATCCTTGACGACCTCCTGGCTCTCCGTTGCTGTGACCAGGCGCCGGCCCTGATCGCGAAACGCGGGATCCTTTGCTTGCGCCGTCGTGAAAAAGGCGGGTTCGCCCGACCATTTCGCCTTGTCGGCATAATAGCGCTTCCGCACGCTATCCGGCACATCGCCCGCCTCCAGGGAATGCACCTTGGGCGCACTTCGTGACGCACCGACAGCGTTGGCATGACCAGGCGCTTCAGTGGGAGCATCCTTTGGTCCTCCGGGCGCAGACTTTTCCGGCGCAGCCGCCCCAGGTGCCGACGTCTCGCGTCGTTCGGCGTCATCGATGCCAACGCTGTTGGCAATGGTCCGGGTCGTACCGGATTGCTTGCGATCATTCTCTGCCATGGTCATGCCTCTCGGTCACAAATGCTGGAGCTTGGGCGCCGACGCCCACCGGCTCGAGAACGGCCCGGGCCGTCATCGCGGTGACAAAGGCGATAGCGGCCTGTTCGTCGCCGGGCGGTGGTAGATCCACCATGTCGCCCAGCACCAACATGTCATCGGTGATTTCGGCAAAGCCCGACAGCTCGTCACCGGTGAGCGCGCGCATGACAGGGTCCGTCCGTTCTGCCGGCGCGGTCGCTTGACCGTCGCTCAACAAGGCGGCCTTCTTCGCGCTAAGGGCATGTGCCAAAGGATCACTGCTGCTCGCCTCGCCTGCCAATTTGGCGGCCGATGACACGGCGTTGATCGCGATCGGACGGGGGGCAACCTTGGGTGGATCACTGATCCGGCTCGTGAAGCGCTTCGAACGGAAATACTCGATCTTGCGGCCCCTGACGGGCGGAATGCCGCCGCGCATCAGCAGAAGGTCGCCCTTGGGCATCTGCATCAGTTCCTGCGGCATCATCAGCGCACGGCGCTGGTCCGATTCTGATATGCTGCGATTGGCGAGCAGGCCATGAATCGTCCTGCTCTTCGATTTGACGTTCATCGTGAAAAAGCCGAGCCGTTCGGAGAGTTCGTTGGCGACCTTCAATTCCTTGGGCGTGAACACGATCTCCAGTCCGCAATTGGCGATGATCTCGTCAGTCACATCGACGCCATAGATGCCGCGGGGCTGGGACCGGCTCTGGATGACTGGCAGGAGGCGAAGTCCGTAGCCTGCGACATAGGAAAAGGCCGACGCGATGACCGGCGCCTTGCCGAGGCGGGCAAATTCGTCGAGCAAAATGAGCACCGGCACGCGGCCGCCATTCTCAGGCAGTTCCCGCGTATTCAGATCAATCAGCTGCTGGAGGAAGAGGTTATAGACCGGAGCAATGCGGTCGATATTGTCGGGCGACACCCCAAGATAGATCGATATCCGCTCGCGCCGGACCTGACGCAGATCGAAATCGGTCTCCGACGTCGCCGCGTCGACATAAGGGTTGAGCCACAAATTGAGCTTCGAGGTGATCGTCTGCTTGATGCCGGAAAAGGTGTTGTCCGACGCGGAGGTGAAGTCGCTCAATGCCGACACGCAGGCCTGGCTCAACCGCTGGCCGCGCCGCTGGGCCTCTTCGACGACCTTGGGCAGTTCGACCTTGGGGTCGCCCGTCGTCAGTCGCCGATAGATTTCGCCAATCGTGAAGGGGAGGGCGGGATTGGCCGCGACGAGCGCGCCGACGCCGACGAAGGCGGCGCGCGCGGCTTCGGCCCAGAACGGATCGGCCTTTTCCGGCGCTGGAAACAGCATGCCGCCGATCTTCTGGAGTTCATTGATCACATCGGTGTCGTCGAGCCGGTCGATGAAGCTCAAGGGATTGTAGCGGGCGCTTCGCCCTTCAGGATCGAGCGGGTCGAACAGATAGACCGCCTGACCATGCCGTGCGCGAAAACCAGCGGTGATGTCCCAATTCTCGCGCTTCACATCGAGCACCACCACCGAGTCTGGCCAACTGAGAAGATTGGGGATCACCACGCCGACGCCCTTGCCGGCGCGCGTCGGTGCCTCGAGCAGGACATGCTCGGTGCCGCCGAAAACGAGATAGCGGCCGCCTTTCTGCCCGACGATGATCCCACTTTTGCTGCGCAGATGTTCGCGGCGAATTTCGCTTTCACGCGCGAACCGCGCCTCGCCATGGAGCGTGCGCCCTCGCTTCAGGATGATGAGCAGGATGACGAAAGCGATGGCGCCGCTGACCAGCGCGCCTCGCTCCAGCCACAGATGCAGGAGCGGATCGCCTCGGTAATACCAGAGCCAGGCGGGTATCGCCGAGATCTGCATGTGCGCGCCGATCTGGTTCAGGCCAACGAGCGCGACCAGCACCGCGCACAAGGCGCATGCCAAAAAGGTTGCCGCGAGCATCCCCGCGACGATGGCGACCCTAGTGAGCGGTCGTGCGTCCGACAGCCGGATCAAAATACACCTCCTCGACTTCGAATTTTCCGGCGCGCTTGCGGGTCTGGACGACGACGTCGACGAGCATGTGCAAGAGCCCACGGATATCGTCGCGGGCCAGATCGCGCCCGCCTTCGGATTCCTTGACCAGCAACGTCAGCTGCTCGAACGCGCCCATCGCCGAGCCGGCATGGACGGTCGTGATCGATCCGGGATGACCCGAATTCACGTTGCGCAGATAAAAGAAGGCGGTGCCGTCCCGGAGCTCCTGCAAGAGGATGCGATCGGGCCGCATGCGCAGCGCACTCTCGAGCAATTGCTTGGGGCCGACCTTCGCCAGCCCCTGTCGCTCGCTCGAATAGACCATGTGCACGACATTGCGATGCTCGACGACGAGCTCGCGCGTATCCTCGATCGTGAGCAGCCGCTCGTCCGGCGGGATCAGCTGGATCAGCGCCTTGGCAAAGGTGGTCTTGCCCGAGCCGGTCGCGCCGCTCACCAGAATGTTCTTGCGGGCGGCAACGGCCGTTCGGAAGAAAGCCGGCCAATCGCCGACATCGCGCTGTGCGATCAGCTGCGCATCGACTTCGCCAAGGCCTTGCGCGGCGGCGCGCGTGCCCGTGAATAGCCCCGAATCTGCGAGCTGGTCGATCGCGAGGGTTACGCGCGAAGGCTTGCGGACGGTGAAGGACGGCGCGCCCGATGGCGTCACGGAGGGAATTACGATCTGACAGCGCTCGCCCCCTGGCAAGATGGTCGAGCAGATCGGCGTCTCCGCATTCACGTCCTGCCGGGTGAAGCTTGCCGCTGCGACGGCGAGCGTCGCGAGCCATTCGCTATCGAGCTCGGCGACATTGTGCCAATGCCAGCCCAGATGGTCCTCAATGCCGACCTCACCGGGCTTGTTGATGACAAGCTCCGTCACCTCGACCGGCTCCAGTAGCGGCAGGATCGGCGCGAGATAATGGCGCAGGACGGCGGTATCACTCACGGGTCAGCGCCGCAGCTCGAGATTGTAGACGTCAGCGAAGTTGAAGTCCTTGGCCACGAATATCCCGACCTCTTCGCCGTGGTTCTTCTTCAGCACCGGACGGATGTTGATGCTGTTCTGGAGCGCGATGCTCGCCCCCTCGCTCGGCGTGCGCGTCGTGTTGTTGAAATTGTTGTTCCCGCCGGAGACGGACTGCCCGGCGATATAGGCGGCGTCGTCGACCAGCGAGAGCAGCAGTGCGCTACCGAAGCGCGCCCAGAAGAAGGTGTCCACGGATCCGGCGATGCCTGCGCGGCCAAGGGCGTCTGACCCCGGCGAAGCCAGGTCGATTCGCACGCCCTGCGGCGTGACGGCGCGCGTCCACAACACGAACAGGCGGTTCTGCCCTTGCTGGATGCCGCCATGATACTCGCCAAGGACTTTGGTGCCCTTCTCCATCAGCACGACGCGGCCATTCTCCGAATAGACGTCGCGCGGAATCAAGCACGACGTGTAACCGGGCTGCGCCGAATTCATGGCGGTCTGAAGAATGCAGGGGATCAGCGTGCCGGCGGTGACGAGATAGTCGCGATTGGGCAGCATCGAGGCGCGTGCCTCGCCAACGGCCGAACTCTGACGAAGCGCATCGAGCGCATTGGGCGCGCTGCGGACGGCTGGATCGGTCGAGCCGTCGCCAGCTATGCCCGCATCGCCGGTATCGGAGCCAGCGCCGTTGGAACCCGCTGGAGCTTGGAGCGCGTCGCGGCCGCCATAGGCGATCAAAGTTGAACGACGCGCCTGATCGGCCAGGTTCTGGCGCGTGTTGTGCGGTGCCGCCACTGGCTGCGCTCCGGGTTGTATCGCCGGTACGATCTGTCCATCGGGGCCAACGGTCGGCGGAGGATTGAGGACAGGCGCGTTGGGATCGGCACCCACGGCGCCGAGCGGCTTGGGTTTCGCTGCGACAGCATCATATGCGACCGTTTCGCGCGCCGCGAGATCGGGTCGTTTGGCCATCGCCTCGGGCTTTCCCATCAAACTCGAGCCGGTCTTGCTCGGTCCCGAATTCACCCACAAAATGCCGAGCACCATCGCCGTCCCGGCGAAAATCAGGGCGGTATTCCGCTTTGCCGGCGTCATCCCACCGATCGGATCGATACCGCGTTCGCGGATGATTTCGTCGCGTTCAGGTGTTGGATCGCCCTGCGGGCGGCGAGGGGCCTCGGCCGCAATCTCGTCCATCGCACTCACTCCTTCGGGTCTTGTATGTTGCGCTCGACATGCGGCGATGCGGTGTTGGTGCCGTGATCGACGCCATAAGGTGTCGGCGCGAGATTATAGATGCACAGCACCTCCCGGTTCCGGCGCAGGCGCAGTTGAGCCGCCACGGCGTGGACGACCACAAACTCGTCCCGGACATCGAATGGGACCAAGGACTCCGAGCCGTCCGGTCGCACGAGATAGATCGCCGGGATTTCGTGGTTGCCGGGGAAGCGCAGGACCGTGAACTGGCCGTTGTCGGAGATCTCCGACGGCTGAAGATCGCTCGCACCCTGGACCTTGTAATTCAGATTGCGCGGCCCATCGATGACGCCATGGTCGAGGGCGCCCCGGACGGCGCTCGCCTGCAGCGCTGCAACGCGCTGCGCCTCCTGGGTGGCGCGCATGCGAGCGGCACGATCGGCTTCATCGCGCGGGTAGCGAAACCGAACCTGGAAGAATGTGTCACGGCTCCCGCTGCCGATCGGTCCCCGGCGCGCGGTCAGTTCGAAGGCGTAGTTGCGCAGTTCGCCCCCGCGATTGGTCGTGACGATGAGGTTGGTCGGTCCCGCCCGCTCGCGGGGTTTCAGGAACAGGATATGACCGGCAACCGCCACTTCCCATGAGACGGTGTCGCCGAGCGCGACATGTTCGATCGTCTCGTCGGCCCCGAGCACCACCTGGGTCGCCGTCCGAAAAGTGCCGACGATCCGGTAGACCTGGGTCTCCTGATATTCGACGAACTTTACGCGTGGATCCGCCGGCCCTCCGCGGGGGGTGTCCTCCCCAAGGGCGGGTGTCGCTATAATGACGAGAAGGCTCGCTATAGAGAGAAGGCGGTTCATCGCACCACCTCGGGGTCCGCGCGGTAATTCTCGACCTGGAAGCCCAATGGATTGCGATAGCGGTCGCCCTCCGCCATTGGCGCATTCGTGTACCGGAAGGTGACGGTCGCGATCCAGTCGCTGCTCTGCGTATCGGTGTCGGTCTGCACCGTCCGCGTGAAGCGGACGTTTGCAACCCGATCGTTGATGAAGGCAATATTGCGCACGCGGGCCTGGACGACCGCACCCTTGCCCCAGACAACCTGTGGGCTCGCGGCATTGTTCGAACTGAAAAACCGGCCCCAGCGCTGTTGCTCGCCTGGTTCGGACAGGATTGTGACAGCGCGAAAATTCTCTTCGGCCGCCGCTGGCAACCAGCTTTCCCGTGTCCGGACATATTGCGCGAGGAAGAATTTCGTGACCGCTTCGTC
Organism: Sphingobium limneticum; assembly: GCF_008710155.1. Taxonomy (GTDB): domain Bacteria; phylum Pseudomonadota; class Alphaproteobacteria; order Sphingomonadales; family Sphingomonadaceae; genus Sphingobium; species Sphingobium limneticum. The sequence goes on from NZ_VYPZ01000013.1 coordinate 71,096, forward strand.
ATAGCGCATCGGCTTCTGGGTGAGGGTGGTCTGCACATCGACCGCGCCCGTCGTCTGATTGACGCGAATAATGTACGGCATGACCGTCTTCAGCGGGGCCAGGCCCGCGAGTGCGAAGCCCTCCGCGGTCGCGGCAAGCAGCCCCAGGCCGGCCACGACCCAGGCGATGCGTTCGGATCGCAACGATTTGCGCTGACGATCCTGATCCCAGGATCGGGCATGCCCGAAATAGAGTTCAGCGTCTTTTGCCGGCACGCCTTCGGTCTGGTTCCGCATGATCAGCAACTCCCAAAGGTGCCGGGGGTAGCGCGCGCGGACGTCTTTTCGGGAAGCGGGGCGGGAACAGGCGGGGGCGGAGTGCCGGCATCAACTGGCTGTTTGATCTGCGGCACGGGCGGCGAGGCAGGGGGTACGACGATTGCCGGGAGCGGCGAACCCGGCAGCACGCTCCCGTAGATGTTCACTTCGCGCAGATGTTTGCCGTTGCAGACGGGTAGTTTCTTTGGCCCCGATGCCCCTTGGGCGAGTGACGGGATCAGTGCGATGACGACGGCTGATCGCCAGAGCGCGCGGACTATCGTGGTTGGTCTCGTCAAAGGGTCTTCCTTCCTCATGCGCGGCTCACCGAACCACCGCGCTGGGCGGCACGTTCGAGATTGCGACTGTTGCGAGCGCTGCGGCGTTGCTGAAACGGTGCCGCCATGACCCCCCACGCAGAGCCGGCGAAGGCACCGATGCCGGCCGATGCGCCCCCGGCAATGCCGGTTGCGATGGAGGGGGCCTGAAAGAAGAAAATCGTTCCCAAGAAAATATAAACGGCGAACAGCACCGCACCCAGGGCGGCGTCTCCGACACCTTCGGATGCGGTAATCGCGGTCGCACCAAGGTCAGTGATTAGGGCCGTGATGGCTATGATCACCGCCATCAACACAATGAAGTTGAAGGCCTGCCCGAGCCACCCGTGAAACAGCCTCCGCGTGGTCTCGAAAAGTGAAAGGGCTATGAAGATGGGTCCGAGCGCGATGATAATCGCGAGAGCGACCTTCGCGAAAACGGTGATGGAGAAACCGATCGCCGCAGACAGTCCGGCCAACGCTTTCAGCCCAAGGCTCAGGACGTACAAAACGAGCTTATAGGGGTTGATATCGCTGTACGTTGCCGCCTCGGTCTCGATCCTCGCGATGATAACGTCACACTGGCTGAAATAGTCGTCGAACACGTTGCCGACGCTCGTGACGGTATGCCCCGCCAACGCCTGCGAAATCGCATCAGGCATGCCGTGGAACAGGGGGTTTGTTACCCACTCCGTGTAGGCGACCGTCGTTGCCGCAATGTAGAGCAAACACAGTTTCACCATTCGGTAGACAAGCTCGCCCCATGGCTCGCTGACGATGCCGCGCATCACCATGTAGCCGAACAGCGCGATGTAGATGACCAAACCAAGCGCGAGTGGACCGCGCACAACCTCGATGACATTGTTCAGGCGCTCGTTGAGGAACATGTCGAGTTTGCCGTCGATGTTCGTGTAAAGCGTGGTGAAGAGTCCGTCGGCCATCTCATCTTTCCATCACGGTCAATGGGCCGGCGACAGCGAGCGCAGCTTTTGATCGAGCGTCTTCACACTCTCTGCGTTCGAGCATTCCTGTGCGTCGCGATGCGTACCATCGGCGCACGCCTTCAAGACTTCCGCGAGCTCTTGCGGGTGAGCTTTGAGATAATCCTTTCCGCGGGCGGGGGGTTGGCACGCCACCAGAAACGCCGGGACCAAAAGCGCGATTGTCTTGAAGATGGTTGCCTTCATTGATGGAGGCTCCCGAGCTTACTTGCTAAGATTTGCTCGCTCTCCTGCTGTGATCGAATGCGCTGCTCCGCCTGCTGCCTCATTGTAAGAGCCTGGAGTTGCACCGCGTCGTTCTGGATATGGGCATTTTCCACCCCGACACGGGCTTGGATATCCATCACGTCCTTCGCGTCCGACGCGGTGTCCAGCGACGAACGCAGTTCCTCGAGACCCGTCGTTCTCTGGGCGGTGACGCCATATGCTGCCTCGGCAATCGCCGCGTCACGCGCTGCCATTTCGCCATTGCGGGAGATTGAATCGCGGCTTGAACGCTCGAAAGCGGTCGCGTCAGGGCGGAGCGCGGGAAGATCGACCCGGTAATTGCTGCGAATCCGATCTGCGGAAGATCCAAGACTGCCGAGGCCTGTCATGTCCGAAGACATAAGGCGCTGAATGTCCCGTGCTTCGCTTGGCAAGAGGTGGCGAACGGCGTCGGTGTTCAGAGACGAGGCAATCTGATTGACGTTCGTCAGCTTGTTGAAGCTGTTGAACATGTCGGTGGCCTGGGAAATCTGCTGCTTCCCCTGTTCGATCATCGACAGGGTGTTCTTCACCGTCGAGAGGGTCTGCAGAAACGTGCTGGAATCATAGACCGGGATGCCCTGCGCGAACGCCGGCACGGAAATCGCCAATCCGCTAACAATCGCGAGCGCTCGGAATGCTTTCATGACCTTATCCTTTCCTTCTGGTGGTGGCACGGCGGCGCTCGTGAAAGACGGGCAGCCAGTGACTGGGATCGTCGCCATGTTCGCGGCGAACCTGATCGAGGATTCCGACGGTTTCGGTGGTGCCCGAGAGGACGGCCAGCTCGTCGGACAGGCCGCCGAGATCAAGTTCCACCACGATGGAATCGTGACCCTGCTTGACGAGAAATCGCCGACTTTCGGGGATCAGATCGTTTCTGATGAGCTTGAACTCGGCGCGGGTGAGGCCGAGTCCATCGATATAATCAACCTCTCGGCCGTGGGGGTTGGGCAAGAGGATCTTAGTGGCGACCTGCTCCATTATGCTGTGCGAGATGTCCGATCGCAGAGCGTCAGCCGGGCTTTGCGTCCCGAACACCAGAAAGGCATTCTGCTTCCGGTAGGTCTTCAGGCCATCCTGCGCGAAGGCGCGGAACGCATCATCGCCCAGCGCCTTCCAGAACTCGTCGATGTCGATCACGAGGCGACGGCCATCGAGCAGCGCATCGATCCGATGGAACATGTACATCATCAGCGGCGTGCGGATCTCGGGATTGTCCAGAAAATCCGTCATGTCGAAACCGATGAATCGGGCCTCGAGAGTCAACTCGTCCCGGTCATTGTCGAACACCCAACCAAGTGCGCCGCCGCGCGACCATTTCTCAAGCCGAGCGCCTATCCCTTCCGGATCGCGCTGTCCGAGCAATTGACGCAGCGCGAGAATGGACCGCTCCTCCGGGGGAAGGCGTCCGATCGAGAGTATGCCCTCGTCGATCATCCTCTCCTGCGTGACGCCGAGCTGGGTGCCAGAAGGGGTCACCAGATGACGGATCAGCCTGCCGAGGAAGACGATGTTGCCCGGGGTCTGGTCCAGCGCGCGCAGCGGCGCAAACCCGGTCGGCACCCCATTGCGCAGCGCCAGATAGGTGCCGCCGGATGACCGCACGTAGATCTCGGCCCCTCGGTCCTTGTCGATGAAGATCTGCTGCGCGCCGGTTTTCTCCAGCTGCGCCATCAGGAAATTCTGGACGACGGTCTTGCCGCCGCCCGATGGGCCGATAATCAGCGTGTGGCCAAGATCGTTCACATGAAAGTTGAAATAGAAGGGAGACTGGGCTGCGGTCTTCATCAACGCGATCGCAGCACCCCAGTGATTGCCATCGGGCTTGCCGGCGGGGAAAGTGTGGAACGGCGAGAGCGCGGCAAAATTGCGTGACGTGATCGCCGCTGGCCGCGCACGCCATGCGAAGTTGCCAGGAAGCTGCGACCAGAAGGCGGCCTCCAGCGCCGGACCCTCCCGAGCGGCTACCAGACCCGCGTCGGCAAGGGCGGCCCGTGCGGTCGAGAGATTTTCGGCCAGGCGTTTTTGATTTTCACCGAAAACCGCGAGTGAGAAATGATGTTCGCCCAGGACGAAGCGATTGCTCTGCAGATCGTCGGCCGCGTCGGCGAGCTCAAGCGCCTGGCTCGCAGCGGCATCCTCCGTCGAGGCCATCTGGTTCTGCCGACGGCGCAAGCGCTCCGAGGCCCGCGCTTTGCCCATGAAAGCGAAGGACTGCGTCACGACGAACGCGAAATCCTGGCTGAGGAGCGCGTTCATCTGACCTGGCCTGGTCATGGCCGGATATTCACGGATGCCGAAAAGGCCGATGAACCTGCTCGTGTCATGCGCCCGTACCTCGACCGTCTCGCGGCCGAAGATAACCCGTTCCCCATAGATGGCGGAACCGAGATGGCCTCGGACCAGGGGCACCCTGCCAGCGCGGCCCATCATCACCAGTTCAAGCACCTCGAGCGGCTGCGAGAACATCAGGCCATTATGCTCGTACAAGTGGAGACGTTGGGGTCGGCAGCGTGCGAGGAGCTTCTCAATGTCACGAGCCTTGTCCTCAAAGCGGGCAAGCTCGTCCTCGTCGACTTCGGTCCCCTCTTTGCGCGCCGATGCCAAACGTCGAAGCAGCACGCCGGTACGATCAGCCGATCCGACCGACGGCCGCATGATGAGGGTCAGGTAGAGCTCGTTGACGAACATCCGCTTGGCGGTCACCCGCGCGCGGTATTTTGCATCGAGATCGGCCGCAAAGGCAGAGCGAAACTCGCCTTCAGGATAGTCGGTGATCGGCCGGCGAACGATATGCGTCCAGATCGCCAGACGGTCGTCGGCGATATTGCGCAACGTGCCGTTGAGCTTTTCGTGCCAGTCGTTGAGATGGATTGGGTCGGCGGTCTCGAATGCGAGGCCGTCGAGCTTGAACATCATCATGAGGTCGCGCCCGTCGAGCGCAATGACGCTGTCGTCGATATGCCGCGCATAAGGGAGGTAGCGCGCGGGGTCCGCCTCTTGTCTGAGGATCCGCCACGGCGTCCGGGCGGCAGCACCGCCCAACGAGTTGGCCCGGCTAGCCATGTGCAAAGCCCCGGCGTTTCGCCCCATCGATTGGCAGGGGGGAGTAGGAGCTGCCGCCCCACCATCCCCGGTTGCGGCAGCGTGCCTTTGTCATTGTCCAGAGCCACAAGAGGCGAAAGGCGTTTGCGTCGTGTCGCACGATCAGCCTGGCTATGGCCAGAAAGGCTCCGGCTAGGGCGAAGGCGTAAAGCGGGTTGCCGGTGATGATGAGCGTCAGGCACGCCGCCAGTGCGATCGGCAGCGAAGCTTCGATCGGAACACCCAGCCACATCGTCGGCCGGGTAACGGCCAGGAAGAGCGTTTCTTCCTTAAGCTTTTCGTCGTCCATCCCAGCGCACTCACGCGCCGCCGGTGATGGTATCGACGATCCACTGCGCGCTGAACACGATGAAGATGCCGACGATGACGGTGACCAGGAGCCCCAGGCTCGCTCGCCCGGTGAAGAACATGAAACCCACGATGACGACCGCGATCACCGCGATGGTTTTTGCAAAAGTGCCGGTCAGCCAGGTCTTTATGTTCTCCGCCATCGAGGTGATGCCATCGGCTGATTGGGCATGGGCCGGATCGGTGAGCAGGAGCGACACCACAACGACCGCGACAAACAGTGCCAGATATTGCGCGAAACTGCGCCGGCGCGGCGTCAACCATATCTTGGAATTGGTCGCTAAGGCAGTCATTCGGCTTGTCCTTTCGGTGAACTGTTGGATGCTCCCCCAAAGACCATCAATGATGCCGTCTGCGCCCCCGCAGCGGTGTCCCATGCCTCTTGAACGCGCGGCGAGCGATCACCCGCCGAAGGCTTCGTAACTGTGGGTTCCGGCGTCACTGGCGCGGGCAAAGCGGCGGGTTCTGGCATAGTTCCACGCCTGATCGCGGGCACGACGATACTCGACGACGCGTAGACGCGGCTGACATAGCCGTTTCCGAACCCGCGCGAACGACTGCCCGTATTGTACATCGACATGGCGGTCGCGATGGCCACCTCTGTAGAAGGGCTGGAGCGCGCAACGCTCAGATAGTTGGAAGCCAGCACGCGTGCGGCGGCAGCGAGATTGCGGCAGGGATCGAAGGCGTCATCGACCGACAGGCCAAGCCACCTGAGATTTGCGCTGTTGATTTGTCCCAGACCCAGGTCGATGTTGTAGCCGCGGGCGATCAGCGATCGAGCGACTGCGGCGGCCGACACCCGATCGCCGGGATTGGGTGCGGCAACCCCCTTCGCATTCACGCCGATGGCGTAGGGGTTGAAATGACTTTCGGTGTGGACGACCGACACAAGCGTTTCGACCGCAACCGTTGGCGCGCATTGCTGCGCCAGTCCGACCACGGTTGCGAGCTCGAGGATCACTGTGGTGTGGTCCCTTGTTCACTGGGTGACGCTGGCAAGCTTTCGATATTTGCAAGCGAATAGGATTGCTGCCGCCCGTCGGTGAACGTCATCACCACCCGGCGCCGGGAAGCGGAATCGCGATCATGAACCTTGGTCTTCGCAACGCCACTACCGGAGCAGCCAGGGAATGAACCGCCTAATGCCAGACGCTCCCAGAGCTTCACCATAGGCGGCACGCAGGCGGGGTACTGGGTCGCGCCGCCCGGGTTCGAGAGGCAAAGCAAAACCTGGCAGCCTAGATCGTTGGCGACCGCAGGAGCCGCCTGGGCAGACATCGCCACGATCGGAACGGCAAGGGCAAGGCGCAGGCGCTGCATCTGATTTCTCCGCTTTTCAGCGCCGCTGCATTAAAAATGCGCCGACTACTCTCCGTTGAAAATCACCTCTCTTTTGAACCCGGTCCGGCGTTTTCGGGCAATCCCCCCACAAGGGGGGAGCGCGCTGGAATCAGTTTTCGCTCGATGCGGCTCGGACCCGGCGTTGTTCTTCAACAAATTCCTCAAGTGCTGCCGTTTGATCTGGACGTAAGGCATCGATCGCGCCGAGATGCTCGGAGCGTTCCTCGCCCAGCAGAAGAGATGGGCATCGCCCCTCGTAGTTCCCCAAATTGGGCCGATGCTGCTGGTATCCGACCAAAGCGGCCAAATCTGGAGAGAACGTCCGTGCTACCTCGGGTGGATAGACCAACCACTGGTTTTCATATGGTTTCAGCCATCCGAGGCAATAGCTCACGATCATGCCTTGACGCACACCCGGCGACTGGTTGCCGCCAGCACCATGAAGGGTCGAGCCTAGGAAGATGATCGCAGATCCTGGACTGCATTCCACGGCCACGGGATCCTCGGGAGGTTCAGGTGTAAGCGCATTTGCGGCGTGGCTGCGCGGCCAGATCAGGGTCGTGCCATTGTCATGCCGATATTCGGTGAACGGCCACATGACGTTAAGGAGATATTCGACCTCGCCAGTTTGGCCCCGCCACATATCCTGATCGCGGTGGGGAAATTGCGGCAGTGCGCCGGGATGCAGCTCGAGAGCTTGAGCGAGATTGAGCTGGATTGTGTCGCACCACGGACTGAGCACAGCTTGCGCGATCGCCATGATCTGGGGATGCTGGATGAACGCCGACACATGGTTCGATCGTTTGAGCAGACTGCCGAACCTCTTGGTACGGCTGCCGTAGAATCCACCTTCGCAAAACGGCGTTGCCTCGAAGTGCGGAGCCAGATCTCTCGCCAGCAACTGGACAATATCGGGGGGCATGATGTCTTGAAGCACGCAGAAGCCTTCGCGCATGAGTGTTTCGTAAATTGACCCGTGGGCCTCGATCTCGCCTACAGGTAGCGGCTTGGTAGCCATGCGATGTCTCCCGAATTTCATGCTGCGGCGCGATCAAGATCCATCAGATGGATCTGCGCGAAGACGCCGGATTGACTCAGGAGGTTGGGGGTATCCGGGCCAATATTGATCTGCATGGCCGACAGGCCGCGTGGATCGCTGTTGTCCAGCAATCCAAGCGGAAGGCATTCCCATCCGAACGCGAGGATCTGTTGGAACCAAGCCCATTCGGCAACGCCGGTATAGGTCAGGATACCATTGCTAAGGGCGTATTCGACCAAGGCAGAGACGAGGCGATTGCGGGTGGCGAGCCGCTCGCGAGCCTTCAGGCGGCGCGCCAAGCAGAAGCGGGTTATTTCGCGAACATTCGGACCCGTTGGCGGTACGCCATCGCACAGATTGGGGAAGATAGTGTCGAGGATGTGCGGCCGGTCGGTCTGGAGCAGACGGGCGGACCCGGCATGCTCGCCGGTGTCATCGGTGATGACGATATAGACGGCTTCATCATCATCGAATTGATCGATCTCGTAGCGACAGGCCAGAACGGGAATGTCCCAGCCAAGTAGATCAACGAACACACGCTTACGCTCTTCAAACATCGATCTGAATACGCGGTCGCTCAGCGCCTGTTCAATCCCATTTCCTGTAATAACCATGATCACCTCCATTTGTGAGGCGATCATTCGATCAGCTTGTCATGATCTATGTTATCCCCAGAACTGGGGAGGGATCGTCAGCGCAGAATATCGGTGAAGCTAATGGCGCCGTCGAAGAGCGCACGAATGGCGAGCATCGTGCGTTTGGTGACGCCGTAGCGATCACGTGCGTCCTTGAGATGCTGTGTTACGGTTTCGGCACCGACTCCGAGTATTTTGGCGATTTCCCAGTCGGTTTTACCCCGCGCGACCAGCGCGACGCATTCGATTTGCCGCTCGGTGAGTTGCGGCGCGGCCGCGATGGGGGCTATCGTGGCGCGCGCTATCTTGCGTGCGGCTTCGAATGCGAAACTGCCGACAAGCTGGACAAGCGGTAGTTGCTCTTCGTTGAGATCCTCGCCCTCGCGCATGGCAAAGGAACAGGAACCGTTTACCTCGCCGGGGACATGCGCAGGGATCGTGAATCCGTCGCCAAGGCCCGCAGATCGAGCCGCTGCCAATACCGCGTGGTCCCGCGGATGGAGTGAGATCATGGCCTCTACCTTCGACCAAGCGAAACCTATGGTCGTCGTATGGCTTGCACGATGGATCGGGTCAGCAGCGTACAGTCGGCCCTCCTCGAACGCATCAACCCAATCTCTCGGATAGCTGACAAGGCGAACGGCTGTGCTTCCGGGGTTCAGTAAGTCGATGTGATGCACGAGCGCGAAATAGCGGAAACCCATTGCTGCCGTAATTTCTTCGACAGCCTGTAGGAGAGCGTGAGGGGTCGAAGCAGCGCGGGCCACAGTGCAGAACGCCTGCACTTCGGCGAGGGTGATCATAAGCCGCCGATCTACTTGCTACACGAGAGCCTCAATATTGAGATGTCCGTCGCGGACAGCGCGAAGCACAAGTTGGGTCCGACGGCGGACGCCATAACGTCGGCGCGCGCCTTCGACATATTCGTGCACCGTGTCGCGGCTCAGACCCAGAATCTGTCCAATTTCCCAGTCGCTCTTGCCCTGTGCCACCAGATCAATGCAGTCGATCTGGCGCGGGCTGAGCGCTATCGGCACGTTTGCCAGTTTATCTGGACCAAGAAGGGTTCGAGCCTGGTCGAACGCAACCATGCCAATCAATCGGGCAGAGAGAAGGTCCGGGCTTGAAATCTGGTCATCGCCTTGACGCGCCATGGTGAACATCGCGTCGGGCTCGTCGCGCATCCTGATCGGCATGGTGAACCCGGCCGCCAGTCCGTGCGCGCGTCCCCGCTCCAGGATTGAACGCTGGCGAGCATTGGGCGCGATGTAATCCCCGATCCGATCCCAGGTGAGCCCGGACACGGTCTTGGCGCAGGCAGCGTGGACTGGATCTTCAAGATAGAGGTGGGCATCCATCACTTCCTCGATCCAGCGCACCGGATAGGTGGTGATCAGCAGGGCTTTGCGGGTGGTCCGCTTCAAATCGACATTGTGCACCAATGCGAACCAGCGGAATCCAAACTGGCGCACAATCGCATCGAGCAAGGATTTGAGCTGATCGAGCGTCGTCGCCTCCCGGCATTCGGCTTCGAATGCGGTGATATCGCCCAAGCGGCCAGCATCTTCGAGACTACCCATATGCGAACGGTTCGCATTTTGGGTGTTGTTTCGTCCAGTCGTCGTTCGGCGAAGCCATTGAAAAACAAGACCGGCTGCATCGAGCGCCCAACGCCCCGCAAGAAAGGCACAGGTCGTCTTTCGTACGAATCGGCCGGTGCTATTATGAAGGGGCGCGCGTGACACTTTACCTCCGGGCAAAGTGTCACAGCCGACAAAATGATGAAATCGGCGGCGAAGGGGGATTCACGTAACCCCCTATATGTGCTTGATTCAGACCTGTTATGTTGCACGCTCCGATCATCGGCGACGGCCGCCCGAAACTGGATATGCCGTCCTTGCTGGAGATGCTTGCGCGGTCCTCGTCTAGGCCGCGCTACGCCTTCATGGTGCTAAATCTAATTGCGCAGGTTTCCCGTTCCGACGGCAGCGCCGGGCCCTTGGTGGCAAAGGGTGGCGGGCTCGTTCCGTTGCGTGACTGGCTTTGCGATGCGCTCACCCCGATGGGCCAGCGTGATCCCCGGCGCGTTGCCCTGGAAGAGCGGATACGAAGCGATCTGGCAATATCAGGCGCATTGCCAGCCGATGCCGATCAGGCCACGGTGATCGTCGACGACGCCATCCGTGAGCAAGTGCGCGCGTCGGGCAAAACCAATGTGAGCCGGGCGGTATCCGAACTCGTGCGCGCTGGCTTGCTCAAGCGGCACTATCAGGGCTATTGCGTCGATCATTATAATCGCGGTGCGCAGCGCCAAGCCGTCTATGTTCTGGCCGGGTGCGCGCGCGGTCTGATTGGCGACCGACAAGAACAGCCGAGATCGGTTCCAAGACAGGCGGAACTGGCGTTCTGACGCCCCGGAATTAGGCCGAATTTAACATAACCGTTATTATCGAACTTAAATCTTTTGGCGGGTGGATTCTAGATCGAAGTGCGAAATCCTAGGATTTATAGGGGTTTGATCCCTTTTCCAGGAAGGAACATGATGAACGGCTATCAGCATCTGGGTTTGGACGAGCGGCGACAGATTTATCAATTGGCTGTAACCGGACGGTCCGTGCTGCAGATCTCAGCAGCGCTGCAGCGCTGCAGCGACATCGTTCGACCATCTATCGTGACCTCAAGCGCAACCGGCATCTCGATGACGAGCCAATGTTTCGTGGCTATTTTCCGACCGCCGCACAAACAATGGCCGACAGGCGCCGGGTGCGTGGTGGCAAGATTGCCCGAAAGCCCGAGCTTGCCGCCTATATCGCCGACCGCTTGTCAGCAGCTTCTTCGCCCGAGCAGATTGCGGGATATCTTCGACGCCATCGCGGTATTCGTGAAGCCGTCTGTCATGAGACCATCTACCTGTTCGTCTATGGGCCGGACGGACGAAGCCAGGGCCTGTGGCGCCTTCCGCCTGTTGCCCGCCGATCCCGATGGCGACGCTATGCGCGCAAGCCGCGCGGTCTGCATATCCCCTTGGCCAACACCATTGGCAAACGCCCTTCCGAAATCGGTAATCGCAGGAGCTTTGGTCATCGGGAAGGCGCCTGATGACCTTCAGGTTGGAATATGGCAAAGCCAACCTCACCTCGCTGGTCGAGCGCCGCAGCCGGTTTACTGTCGTCGCCCGCAATCCCAGGCGGCTTTCTGCCGGCGTCATGTCGGGAATCCAGCACCACTTGCACATGCTGCCCCTTTCCCCGCGTCAGAGCATCACCTTTGACCGGGGAACGGAATTTTCTGCCTTTGCGACACTTCAGAAGAAACTCGCGATGACGAGCTATTTCTGCGAAGCGGCACCCAATCGAAGCACACCGTTTTGCGCCCGTCAGAAGGGCGGGGAAAATGGAAATTGTCAGCTGTCAGCGAAATCAGCACCTGGCGGGCGCTGCCAAGCTCGCGGAAACGCGAAAAGATGAGGCGGATCGCCTCCTGTACCCGGATATCGGGATCCAGCCCCAGGCCGTATTCGCGGTGCCAGATATAGCCGATCGGAACACTGAGGCGCAGTTCTCCCCGCCTTGCCTTGGCGCGCGCCGCGTCAAGCATGCGTGTTCGCAAAATGCCAAGCTCAAACTCGCTGATGCTGCCCTTCATGCCCAACAACAATCGATCGTTTGGTCGACAGGGATCGTATACCCCGTCGAGATCGATCACGCGCGCTTCAACCAGGCCACACAGCTCCAAAAGGTGGTGCCAGTCCCGGCCATTACGGTAAAGGCGCGATGCGTCCAAGCAAAGCACCGCGCCAACCTTGCCCGTGCACAGGCCGCTGGCCAGTCGTTCGAAACCGGGGCGGTCGACAGTGCCGCTGGCGGTCCGACCAAGGTCATCGTCGATCACCTCGACATCGTGAAATCCCCAGCGTCGCGCAACATCGACAAGCTCATATTGTCGGCGCTGGCTCTCCAGGTTGTTCTGGACCTGACCCGGGGTCGACTGTCGGACATACACCACAGCTTTGCGCTTGAGCACCGTGACTGGAAGGAGATCATTGCCCGTCATCGCTGGCCTCCTTCGCCGCGACGCCGGCTGCGGCCATCAAGAGGGTCGCCAGCCTGGCAACAACGGCGCTTCGCTGCGCCTCGCTCAGGCCTCGCATCTGCGGCGTATCGAGCGGCATGCTCAGCTGCTGGGTCAGCATCGATAGCGACGAGGGTCGTGGTAGTGCCTTCATGGCGCGCCTCCTGGATGGCCGTGAGTCCATCCGTCGAAGTCTGCCTGAAACCGCGATCGGTAAGCAGTCCATGAAGCTCTACAAGCCCAATCACCGCAACGCGCGGTTCGCCCATCTCCATGTCGGCGCACAACGCCCTGTCCAGCATCCACTCTGCGACCTGGATGATCTCACCCGGCCTGATCTCTACCCGGATGATCGCGCCATTGGCCCGGTCCTCGCGGCCTTCATGCCGAAAACGACCGCCGTAATATGGATGCCAGCGATAATGAAACTCTACCATCTGCCCGACATGGGCAGAATGACCCTGCGATGGCCTTGGGCAGAAAATCATGGCTCTTCGCTGGGTCAGACCGCGGCGGTCAGCGCACCGCTTTCATGTTGACCCTCATTGGCACGGCGAAGCTCAACGACATCGATCCTCAGGCTCGGCTCGCCGATGTTCTCGCGCAGATCGCAGACATCCCATAAAGTCGTCTCCACGAACTGTTTCCCTGGAATTGGTGCGCCGCCGAAGATCAACGCAAAGCCGCCTGATCCGCGGCCTTCACCGAATGCCTACGCCCTTGCCGGCGAGAACAACGGTGAGGATTGCCATCAACCAGGCAGCATGCGGCGTCCAGCGCGACGACCGCGGAGAGAACCCTGGAGCCCGGCGCGCCCGCTGAAACGCTAAGGATCAGCTGTTGACGGTGGCGATTAGAGAACCCCGTGGACACGGCCCATGCTGGGCGGCGGGCTGATCGAGAGGACTGTTCAAGCATAAATTCTCCACTTGCAGGGGAAGATTCATGCTTACTGTCCCCGCAAAATCCTAATGATGTCACCGACCAGCGGCATCGGGTCGCGCCAGTCCCACACATAATAGCCGGTGCGCGGATGGAGATACTCCACCGCAAAGGCGATGCTCTCCCGCAGACGGCTCGGTGGCCTCTGCCCCGGCACGGACACGGCAGCGGGTGCGCGCAATATCTGTACGAGCCGCTTGGCATCCGGGATCGCGTAGCGGGCGCGGCGATTGCTATAGAGAGGCGGCGCGGCATCGCCAGCTTCGGGCACCGCCGCGCGATACTGTTCCCAGGCGAATTGCGCCCCCGCCTGGCTGGCCAGCGGCAAACTGCCCCAAAAGCGACCGTTGATCTCCATTAGCCAGTAAGTACCCGTCGCAGGATCATGGCGATATTCCACCATCGCTGGCCCTTCCCAACCGATATAACGCAGCAGTGCCTCGGACTTCGCCATCTGTGCGCGATGGTCCGACAGGGGAACGGTTGCGCACAGGGTGGACACGCCGCCGCTCGCGGGAAATTCGCGCAGTCGGCGATGCTGGAAGCGCAGCCGAGCCTCCCCGCCCGCCATCATCAGCATCTGCCCGAAGCCGTAACCGCCGCACCAGCCCTGCACTAGCGGCCACACCGCCAGCGCATCATAGGGTACCAGCTTCGCCAGCAGGTCGGTGGCGTCGGTCGCGTAGGCAATCTTCTCGAACGGCAGGCCCGCCGCATCGAGCGCGGCCCACATCGCGGGCGGATCGCTCCATTTCAGGATGGCAGGATAGGGCAGAGTCGCGGCCTTCGCGGCGAAATCCTCACCCGTCAGCGGCTGCCAGCTTGGCGGGCCGGCGATCCCCACAGCTGCAGCCGCTTCCAGCGTGCGCGTCTTATCGAGCACCACCGCCAGCCGGTCGGCGCGCGGGGTCAGGATGCGGCAGCCTTCGATAACCTCCGGCAGATCAGCGAGCGCGATCAGATCGCCCTCGCTGATCGCCAGCAGCACCGCCGCGCCCGTTTCTCGAATCACCTTGGGCAACCAGTCGGCCAGATCGCGCGCCCTAGGCCGCACGACGAAGCGCGCGGTGTGTCGCGAATAGCGCCCGATCGCCTTTACGCTCCTGCCGATGGCGACAACCGGCACGCCAAGGCGGCCAAGCTCGCGCACGACCGTAAGCCCGATGGCGCTGTCCACGCCCAGAACGATGGCAACGGGCAAGGTCATGCGAACTGCAGCGCATTTTCATAGCGGATTGCCGCCCACGCCAGCTGAACCATGCGTGGGTCCGTGCGGACCCGGCTGGGCGCGAGCCGGTCATGCGACAGCATCTCGAAACTATGGGTCGCCACGACGAAGCTATGCTGCCCTTGACTGGCCGCGAACCGCAGGCCTGCGGCCGCCTCCGCCTCGATCAGCGCATTCTGCGCCCTTCCGGTCAGCAACGTCAGACCCTCTAGCGCGAAATCGCCTATATGCCGTCCTAGGCATCCGTCTACGGGCGAGTCGGAAAACCATTCCAGCCGTTCGGTGTGGAAATGCACCTGTACCCCATGCCCACGCGCCATGATCGGCTCGAGCATCCGCGTCACACGATCGGGGCCACGGACGACGCCGGGCATGGGATCGAAGAACATGCTCGTGATCCCGCGCGCTTCCATCCTTTTCATCAGCCAGCCGACTCCATGCTCGCCGGTGACGGACAGCCGCAAATTCTTGTCCGCCGTGATTTCCGTTGCCAGCCGGCTGGCGGGCAATGCCGTGTCGATCGTAGTGGGCGCGCGCGTCATCCGCCGGGCATAGCATCATAGCCTTACCAATTGTTAGCCAATACCAAGGCGCACTGATGTTGAATCACGTTCGGGTGTGCATCGACAAATTCGATAGCCGGTCTGTCCGTCGTCAGAACATTTGGTGCAACTCGCGGCGTAAATTAGCGGAGTGCGGGCCTCGTCAGGGGTTGATGTTTAGGCGGCGAGCTTACGGTGCTGCAAGCGCCGATGCTCGAGGGTCTGTCGCTTGATCTGCGTGTTTCGGAAAATCCCGGACAGATATTTCACTAAATCGCGGACAGGGGGCCTTCAGCGACGATTTTTTCAAGGAGGGTTTGGACTTCATCTTCGTTCCTTCGTCATTAAGACGAAGCCCCAACCCTCCTTAATTCACAACCTCAAATCTGTGCCATTGGTGCTGACGGTGGACAACCTATGAGAATCGGCACGCGGCTTTTACGATCAAGCAATCATTCCTAAGCGTCGTTAACTATCCTCTAACGCTTGCGATGCCATTATATGGCAATGCTAAAAATCGCACCGGGGTGAACATGAGCAGCATCTCCATCAACGACCTCTTGGCTATGCGAAGCGCCATCCTCGACAGGAATGCGGCGCTTCGAAATGTAGCAAGCAGCGCGGGTTCTGTTGGTAGCCCCGGGGGTGCGGGAGCAAAATTCGAAGCAGCGATGGATACCGTGCTTGGAAAGGCGGACGGTGCAGACTCGCTTGCAGGCCCTGGCTCAAACCAAAGGATTTTGGGGACTGAACGCACGGAACCAGGCGGCTTTACCTCTACACTGCAAACACAGCTTCAAAAGATTAATGACATCAACGCTCGCGCCGGCCAGTTGACAGTCGCCTATGAGCGCGGCGAAGAGGTCGATATTGCAAAGGTCATGCTCGCGCGGCAGGAGTCGTCGATCGCCTTCGAAGCGACGCTGCAGGTTCGCAATAGGTTGCTTTCCGCGTATAAGGACATCATGAGCATGCCGGTCTAGCGCAAGCTGTCGACCGTATCATTGTAAGCAAGTCAAGCACCGGATCAGCTATGATGGTTCAGCTCGGCATCGAAGGGTATTATGTTATGAGAAGATCGAGGGCGCTTATCGCGGCCATGTTTCTGTTATCCCTAGCCGTAACGGCTTGTGGCAGCAGCGAAAAAACGTCGGACATCTCCGAGGATCAGATGAACCATTATGCCGGCATAGCGGAGCACGATCACCCGACGAACTCTACAAACGCGACAGCGCACTCGCCTACGCCAAATCCAGCGAAGAAGCAGTAGCGGCCACAGACCGATCAGGAGCCTTTCGGCTTGCGACCGCTATTGTGCATGCTGACGATTTTCCAGCTATTTCCCACGCGCGTTAAGACGCTGGTCGCGACGCCAATACGCTCGGCAACGGCTCCGTTCTTGGGTTCGATCCGATAGCGGTAGGTCTCAGTAGCGAGTGCAACCGGTCCCTCAAAGCGAACGCTGACCTTGTAGTCAGAAAATGTGAACGACTTGAACGCCGCCAGCTCTGGCGCAAGATGATGGGCAAGGTATGTTGTGTAGGTTCCCTCGTAGCCACCCGTTTCGAATATCTGCGAGTCGACCGCGAAGAGATCCTCGGTACCCTTTGCGTCGAGCTTCTTGATCGCCGCCTTGTACTGTGACAGCACCGCCTCCACGGCCCCTGTATCCGCGACTCGCTCAGGCTGCGCGGTGACTGCGATCGGCATGGCCAACGCTGTGGCTACTGCTACTCTCAATACCAAAATCATGTTTCCCCCTTTGATACCGCAAGATGGTTGAGGCCACCATTCATAAGGTGCCCTCAGGAATTCTTGTACCGATATCGCTAGTATTATCAAACCAAGCAAATCCTGCTACCTGAACAAGAGAGGTAAGAGAGGTGGCCGGGTTTGTCTGAACAGGGATCGGCAATGGTTAAGTGGATCGTCTGCCGGGTTCCTTGCCTTGCCAATACGGGGCGTCATGCAGGGAGGGCGTAGCCCGATCGGAGTGACGCCCCGTATCGGTTGCCAAATTCATGCTGCCATCATTACCGGCAGGTTGTCAAAATACGCCTGATCCGGCGTCCTGGCGGCGAGGCTCGAATGTGGCCTCCTTCCATTGTAAAAGTTCAGATAACGACCGATCGACGCGCGGGCTTCGCTGACCCGCCGTAGGCCCGGAGGTAAACCTCCTCATATTTGACTGAGCGCCACAGGCGCTCGACAACGACATTGTCGCGCCACGCGCCCCTGCCGTCCATGCTTATGGCGATTTTTTCTCGGAGCAGCACGCTGGTGAAGGCCATGCTCGTGAATTGGCTGCCCTGATCTGTATTGAAAATCTCCGGTTTGCCGAAGCGCGCCAGTGCTTCTTCCAGAGCCTCAACACAAAAATCGGCTTCCATCGTGATCGACACCCGCCAGGCCAGAACGTTGCGGCTGAACCAGTCCACGATGGCAACGAGATATACAAAGCCCCTCGCCATCGGAATGTAACTGATGTCGGTCGCCAAGACTTGGTTGGGACGCACGATCGCCAGCTTGCGCAGCAAATAGGGATAGATCTTGTGCCCCAGCGCGGGCTTCGATGTGCTCGGGCGGCGGTAGATCGCCTCAATCGCCATCGTCTTCATCAGCGTGCCAACATGCTGGCGGCCGATCTTGAAGCCCTCCTGCCGGAGCAGGTCGCGCAGCATCCGGCTCCCGGCGAATGGAAACTCCAGGTGCAGTTCGTCGATCCGCCGCATGATGGCGAGATCGGCAGGCGGCACCGGTCTGGGCAGATAATAAATGCTGCCCCGGCTGATCCCAAGCTCCCGGGCTTGCCGCGCCAACGGCAGTGCGTGCGAACGGTCGATCATCGTTTTGCGCTCGGCAACAGTCCCGCCTTCCCGAGCGCCCCTGACAAAAAATCGTTCACCAACGTCAGTTCACCGATTTTGGCGTGCAGCGTCTTTACGTCGATCACTGGCTCGGCAGCCTCGCTCCGCGTCTCGCTCCCGAATACACCGGCAGCCCCTTCCAGAAGCTGCCCGCGCCATTGCGTGATCTGGTTCGGATGCACGTCAAACTGCTGCGCCAGCTCCGCCAGCGTCTTCTCGCCCTTCACGGCGGCCAATGCCACCTTCGCTTTGAATGCCGGGCTGTGATTCCGGCGTGGTCGTTTGCTCATCTCTACTCCAGTCACGCGGCCATCCTGGCCGCCGGCAGGCAGAAAATCCACTTATCCCGATGTGCAGTTTTGCCAGGCCACCTCTGATCAGTCAAAGGCGCGTCCTCGGTGAAGACGCGCCCTCGGCCGTCCCTGTTCAGAAAACGACCGCTTTATGCGCACAGACGGACCCGTTCAGAATGCCAAGTGGTATAATCCGCCGTGCATGAAGGTTCCGCCAAGGAACCCCTGGATGGAGATAGCGAGCGTCATCAGGCCAAGCACCACCCAGTACAACGTCCGCGACCGCTCGGGAACCTTACCGTGGCGCGCTGCCATCCAAGCCAGCGCGACGCCGAAGACCGCGATCAACGTCCCGAGCCAGCGATGCGTCATCAGGATCGGGTTGCGGTCGGTCAGGTAGAACCCGCCCGCGAACCAGCCCAGGAACGCCGCCGCGATTGCTCCCAGCGCTCCGACGACCAACATTATATGTGCGACATGCTGATAGTCCCGGTTGCGGCGCCACAACCCGAACAGCTCCACCCCGAACGCACCGATGAACAGTGCGATGGGAAAATGAATGACCATGGTGTGCAGCCGGCCCAGCCAGCTCACAAGCCGTTCACCGAAACTCTTGTTCTTGTTGGCGGTCTCCTCGTGCATGCCGCCCATGTCCATGTCGTCGCCGGCGATGTCGCGGCCGCCCATGTTCATGTCCACGGTCGACATAGAGCCCATGCCCATGTGGCCGTCGCCAGCGTCTGCTCCATCCTTTTTCTGAGTCTCGACTGCGCTGTTAGCACCTGGCCCGGCCCCGAGCGCATCGTGATCTTCATGCGCCGCTGCCGATGTGCTTACTGACATTGCAACCGCAAGGAGCAAAGCGAAGGCTCCGCTTCGTTTACCGCGCATCACCCAACCCCTTGTTTCGTGTTCATCAATGCCCGTTTGCCTCACCCGGCCAAATCCTTTCGTGAAACCCATCGCCCGCTCTTCAAGACGAACTGGGCCGTGGAGCTACACCAGCTGCGGCGACCGCATCTGCCGCCCCAGCCTGAAAAAACCGCCGATCAGCTGCCGTGGCGGGCGAACAGGCGGCGCCCCCCGGGGCCGAAGGCGACCACGTCATAGGCCTGTGCCTTGACGCCCGGCACTTCCATTCCCGGCGAGCCGAGCGGCATACCGCCGACCGCGAGGCCTCGCACACCCTTGGGCCGGGTCGCGAGAGCCCGCTTCATATCGGCAATCGGCACGTGGCCCTCGAAAGCCATGCCATCGGCGATTGCTGTGTGGCAGGACGAGACGTCCGCAGGGACCCCCGCGCGCTTCTGCAGCGCCGGGCGATTGGAATCATCGACGACGCGCACCTGGCGCCCGAGCTGCCGCTGCACCTGCGCTGCCCACTTGGCGCAACAGCCGCAGCCGGGATCGCGGTGCATAACGATCGGGGTGGCCGCGCTGACGGCAACCGGAACCAACAAGGCTGCGGCAGTAAGCGCGGATCGCAAAGCTGTCTTCATGGAAAAACTCCTTGGTCATTCCTCCCGCCCCCTGATTGAGGACGGAAGGAACGAAGGTTATCACTGCGGAGACTTGCCCATCGCCCGGAGCATCGCCTGGAGTTCACTGATGCTCTTGTTTTGCTCGGCAATAGACTTCTGAGCCATTTGCCGGGTCTTCGCATCCGGCGACTGGCGGAGAACGATCTGCGACATGGCAATCGCACCGCGGTGATGCTCGATCATCTTGCGGGTCCAAGTCTCGCTTGCATTGGCCCCCTTGGCCGCCATCATCTTTTTCTGCATCTCCATCTCGGCGGGCATGAAGGGCGTGTTCATGCCAGGCATATCGTGGTGGTTCATGCCCTGCATTTTCGAGTGGTCCATGCCTTGCATCGGCTGCTGAGCCAAAACTGGGCTTGTTGCCATTGCCGCCACAGCCAGAACCGTAATCGCTTTAAACATCGAACTCTCCTTGTTGGACCTGGTTAGCGCAACAAAAACTAACCGGCCTCAAAACCATGTGCGAATGCCCAGAACAAGGCTGGTCGATGACGCATCCTCGCCGTCCTCGCGTGCAAAACGAGCAGAGCGGCCCACTCTGCGCTCGTATGAAACACCGATATAAGGGGCAAACTCGCGCTTCACCTCGTAGCGCAGCCGCAAGCCAAGCTCGAGGTCCGACAAGCCCGAGCCGATCCGGTCTTCCGGAACGTCTTGCGCCGCAAATTCCGCTTCGAGACGAGGCTGGAGGATCAGGCGCTGGGTGATACGCTGATCGTAATACCCTTCAACGCGGCCGAGCACGTCACCCTTGCTAGACAAGAACAGTGCGCCCTCCACATCGAAAAAGCCTGGGGCCAGGCTTTCGAACCCAACCGTAGCGTAGACACGGGAGGGGTTGGGCTTGAAGTCGTAACGAATCCCGGCCTGGAAGTCGGTGAAGGGTCCGATCGCCCGTGCATAGAGCGCCTGCAGCTCCGCCCTTTCCAGGCTTCTCCCAAAGTTCCCTTCGCCTTCGGTTTTAAGAACCAGGCGATTGATGTCGCCACCGTACCAGGCACCGCCATCCCATCGATAGGCGTCGCGACCGTCGCGGACCTGGTATTCGGCCAGGTTAAATATGACCTGCGAGAAATTCTGTCCCCCGTGCATCTGCAGATGCTGCTGCGAATGCGCCATAGCGGCGGCAGAGTAGACTTGGTCCGCGGCCCGATCCGTCGGGATAGGCGGCGGCGGAGCATCGCCGGCCGGCAGGTTGGTCCCGACCATCGCCATGCCCGTCGTCGAAGGCGGCATGCTTTCCATGTCATGACCCGCCATGCCTTGCATGGCCCCCGAACCCTGATCCATTCCCGGCATCGAACCATGGTCCATGCCCGGCATGGCACTTGGCTGGCCGGGGGCAGCACCGCCGGAGGTATCTGGCATCGCCGACATGTCGTGCCTGGCGCCAGGATTTGGGTTGGATCCAGGCGTAGCCATGCCCGGCATGGTCGTCATGTTATGACCGGCGTGAGGATCGGCAACGACCGTTCCAGGGGCCGGCGGCTTGGCGGACCGGCCTGCGGCGGGCTTGGCCCCCGATCCCGCCTTCGCGCGCGGTGTCGACCTGGCAGCGGGCTTCACGGACTTCTTGCGCGCGCCCGGCTTGGTTGCTGCCGGCTTCTTAGTGACAGGCTTTTTCACCGCTGGCGTCTTGGGCGGTGGCATCTTCATGCCCGGCATGTTGGAATGGTCCATCTGTGCGGCCGCGGGCGTTGCCAGGCCAAGCGCCGCGCCGCCCGCGATCAGGAGGAGCTTAAGCTGCATCGCGATTCTCCTCGCCCATCGGGCGAACGGTCACGACACGCATCATCCCTGCGGTCATGTGATAGAGATTGTGGCAGTGGAACGCCCAATCGCCGACCGCATCGGTCGTCACGTCGAACGTCATCTTGCCGCCAGGCGCTACATTCACCGTGTGCTTGCGAGGCGCCAAGTCGCCATGCCCGGTCACCAGTTCAAAGAAGTGCCCGTGCAAGTGGATCGGGTGCGGCATCATCGTGTCATTGATCAGGGTGACGCGCGCGCGCTCGTCCTTGCGGAACGGGATGGGGTCGGCGGGGTCGCTGAGCTTCTGGCCGTCAAAGCCCCACATATAGCGCTCCATATTGCCCGTCAGGTGGATCTCCAACTGGCGCGCCGGGGCACGAGCGTCCGGGTTGCGATCCAGCGCGACAAGGTCGCGATAGGTGAGCACGCGATGATCGACGTCCTCCAGCCCCTGCGGCGGCTCGGCCGTGCGGTCCTTCGGCATCGGCGAGATGGTCTGCACCCCCGGCCCCATCTTGACGCCGGGGGCGTTCTTTGGGTTGCGCATGTTCATGTCCATGCTCATGCCCCCCGAGCCATGGTCCATCCCAGCCATACCGCCGGCACCCATTTGGCTGTGGGCCATTCCCGCCATCGCGCCAGAGTTCATTTTGCCATGATCCATGCCGGCCATGCCCGCCATCCCGGACGCCACCGCGACCGCTCCGTGGTCAGTCGGTCCCTTCCAGCCGGTTAGCTTCCACAGGTTACGCGATGCGTTCTGCTGGACCGTGGGGTCGAGGCCGCGCTTCGCCACCGGGTTCTCGTCGGACATCCCCGACATTCCCTCCATCCCCTTCATGCCTCCCATATCCATGCCCATGTCGGTCATGGTCAGGAGCGTGCGCGGGCGAAGCGGCGGGACTGGGGCGATCATGCCCTCGCGCGGTGCCAGGGTGGCGCGCCCCATGCCGGAACGGTCGATCGCTTCGGACACGAAGCTGTAGGCGCGGTCGCCGGGCGTCACGATCACGTCGAACGTCTCCGCGACCCCGATCTGGAACTCGTCCACTTCGACGGGCCGGACGTTCTGGCCGTCGGCCTGCACCACTGTCATTGGCAGGTCAGGGATGCGGACGTTGAAGTTGGTCTGCGCCGCGGCGTTGACGATGCGTAGCCGGACGCGCTCCCCCGGCCGGAAGAGACCCGTCCAATTGTCGTAAGGCCCAAAGCCATTGACCAGGAAGGTGTAGGTCGAACCCGTGACGTCCGCGATGTCCGCCGGGTCCATCCGCATCTGCCCCCACTTCAGGCGATCCTTGAGGGGCATTTCCCGTCCGGCGAGCAGTCCACTCAGCGTCGGGCGCTGATAGTTGAAATAGGCACCGCCCATCTGCTTGAGCTTGCGGAAGATCTCCTCACCGGTCATCTGGCTGTGATCGGAGAGCACGATCACATGCTCGCGGTCGAATGCGATCGGGTCGGGTCCCGCGGGATCGATGACGATGGGGCCGTAGAGCCCGCCCTGCTCCTGCTCGCCCGAGTGGCTGTGGTACCAGTAGGTGCCTGACTGCA
>NZ_VYPZ01000014.1 GCF_008710155.1 Sphingobium limneticum
GAAGGCCGGGGTCCAGTTGCGACACCTGAACTGGACCCCGGCCTTCGCCGGGGAACAGGAGGGGTAAGTGAACAAAGCCGGGTACGTCTATATCATGGCCAGCCAACGTAACGGCACCTTGTATATCGGCGTTACCAGCAATTTGGTGCAGCGCGTCCATCAGCATCGCAATGGTCTGATCGAGGGCTTCACCAAAAAATATGACTGCAAATTCCTGGTCTGGTTTCAGGCCTTCGACAACTTGGATGAAGCAAGGCGTCGGGAATTGCAGATGAAAGAATGGCGACGAGCATGGAAGCTTCGGGAAATCGAAGCGATCAATCCGGACTGGAACGATCTCTATCTGTCGCTGATGTAGGAACTGGACCCCGGCCTTCGCCGGGGAACGCAAAGGACCGGAAAACACATGTCGATCCTCATTAACAAGAATACCAAGGTCATCACGCAAGGGATGACCGGTGCCACCGGCACCTTCCACACCGAACAGGCGCTGGCTTATGGCAGCCAGATGGTCGGCGGCGTGACGCCGGGCAAGGGCGGTTCCAGCCATATCGGCCTGCCGATCTTCGACACCGTCGCCGAAGCCAAGAGCAAGACCGGCGCCGACGCCTCGGTCATCTACGTGCCGCCGCCATTCGCGGCCGATTCGATCCTGGAAGCGATCGACGCGGAAATCCCACTGATCGTCGCCATCACCGAAGGCATCCCGGTTCTGGACATGGTCCGCGTGAAGCGCGCTCTGTCTGGCAGCAAGTCGCGCCTGATCGGCCCGAACTGCCCCGGCGTCCTGACGCCTGGCGAATGCAAGATCGGCATCATGCCCGGCTCCATCTTCTCCAAGGGTTCGGTCGGCGTCGTGTCGCGTTCCGGCACCCTGACCTATGAAGCCGTGTTCCAGACCACCAACGCCGGCCTGGGCCAGACCACGGCCGTCGGCATCGGCGGTGATCCGGTCAACGGCACCAACTTCATCGACGTGCTGGAGCTGTTCCTGGCCGACGACGCGACCGAATCGATCATCATGATCGGTGAAATCGGCGGCGACGCGGAAGAACAGGCTGCCCAGTTCCTGATCGACGAAGCCAAGCGTGGCCGCAAGAAGCCGATGGCCGGCTTCATCGCCGGTCGCACGGCGCCTCCGGGCCGTCGCATGGGCCATGCCGGCGCGATCGTGTCGGGCGGCAAGGGCGACGCGGAAAGCAAGATCGCGGCGATGGAAGCGGCCGGCATCAAGGTTGCTGCCAGCCCGTCCGAGCTGGGTTCGACGCTGGTCGAAGTGCTGAAGGGCTAATCAGCCCCTATATATGACGCGGCCGGGCTGCACCCCGGCCGCTATTTTCCCGCTCCGCGACTGCACGCGGCTGGGATGGGATTAGGGTAATGGGTTACGAGAACCAGGAATTCGAGACAGAGCGAGGCCCAAGCTGGGCGCGCGACAATTGGCCGCTGAGCGAGACTGACGATCTGACCGGGGCGATGGACCCCACGCAGATGCAGGTTGCCGTGAAGGCCGCCGCCAAGGCTGCGGGCAAGGCCGTGTCGGATACCGACGCCGTTGCCGCCGCCGACGACGCCATCCGCGCGCAGTTGCTGATCCGCACCTATCGGGTGCGCGGGCATCTGGCCGCCAATCTCGATCCGCTGGGTCTGACCAAGCGTGACCTGCCGGCCGATCTGACGCCGGAATATCACGGCCTGACCGATCCCGCCAAGAAGGTCTATCTGGGCGGCACGCTGGGCGTGCAATATGCGACCGTGGCAGAGATCGTGTCGATCCTGCGCGCCAATTATTGCGGCAATGTCGGCCTGGAATATATGCACATCGCCGACGTGGCGGAGCGCAAATTCCTTCAGGACCGTCTGGAAGGCAAGGACAAGGAAATCATCTTCACGCCCGAGGGCAAGAAGGCGATCCTGGCCAAGGTCATCCAGGGCGAACAATATGAGAAGTTCTTGGGCCGCAAATATGTCGGCACCAAGCGCTTCGGTCTGGACGGCGGCGAATCCATGATCCCCGCGCTGGAAGCGGTCATCAAATATGGTGGCTCTTCGGGCGTGCGCGAGATCGTGTTCGGCATGGCCCATCGCGGCCGCTTGAACGTCCTGGCCAATGTGATGGCCAAGGGCTTCCGCGTCATCTTCCACGAATTTTCGGGCGGCACCGCCAACCCCGAAGATGTCGGCGGTTCGGGCGACGTGAAATATCATCTGGGCACCTCGACCGACCGTGAATTTGACGGCGTGAAGGTCCACATGTCGCTGGTCCCCAACCCTTCGCACCTTGAAACCGTCGATCCGGTGGTGCTGGGCAAGGTCCGCGCGCAGCAGACGTTCCGCGACGATCTGGGCAAGCACGATCAGGTGCTGCCGGTGCTGATCCACGGCGACGCGGCCTTCGCTGGCCAGGGTATCGTGTGGGAATGCCTCGGCTTCTCCGGCGTCCCCGGCTACAATACCGGCGGTTGCGTCCACTTCATCATCAACAACCAGATCGGCTTCACCACCAGCCCGCAATTCTCGCGCGGCTCGCCCTATCCGTCGGACGTGGCGAAGGGTGTTCAGGCGCCGATCCTGCACGTCAATGGCGACGATCCCGAAGCCGTGACCTTCGCGACGAAGCTGGCGATGGAATATCGTCAGGCCTTCCATCGCGACGTCGTGGTCGATATGTGGTGCTATCGCCGCTTCGGCCATAATGAAGGCGACGAGCCGGGCTTCACCCAGCCGTTGATGTACAAGGAAATCCGCCAGCATCCGCCGGTCAGCGACGTTTATTCGGCGCGGCTGAAGAATGAAGGCGTGGTCGACGACGACTATGTCAACAAGGTGACGGGCGATTTCGTCAATCATCTGGAAGACGAGTTCGAAGCGTCCAAGAGCTACAAGTCCAACAAGGCGGACTGGTTCGCCGGTCGCTGGTCGGGCCTGCACAAGCCGGCTGACGCGGAAACCTCGCGCCAGAGCGTCGAATCCGCGATCAGCAACAAGCTGTTCGACGGCCTGGGCAAGACGCTGACGACCGTTCCGGAAGGGCTCAACGTCCACAAGACGCTGACGCGCGTGCTCGCTGCCAAGGCGGAAATGTTCAAGTCCGGCGAGAATTTTGACTGGGCGACCGGTGAGGCTCTGGCCTTCGGCTCGCTGCTGTCGGAAGGCTATGGCGTGCGCCTGTCGGGTCAGGACTCCGGACGCGGTACCTTCAGCCAGCGTCATGCGGTCTGGACCGATCAGGACAGCGAAAACAAATATATCCCGCTGTCGACCGTGCCGCATGGCCGGTTCGAGGTGCTGGATAGCCCGCTGTCCGAATATGGCGTGCTCGGCTTCGAATATGGCTATGCTCTGGCCGATCCGAAGGCTCTGGTGATCTGGGAAGCGCAGTTCGGCGACTTCGCCAATGGTGCGCAGATCATCTTCGACCAGTATATCGCTTCGTCGGAAACCAAGTGGCTGCGTTCCAACGGGCTCGTCTGCCTGTTGCCGCACGGCTATGAAGGGCAGGGTCCGGAGCATAGCTCGGCGCGTCTGGAACGCTTCCTTCAGCTTTGCGCCGAAGGCAATATCCAGGTCGCGAACATCACGACCCCGGCCAACTACTTCCACGCGCTGCGTCGTCAGATGCTGCGGCCCTTCCGCAAGCCGCTCATCATCATGGCGCCCAAGTCGCTGCTGCGTCACAAGGGCGCGGTCAGCAAGGCCGAGGATTTCCTGGGCCAGACGCACTTCAAGCGCATCCTGTCGGACCCCAACGGGTCGGCCGACAAGGATACCAAGCGCCTGATCCTGTGTTCGGGCAAGGTGTTCTACGACCTGATGGACGCCCGTGACGCCGCCGGCGACAGCGACGTGCAGATCGTTCGTATCGAACAAATCTACCCGTTCGCGACCGAAGCCCTGGCCAAGCGCATCGAGCGCATGACCAATTTGGAAGAGGTCGTCTGGTGTCAGGAAGAACCGCGCAACAACGGCGCATGGTTCTTCGTTGAACCCTATATCGAGGAAGCGCTGGCTAACGCCGGCAAGGCGCCGATGCGCGCCCGCTATGCCGGTCGCAAGGCGTCCGCTTCGCCCGCCACGGGCCTGGCGTCGCGCCATGTGTCCGAACAGGGTGCCCTCGTCGCCGATGCGCTGGGTCACAGCGTCCGTGAAGAAATCCGTCGCCAGAAGAAAGGCTGATCAAGCTCATGGCTACCGAAGTCAAAGTCCCAACTCTGGGCGAATCCGTTACCGAAGCAACCGTGGGCCAGTGGCTCAAAAAGCCCGGTGAAGCCGTCAAGGTCGACGAGCCCATCGTTTCCCTCGAAACCGACAAGGTCGCGGTCGACGTGCCTTCGACCGTCGCCGGTGTCATGGGCGACATCATCGCCAAGGAAGGCGACACCGTCGAAGTCGGCGCGCTGCTGGCTTATGTGAACGAAGGCGGTTCGGCCGCTGCCGCGCCTGCGCCTGCCGCTGCTGCACCCGCCGCCAAGGCGGAAGCCGCTGCGCCGGCACCGGCCGCCTCGGCCCCTGCCGCTTCGGACGACGAAGATGGCGGCAACCTGACCCTGTCGCCGGCGGTTCGCCGTCTGGTGCTGGAACATGGCCTTGACCCCAGCAAGATCAAGGGCACCGGCAAGGACGGCCGTCTGACCAAGGACGACGTCACCGCCGCTGCCGCCGCCGGCACGGCCAAGGCTGCCGCAGGGGCCGTTGCCGCTGCGCCTGCCGCCGACGCGCCTGCCGCTGGCCCCAGCCGCAAGCAGGAACGCGTCAAGATGACCCGCCTGCGTCAGACCGTCGCCAAGCGTCTGAAGGAAGCGCAGAACACCGCTGCGCTGCTGACGACCTATAACGACGTCGACATGACCAACATCATCGAAGCGCGTGCCAAATATAAGGATCTCTTCGAAAAGAAGCATGGCGTCCGTCTGGGCTTCATGGGCTTCTTCACGAAGGCCGTCTGCATGGCGCTGCGCGACATTCCGGGCGTGAACGCACAGATCGAAGGCGACGAAATCGTCTATAATGATTTCTGCGACATCTCGGTCGCCGTGTCGGCGCCCACCGGCCTCGTCGTTCCGGTCATCCGCAATGCCGAGGCGCTGAGCGTCGCGGACATCGAAAAGACCATCGGCGGCTTTGGCAAGAAGGCCAAGGAAGGCAAGCTGACCATGGAAGATATGAAGGGCGGCACCTTCACCATCTCCAATGGCGGCGTGTTCGGTTCGCTGCTGTCCAGCCCGATCATCAACCCGCCCCAGTCGGCGGTTCTGGGCCTGCACCGCATCGAGGAACGCCCGGTCGTCCGCAATGGTCAGATCGTGGCGCGTCCGATGATGTATCTGGCACTCAGCTACGACCATCGCATGGTCGACGGTCGCGAAGCGGTGACCTTCCTCGTCGCGGTGAAGAACGCTATCGAGGATCCGACCCGTCTGCTGATCGACCTGTAAGAAGTCAGCAGGCATAAGGCGGCCATAGGATGGAGGACGGAATGAGAAAATTTGGAATTGCCGTAGCGATTGCGTTTCTGTTGCCCGTCTCCGCCTATGCCGCCAGTTGCGATGCGCCTCGGAACGGGTTCGACAACGTCTATTGCTTCGCCAAGGTCTATATGGACCTGGATCGCCAGTTGAACGAAAATTACGTGGCGTTGATGAAGCTGTTGAACCCGGCCCAAAAGCAGGTGTTGCGTGATGGTCAGCGTGGCTGGATCGCCGCGCGGGACAAGCAATGCTATCGCAGCGAAGGCAATTCGAACGCCGTCAATATCGACTGCGCGCTCAGCACGACGCGCGGCCGTATCCAATTTCTTTCCGACCGTCTGGCGGAATGTCGCGGCACCGGCTGTAATCTGAGCAAGCTGGGTCGCGTGGGAGATTCGTGAAATGAGTGACTTCGACTATGACGTCCTGGTAATCGGCGCCGGGCCCGGTGGTTATGTCGCCGCGATCCGCGCGGCGCAGCTTGGCCTCAAGACCGCCTGTGCCGAAAGCCGCGAAACGCTGGGCGGCACCTGCCTCAATGTGGGCTGCATCCCGTCCAAGGCGCTGCTGCACGCGTCGGAACTCTATGACGAGGCCGCCAACGGCGCGCTCGCCAAGCTGGGCGTCAAGATCGACAAGATGAGCCTAGACCTGCCCACCATGCAGGGCCAGCGCGTCGACGCGATCAAGGGCCTGACCGGCGGCATCGAATATCTGTTCAAGAAGAACAAGGTGACCTGGCTCAAGGGCCTGGCCAGCTTCACCGGCGCCAACACCGTCGAAGTGAACGGCGAAAAGGTGACGGCCAAGAATATCGTCATCGCCACCGGTTCGTCGGTCGCGCCGCTTCCGGGCGTGGCGGTCGATAATGCAGGCGGCAAGATCGTCGATTCGACCGGCGCGCTGGAACTGGACAAGGTGCCGGGCCATCTGGTCGTCGTCGGCGGCGGCGTCATCGGTCTGGAATTGGGCAGCGTGTGGAAGCGCCTGGGCGCCAAGGTCACCGTGGTCGAATATCTCGACCAGATCCTGCCCGGCATGGACGGCGAAGTCCGCAAGGAAGCCAACAAGATCTTCAAGAAGCAGGGCTTCGACTATAAGCTCGGCACGAAGGTCACGGGCGCCGAAGTCGGCAAGAAGGGCGTGACCCTGACCGTCGAACCGGCTGCCGGTGGCGATGCTGAAAAGATCGAGGCCGATGTCGTCCTCGTGTCGATCGGTCGCCGTCCCAATACCGAAGGGCTTGGCCTCGACAAGATCGGTCTGGAACTCAATGCGCGCAGCCAGATCGAAACCGATCATGACTTCGCGACCAAGGTTCCGGGCGTCTGGGCGATCGGCGACGTCATCCCCGGTCCGATGCTGGCGCACAAGGCCGAGGACGAAGGCATTGCCGTGGCCGAGAATATCGCGGGCCTGACCGGCATCGTGAACCATGACGTGATCCCCTCGGTGGTCTACACCAAACCGGAAATCGCGGGCGTGGGCCTGACCGAAGAAGCGGCCAAGGAAAAGGGCGCGATCAAGGTCGGCAAATTCCCGATGATGGCGAACAGCCGCGCCAAGACCAATCACGAGCCAGACGGTTTCGTGAAGATCATCGCCGACGCCGAAACCGACAAGGTGCTGGGCGTATGGATCATCGCGACCGTTGCCGGCACGATGATCGCGCAGGCGGCGCAGGCCATGGAATTCGGCGCGTCGAGCGAAGACATCGCCTATACCTGCCACGCGCACCCGACGCACAGCGAAGCGATCAAGGAAGCGGCCATGGCCGTTCGGGGCAAGCCGATCCATATGTGATCGGTTCGCCCATTGCGAATATCAGGGAAGGGGCCTCCGCGTTGCGGGGGCCTTTTTCTTTTTGGGAATCAGGCGGCGGGCTACGATCATAAGCTGTTGCAAATCCTCGCCTTCTAGGGGAGGATTTGGTTAGCCGCTTCCGACAAAAGCCAGACGTCAGGTGGTCATTTTGACCTGTCCCATAGCCGTCACCCCAGCGAAGGCTGGGGTCTCAGGCGGTAGTAGAGAAGGCCAGCCGTCTTGCGCTATCCGTTGACGCAGCGTGCGTCTGCCTGAGATCCCAGCCTTCGCTGGGATGACGGTATGGACTAACCACCCAAATCAGCCGCACCGCCCCCTATTGCGGCCCGCCATACTCGCCTTCGCCCGGCTGCGTCGGCGCGATTCGGGGTGGTGGCGCGGTTGGTGGCGCAGCGGGTTGATCCACCGGCAGGCGTATCTGCCCCCCGCCGATATTCACCGTCATCCCGCCTTCATCCACGCCCAGCCCGACATTGCCGATCCCGGTTTCCACCGTCACGTTTGCGATGGCGTTGACCAGATCGGGGTCTTGCTCGGCATCGGACGTATCCTCGACCGGCTCGTTGATCGCGCCGCTCATGAAATTGCGCCAGATGCGCGCGGGGACGCCGCCACCGGCCGCGCCGCCGGGCAGGGGGGCGTTGTCGTCATTGCCGATCCACACCGCCGTCACCAGCCCGCCGGCATAGCCCACGAAGATGGCATCGCGGCTGTCCTGCGTCGTGCCGGTCTTGCCAAAGGTGCTGGTGCGCAGCGCCGCCGCGCTGCCGGTACCGCGATTGGCGGCCGACGACAGCAGGTCGCGGATCATTTCCAGCTGATCGTCGCTGAACTTGCGCTGGCGCTGCATCAATTTCTCGAACCAGCCCTGCTCCTCGGGCGGCAGGCCATGGGCGACCACCGGATAGGCGCCCGCCGCGACCGAGGCATAGGCCTCCACCAGCTCCACCAGCGGAATTTCCGACGTACCGAGCGCCAGGCTCAGATCCTCGGTCAGCGGCGCGGTGACGCCCAGGTCGCGGGCGACCTTGATGACATTGTCGACGCCGACCTTCTGCGTCAGCCGCACCGCCGCGACATTGCTGGACGCGGCAAAAGCCTGGCGCAGGGTGATGCGCCCGCGATATTTGCCGCTATGATTGGCCGGGCGGTATGTGCCGGTGGTGATCGGCGTATCGTCGATCATGTCGTCCGGCGTCATGCCCGCACGGAACGCGGCGAGATAGACGAACAGCTTGAAGGTAGACCCAGGCTGACGCTTGGCCTGCACCGCGCGGTTGAAGCTGCTCTTCTCGTAATTCTTGCCGCCGACCATGGCGACGACGCTGCCATCGGGCTTCATCGCCACCAAAGCCGCCTGTGCGCCGCCCAGCGGTGCGCGACGGATCGCCGCTTCGGCAAGCCGCTGGATACGCCAGTCGAGCGTGGTCGCCACCTCCTGCTCGCCATAGACGGCGCCGGCCCGGTCGCGCGCCTGCGGCAGCACCCAGTCGGCGAAATAGGTGCCGCTGGTCGGATCGGGATCGTCATGCACGTTGAGCCGCACCGGGGCCAGGGCATTGCGTTCCGCCTGGCTGATATAGCCGGCATCGACCATCGCCTGCGTCACCAGCGCGGCGCGGGTGCGCGCGCCCTTCAGGTTGGACGTGGGGGCAAGCCGCGACGGCGCCTTCAACAGCCCCGCCAGCATCGCCGCTTGCGGAATGGTCAGCCGGTCGGGCGACCGGTTGAAATAATGCAGCGCCGCGGCGCGTAGCCCGTACACATTGTCGCCGAAATAGACGTTGGAAAGATATCTCTCCATGATCTGGTCCTTGGTCAGCCAGGCTTCCAGCCACATCGCGATCAGCGCCTCGCGCGCCTTGCGGCCGAAGGTCCGGTCGCTGGAAAGGAACACGCCCTTCGCCAGCTGCTGCGTGATGGTGCTGCCGCCCTGCGACGATCCATCCGACCAGATATTATGCCACATGGCGCGCGCGATGCCGCGCGGGTCGACGCCCCAATGGCTCTGGAAGCGCCTGTCCTCGATCGCCATGAACGCTTGCGGCACATGCGCGGGCAATTCGGCGACCGTCACCGGCTTGTCGATCACCGCGCCGCGTCGGGCGATCAGATGGCCGTCCGCCGACATCAGGCTGATCGCGGGCGGAGCGATGGGCTTGAGCGATCGCGATAGCGGCGCCGTGACCGCCAGCCAGGCGATGATGATCATCAGCACGGCCAGGCCGGCCGCCGCCACCCATCCGGCAATCTGCACCCGTCGGCGCCAGGGCGTTGGACGCGCGAAAGCGCTGGGCGGGCCGGCGCCAAAGGGGCGTTCCGACGCGGCGGGGGCATCGACAGGGTGGGACTCGTTCATCTCTTCGTTCATGCTGTATTATTCACATCATACAGTCAAGTCTGTCCCGCACCGGGACAGGCCGATTTTAACCACAAAATGCACTGGCCTTAATGGTAAATATTTCGTTAACCCGCGGTCATGCGAAACCGACCTCTCGTCCTCACCACCGAATCGGCCCGCCATCCTTTTCGCCAGCGGCTGCCGGCCCATGTGCTGCGCGTGGCCGAAAAAGGCTCCGCGCGCGCCAGGCGCCTCAGCAATGACGACAGCGACTGGAAGCTGTTCGGCCTGAGCTTCGTGGCCTTTTTCACGGCCTTCTACAGCTTCATTTTCTGAATAGCGGACCGGGCGCTCGGTCAATGGCATAAGGGCCCGTCACAGGCCTTGTGCAGCGCCCAGGCCATGGCCGCGCAGGGCAGCGTCAATATCGCGACCAGCAGCAACTGCATCACCACCGATACGCCCGCGATGCTGAGGCCAATGGCGCAGAGCGATCCGATCACCATCGCGCCCGAATTGACGATATTGTTCGCCGCCACGGTGCGCGCCGCTTCGCATTTTTCGACCGTGGTGGTCAGGAAGGCGTAGAGCGGCACCACGAACATGCCGCCGAACGTCGCGACGCCCAGCAGGCAGAAGGACAGCGGAATGGCGAGCGGATGGGACAGGAAGCCCGTCAGCGACAGCATCTGGCCATTGGCGGCCGGCGTCCACAGATCGCACACGATGTGGAAGGCGACGATGCACAGGCCCATGCCAATGACGGAGGCGGGGGCATATTTGGCCGATACATGGCCCTGCAACAGCCGATTGATCGCGATCGAACCGATGGCGATGCCGATCGAGAAGATGGCGAGGAACAGGCTGGCGACCGGCTTGTCGGCGGTCAGCACATTCTTCACCAGCGGCGGAAACTGGATGAACAGGATGGAGCCTACCGCCCAGAACAGGCTGATCGACATGATAGCCAGGAACAGGCGGCGGATATGCATCGTGCCGCGCACCAGCCGGACCGAGGACCGGATGATGTGGAAATCGATCGGCTGCGCTTCCAGCAGCGACGGGGCCGGCGGCACCTTGCGCCCGGCGACATAGCCGATCAGCGCGGTGATGATGATGCCGACGGCGGCGACCTGAACCGGGATGATGCCGGCCAGAATCGTGCCGGCCAGAATCGCGATATAGGTGCCGGCCTCGACCAGTCCCGTGCCGCCCAACACTTCGTCGTCATGCAGATGCTGGGGCAGGATCGCATATTTGATCGGGCCGAAGAAGGTCGAGTGGATGCCCATGGCGAAGAGCGCGGCCAGCAGCAGCGGTATGGCCAGCGTATGGATGGCGATCCCGCTCCAGATCAGCGCGAGTCCCGTCGCGCCCACCACCATGATCCCGATTTCCGCCGCCTTCACCCATCGGATGATGACGGCCTTGTCGCGCTGGTCGGCCAACTGGCCCGACAGCGCGGACATCAGGAAAAAGGGCAGGATGAAGACGCCGGTGGCCAGCGCGCTGAACCAGGTTTCCGACCGTTCGTCGTTATACACCTGATACACGACGAACAGCACCATCGCGTTCTTGAACAGATTGTCGTTGAACGCACCCAGCAGCTGAGTGATGAAAAGCGGCAGAAAGCGGCGCTTGTTCAAGAGCCTGAGAGAGGCTTGCATGGATAAGGGGGTCTTCTTTCCCGTTAGCGACCGGGGCGGGGTCTAGCCGCTGGCGACGTCCATGTCCAATAGCGTTGAACGGGATACAGTCTGGCTTGTGCCCCGACCCGGACTGTGGCACTTCGCGGCCATGCTGACGCTGCCCAATTTGCTGACGCTTTCGCGCATCTTCACCGTGCCGCTGCTGGTGGCACTCCTGTGGCCAGCTGAGCTGGGCGCGCGCTGGACCACCGGCTATGCGCTGGCTTTCGGCCTCTATTGCCTGATGGGCATTACCGACTATTTCGACGGCTATCTGGCGCGTGCGCAGGGGACCGTATCGAAACTGGGCGTGTTCCTCGATCCGATCGCGGACAAGATCATGGTCGGCGCGGTCATTCTGATGCTGGCGGCGACCCGCGATATCGCCGGCATCCACATCGCTGCCGCGATGATCATCCTGCTGCGGGAGATCGCGGTGTCGGGCCTGCGCGAATTTCTGGCAGGCTTGCAGGTGTCGGTCCCGGTATCCCGCCTCGCCAAATGGAAGACGACCTTTCAGATCATCGCGCTGGGCGCATTGATTCTCGCCGGCGCCGTCCCGCATTTCCCCTTCGTGCAACTGGTCGGCATCGCCACGCTCTGGGCCGCCGCGATCCTGACGCTGATCACCGGCTGGGATTATCTGCGCGTCGGCATCAAGCATATGGACTGACGGTGTGATCACCATCGTCTATTTCGCTTGGGTCCGCGAAAGCATCGGCCATGACGAGGAGCGGGTGGAACGCCCGGCGCCGGGCGTCACAGTCGCCGACCTAATCGCGCAGTTGGCCACGCGCGGCGGCGGCTATGCGCAAGTTTTGAGTGATCCCGCCAAGTTGCGCGCCGCGATCGACCAGCGTTTCGTGCCGCTCGACACCGTGATCGGTGACGCCAAGGAAGTCGCGCTCTTCCCCCCGGTCACCGGCGGATGAAGCGGGTCGCGATCCAGTCGGCCGATTTCGATGTCGCTACTGAACTGGCCGCACTGGAAGCGCTCGGCGGCGGCGGCGTGGCCAGCTTTACCGGCATCGTGCGGGGCGAGGGCGGCCTGATCGCGCTGGAGCTGGAACATTATCCGGCGATGACGGCGGCGCAGGTCGACCGCATCGTGGACGAGGCGCTGGCCCGCTGGCCGCTGCTGGGCGTCAACATCATCCACCGCTTCGGCCGTCTGGAACCGGGCGCGCGCATCGTCTTCGTCGGCACCGTGTCCCGCCACCGCACCGCCGCGCTGGAAAGCTGCGCCTTCCTGATCGACTGGCTGAAATCCGACGCGCCCTTCTGGAAGAAGGAGCATTTCGCCGACGGCGCCACCGCATGGGTCGCCGCCCGCGCGGAGGATGAGGCGAAAGCGAAGGGTTGGACGGCTTAGGCCGCCTCGGGCAACCGGCAATTGGTCACCGCCGCGTCGCGCAAAATCCCCGCGAGCAGGTGAAATTCCTTCTCGCGCGGACTGTTACGCCGCCACACCAGCGCGATATCGCGCGACGACCGTGCCGAATCCACGGGCCGCGCGGTGATGTTCGTATGCTCCAATATCCCGCTGGCGATCGCCATTTCCGGGATCATCGTCACGCCCAGCCCATTGTCGACCATCTGGATCAGCGTGTGCAGCGACGTGCCCATCATCGTCGTGCTGGCGCGCAGGTCGGGCCGGTTGCATGCGGCCAGCGCATGGTCCTTCAGGCAATGCCCGTCCTCCAGCAGCAGCAGCTTGCTCTCATCGATCATGTCCGGGTCGATCCATTCGGGCGGATTGGTCGGCTCGTCCTTGGGGAAGGCGACATAGAGCCGGTCCTGAAACAGGATTTCGCTCTCCATGTCGCCCATGGGGAAGGGGAGGGCCAGCAGCACGCAATCGACATTGCCATGGCGCAGCGATTCGATCGCCGCTTGGCTCGTTTCCTCGCGCAGATAGAGTTTGAGTTCGGGCCGATCGCTCCGCAACCGAGGTAGCAGGCGCGGCAACAGGAAGGGGGCGATGGTCGGGATCACGCTCATGCGCAGTTCCCCGCTCAGCGGCTTGCCCGACGCCTGCGCGATCGCCGCCAGTTCCTCCGCCTCGCGCAGGACGCGATGCGCCTTCTCCACGATCCGGTCGCCCAGCGCCGTGAAGCGCACCACCCGCCGCGTCCGCTCCACCAAAGTCACGCCGATCAGCGATTCCAGTTCGCGGATGCCCGCCGACAGGGTCGACTGGGTGACGAAACAACTGTCCGCCGCCTTGCCGAAATGGCCCTGTTCCTTCAGCGCAACCAGATATTGCAGCTGTTTCAACGTGGGCAGGTAACTGGACATTTATCGGCTTCCTCGATCAGAAAGCCGAATATAAGAGACTCAGCCGATAAGTCCAAGCCATTTAACCACGCCGAATATCGACGTCAGCGTCAACACCACGCCCACCGCCGAAAATAATGTGCGCGGTGCGACACGGCGCGCCAGCATCGCGCCGAAGGGCGCGGCCACCACGCCGCCGATCAGCAGGCCCAGCGTATAGGTGGTAAAGGCTTCCCAGCCCAGATGCAGCAGGAAGGTCAGGCTGATCGCGGTGGTCAGGATGAATTCGACCGTATTGACCGTGCCGATCGTGTGGCGCGGGCTGGACCCTTGTAGCAGCAGGTTGGACGTCACCACCGGCCCCCAGCCGCCACCGCCCGACGCATCCATGAAGCCGCCGACCAGCCCCAGCGGCGTCACCCATTTGGGATCGCGCGGCTTGGGCGGCAGGTGGAATCCGCGCCAGATGAGGTAGAGGCCGATCGACGCCAGATAGATTTGCACCAGCGGCTTCACCACCGCGCCGTCGATGTTCGACAACACATAGGCGCCGGTCACGCCGCCGATGACGCCGGGAATGATCAGCTTGGAAAACAGCTTCCAGTCGACATTGCGGTGCAGGATATGGCTGATCGCCGACACGCCGGTGGTGAAGGTTTCCGCGACATGGACGCTGGCCGACGCGCGGCTGGGCGGCACGCCCAATGTCAGCAACAACGTGCTGGAAATGACGCCATAGGCCATGCCCAGCGCGCCATCGATCACCTGTGCGCCGAACCCGACCAGGATGAAGGGCCAGATGTCGCCGAAATTGGCGACCAATGTGTCGATCATCCGCTACCCTTCATGTCGTCATGTCTAATTGTCTACTCTCATGATTGGAATATCCTGAACGGCCAAGCAAGTTTCTATTTATTGCTAAAAAGCGGGCGCGATGTCGCCATCTGGAAAAGACCGGCTCATTCCCTTATATGCGTTGCTCATAACAACGGTTGAAACGATCAGGGACGTTCGATGGTGCGCAACCTCATTGCCTATCTGGATTCGGTCAAGAGCCGCGATCCCGCGCCCCGGTCCCGTGCCGAAATCCTGCTCTATCCCGGCGTCTGGTCGCTGGCCTTCCATCGCGTGGCGCATCGCCTCTACCGCGCCGACCTCTTCTTCCTCGCCCGTGCGGTCAATCATCTGTCGCGCTTCCTGACCGGCAACGACATTCATCCGGGCGCAAAGATCGGCAAGCGCTTCTTCATCGACCATGGCTTCACCGTGATCGGCGAGACGGCGGAGATCGGCGACGACGTCACCTTGTATCAGAATGTCACGCTGGGCGGCACCGATCCGGCCAACGGCATCGCCGGCAAACGTCATCCGACCCTGCATGACGGCGTGATCGTGGGTTCCGGCGCGCAGGTGCTCGGCCCGATTCAGGTCGGCGCCCGTGCGCGGGTCGGCGCCAATGCGGTGGTGACCAAGGATGTGGCCGAAGCCGCGACCATGGTGGGCATCCCCGCCCGCGCGATGCTGGTGGACGTCACCGCCTATCAGCGCGACTTCATGCCTTATGGCACGCCCTGCACCGATTGTTTCGACCCGGAAAAGCAGAAGCTGGAACTGCTCCAGTGCGAAGTCGAGCAGTTGCAAAAGAGGCTTGCCGAACTGATGGCCGAGAGACAGGATGGGAGCAGCGACGTGCGGCTGTTCAGGGAGCGTGACCGGGCCTGATGACGAATGTGACGCCGTTTCCACAGCATGGGGCGGCCAGCCAGGTCGGGTTCGACCGGCTGGAATTGCAACGGATCATGGACCTGTACGGCCGCATGGTGTCGGCCGGCCACTGGCGCGACTATGCGATGGACATGGGCCGCGAAGCCGCGATCTTCAGCGCCTTCCGCCGCGCCGCCGAACGCCCCGAATATCGCATCGAAAAACGACCGGCCCTGCGTAACCGACAGGGCATGTGGACGCTGGTCGGCGAAGGCGGCCAGATATTGAAGCGCGGCCAGGAATTGCAGGGCGTACTGGCGCCGGTCGAACGCAAACTGCTGCGGATCGTCGAGGATTGAGTGGCGGGGAAGGGTGGTTTCTTGCCATCCCCCCTCCCGTAAACGGGAGGGGGAACAGTCCGCATCTGGTCGGGAGCAGCCATCTGCTTACCCCTCTCCCTTGAGGGAGAGGGCTGCGCAGACTTGGCAGCTTGCTGCCTAGTCGAAGCTGGGTGAGGGGGACAGCCTCACAAGAGCCATCTGACCTCGCGCCATCCCCCTCATCCAACTCTGCGTAACCGCTACGCGGTAAGGCTTCGTATCCTTCTCCCTCTTGGGGAGAAGGGTGTCCCACATCATCCTTCCAATGTAGGATAATCTTTGATCTATCCTGTCGGATGAGCGCGCTTCACATCCGTCTTTCACGCCCCTCCATGATGACCCGCACGGCGCGTCGGTGGCGCGTCGGCGTGATCCGACAGGCGCGCATCCATGATCGAAGTGGCGCTCTGACGGCGCATGGGTGGCGCGTCGCCGCTGCTTTGGCGTCGCATGACCGGCGCAAAAGGCCCAAAACAACAGGCCAGCGACGGTGTGAACTTCGCTGGCCTGACCCGATGGTGACTTTACCGTGACCCTGTACGCCCTCTTAAACCGCCGCCCGGTCCAGATAGGGCAGGCGCTGCGTCACCGAATCCGGCAGGCCATGGACGATCCAGGCGCGGGCATGGTGCCACAGGGCCGAGAGCAGCAGCAGTGCCGATCCGATCACCAGCGCCGTCAGCGCCCAGGACAATTCGACCGCGCCGGCCTGCCGGAACAGGGCGTAGAGGGCGAAGAGCACATAGGCGAGGCTGGACACCAGCAGCGCCCGCCGGTCGATCGCCAGTGCGACGAGGCCGAAGGCGACATAGAGCGCGACCACCAGCACGGCGCGGCCGACGCTGATCTGATCGCTATCCAGCACGCCCAGCAGATGGAAGAGCGAATGGGCGATCATCGGCGCAGCGGCCAGATGCAGCCAGAAAGCGACGTCGGACCGGCGCGTGGTGCGTGCCCGGTCGCTCATGTCCCACCACATGGCGAGCGCGAAGATGGCGATGCCGGCCGCCAGCAACAGCAGAAAGGGCAGGGTGCCGTTGCCGGGCGCCGCCGCCAATATCAGCGTCACGCCCACGCCGGCCGCGGCTGCAGCGCCGACCGCCACGGTGATCGGCACCATGAAACGGCGCCAGTGCAGCCATGCGGCCAGCGCGCCCGCTGCCGCCGCGAGGCACAGGATCAACGAGCCGAGGCTGTCGCCCGCGCGCGGAAACATCTGAATGCCGATCGCGCCGACGGCAAAGGCGGCCCCGCCGACGAAGGCGATCAGCAGCAGGATGGAGGGCAGCGCCATGCGCCGTGTCCGGGTGAAATATTCGGCCAGGCCCCAACTGACGGCCGCGACCAGCAGGCCGGACATGAAGACAGGCTGATGCTCCGGCGCCCCGAATCGCACGGCATTGCCCAGCCAGCCGACCGCCAGCAACAGGATGACGCTGGCGATCGACACGAAGATATCGTTGAAGCCG
Organism: Sphingobium limneticum; assembly: GCF_008710155.1. Taxonomy (GTDB): domain Bacteria; phylum Pseudomonadota; class Alphaproteobacteria; order Sphingomonadales; family Sphingomonadaceae; genus Sphingobium; species Sphingobium limneticum. The sequence goes on from NZ_VYPZ01000014.1 coordinate 17,152, forward strand.
GTCAGCAGCCGGAAATGTTCTTCATCGACCAGCGGCGTGGCGCGCAGCCCCGCCACATGATCGCGCAATGCCTGCGCCACTTCGGGGCGGATGGCACCCGCCGCTACGGCATCCTGTAAATCGCTTTCGCTATACATCGTCCGGCTCCTCAGCCTGTTCGCATAAGGGGATTTTAGCATTGCTGTATTAATACATCAATACAGTAGATTTTGGCCTTTTTCCCCGGCGCGACCGGTGTTAGCGCCGGGGAAGATAGAGCATTCTGAAGTCGGCTGGAACAGCCGACGGCTCGCAGAATGCGGTAAACAAAGCAAATTAGAGCATCATCCGATTCAATCTCATCGGATGATGCTCTAGAAGAGAGGAGACATTGGTTCATGACCCTGCCGACATTGCTGGAGGGGCGCCTGGCGCTGCCGCTGATCGGATCGCCGATGTTCATCATCTCGCAGCCCGCGCTCGTCATGGCGCAATGCCGCGCCGGTATCGTCGGTGCCTTCCCCTCGCTCAACGCGCGGCCGTCCGGCCTGTTCGAGGCGTGGTTGCAGCAGTTGCAGGCCGAACTGACGGACGCCGACGCGCCCTTCGCCGTCAACCTGATCGTCCATCGCACCAATGCCCGGCTGGAGGAGGATCTGGCGCTCTGCGTGCAGTATAAGGTGCCGATCGTCATCACCTCCTTGGGCGCGCGTGAGGATGTGAATCAGGCGATCCACAGCTACGGCGGCATCGTCCTGCACGACGTGATCGACAACCGCTTCGCCCGCAAGGCGATCGAAAAGGGCGCGGACGGATTGATCGCGGTGGCGGCCGGGGCGGGTGGTCATGCCGGCACCCTGTCGCCCTTCGCGCTGATCCAGGAAATTCGCCAATGGTTCGACGGGCCGCTGGCCCTGTCCGGCTCCATCGCCACCGGCCGTGCCATCGCGGCGGCGCGGATGATGGGCGCCGACCTTGGCTATATGGGTTCCCCCTTCATCGCCACGACAGAGGCGAATGCCGATCCCGCCTACAAGCAGATGATCGTGGACAGCCATGCAGCCGACATCGTCTATTCCGACGTCTTCACCGGGGTGAACGGCAATTATCTGCGCCCCAGCATCGTCGCGTCGGGGCTGGACCCCGACGCCCTGCCCAAGGCGAAGGACATGGATTTCGCCGCGATGACTGGCGGCGACAAGAAGGCGTGGCGCGACGTCTGGGGTTGCGGTCAGGGTATCGGCGCGGTCGACAAGGTGCAGCCGACCGCCGATTTCATCGCCGGGTTAAAGGCTGACTACCGTGGGGCTATCGCCGGCTTCACCCTTTAGGAAGCTGCGCAGTTCGCCGATGAAACGATCGAACTGGTCATGGTGCAGCCAATGGCCGGCGTCGGCGAACTCGACCAGCCGGGCGTCGGCGAAATGCTGAATGCGCCCGTCCTTTTCCGGGTTGGACGCCCAACTGTCGCTGCCCAGGCACAGCAAAGTGGGGCAGGTGATGCGCTGCCAGAAAGCGGGCAGTTCATCATCCGCGCCTGCCTGCGGCGCCAATCCTTTGAGATAAGGATCGAATTTCCAGCTATAGCTGCCATCCTCGTTCCGGTTGACGCCATGGCTGGTCAGATGGAGTGCCTGCTCCACCGTCAGATGCTCGTTGCGTTCGCGCATGCGCCCGATCGCGGCTTCTATGGTGGGGTAACGACGCGGCATCGTGCGGGCGCGCGCGCGGCGCCCGTCGATCCAGGCGCGCCAGACGTCGGGGGCGGGCTGCTCCGCCTTTTCCTGCAACCGGCCCGGCGACAGGCCCAGCCCTTCGATCGCGACCAGCTTGCGCAGTTTGTCGGGGAAGAGGCCGGCATAGCGCAGGCTGATGGCGCCGCCCAGCGAATGCCCGACGATCGTGACCGGCGGCCGATCGAGAAGGTCCACCAATTGCGCGAGGTCGTAGATGAAATTGCCCATCATGTACGAACCGTCCGGCGACCATCCGCTGTCGCCATGGCCCCGCAGATCCGGCGTGATGACATGATAGTCGCGCGAGAGCGCGCGCGCCGTCCAGTCCCAGCTGCGCGCATGGTCGAACCCGCCATGCACCAGGATCAGCGTGGGCGCGGATGGATTGCCCCAGTCGAGATAATGCAACCGGGTCCGCAACGACGTGAAGAAATGCGAAGTCGGCGTCGGGGCGGGCGATATGTCCGTGCGGTCCAGCATAAAGACCCCATTGGCGAACTGCGCCGATGTTGCAAGCAAAGAGCGACGGAAAAATGCCGCTTTTCCAATATTTCGGTTCGATTTCTGAAAAACTGCCTTAGCAGTCGCGAAGTATTATATTTGCAACCGGATCGGCCTCCATGGACGATGCGCGCATGGTCGTGGCGACGATCCGGGCCAGTTCGGCCTGCCGGAACGGCTTGTCCAGTCGCGGACGGCGGGAGGCGTGCGGCGGCAATTCGGCAAAGCCGGTGATGACGATGACCGGCAGGCCCGGCCATTTTTCCTCTATGCTGTCGGCCAGTTGCGCACCGGTCATGCCCGGCATCGCATGGTCCGTCACGATCAGGTCTACCCGCCCCTGTTCCAGCAGGCGCAGCGCATCCATGCCGGACGAGGCCTGAAAGACCGTATGGCCCAATTCTTCCAGCATGCCCGCCGTATTCGTCAGCACCAGATGGTCGTCGTCCGCCGCCAATATGACCAGCGGCCTATCGCCCGCTATGCCCGTGTCGCCCGACTGGACGATGGGCAGGGCATCCGCTTCGCTCCACGCCACGGGCAGCCACAGGGACACGGTAGTGCCTGCACCCGGCTCGCTCTTCAGGCTCAGCGATCCGCCGCATTGCTGCGCGAAGCCATGGACCATCGACAGGCCCAGGCCCGTCCCCTTGCCCACGCCCTTGGTGGTGAAAAAGGGCTCCCGCGCTCGCTCCAGCGTCGCGGCATCCATGCCTTCGCCTTCATCCATCATGGACAGGCGGATATAGGTGCCGGCACCCAGATCGGGCCGCTCATCCTGTGCAACGACGATTTCCGTCGCCTCCACGGTGATGCGTCCGCCATTGGGCATGGCGTCGCGCGCATTGACTGCCAGGTTCAGCAGCGCGAGTTCCAGTTGCGCCGCATCGGCATGGGCAGCAGGCATCGCCAACGGAAAACGGGTTTCGATGATGACCGAAGCGCCCAGCGTAGTGCGGAACAGTTCGGCCATGCCCTGCACCAGCGCGATGCAATCGACGCTTTGCAGCTTGAGTTCCTGCTTGCGGGCAAAGGCCAGCATGCGCTGCGTCAGCGTCGCGCCGCGATCCGCCGCCGTCATTGCATTGTCGAGATAGCGGCTGATATCGCCGCCGCTCGCCAGCCGCTGTCGCGCCAGGTCCAGGCTGCCGACGATCACCGCCAGCAGATTGTTGAAATCATGTGCGACGCCACCGGTCAGCTTGCCGATTGCGTCCATCTTTTGCGTCTGGACGATGGCGTCGCGGGCTTCGTCCAGCGCGTGCTGCGTTTCGCGCCGCTCGGTCAGGTCGCGGGTGATCTTGGCAAAGCCCAGCAATTGCCCGTCGGGCGTACGGATCGGGTCGATCACCACATTGGCCCAGAAGCGCGACCCGTCCTTGCGGATGCGCCATCCCTCCGCCTCGAACCGGCCGTCCGTTTCGGCGGTATGCAGCGCGCGGGACGGGAGGCCGGCCAGCCTGTCCTCCTCGCTGTAGAAGCGGGCGAAATTCTGACCCAGGATTTCGTCTGCGTCATATCCCTTGAATCGCTGGGCGCCCATGTTCCAGCTGGTGATCGTGCCGAAGGGGTCGATCATGTAGATGGCGTAATCGGTCACGCTTTGCACCAGCAGCCGGAAGCGTTCTTCGCTTTCGCGCAAGGCCTCCTGCGCAGCACGTCGTTCGGTCAGGTCGCGCGTGACCTTGGCAAAGCCCAGCAACTGCCCGTCGGGCGCGAGAATCGGATCGATCACCACATTGGCCCAAAAACGCCCGCCATCCTTGCGGATGCGCCAGCCTTCGGCCTCGAACCGGCCTTCCTGCAGCGCGGTCAGCAGCGCGATGGCAGGGATGCCTGCAGCCTGCTCCTCCGCCGTATAGAATCGCGAGAAATGCTGCCCGATAATCTCGTCGGCCTCATAGCCCTTGAAGCGGCGGGCACCCGTATTCCAGCTGGCGACGATGCCATCGGGGTCGAGCATGAAAATGGCATAGTCCGTCACGCTTTGAACCAGCAGTTCGAAGCGGTTGCCCGATTCATGGTTGGAGGCGGTAATCATCATGTCCCCGAATCAGGCGCGAGCGGATGCTGCACCTTTGCCTTCGGCAAAACGGCGGTCATGTGCAAATGTTCCGTGACGCGATGAACGCGCGGATCACGTCTGCCCCCTTGACTTGGCGCGCCGCTCTGACCACCAAGCCCGCTCAAATTGGGAGCGGAGCAGGCATGGCGACGAAGGCGACGATCACGGTCATTGGGGAAGCGATGCTGGAGTTGAGCCGGAGCGAAGGCGACGGCTGGAACCTGCGCTATGGCGGCGACGTCATCAATACCGCCATCCACCTCGCCCGGGCAGGCGATCGGGTGCGTCTTGCCAGCGCCCTGGGTGCCGACCCCATGAGCGCCCAGCTGCTAGGCCAGTGGGAGGCTGAGGGCGTCGATACGTCGCTGGTGATCGCGGCGCAGGGCCGTCTGCCCGGCCTCTACGCGATCGAGACGGATGCGACCGGCGAGCGCAGCTTCCACTATTGGCGCAGCGAAGCGGCGGCCCGACGCATGTTCGAATTCCCTGAAAGCGCAGCCATGGTGGCGCAGGCGGCCCAATCCGACCTGATTTATTTTTCGCTCATCACACTGGCGATCCTGCCCGATGCCGGGCGGGAGGCATTGCTGGACCTGTGCGCGCAGGTGCGCGCCCATGGCGGCAAGATCGCCTTCGACGGCAATTATCGCGCGCGCCTCTGGGACGATGCGGCGACCGCGTGCCACTGGCGCGACCGGGCGATCACGGTCAGCGACATGGGATTGCCGACCCTGGCCGACGAGGTCGAGATGGGGGAGGCGGACGATGCGCTAGATGCGGCCACGCGCTGGGGCGCGGGCGAAGGCAAGGATGTCGTCGTCAAGCTGGGCGGCGACGGCTGCCTGGTGGCGGGCGAGGTCGTCGCAATCCCGCAGCGTGTCGATGTGATCGATTCGAGCGGCGCGGGCGATGCTTTCAACGGCGGCTATCTCCATGCGCGTCTTGCCGGCGCCAGTCCGCGCGATGCGGCATTGGCCGGGCACCGGCTGGCGGGATGGAATATCGGCCGGCGCGGTGCGATCCCGGCGCGCGATGCGGACGCGCCTTACGGCTGATCCGAGTTGACAGCGGCCCATGGCTTGCGCCATGGGCGGGTCAGACGCGGGTGTAGCTCAATGGTAGAGCAGCAGCTTCCCAAGCTGACGACGGGGGTTCGATTCCCCTCACCCGCTCCAGATTTCCGACAGCGTTGAAGATCAGCCGACCTGCCGCTTGGCCAATTTGCGGGCGAGGGTGCGGCGGTGCATGCCCAGTCGCCGTGCGGCTTCGGAAATGTTGAAGTCGCTATTCTTCAGCACTTCGTGGATATGCTCCCACTCCAGCGTCTTGATCGACGTCGGCCGGGGCGCAAGGGGCGTGGCGGGATCGCCGCCGGCGCGGGCGAAGGCGGCTTCGATATCGTCGGTGTTGGACGGCTTGGCCAGATAGTTGGTCGCGCCCAGCTTGATCGCTTCCACCGCGGTGGCGATGCTAGCGAAACCGGTCAGCACGACGATCAGCATTGCGGGATCATGCGCATGGAGCGCCTGGACGCAGGCGAGGCCGGATTGCGGCCCGAGCTTCAGATCGACCACGGCAAAGCCCGGCCGATGCTCGGCGAGCACCGCGGTCAATGTTTCCAGACTATCGGCGAGCAGCACATCATAGTCGCGCCGCTCGAAGGAGCGTTTGAGGGTACGGGCAAAACTCTCGTCATCCTCGACGATCAGCAATTGCCGGTCATGCGTCATCGCCCGTCTCCTCCTGAAGAGTCTCCTCTTCCTCCTCCATGGCCAGCGTGTCGAGAGGCAGCCGCAACTGGACCATCGCGCCACCATCCGCGCCATTGCTGGCATCGACGCGCCCGCCCAGCTTGCGCACGACATTGACGACCAGAAACAGGCCCAGGCCGCCGCCCTGCTTGCCCTTGCTCGATCGGTAGGGCTTGCCGACATCGGCCAGCATCGCCGGATCGAACCCCCGGCCATTGTCGCGCACGGCGATGTGGAGCCATTGGCTGTCGCGGCTGACCATGATGTTGATATAGCTGGCGCCGGCCTCACGCGCATTGTCGAGCAGGTTGGTCACGGCCTGGCGGATCACCGGGTCGGCGATGATGCGGGGATAGCTGTGCGGGCCAAAGTCGCAGCGTAGCGGCATGCCGGGATTGGCATTGCGCCAGTCGCGCGCGATGATGTCGATGAAATCGCGAACATTGGTGACTTCCGGCGCCTCGCCGCGCGCTTCGCCCGCCGACATCAGGATGCCGGTCAGGATCGTCTTGCAGCGTTTGACCGCCGCCTCCATCTCGCCCACTTCCTCGACCAGCGCGGGATGCGCCTTGATTTCCCGCATGTGCCGCCAGTCGCCCAGGACCACGGCCAACTGGGCGAGGGGGGTGCCCAGTTCATGCGCGGCGCCCGATGCGAGCAGGCCCATGCGGACGATATGTTCTTCCTCAACCGCCTGCTGCCGCAATTGCGCCAGATAGGCTTCACGCTGTTGCAGATTCTGGTTCACGCGCGTCATGAACAGCACCAGCAGCACCGCGATCATGGTGATGCAGACCCATGTGCCGACGATGTGCAGGTCGAACAAATGGCCTTCCAGCGCTTCGTTGAGATCGAGCGGTCGGTAGATGAAGGCCAGCATCGCGGCACAGAGCGTGGACACCACCACGATACCCCAGGCACTCCAGCGATGCAGCAGCATGGCGCCCAGCGCGACCTGCACCAGATAGAGCGAGACGAACGGATTGGTCGCGCCGCCGCTGAGATAGAGCTGCGTGGTGAGCGCGAACACGTCGAACAGCAGCGCCAGAAACAGTTCGGCATGGGTGATGTCGGTGCGCCGCCGTAGCACCATCAGGCTGCCGGCGTTCATGGCGGTGGCGATGCACGGCACGACCAGCATGGAGGCGATCGGCAGATGAATGTCCATGCCGAAATGGACGAAGCCGATCGTCGCGATCTGGCCGGCAATGGCTATCCAGCGCAGTTGCACCAGCAGCACCATGTTGCGCCGCCCGGCTGCATCGGCGGGCCACCGGCCGGGCAGCCAGCGCCTGCGTCTGGCGGACGGCGCGGTCATTCCCGGCGATCTTTTCCAGTCTGGCGCATGACCAGCATATAGGCGCCCAGCGTCATCGCCGCCAGCGCGAACCAGGTGATGGCATATTGCAGATGATTGTTGGGGAAGCTGACGACGGTCAGGCCGCCGATCGGCAGGGCAGTGGGGGAGGGGCCGCGCTGCGCATCGATGAAATAGGGGCGTGTGCTGCCGAGGTTGCGCGCCTGTGCGATGGCGGCGACGTCGCGGGAATGCCAACGGTCGGCGGCAGGATCGTTGCTGCGCAGGAAGCCGCCATTGGGCTCGGTAAGGCGCAGCAGACCTGTGACCTGCACTTTGCCCTGCGGCCGCTCATAGGATGCGGTGCGGCTGGGCACGAAGCCACGATTGATGAGGGTGACGGCGCCATCGGCGGCGCGCAGTGGCGTCATCAGCCAGAAGCCGGGGCCACGCACGGTGACGGCCTGCGTCAGGGCGGCCTTGTCATGCAGGAAGGTGCCGGACAGGGTGACGCGGCGATATTCGTCGGCTTTGGTGGCGGTGATGGGGGCGGGGACCGGCGCGGCGTGGATGCGGGCATCGACACGGGCGATCAGGTCGCGCTTCCAGCCAAGGCGCTGGATTTGCCAGGCGCCAAGCGCACCTAAGCCGGAAAACAGGATCAGGGCGATCAGCGTCAAGCCGATCGTGAATGCCGGGGAGCGTTTGCCACGCCCCCCGGTGTTCGCCGTTGTCACGGCATTTCGCTCATGTTCGCCATGGTCGACATGTCGTGGCCGGCGTTCATTTCGCCGGTCATATCCATGTCCGCATGCGGCATCATATTGTTGTTCATATGATACATGACCCAGGTCGAACCAGCCAGAACGATGACGACCAGCACCAGCGTCAGCGCCATCGCCATGAACGACCAGCCGCCTTCGACGCGGGTGTTCATGTGCAGGAAATAGATCATGTGCACGATCACCTGCACCGCCGCGAAGGCGACGATGACGATGCCGGTCAGCTTGGGGTCGCCCAGCACGCCGGACATCACCAGCCAGAAGGGGATGGCCGTCAGGATCACCGACAGGCCGAAACCGATCATATAGCTGCCGAAAGTGCCATGGGCGCCTTCTTCATGATGATCGTCATGATGCCCATGGCCATGGGCGTCGTGGGGATGGACAGCGTCGCTCACCGCAGGACTCCCATCAGATAGACAAAGGTGAAGACGCCGATCCAGATGACGTCGAGGAAGTGCCAGAACATGGAAAGGCACAGCAGGCGGCGCTTGTTGGCGGGGATCAGGCCCTTCTTGGCGACCTGAACCATCAGCGTGATCAGCCAGATCGAACCGAAGGTGACGTGCAGGCCGTGCGTGCCGACCAGCGTGAAGAAGGCCGACAGGAAGGCCGAACGTCCCGGACCCGCGCCTTCATGGATGAGGTGCGAGAATTCGTAGAGTTCGATGAACAGGAACGCCCCGCCGAACAGCAGCGTGACGAACAGCCAGCCCTGCGTGGCGCTGACCTTGTTCTTTTCCATCGCCAGCATGGCAAAGCCATAGGTGATCGAAGAGAAGAGCAGCATCGCGGTGTTGATCGCGATGAGCGGCAGGTCGAACAGATCCTTGGGGCCGGGGCCGCCGGCGAAATTGCCGCCCAGCACGGCATAGGTGGCGAACAGGATGGCGAAGATGAGGCAATCGCTCATCAGGTACATCCAGAAGCCCAGCATGGTGCTGTGGCCTTCGTGGAGGTGCGGTTCCTCGGGCAGATGATATGCCCGAGGTTCCGTGGTTGCAGTTGCGCTGCTCATGTCAGTCAGACTCCAGCGGCGAGGATGCGCGTACGCTCTTCCTCGGTACGCGTCACATCCTCGACCGGGATGTAATAGTCGCGCTTGTAGTTGAAGGTGTGGAAGATGGCGAAGCCGATCATGCCGACGAAGCTGAGGGCGGCCAGCCACCACATATACCAGATCAGGGCAAAGCCGCAGACCGTGGCCAGGCCGGCCAGGATCACGCCGGTGCCGGTGCTGCTGGGCATATGGATCGCCTGATAGCCGGTCAGCGGACGCTGATAGCCGTGGCGCTTCATGTCCGCCCAGCTGTCGGCGTCATAGACGACCGGCGTGAAGGCGAAATTATACTCCGGCGGGGGCGAACTGGTCGCCCATTCCAGGGTACGGCCGTTCCACGGATCGCCTTCGACCTTCAGTTCGTCGCGCTTCCAGATGGACAGGGCGAACTGTACCAGCATGGCCCCGATGCCGGCCGCGACGATGGCGGCGCCGATCGCGGCGATGACGAAGTAGATCTGAAGCGACGGATCGTCGAACACGCGCATACGACGCGTCACACCCATGAAGCCAAGGATGTAGAGCGGCGTGAAGGCGAGCCAGAAGCCGACCTGCCAGCACCAGAAGGACACATGGCCCCAGAACTGGTTGAGCTTGAAGCCGAATGCCTTGGGCCACCAATAGTTGATCGCCGCGAACAGGCCGAACAGCACGCCGCCGATGATCACGTTATGGAAATGCGCGATCAGGAACAGCGAGTTGTGCAGCACGAAGTCTGCGGGCGGCACGGCGAGCATCACGCCGGTCATGCCACCGATCGTGAAGGTCAGCATGAAGGCGACGGTCCACATCATCGGCAGTTCGAAACGAACGCGGCCGCGATACATGGTGAAAAGCCAGTTGAAGAGCTTCGCACCCGTCGGGATCGAAATGATCATCGTCGTGATGCCGAAGAAGCTGTTGACGCTGGCGCCAGAGCCCATGGTGAAGAAGTGGTGCAGCCACACGAGGTAGGACAGCACCATGATGCAGCAGGTGGCGTAAACCATGGAGGTATAGCCGAACAGACGCTTGCCCGAGAAGGTCGAGGTGACTTCCGAGAAGACGCCGAACAGCGGCAGGATGAGGATGTAGACTTCCGGGTGACCCCAGATCCAGATCAGGTTCACGTACATCATCGGGTTGCCGCCGAAGTCGTTCGTGAAGAAGTTGGTGCCGGCATAACGGTCGAGCGAGAGCAGGACCAAAGTGGCGGTCAGGATGGGGAAGGAGGCGACGATCAGGATGTTCGCGCAGAGCGAGGTCCAGGTGAACACCGGCATCTTCATGATGGACATACCGGGCGCGCGCATCTTCACGATGGTCGCAATCAGGTTGATGCCCGACAATGTCGTGCCCACGCCTGCGACCTGCAACGCCCAGATATAATAGTCGACCCCCGTGGCCGGGCTATAGTCGATCCCCGACAGCGGCGGATAGGCGAGCCAGCCGGTCTGGGCGAATTCGCCCAGGAACAGCGAAGCCATCACCAGCACCGCGCCACCCGTTGTCATCCAGAACGAGAAATTGTTCAGGAAGGGGAAGCTGACGTCGCGTGCGCCGATCTGAAGCGGGACGATATAGTTCATCAAACCGGTGATGAACGGCATCGCCACGAAGAAGATCATGATCACGCCATGGGCGGTGAACACCTGGTCATAATGGTGGGCGTTGAGATAGCCCTCCGACCCGTTGAAGGCGAGCGCCTGTTGCAGGCGCATCATGACGGCGTCGGCAAAACCGCGCAGGAACATGATGAGGCCCAGCACCATGTACATGATGCCGATCTTCTTGTGATCGACGCTGGTGAACCACTCTTTCCAGAGATAGCCCCAGAGCTTGAAATAGGTGAGCGCCGCCACGACGGCCGCGCCGCCCAGCACCACCGCGCAGAATGTCGCGACGACGATGGGCTCATGCCATGGGAAGCTGTCCCATGTCAGACGACCGAAGATCATCTGTGCTGTTGTCATTGTGCCAGTCATGGGCCTTACCGATGCTGCGCGTGCGCATCAGCGCCGCTGTGAGAGGAGTGATCCGCAGCCGGAGCATCCGACGCGCCGGGCGCGTCGGGGGCAGTTTCCTGGCCCTTGTTCCGGTCTTCCTGGTCGATCACATGGCTGTTGGGGAAGTCATATTGCAGCCCCTTGGTATCGTGGGCCGATTCCTTGCCCGCGCCGCCCATCTGGTCGATGTGCATCAATTCCTTCATGCAGCGCTGGCCCGGCTTGACGCACAGGTTGACGACGGCATCGAACAAATTGGCTTCGCTGGTACCGAAATAGGCGACCGGCGCCTTTTCGGACGGCTTGGCCAGCGCCTGATAGACAGTGCGGTCAAGGCCCGTCTGGCTGCCCTTCACCTTGGCGACCCAGGCGTTGAAACCGGCCTGGTCCAGCGACTGATAGCCAAAGCGCATATGGGTAAAGCCCGCGCCCGAATAGTTGGCGGAGAAGCCGATGCCCTTGGCAGGCTTGTTGGCGACGGCGTGGAGCTGCGTCTTCATGCCGGGCATGGCGTAGATCTGGCCGGCCAGTTCGGGGATGTAGAAGCTGTTCATCACGGTCGAGGAGGTGATGTCGAAGCGGACCGGAACGTTGGTCGGCAGCGCCAGTTCATTGACGGTGGCGATGCCCAGATCCGGGTAGATGAAGAGCCATTTCCAGTCGAGCGCGACGACCTGAACCGTCAGCGGCTTGACCTTGGGGTCGATCGCGGTTTTCGCGTCGATCCGGTCGAGCGGACGATAGGGGTCCAGCTTGTGGGTGCTGACCCAAGTCAGCGCGCCCAGCGCGATGATGATCAGCAGAGGCGCCGACCAGATCAGCAATTCCAGCTTGGTGCTGTGATCCCAGTCGGGATCATAGTCCTTTTCAGTCGCTTCGTTCGTGGCGCGATAACGCACCGCGAACCACACGACCATCGCCATGACGGGGATGACGATGAGGAGCATCAGCGCGACGGAGATCAGGATCAGATCGCGCTGCTGCACCGCAATATCGCCCGACGGGTTCATCACGACCCAGTTGCAGCCCGCCAGCGGCGCCGCAAGAATCGGAGCGGACCAGCGCAAGAGCCTGATCCTGTTGGGGGAGGGAGGGTTAGCCATGGCGCGCGCCTAAAGACTCTGCACAGAGTCGGATAGTGGGCAATTTGTCCAATTGTGTGCGAATGCAAAAAATGTTTGGGATATGGGATACTGCTTAGACTCTGCTCGTTTTCTGTTATGCTGCCATTCCACGGCCACTGGCAGACGAGAAAACCGCACCGGTGGCCAAGCCAAGGAGCGGATGTCTATGAGTTCAGGGGCCATTGCCTTCACCTCCACGCCACTTGAGGACGACGCGCGCGCCATCAACGCGCGCGACCATTCGATTGCGCCTGGGGACATTTCCATCGGTGTGATCATCGGTCGCACCTCCGAGTTTTTCGACTTCTTCGTCTATGCCATCGCCTCGGTGATCGTGTTTCCGAGTCTGGTCTTTCCCTATGTGGATGCGCTGACCGGCACCCTCTATTCCTTCGCGATCTTTGCCGTGGCGTTCATCACCCGGCCGATCGGCTCGCTGATCTTCATGGCGATCGATCGACGCTATGGTCGCGGCACGAAACTGACGGGCGCCCTGTTCCTGCTCGGCAGCTCTACCGTCGCCATCGCCTTCTTACCCGGATATGAGACGATTGGCCACTATGCTGCGGTGGTCCTGATCATCCTTCGCGCCGCGCAGGGTATCGCGCTGGGCGGCACCTGGGACGGTCTGGCCTCGCTCCTTTCGCTCAACGCGCCGCAGCATCAGCGTGGCTGGTATGCGATGGTGCCGCAGCTTGGCGCGCCGTTGGCGCTGATCGTGGCGAGCGGTCTGTTCGCCTTCTCCATCCTCAACATGACGCAGGCCGATTTCCTCGACTGGGGCTGGCGCTATCCCTTCTTCGTGGCCTTTGCGATCAACGTCGTGGCACTCTTCGCCCGTCTGCGCATCGTGGTGACGCATGAATTCGAACGTCTGTTCGAACAGCGCGATCTGGTGCCTTCGCCGGTCCTGCCGACTCTGCAGAAGGAAGGGCGCAACATCGTCATCGGGGCGTTCGCGCCGCTGGCCAGCTTTGCGTTGTTCCATATGGTTACGGTGTTCCCGCTGTGCTGGGTTGCGCTTTATACCGACCAGCCGCTCGACCGCTTCCTCATCATCGAGATGATCGGCGCGTCCGTGGGTCTGCTCGCCATCGTCGTCTCCGGCTTCATCGCCGACCAGATCGGTCGTCGTTCGCTGCTCGGCTGGTCGGCGCTGGGTATCGCGATCTTCGCGCTGATGGCGCCGCTGCTGCTGAATGGCGGGGAATTGGGCGAAGTCGCCTTCATGATCCTGGGCTTCATGCTGCTTGGCCTCTCCTTCGGTCAGTCGTCGGGCGTCGTGGCGTCCAATTTCGCGACCGAGGCCCGCTATACCAGTTCGGCGCTGACGTCCGATCTGGCCTGGCTGGTCGGTGCCGGCTTCGCGCCGCTGGTGGCGCTGCTGCTGTCGGTCAAGTTCGGCCTGGCGGCCTCGGGCATCTACCTCCTGTCCGGCGCGGTGGCCACTATGGTCGCGCTCTACGTCAACAAGGAACTGGCGGGTAAGGACCGCTAAAAGGCGGCCTTTCGCATGCGGGCAAGCGCCTTCCGGTCGAACCATCCGGTCAGACCGGGGCGCGGATGCCAGCGGGGCAGCCAGTTACCGTAAAGGCTCGCAAGACGCGCGGGGAGGCCCACCGGTCCCTCGCGCGTCATGATGTCAGACACGATGCGGTTCTGATAGAAGCGCACCGAATAATTGATCAGCCTTTTATACTGCATCGCCCATGTCGAGGGGCGGGCGAGGCTCACCTGCTCGGCGATGAAGCCTGCATTTTCGCAGGCCAGCACCCGATCATGCACCCAATGGCTGTCATCCATAAGGTCGGTATGTGCCCAGGCTGCGACCAGTCCATCGTCGCCGATCAGATCCTCCGGCAAGCGCAGGCCGTGTGCCCGGATCGCGGCGACGAAGCGGCCTGACAGCGCATAGAGATCGCCGAACATCCCGCCTTCGTCGCGCAACGTCTGGCGATAGACTTCCACCATGCGGCCGTTCATCGGCATGCCGGCGGCGGCATTGGCTTGAGGATGGGCGGCGAGATCGGCGAGCAGGGCGTCGAACGACGCCGGTGCGATTTCCGCGTCGCCGTCCATGAAGATCACCGCCTCTTCGTCACCGGTCAGCAGGTCGTGGACCATATGATTCCAGGTCCGCGATTTGCCGCCGGCCTTGATGTCGTGGACGATGACATGGGGCCGGTCGCCTGCTGCCGCGCGGGCGCGGGCGACGGTGTTATCGGTGGTGCCGTTTACCAGCACATGGAAAATCATGTCAGGCCGGTCGAGCGGGATCGAGGCGAGGCAGAGCGCGATCCGGCGCTCTTCCTGATGGGCGAAGATGGCTACGGCTACACCCATGGGGTTAGCGGAAGTCCCAGCCCTGCTGGCCATGCTGGCTGGTGTCGAGGCCATCCGATTCTTCCTGCGCGCTCACCCGCATGGGGATCACTACGGAAATGATCAGCGCGGCGATCGCGCTGCCGACCATGGCCCAGAGCGCGACGATGACCAGCCCGATCGCCTGCGACGTGAGCGCGCCGGTCAGGCTGATATTGGCGTCGAAACCGACCCCGCCCATCAGCGGCAGGACGAAGACCGGCAGCAACAGCGTGCCGGTCAGACCGCCCAGGCCATGAATGGCGAAGGTGCCGGCGCTGTCGTCGACCTTGCCCGCAACGAGCCCGGCCCCGGTGCGCGCGACTATGGCGGCGATCAGGCCGATCAGCATCGCGCCGCCAGTGCCGACCAGCGCGGCGGAGGCGGAGATGGCGGCGACGCCGGCCAGCGCGCCGGACAGGATGCCGGTGGCGCGGGTCCGTGCGCCCAGCAGCTTGTCGAGCAGGCCCCAGCCGAGGGCGGCGGCGCAGGCGGCAAAGAGGTGATTGAGGATGGCGGTCGCCGCATCGTCCGTCGCGCCCAGGGCCCAGCCGCCGACCGCGCCGGACAGGCCGATCCACAAGAGCGCGCCGCCCGCCATGGCGAGCAGCGGCGTATGGCCGGGGTCCGATGGCTCGCGCCGCGCCCCGGCGATGATGGCGAGGGCGAGGGCGGAGAAGCCGGCCGTGCCATGCAGCACCAGCCCGCCGGCAAAATCCATGACGCCCAGATCCGCGAGCCAGCCGCCGCCCCACACCGCATGGGCGATCGGCGCATAGACGAGCAACAGCCAGAGCGGGGTGAAGGCCATCCACCAGCCGATCCGCACCCGTTCCGCCACGGCGCCGACCAACAGGCAGGCAGCCAGCAGCGCGAGGGCAAGCTGGAACAGGACGAAGGCGGATTCGGGCACGGTCAGCCCGTCCCGCAATTCGCCGAGGTTTGCGAGCAGCAGGTTCGAGCCGCCACCCAGCCATGGGCTGCCCGGTGCATAAGCGAGGCTATAGCCGGCGATCGCGAAGGTCAGCGTGGCGACGGCGGCGACGGCGGCACCCTGCGCCGACACCGACAGCGCGTTGCGCACATTCACCTGCCCCGCATGGCGCAGCATCAACCCCGGCAGCGCGGCGAGCAGCAACAGCAGTGCACACAGGATCATCCAGCCGGTATCGCCGCTATCGGCAACGGCCACCTGCGCCCATGCAGGCTGGGGCAGTGCGAGTGCGGCCAGAAGGGGGAGGGCGAAGGAAAGGCGCATAGTCGGGAATCCGGCTGTCAAGAGTGGGGCCTGTCTAACCACAGGCTGGTAAAGTTTTCGATAAGCACTGGTTAGCTGAAACAAAGGTCGCCGGGACGCGACAGGCCAAAGTTCACACCGTCGTCGGGCCAATAAGGGGCAATTGCGACGGGGGTGCGACGGGCATGTACTGCTTGGGCTACACAGTTGCGCCATCTGCGCGAGGGAAGGGTGACGGGTGCGCTCCACCGAGGCGCCATCGACGCTACAGTTGCGCGACCGGTGCGCGCCACCCTGGCACCAAGGGGGCGACAAGGGCGCCACAGACGGGCGACGGGTTGGCGACAGGCCAATGACCTTCCCATGTCGGTTCGCCTCACGGCTGTTGCGGTGGTGCGCCGCGGCCGGGCTGGGCGAAGGGGTCCGCCATCAGATGGGCGTGGACGGCCAGCGCCCGGTCCCAGGCCTGATCGAACGGGGTGCCGGCCAGCTTGCGCCGCAGCCGATGCGCGCTGGACCGCGATATGCCCGCCGCGCGCGCGGCGATGGTCACATGGCCGCTGTCCAGCAGGACGGAGAGGAAGAGGCGCTGTCGGGCAGGCGTCCAGTGCGCGCGATCGATGACGCGATCAGTGACGGGCGCGCGATCGCGCTCGGCGGGGGAGGTTTGCTGTTCCATCTGCAAGGATAGATCAGAGAAAGCGGGAATAGGAAAGCGTGGGTGAAGGGGGTGATGTAGACTAGAAACCGACATATTCCCCCTCCCGTTTGCGGAAAGGGGCTAGGGGGTGGGCTGGACGTCGCGACCGCCCACCCCGCTGCGACTAACGCGCTGCGCGCGCAAGTCTCGCTGCCCCTCCCGCAAGCGGGAGGGGAATGACAGGAAGCCTGCCCCGATTGGCTGTATCATCCCTCTCAGAGGTAATGTCGGATCAAAAGCCACCCCTCAAGCGGCATCTTCCAAGCGCCGGACAGGCGGTTGCTTGTGCTGCATGGCCTTCCAAAGATCATGATTGGCCTGCATCGCGAGCCATGCGCGTGCGGTGCTTGCGCCGGCCTGTTCCAGGCGCACGGCCAGATCGGGGCTGATCGCAGCCTTGCCATTGAGTACTCGCGACAGCGCGACACGCGACATGGCAAGCCGGTCGGCAGCCTCCGTGACGGACAAGTTCAGCGCGGCAACCACCTCGTCGCGCAATATAGTGCCGGGATGAGGCGGATTGTGCATCATAGTCATGGTCCTAATGATAATCCTGATAATCGACCAGTTCGACGTTCGCACCAATGAAGCGATAGGTGATGCGCCAGTTACCGTTGACCCAGACCGACCAATGCCCCTTCAAGTCGCCCTTCAACGGATGCAGTTTGAACGATGGCAAGTTCATGTCATCGGGGCTGGTGGCTACGTCGAGCAGCCCCAATATGTGTCCCAGCTTCTTTTGATGCGACGCCTGAATGCCTCGCGTTGTGCCGGTACGATAAAAGGCTTCGAGCCCTTTGTGTCGAAGTCCGACGATCATGGTGCATTGTATCGCATAACGATACAGAATGCAATGCCTCCATGCCCGTGTGCCCTAATAACTCTCGCCCCCGCACGTCACGCGGCCGGTGCCGCGATTGTCCACGGTGCAGGCGGCCTTGCCGGCTACGCTGATGTTGCCCGATCCCGATGTCACGACCTTGGCCGTGACGTCGGCGGTCAGGGCGATGGTGCCGGGGCCTTCGTTGCGGATGCTGGCCTGACGTGCGCGCAGCGGTTCGGCGGCGATCGCGCCGGGGCCGGTGACATGGACATTGGCGATGCCGGTACGGCCCGCCAGCGTCGCCCGGCCGCTGCCCGCCAGCAATATGTCGATCCGGTCGAGTTGCACGTCGCTGATGCTGATATCGCCATTGCCGCCCAGCGAAACCTGTCCCTGCAAGCCCTTCATCCGATTGACGGCGACCGAGCCGCCGCCAGTCAGGATGATCCGATCGACCATGGGCGTCGACAGGCGCAGGGTCGCCGCGCCGCTGCTCTTTTCGCCGGCGCGCGGGCGCTCCATCGACACGATCAGCAGGCGGCCGGACACATCGACCTTCAGCCGGTCGAGCGCGCCCTGATCGCCCTCCGCCCGCGCCGACGCGCCCGGCCCGGTGGTCAGAACCACGGTGACGGGCGCATCCACGCGGATGCCGTCGAAACTGGTGATGGTGAAGCCACGCGTCGCCGCACTGGCCGGCGCGGCGAACAGCAGTGCCGCCGCGCTGGTTGCCGCCGCGACGGGCAACAGCCGCGCGGCGCTTTCCAACGCAACGGGCAACGGCCGCGCCGCACTTGCCAACGCGACGGGCAGCAGCCGCGCCGCGATGATCAGGGCGCGCAGCGTGCCTCGCCCGGTCCCATTCCGCTCTTCGTGCATTGCGCCTTGCCCTTCACCGTCACGTCGCCCGGACCCATGATGCTGATAGCGACCTTCCCGTCGGAGGCAAAGTCGATGTCGCCCGCGCCCAATATGTCGACCTTCGCCGTGCCGACCTTCAGCGCTTCGGCGTCGATATTGCCGGCGCCGGTGATGGAGAATTTCGCCTGGTCCGCTGTGCCGGCGATCTTCATGGAGCCGGCGCCGGTAATGTCGGTGGTCAGCGACTTGAGCGTCACCGCGCCGATGCGGAAATCGCCCGCGCCGGTCAGCGACAGGGTCAGGCTGTCGCCCTGCGCCTTGTCCAGATCGAAATCGCCTGCGCCGGTCAGGTCGGCGGACGTGATCATGGGCATGGTGACATGGACGGTCGCGCCCTTATCCCCATCCTTGCGGCCCCAGCTCCAGTCGCCCTTGGACTTGCGGCCGATGATGAGCGTGCCGCCTTTCGTGCGGATGTCGAGATCGGCAACCGCCTTGGCATCGCCGTCGGCGCTGATCTTGAAATGCTCGCCGATGGTGACGACGACATTGTCCGGGCCGGTCGCCTCTATCGCGTCGAACTGGCTGAGTTTCGCCCAGTCCTGCGTGCCTTGCGCGACCTTTTCGGCGCTTGTTTCGGCGGCGGGGGTTTCGTCGGTGCGCGAGCAGGCGGCGGTCGACAGAGCCATGCCCGCGACCATGAGGGCGAAAAGGGGAAGGGGGCGGGACATCGCTATCTCCTGTTTGTGTATTGCAGCGATAATACACATGCGCGGTGGCGGTTCCAAGCCCCCTTGTTCGTCAGACAGGGTCTGGCATGTTAGCCCCTTGATAATAAGCGGAGTCCGCCTCTATGCGCCTGTCCCTCATCGCTCTTCCCCTGCTGTCCCTGATCGCGAGCACGGCCCATGCGCAGGTCGATGACGGCGCGCGCTGGTGGGCGCATGTCGAGGCGCTGGCCAATGATGGCATGGAAGGGCGGGGGACCGGTACGCCGGGCTATGACCGGGCGGCCGATTATGTGATCGGCCAGTTCAAGGCGCTGGGGCTGAAGCCCGCCGGGGTGGATGGCTACAAGCAGCCGGTCGCCTTCGTCGAGCAGCGCATCCAGTCGGACCGCAGCAGCGCCGCGCTGGTGGGGCCGCAGGGGGAGACGGCGCTGGCGGTGCCGGGCGACCTCATCTTTTCAGGGAGCGGCGGGCCGGTGCCCGAAAGCATCGACGCGCCGATGGTCTTTGCCGGCTATGGCCTGCATCTGCCGGAAGCGGGGCATGATGATTTTGCCGGGCTGGACCTGAAGGGCAAGATCGTGGTGGTGCTGTCGGGCGGGCCGGCGGATATCTCCGGCGCGCTGAAATCCCATGCCCGGTCGGAACGGTCGCAATGGCTGGCCGAGCAGGGGGCGGTCGGCCTCATCGCGTTGGTGACGCCGGGGCAGGTGGAAATCCCCTGGGTGCGCCGGGTCGCGCTGGCCGGGGCGCCGGCGCTCTATTTTGCCGACGATGCCATGCGGGAAACGAAGCTGCCCTTCCTGAGCGCGCAGTTCGATCCGGCCAAGTCGGCGCAGTTCTTCGCAGGCACGGGCAAGGATTTCGCGGCCATCGCGGCGGCGGCCGATGCGTCCGCGCCGGTCGCCAGCTTCCCGCTGGCGCTGCGTTTGAAGGCGCAGGTGGCGGCCACGCGGCGCGACCTGACTTCGCCCAATCTGGTGGCGGTCATGCCGGGCAGCGATCCCAGGCTGAAGGCCGAGCATGTCGTGCTGTCGGCGCATCTGGACGGTTATGGCATCGGCACGCCGATCAAGGGCGACGCCATCTATAATGGGGCGTTCGACAATGCGTCGGGCGTGGCCAGCCTGCTGGAAATCGCGCGCGCATTGAAGGCGAGCAAGGTGAAGCCCAAGCGCTCCATCCTGTTCACCATCGTCACGGCGGAGGAGAAGGGGCTGCTGGGCGCGCGCTATTTTGCGGGGCGGCCGACCGTGCCGGCCAAGAGCATCGTGGCGGACCTGAATTTCGATATGGCGCTGCCCATCTTTCCGCTGACCAGCGTGACGCCGGTGGGCTATGACCAAAGCAGCCTGGGCAAGGACGCCGAAGTGGTGAGCGCGCAGATGAACCTGCCGATAACGCCCGATCCCTTCCCGGATCGCAACGTTTTCATCCGGTCCGACCAATATGCCTTCATTCGGCAGGGCATCCCGGCGCTGTTTTTCAAATATGGGTTCAAGGCGGGGACACCCGAAGCGACCACGGAAAAGGCGTGGCGGGCCAATATCTATCATTCGCCGTTCGACGATCTGAACCAGCCGGTGCTGCCGGCGGAGACGGCGAAGCTCAATGCCTATGTGACTGCGGTGACGCTGCGCGTCGCCAATGCGGCGGCGCGGCCGGCGTGGAACGACGACAGTTTCTTCAAGCGGTTCGCGAAATAACGGCCTCAGGCCGCTGGCGCGCTTTCATAGAGTTCCAGCGGCAGTCCGTCCGGGTCGGCGAAGAAGGTGAAGCGCTGACCGGTATATTCGTCGATGCGGATGGGTTCGCAATCGACGCCGGCCGCCGCCAGCCGCGCGACTTCCGCGTCCAGATCGTCGATCAGAAAGGCGAGATGGCGCAGGCCGAGCGCTTCGGGGCGGCTGGGCCGGGGCGGGGGCGCGGGGAAGGAAAAGAGTTCGATCTGCGCATTGCCCGCGTCCAGATCGCATTTCCACGATTGCCGTTCCGCCCGCCACACTTCGCGGATCACCGGCAGGCCCAATATGTCGCGATAGAAGGCCCGCGAACGGTCATAGTCGGAACAGATGAGGGCGATATGATGGATGACGCGCATCGGCGGTCCATAGGGGATGCGTGGCGGCGGTCAAAGCGTTCCTTAACCGTGCGCGGCGCGCCTTTGCACCGGGGCGGCGAACAGCCATTCTTCCGCCTCTGCCACGGACGCGAAGATGTCGGCCTCGTCCCGGACGCTCAGGATGCGGCGGGTCTGCATGCGGGTCAGATTGTCGTGCCGCACCACCGCCAGACGGCGCGAGCGGAAGGGTGATTCCAGCATCACGCGCATGAAGGTCGCCACCACTTCCTGCGACTGGATGACGCAGCCTTCGGTGTTGACCAGCAGATAATATTCGTCGGACCCCAGCCCCATGGCGATGACGGCGGCCTCTTTCTCGTCGCTGAAACGCCGAACGTCCGCCGGTTCGAGAAAGCCGGTCATCTGGGCGATGACGAGGCTGCGGCTTGGGTCCGAAGTGATGCTGATCATGGGGGCTTTCCTGTCCGTCGCTGATCCAGCCCTGCGATATCGGGGTTAACGAAAGCTAATATTCTTTCGGTGGTTAGACCAATGTCTAAACGATCGGTAAAATCTTCCTCCGCTTTGAACGCAAGGCGCCTGGGACAAACTGCCCGGCTTGATCGCCCCGGACCCCCGGCCTACATCCGCTGGCATGACATACGCACCCTATCCGGCGCTGCGCCTGCGCCGCACCCGTGCATCGGCCTGGAGCCGGGCGATGCATGCCGAAAACCGCCTGTCGCCCAGCGATTTCATCTGGCCGCTGTTCGTGACCGAAGGGACCGGCGTGGAAGAACCGATCGGCGCGCTGCCCGGCGTGTCGCGCTGGTCGGTGGACCTGATGGTCGAGCGGGCGAAGGACGCGCGCGATGCCGGCATTCCCTGCCTTGCCCTCTTCCCCAATACCCAGGCGGAGCGGCGCAGCGACGACGGGACCGAAGCGCTCAATCCCGATAATCTGATGTGCCGGGCGATCCGCGCGATCAAGGATGCGGTGCCCGATATCGGCATCCTGACCGACGTGGCGCTGGACCCCTATACCGCCCATGGGCAGGACGGGCTGCTGGACGATACCGGCTATGTCCTCAATGACGCGACCATCGACATATTGGTCGGCCAGTCGCTCAACCAGGCGGCGGCGGGCGCGGACATCATCGCGCCCAGCGACATGATGGACGGCCGGGTCGGCGCGATCCGCGCCGCGCTGGAACAGGGCGGCCATGCCAATGTGCAGATCATGGCCTATGCCGCCAAATATGCCAGCGCCTTCTACGGCCCGTTCCGCGATGCGGTGGGATCGCGCGGGTTGCTGAAGGGCGACAAGAAAAATTACCAGATGGACCCCGCCAATGGCGAGGAAGCGCTGCGCGAAGTGGCGCTGGACCTGGCCGAGGGCGCCGACAGCGTGATGGTGAAGCCGGGCCTGCCCTATCTGGACATCGTCGCGCGCGTGCGCGACCGCTTCGCCGTGCCGGTCTTCGCCTATCAGGTGTCGGGCGAATATGCGATGATCGAACATGCGGTCGCCGCCGGTGCGGCGGATCGCGACACGATGGTGCTGGAAACGCTGATGGCGTTCAAGCGCGCCGGTTGCTCGGGCGTGCTGACCTATCATGCGCTGCATGCGGCGCGGTTGTTGGGCGGGTAATCCACCGACATCGTTCGTCTTCTGCCACAATCCTGCTTGTGTCCTGCCCGCCTGCTGCCCCATGACAGGGGCCGGGCGGCAGGAGGACCGGAATTTGATAGGCACGCGTACCCGCTTCGTCGTCACGATCTGTGCGGGGTCGTTCCTGCTGTTCCTGGTCCAGCCGATGATCGCCCGCATGGCGCTGCCGCGTCTGGGCGGGGCGCCGTCGGTGTGGAATTCCGCCATGCTGGTCTATCAGGCGCTGCTGCTGGCGGGCTATGCCTACGCACATCTGCTGGGCCGTGTTCCGGCGCGGCGGCAGGCGCTGATCCACCTCGGCCTGTTCCTGATTTCCGCCATTTTCCTGCCGATCGGCCTGATGGGGTGGCAACCGTCCGCCGATATCGAGCCGGCCCTGTGGGTGCTGTGGCTGCTGGGCGCGTCGATCGGCCCGCTCTTCTTCGTGGTCGCGGCGCAGGCGCCTTTGCTGCAACGCTGGTATGCGCTGTCGGAAGGACGCGATCCCTATCCGCTCTATGCCGCGTCGAACCTGGGCAGTTTTGCCGGGCTGATCGCCTATCCGTTGCTGGTGGAGCCGTTGCTGGCGTTGAAGGCGCAAAGCATCCTCTGGTCGCTCGGCTATGGGGCGCTCTTCTTCCTGGTCTATATGAGCGCAAGGCGATTGCCGGCGGACAGCCCCGGCGAAGTGGCGGTGGAGGCGAGCGACGCGCCGCCGCCGGGCACCCGGCGCATGCTGCACTGGCTGGCGCTGTCGGCCGTGCCATCGGGCCTGATGCTGGCGACCAGCCTCTACCTGACCACCGATATCGTCGCCATGCCGTTGCTGTGGATCGTGCCGCTGGGCCTCTATCTGCTCAGCTTCTCGCTGGCCTTTGCGGCGGGGCGGGGCGGCGCGGACTTCTGCGTGTCGATTGCGCCGCTGATCCTGCTGATCGGTGCCTGCATCGCCTTTACCGGCGGCGTCCATTTCCCCGTCTTCATTGCGCTGGGCATCGTGGCCGTGCTGTTCGTGGCATCGACCGCGCTCCATGCCCGGCTCTACGAATTGCGGCCGGCGCCTGCGCATCTGACCCGTTTCTATCTGCTGATGTCGGTAGGCGGCATGCTGGGCGGGCTGTTCTGCGCCCTGATCGCGCCGCTGATCTTCGACTGGACCTATGAATATCCGATCCTGCTGGCGGCGGCCGCGCTGTTGCTGCCGGATCGGGAGGCGGCCTTGCGTCTGCCGCGCCTGATCTGGGAAAATCCGCAGCGGCGTGTCTGGCTGGCGACGATCATCCTGCTTATCGGCCTCATATTGTCGCTGGTCGGCGGCGGGCTGGTACCCGGACTCGATACGCAGATTTTCAAGACCATCAGCTTCGTCACCATCATCGGCTTGTCGATAGTGGCGCTGGGGCATCGCTGGCTGACGGCGGGGATGCTCGTCTATCTGATGCTGTGCCTGAGCGGGTGGGAGAAATTGTCCCAATCGGCCAGCGGCATGCTGACCCGCAGCTATTTCGGGGTCTATGGCGTGGCGAACAGGGATGCTGACCGGGGAGCGGGCGAGCGCATCCTGTTCCACGGCACGACGCTGCACGGTATTCAGAACCGGGCGAAGGACAGGGAACTGGACCCGACCAGCTATTATGCGCCGGCTTCGGGCGTGGGGCTGGCGATGCGCAATGCGCCGGCGCTGTTCGGGCCGCGCGCGCGGATCGATGTGGTCGGCCTGGGTGCGGGGACGCTGGCCTGTTATATTCGCCCCGGCCAGACATGGCATTTTTACGAGATCGACCCGGCGATGGTGGCGATCGCCCGCGATCCGGCCGACTTCACCTTCCTGTCGCGATGCCAGCCCAGAGCGAACATCATCATCGGCGACGCGCGCATGACGCTGGCGCGGCAGCCTGTGGGCGGGGCGGACCTGCTGGTGATCGACGCTTTCTCTTCCGATTCCATCCCGATGCACCTGCTGACGCGGGAGGCGCTGGACATTTACGGACGGCGGCTGGCGCGCAATGGCGTCCTGCTGATCCATATCTCCAACCGCTATCTCGATCTGCGTCCAGTGGTCGCGGGCGATGCGGCGGCGGCAGGATGGCATGTGCGGCTGCGCCATTATCTGCCCGACAAGCGGGACGCGGATCGCAACTATGCGGCGTCGATCTGGGTCGCCCTGTCGCGCGATCCGGCCCAACTGGACCGGCTGGTCGCCTTGTCCGGCCGCGAACAATGGCAATATCTGAAGCCCCGACCGGGATTTTCGGCCTGGACCGATGATCACGCCAGTATCCTGCCCGTGCTGAAAATCAGACCTTGAGAGGAAAGCCGCAATGGCCGCCAGCGATTATCCGGATGTCAGCATCATCCCCTTCAACGGCAAAGTCCCACGCATCCACCCCAGCGCCTTCATCGCGCCGGGATGCCGCATTATCGGCGACGTCGAGATCGGCGAGGATGCCAGCATCTGGTATAATTGCGTTATTCGCGGCGACGTGAACCGGGTGCGGATCGGCGCGCGGACCAATGTACAGGACGGTAGCGTCATCCATTGCGACAGCCCCGGCGACCGGGCGGACGGGCGACCGGCAGATGGCTATCCCGCGATCATCGGCGACGATGTGCTGATCGGCCATATGGCGATGATCCATGGCTGCGTGCTGGAGGATCGGGCCTTTGTGGGACTGGGCGCGATCGTGATGAGCGGTTGTACGGTGGAGAGCGACGCGATGCTGGCGGCGGGGGCGCTTTTGTCGCCGGGCAAGCGGGTGCTGCACCGCCAGCTATGGGCCGGGCGCCCGGCCAAATATATGCGCGACCTGAGCGACGAAGCGATCCTGGATATGCGCGAAGGGGTGGATCATTATGTCCACAACGCCAAGGCGCATAAGGGCGCAGTAAAGGCGATGGGGGAATAAGGCGGACGTAGCGGAATACCCAAGCGTCGTCACCCCGGGCTTGACCCGGGGTCCCGCTGCCTTCCCAAAGCCGGGATCGAAAGAAAAGCGGGATCCCGGGTCAAGCCCGGGATGACGTTATCGCTGACGTCAGTTTCTGCTGCCCGTCAGGGCTGCGGCAATCGCGTCTTCATCGCGTCGATGCGGTCATTCTGCTGGTCGACGAGCGCCAGCGCGGCGCTGCGGGCGGCGTCCACATCCTCAAGACTACCGGCGGCCTTGCCATCGGCAACCGCTTTGCTGCGCTGGACATAGAGGGTGTCGAGGCTGGCGAGCGCCGACACGCTGTCGTTGCGGGCGGATTCGAGCGCGCTGATCGTCACCTGTGCCGCGACCCATGGGTCGCTCGATACGGCTGCGCCCGATGCGGCCCGCACCGCCTTGTCGGCCTTGGCATAAGCGGCGTCGAAGGCGGCTGCGCCCTTGTCTGCCTGACCCATATATTTGGCGATTTCCGCCGACAGGGCGGCATCGGCCGGGACAGGGGCGGAGGGCGGGCTGATCTTCGCGACGGGGGCGCTTTCCACCGCGCGCTTGGCGAGCGAGGGATAGCTTTGCGGCGCGCCGGCACAGCCGGACAGGAACAGGGCCAGGGCGGCAAGGAGACGGCGCGGATTCATAGGCTTCATCTAGGCGGACAAGATGCGGGGCGCAATGGCCCCGCATCTTGTCCCCAATATGCCGATCTCAGCGCGGCAATGCCGCGGCTTCGCGGGCTAGCGCTTCGATCTTGTCGGGATCGACCGGTCCTTTGGGCACGACCCAGCTGCCGCCGACGCATTTGATGAAGGGCTGGGCCAGCCATTCGGGCGCGCTTTGCGGCGTGATGCCGCCGGTGGGGCAGAAGCGGGCGGTGTGGAGCGGGGCGGCGAGCGCCTTGAGCGCTGGCAGTCCGCCGGATGTTTCGGCCGGGAAGAATTTGAAATGGGTGAGGCCCATGTCCATGCCGCGCATGATGTCGCCGGCCGTGGCGGTGCCGGGCAGGAAGGGGATTTTCGCGGCGATCGCGGCCTTGCCCAGCGACTTGGTGAGGCCGGGGCTGACGATGAAGCGCGCGCCGGCTTCCATCGCGGCGTCCAGCTGGGCGGGGTTCAGCACCGTGCCGGCGCCGACGACCGCGCCTTCGACCTTCGCCATTTCGCGGATCACGTCCAGCGCGGCGGGGGTGCGCAGCGTGACTTCCAGCGCGGGCAGGCCGCCCGCGACCAGCGCGCGCGCGATCGGCAGCGCATCCTCGACCCGATCCACCACCAGCACCGGGATTACCGGGGCGAGGTCCATCACCTGTTCGACGGTCAGCTTGCTCATTATCACTTCTCCCTGAACGCTGCGGCAGCGCCGAACAGCCCTATTTCATCATGAATGGCGCAGCGGATCGGCACGGTCGCCATCAGGCTTTCGAACCGGCCCTTCGCCTTGAAGCGAGTGTGGAACCCGCTCGTTTGCAGAAAATCCTTCATCCGCTGAGTCAGGCCGCCGGCCAGCACCACGCTGTGCGGGCCATGGGCCAGCGCCAGATCGCCCGCGACGGAGCCATAGCAAAGGCAGAAGCGGTCGAGCGCGCGGCGGGCGAATTCGTCGCTGCCATCGAGCGCCGCCTGCCATAATTCTGGGTCTTCCATCAGCATGACCCGATCATGGCCGATCGTCGCCAGCGCTTTGTAGATATAATTGAGGCCGGGCCCGGACACGATCCGTTCGGTCGACACCCGCAGGAACTTGTCGCGCAGGTAAGAGAGGATCTTCTCCTCGATATGGTCGAGCGGGGCGAAGTCGAGATGGCCGCCTTCCGTCGCGATCACATGGGGATGGCCCTGATCATAAGCGATCATCGCGACGCCCAGGCCCGTGCCGGGGCCAAGGATGGTCACGCCGCCATCGGTGGGGAAGGGGCGATCCTCCCCGAACAGCAAAGGCAGGTTTTCGGCCGGCAGGCGGGATACCGCATGGGCCACCGCCTCGAAATCGTTGACGAGGCGTACGGTATCGACGCCGATGTCGCTGGCCAGCGTATCGGCGCGGATCACCCAATTGCTGTTGGTCAGCTTGATGACGTCGCGCCCGATCGCGGTGGCGAAGGCGATGGAGGCGGCGCGAGGCAGGTCGCCGTCGCCTTCCTTCTGTTCGTCCTGCGCGAAGGCGGCCCAGCAGGCTTGCAGGCTGGGATAGTCGGCGACCTTATATTTGCGCACGGTGCCGAGCGTCGGCACGCCCTTTTCATCGAGCGAGGCGCGGGCGAAGCGGGCGTTGGTTCCGCCGATGTCGGCGGCGATGATGTCGGTCATGTTCAGACCCTTTCTATTCGTCATCCCCGCGAAGGCGGGGATCCATCTCCGGGCCTAGAGGCTGGCCGCGATGTCAGGAGATGGATTCCCGCCTTCGCGGGAATGACGAGGATTAATGGTTCAAATCTCGCTTTCCATCGCCGCCAGGATCGGCGACGCGCCCTGTTCGGCCAGATCGCTATGATGGCGGAAGAGGGCGAACAGTTCGCGGCCGGTGTCGTAGGGCGGGGGCGGAGCGGCGGGGATGTCCCGTGCGTCCCATGTCGCCGCATCGACCAGCGCCGTGACGTCGCCCGTCTCCGCGCAGACCCGCACCAGATCGCCATCGCGCAGCTTGCCGATCGCGCCGCCCGCCAAGGCTTCGGGCGACAGATGGATGGCGGCGGGCACCTTGCCGGATGCGCCGGACATGCGGCCGTCGGTCAGCAAGGCGACCTTGAACCCGCGATCCTGCAAGACGCCCAGCGCCGGGGTCAGCTTGTGCAGTTCCGGCATGCCGTTGGCCTTTGGCCCCTGGAAGCGGACCACGACCACGACGTCGCGCTCCAGTTCGCCGGCCTTGAACGCGCGCAGCACATCGTCCTGATCGTGGAAGACGGCGGCGGGCGCCTCGATCGTCCAGCGTTCCTTGTCCACCGCGCTCACCTTCATGACGCAGCGGCCCAGATTGCCCTCCAGCAGCTTCATGCCGCCATCGGCCTGGAACGGGTTGGCGGCGGGGCGAAGGATCGCTTCGTCGCGCGACGCAGGCACGTCGCGCCACACCAGCTTTTCGTCTTCCAGCACCGGTTCCTGCCCATAGCCGGCCATGCCGCCGCGCGCGACGGTCAGGATATCGCCATGCAGCAGTCCGGCGCCCAGCAATTCGCGGATCACGAAGCTGATGCCGCCGGCCGCATGGAAATTATTCACGTCGCCCGAACCATTGGGATAGACGCGCGCGAGCAGCGGCACGACGTCCGAAATCTCGGCAAAGTCGGTCCAGTCGATATGGATGCCCGCCGCCCGCGCGATGGCGGGCAAATGGATGGCATGATTGGTCGATCCGCCCGTCGCCATCAGGCCGATGATCGCGTTGACGATCGCCTTTTCATCGATGCAATGGCCCAGTGGACGATAATCGTCGCCATCCCAGCCCATTTCCGCAATGCGATGCGTCGCCGCGCGGGTCAGTTCGGTGCGGAGCTTCGTACCTGGATGGACGAATGAGGCGGCGGGCATGTGCAGGCCCATCATCTCCATCATCATCTGGTTGCTATTGGCCGTGCCGTAGAAGGTGCAGGTGCCCGCGCCATGGTAGGAGGCGCTTTCGGATTCCAGCAGTTCGTCCTTGCCGACTTTTCCTTCGGCATAAAGCTGGCGGATGCGCACCTTTTCCTTGTTGGCGAGGCCCGATGGCATCGGGCCGGCCGGGATCAGGATGGTCGGCAGATGACCGAAACGCAGCGCGCCGATCAGCAGGCCCGGCACGATCTTGTCGCAAATGCCCAGCAGCATCGCGCCTTCGAACATGGCGTGGCTGAGCGCGACTGCGGTGCCGAGCGCGATCGTGTCGCGGCTGAACAGCGACAGGTCCATGCCCGCCTGTCCCTGCGTCACGCCGTCGCACATGGCCGGCACGCCGCCGGCCACCTGCGCCGTGGCGCCGACTTCGCGCGCGGCGATCTTGATGATCTCCGGATAGCGGCCATAGGGCTGATGCGCCGATAGCATGTCGTTATAGGACGTCACGATGCCGATGTTCATCGCCGCGCCGGTGCGGATCACCGCCTTGTCGTCGCCGCTGGCGGCAAAGGCGTGGGCCAGATTGCCGCAGGACAGTTGCGCGCGATTGGTGCCGGCGTCGCGGCCCCGTTCGATCAGGTCCAGATATTTCAGACGCGAAGCGGCGCTGCGCTGCACGATGCGGTCGGTGACCTTTGCGATCACCGGATTCAATTCAGTCATGCCAGCTGGCTCCGTCTCGTTCGATTAGGGCAATGGCCGAAGACGGACCCCAGTTCCCCGAAGAATAGGCGGCGGGCTTCACATTGGCCTCTTTCCACCCGTCGATGATCGAATCGATCCATGTCCATTGCGCCTCCACCTCGTCACGGCGGACAAAGAGGGTCTGGTCACCGGCCAGCAGGTCCAGGATCAATCGTTCGTAAGCGATGCGGCGGCGCTGCCCGGCAAAGGCGGCGGTCAGCGAGACGTCCAGCGTCACCTCGTCCAGCTTCACCTGCCGTTCCAGCCCCGGCCTTTTGCTCATGATGGCGAGGCGGATATATTCCTCCGGCTGCAAGCGTATGACCAGCGTGTTCGGCTCCAGCCCCGTACCATGCCCGTCGCGGCCGAAGATGCTGTGACGCACCGGCTTGAACTGGATCACGATTTCGGACTGGCGCGCGGGCATGCGCTTGCCGGTGCGCAGGTAGAAGGGCACACCCTGCCAGCGCCAATTGTCGATATAGGCCTTCAAGGCCACGAACGTCTCGGTATCGGACGGCTGGCCCAGTTCGTCGGCATAGCCGGTGACGATCTGACCACTGACGGCGCCCGGCGTATATTGGCCGCGCACGCTGTGCGTCTTGACCGTTTCGTCGGTCATGGGACGCAGCGATCGCAGCACCTTCACCTTCTCGTCGCGCACGGCGGTCGGGTCCATGCGGGCGGGCGGCTCCATGGCGATGATCGACAGAATTTGCAGGATGTGATTCTGCACCATGTCGCGCAGCGCGCCCACGCCGTCATAATAGGAGACGCGGCCTTCCAGCCCGACCGTCTCACCCACGGTGATCTGCACATGGTCGATCGCCGTGGTGTTCCACAGCGGTTCGAACATGACGTTGCCAAAGCGCAGCGCCAGCAGATTCTGGACCGTTTCCTTGCCCAGATAATGGTCGACGCGGAAAATCTGGCTTTCGGCGAACAGGGCGCCGATGCCGTCATTCACGACCTTCGATGAGGCGAGATCCTTGCCGATCGGCTTTTCCATCGCGATCCGCGTGTGCGGCGTGATGAGGCCGGCGTCGGCCAGGCCCTGCGCGGTCGGTGCGAAGAGCGAGGGCGGGGTGGAGAGATAGACCGACAGGCCGCGCTCCAGCCGACCGTCGATCCGCTGGGCCAGTTTCGCGAACTGGTCGGCATTGCCGGCATCGACCGGTTGATAGCCGATCATCGCGCCGAAGCGGGCGGCGACATCGGCATCATAGCGGTCGGCGGCCAGGAACTGGCGCAGCGCATCGTCCACCTCCTTGCGGAAGGCGGCGTCGTCCATTTCGGATCGGCCGGACGCGACGATCAGGAAATCGTCAGGCAGCAGCCCATCGGACAGCAGATTGTAGAGCGAGGGAAATATCATCCGGCGCGCCAGATCGCCGGTGGCACCAAATAACAGGAACGTAGCAGACGGCTCGGTCAAAGGATGGTCCTTCTCCGTTTTTGAAATTATCTATGTCTGCACGGCCGCCCTTATAGCGCGCGCGGATCGTTACGCAAGAAGGCTATCGTGGAAGCCGGTTTGCAGCAACATCATGACAGGGCGGTTGTCGCAAGCGCCGGATATTTCGCGAATCGGATCAGGCGGACCGCTTTACCGGGCCAGCCCGCGCCGCCAGTTGAGGATGTGTGCGCCCGCCAGCATCAGGCTGCCCGCGACGGTCCAGAGGGTTTCGGCCAGCGCATCTTCAGCGATGAGGGCGCCGACGCTCATCAGCGTCAGTCCGGCGATTCCGATCAGCAGGGGCGCCCACCCGCCATGGCGACGCCGGCCCTGCACCAGTGCGAACAGGCTGGTCGGCACCGCCAGCGCCAGCATGACGAGGTGGAAGGATTCGCCCGGATCGATGCGACTGGCGAATGCGGGGAGGAGCGCGAACAGCAGCGGCAGGCCCAGGCAGTGCAGGGTGCAGAGCGAGGAAGCGCAGAGCGCGAGGCCGTCCATCCAGGCGGTGGGTGCGCGCGAGACGCTCCCGTCCTGCGCGCTCGGGCAGTGCGCGGCGGGCTGCTGGTCGGGGAAGGAGGCCATGACGATCCAATCAATGATATAACATTACATATTCTGGGCGGCATGTGGGCGCGACACCCCATGCTGTCAAGCGACGGGAGGGCCTTTTATGCCTCATGCTGATTTTCGGCTGGACGCCCGCGCCGGATTTTGTCATTTGCGCCGAACCAGCCGTGCGGGTGTGGTGAAACTGGTAGACGCGCCGGACTCAAAATCCGGTTCCGCAAGGAGTGTCGGTTCGATTCCGACCACCCGCACCACTGGCATTCCCGACATTGTAGTTTCGATTATCGGGGTCCCACTGTCGCGGACGGCCTGCGGCCATGCTATGCCGATTCCATGAAGGCTCGTCATATTCTGCCGCCCTTGCTGTTCGGTCTGTTTGTGCTGATCGTCATCAGCGTGGGCGATGCGCTCTTCTGGAGCGTGCCCCACGCGATCGAAAAACTCCCGCCGCGCTTGTTGACGGTGGCGGTTTTGACGGGGCTGTGGCTGGTGCATCTCTACAAGCGCACGGTGCGGTGATTTGAAGGGGCGGACGGGCTGGAAGCGGGCTATCGCAGGCGCTTGACTTTCCCTCTCCCGTTTTCACGGGAGAGGCTACGGAGACTTGGCAGCTTGCTGCCTAGTCGATGTCGGTGAGGGTCTTCTTTCTGGAAGCCAATCTCAGGAAAGTTGGACAGAACACCCTCACCCAACCCTCTCCCGTGAAGACGGGAGAGGGCTAAGAAAGCGGGCCTTTTCCGTCAACGCTTAACGCCCGCCCTGCGCCTGGAACCATGGCACCATGCGCGCGATCGCATCCTCGACCCGATCCGTCGATACCGCGAAGCTGAAGCGGATGAAGCGGTGGCCGTCCACGGGATCGAAGTCCACGCCCGGCGCCGTCGCCACCCCGGTTTCGCGCAACAGCTTCTGGCAGAAACTCAGGCTGTCATTGGTCAGATGGCTGATGTCGGCATAGATGTAGAAGGCCCCGTCGGGCGGCGCGATGCTGGCAAGGCCGAGCGCGGGCAGGGCGTCCAGCAGCAATTGCCGGTTGCGGCGATAGTTGTCGACATGCCCCTCCAACTCCTCGGTACAATCGAAGGCGGTCAGGCCCGCGCGCTGCGCCAGCACCGGCGGCGTCAGGAACAGGTTGCCCATCCGCGCCCGCGCCACGTCGATCAGCGCTGGCGGCACCACGATCCAGCCCAGCCGCCAGCCGGCCATGCTGTAATATTTGGAAAAGCTGTTCACGATCAGTGCGTCGGGCGCATATTCCAGCATCGACCGGGCCGGCTCGCCGAAGCTGAGGCCATGATAGATTTCGTCGGAAATGATACGGATGCCGCGGTCCGCGCAGACCTGCGCGATTCGCGCCAGCTCGTCCGCTGGGATGATCGTGCCGGTGGGATTGGCGGGGCTGGCGAGGATCAGGCCATCGGGGGCGGGATCGATCGCGGCCAGCGCGTCGGCGCTGATCTGGTAGCGTTCGGCGGGGCCGCAGGCGACCTCCACCGGTTCCAGATAGAGCGCCTTCAGATTGTTGCGATAGGCGACATAGCCCGGCCGCGCGGTGGCGACGCGGGCACCGGGCGCGAACAGGCTGGTCAGCGCCAGCACAAGGCCAGGCGACGCGCCGCAGGTCAGCAGTATCTGTTCCGGATCGACCGCCACGCCATGCGCCTCACCATAATGGCGCGCGATCCGTTCCTTCAGCGCCGGGCTTTCCCAATAGCCCATCGGTTCGGTGTCCAGCACGCGGTGCGCGACGGCGATCGCTTCGGCCGGCGCGCCGGTCGACGGCTGGCCGAATTCCATGTGCAGGATGGATCGCCCCTGCGCTTCGAGGGCATGGGCCTCGCGGCTGATCGCGATGGCGTGGAAGGGGGAGATGTCGGCAACCATGGCCGGGACGTAGAGTGCCGCCGCAACCATGTCCATAAGGCGGGCGTTGTGCCGCCATGGATCAGACGCTGCTCACCGTCCTGCAATATTATGGTGCGGGGGCGGCGACCATCGCGGCGCTGGTCGTTTCGCTCAATCTGGGCCGACGCATAACCGGATGGGCATTCGTGCTGTTCGTCACCAGTTCGATCGCGCTGATCGGCTGGGGATTTCTGGACAAGGATAGCGAGGGGATCGGCTGGCAGAATATTGCGCTGCTGGGGATCAATGCCGTGGGTGTGTGGCGCTATCTGATTTCCAAACATGACGTGCGGGATTAAATCCTCCCCTGCAAGGAGAGGAATTACGCGTCTGCGATCCACACCTCGACCGGCACATCGTCTTGCAACAGCGCCAGTCGGATCGGCAGTTCCTCCACGGCGCCGCCCGCCAGTGCGCGATCATAGACGGCCTTCTTCCCTGCGCCGCTGATTTGCAGGAAGATATGGCGGCTCTGCACGATCGCATGGGCGGTCAGGGACATGCGCTGGTGCGGCGCGACAGGTGGCGTGGCGGCGATGGTCAGCGCCTTGCTCGCCAACCCGTCCGCCAGTTCCTTGCCTTCTGGGAAGAGCGAGGCGGTATGGCCGTCATCGCCCATGCCCAGCAATATGATGTCGAGCGGCCAGGGCAGTGTGGCGAACTCCGCCTCCACCGCAGCCTGCCCGGCATAGGCATCCGCCGCGTCATTCTTCATCGGCACGAAGCGGGCCTTTGCCGCCGCTCCCTGCAACAATGTCTCGCGCACCAGACGTTCATTGCTGTCGGCACTGTCGGGCGCGACCCAGCGTTCGTCCACCAGCGTCACGACGACCTTGCTCCAGTCGAGGTCGACCGCGCTGAGCGCCTCCAGCACCGGGCGGGGCGAACGGCCGCCTGAGACGGCGATGCTGGCGACCCCGCGCGCGGCGATTCCCTCGGCCAGCAGCGTGGCGATGCGCGTGGCGATATCGGCGGCGGCCTGCGCCCCGGTGGCGAAAAGATGTTCGGTCGGCATGAGGCTACTCCGCGATGGCGTCTGGTAGGGTGCAAATGTCCACCCATGTCGCGCCGGTCAAGGCCGCCAGTCGATCCGGCGTCAGTTCGACCGACGTGGTGCGCGACCCGGCGGCCGGAAAGACGGTGGCGAAATCGCGCAGCGACACGTCGCAATAGACGGGCAGGGGCGTGGGCAGGCCGAACGGGCACACGCCGCCGACCGGATGGCCGGTCAATTCCTCCACCTCATGCCCGCCCAGCATGCGCGGTTTCGCGCCCAGCGCCGCCTTGGCCTTGCCATTGGACAGGCGCGCGTCGCCGCGTGCGCAGACCAGTACGACCGTATCGCCGATGCGCAGCGACAGCGTCTTGGCGATCCGCGCCGGTTCCACGCCCAGCGCGGCGGCAGCGTCCGCCACCGTCGCGGTGCTGACACCCTGATCGATCAGGCTGACGTCGGGGGCATGGGTCGCGAAGAAAGCGCGGACGCTCGCCTCGCTCATCCGCGCTCGCCCAGCTTGCGCTCCCAGGCCAGCGCATGGGTCACGATCTGGTCCAGATCGGCATGGCGCGGCGTCCAGGGGAATGTCCGCAGAATCGCGCCATTGTCCGAAATCAACTGGCCCGGATCGCCTGCCCGGCGCGGCGCCATGACCCGCTTGATCGGATTGTTGGTCGCGCGGTCGACCGCATCCAGCACTTCCAGCACTGAAAAGCCCCGGCCATAGCCGCAATTGAGCAGATGATTGCGCGTCGGCTCGGCGATCAGTGCCTCCAGCGCGAGCAGATGCGCGGCGGCCAGATCGGTGACATGGATATAATCGCGCACGCCCGTGCCGTCGGGCGTATCGAAATCCGTGCCGAACACGCCGACGCTTTCCCGCTTGCCCAGCGCGGCTTCGACCGCGACCTTGATCAGGTGGGTCGCGCCGGCGGTCGACTGGCCGGTCCGACCCTGCGGATCGGCGCCCGCGACGTTGAAATAGCGCAGCGCACAGAAGTTCATCGGATGCGCCGCCGCCACATCGCGCAGCATATATTCGGTCATCAGCTTCGACATGCCATAGGGATTGATCGGCCGCTGCGGCGTATCCTCCCGCACAGCCTCTACATCCGGCGTGCCATAGGTGGCGGCAGTGGACGAGAAGATGAAATGCGGCACGCCCACCCGCACCGCGCTCTCGATCAGGTCGCGGGTCTTGGCGCTGTTGTTGTGATAATATTTGAGCGGGTTCTCGACAGATTCCGGCACGACGACAGAGCCGGCGAAGTGCATGATCGCCTTTATGTCATGGTCGCGCAACGTCGCTTCCACCAGCGGCTGGTCGGCAATGTCGCCGCGCACCAGCGGTACCCCTTCAGGTACGGCCCAATCGAAGCCGGTGACCAGATTGTCGATCACCACCACGCCATAGCCGGCGTCCTTGAGCGCCAGCACAGCATGGCTGCCGATATAGCCCGCGCCGCCCGTGACCAGTACCGTGGGTTTGCTCATAAGAAAAAAGTCTCCCCGAAATATTCGGGAAGACCTAGC
Organism: Sphingobium limneticum; assembly: GCF_008710155.1. Taxonomy (GTDB): domain Bacteria; phylum Pseudomonadota; class Alphaproteobacteria; order Sphingomonadales; family Sphingomonadaceae; genus Sphingobium; species Sphingobium limneticum. The sequence goes on from NZ_VYPZ01000014.1 coordinate 53,514, forward strand.
CGAGTGTCGTTGCGATTTATAGGGGCTGTTCCCCGGCCTTCGCCGGGGAACAGCTTATGCGGCAGCCTGTATGGGTGCCGGCCGATAAAATAGCCCGCCGCTCGCCGCCATGTCGCGCAACTGCTGGGTGGGCGCAAAGCGCGGGCCATGCTCGGCGGCCAGACGGTCCAGCACGGCCACGACGTGGGCGATCCCGACCGTGTCCATATGGCTGAATGGCCCCCCGGTATAAGGCGCAAAACCCCAGCCGAAGATCGCGCCGATGTCGCCATCTTCCGGCGTTTCCAGCACGCCTTCCTCGAAACAGCGGGCGCATTCGATCAGCTGGCGATAGAGGAGGCGTTCTTTCACCGCCTCGACATCGGGCTGTTCGGCCGCGCGCGGGAACATCTCGCCCAGTGCCGGCGACAGATGCTTTTTCGCGCCTTCGGGATAATCGTACCAGCCCTTGCCATTCTTGCGGCCCAGACGTCCGGCCTCGACCATCTTGACCATGATGTCGTCCGACCCCTGGGGCACATAGGCGTCGCCCAGTTCCTTCTTGGCTGCGCTCATGATCTTCCAGCCCAGCTCGATCGATACTTCGTCGCTGACGGCCAGAGGGCCGGTGGGCATCCCCAGCTGCTTGCCGGCATTTTCGATGAGCGCCGGGTTGACGCCTTCGCCGACCAGCTCCGCACCTTCCTGCACATAGGTGCCGAAGCTGCGCGAGGTGTAGAAGCCGCGGCTGTCATGCACGACGATCGGCGTCTTCTTGATCTGGGCGACGAAATCTAGCGCTTTGGCAATGGCGGCCGGGCCGGTCTTTTCGCCCAGGATGATTTCCACCAGCGGCATCTTCTCGACTGGCGAGAAGAAGTGGACGCCGATGAAATTCTCCGGCCTGGTCCAGGCCTGCGCCAATTTGGTGATCGGCAAAGTGGAGGTGTTGGAGCCGAAGATGGTGTCGGCGCCCAGCACGGCTTCGACCTGCTTGGTCACTTCCGCCTTGATGCTCACATCCTCGAACACCGCTTCGATCACGAAATCCGCGCCGGCCAGCGCCGCATAGTCGGTGGTGGGGGTCACGCGGGCCAGCGTGGCTTCCAGCTTTTCGGGCGTCATGCCCTTGCCCAGGCGCTTCTTCAAAACCGCCTCGACATGGGCCTTGCCCTTTTCCGCATAGGCCAGGTCGCGGTCGAACAGGACGACTTCGATCCCCGCCTGCGCCGCGACGGTGGCGATGCCAGCGCCCATCATGCCCGCGCCCAGCATGGCCAGCTTGGTCGTCGCTGCCTTGGGCTGATCCTTGGGGCGGCGCGCACCGCGTTCGGCCGCCTGCTTGTTGACGAAGAGGGTGCGGATCATGTTCGATGCCTGCGGATCGGCGGCGACCTTGGCGAAATATTTGCTTTCGATCCGGATCGCCCGGTCCATCGGCAAGGTGATGCCTTCATAGACGGCCGACAGCAAAGCGATCGGCGCGTTCATGTTGCGCTGCGTCTGTTTCAGCGTCATCGGCAGGGCGCCGGCCATGGTCTGGACGAAGGCGGGGTTGAAGCCGCCCGCGCCGCCCGGAACCTTGAAACCCTTGACGTCCCAGGGCTGGGTGTTGGCGGTCGGGTTGGCCTTCACCCATGCACGCGCAGCTTCGACCGCCGTGCCCTGCGGCACGACCTGATCCACCGCCTTCAGCATCGCCGCTTCGGCCGGGCGGAACAGCTTGCCCTGAAGCATGTACATCAGCGCGGCCTGCACGCCGATCAGGCGCGGCAGGCGCTGCGACCCGCCACCGCCGGGGAAGAGGCCGATCAGGATTTCGGGCAGGCCCAACTGCGTCTTGCTGCTGTCGCCGACGAAACGGCGATGGCAGGCCAGCGCCAGTTCGAACCCGCCACCGACGCAGGTGCCTTCTATGGCGCAGGCGATCGGCTTGCCGCTGGTTTCCAGGCGACGGAACAAAGCGTTCAGCACGAACAGCTTGTCAAAGATCGCGGAGGGGGCAGGGCGTTCCCCATCGCTGGTCGCCAGCGTCGCGCCGAAATATTTCAGGTCCATGCCGGCCATGAAGCCGCTGCCCTTGCCCGACGCGATGACCGCGCCCTTGATGCCCTCTTCCGACGCGATGCGCGTGATCGCGGCATCCATGTCCGCCAGGAAGTCCGGGCCGATGACGTTCATCGACTGGCCGGGCACGTCGATGGTCAGCGTGGCGATGCCGTCGGCGTCGATGTCGAATGTGATGGTGTTCATTGGTATGGCTACCTTTCCCAACATCCGTTCGTCCTGAGTAGCCATTGAGCGAAGTCGAAATGGCGTATCGAAGGATGCTTCGATACGGGACTTCGACAAGCTCAGTCCCTACTCAGCACGAACGGTTTTATTCTTGTTTCAAATACGCTCGATGATGATGCCGGTGCCCATGCCTGCGCCGACGCACAGGTTGATGAGCGCGGTACCCTTGCCCGATCGTTCCAGTTCATCCAGCGCCGTCCCCAGCACCATCGCACCGGTCGCGCCCAGCGGATGGCCCATGGCGATCGCGCCGCCATTCACGTTGATCTTGCTATGGTCGAGGTTCATCGCCTGCATGTAGCGCAGCACGACCGAGGCGAAGGCCTCGTTCAATTCCCACAGATCGATGTCGGCGGCGGTCATGCCCGCGCGGCTCAGCAGCTTGCCCGCGACAAATTCCGGCCCGGTCAGCATGATCAGCGGCTCCGACCCGATCGAGGCCATCGCCTTGATCCGGGCGCGGGGCTTCAGGCCATATTTGTCGCCCATATCCTTGTTGCCGACCAGCACGGCGGCCGCGCCATCGACGATGCCGCTGCTGTTGCCGGCATGGTGGATATGGTTGACCTTTTCCAGTTCGGGGTAGCGCAGCAGGGCGACGGTGTCGAAGCCCGGCATATCCTCGCCCAGCGCGGTAAAGCTGGCCTTCAATGCGCCCAGCGACTGCATCGTCGCATCGGGGCGCATATGTTCGTCATGATCCAGCACGATGCCGCCGATCACATCCTTGACCGGCACGATCGACTTTTTGAACCGGCCTTCGTCCCAGGCCGCCTTGGCGCGCTTCTGGCTTTCGACCGCATAGGCGTCCGCATCGTCGCGGCTGATGCCGAACTTCGTCGCGATCACGTCGGCGCCGATGCCCTGCGGCGCGAAATAGGTCTTATAGGCGACCGCCGGGTCCATCGCCCAGGCGCCGCCGTCGGACGCCATGGGCACGCGGCTCATCGATTCCACGCCGCCGCCGATCGCGAACATCGCCTCACCCGAATAGACTTTGGCGGCGGCCATGTTCACGGCCTCAAGGCCCGAGGCGCAGAAGCGGTTGATCTGCACGCCCGGCACGGTCTGCGCATAATCGGCGTTCAGCACGGCGACGCGGGCGATGTCCGCGCCCTGTTCGCCGACCGGGCTGACGCAGCCCAGGATCACGTCGTCCACGTCCGCCGTGTCGATCTGGCTGCGGTCGCGCACGGCTTCCAGCACCTGCGTCGCCAGCTGAATGGGGGTGATGTCGTGCAGCGACCCGTCGGCCTTGCCCCGGCCACGGGGCGTCCTGACGGCGTCGTAAATATAGGCTTCCATGTTCATTCCCTCTCCGTGGGGGCCGTTCCGGCGCTTCGGATCTCGGTGCTGAATGTATTTACGTTTACGTAAAGTGCAAGTGTCTATTATGCTGCTCGCGGCCGGGCCAGCATGCCGTAGCGGCAGGGTCGCGCATGCGATTTCGCTGTCCAACTCGCTGTCGCATATCCAGGTTTCAGACGTGCGAATCCCCCGTCCGATCGGGTCGCTCCAGGGGGCAGGGGCGAGAAGCGTTGCACCCCGGCCATGGACGGCTATATCGACCTCATGGACAGCGTGACCGAAGCCCCGACCCAGCAATCCCCGTCGCCTTTTTCCATCCCCACTTTCCGCGCGATCTGGACCGCCAGCCTGGCGTCCAATTTCGGCGGCCTGATCCAGTCGGTCGGCGCGGCGTGGATGATGACGTCGCTGCCGGCATCGCCCATGATGATCGCGCTGGTGCCGGCGGCGTCGATGCTGCCGATCATGTTGTTGTCGCTCTGGGCCGGCGCGGTCGCGGACAATCTGGATCGGCGCAAGGTGATGATCGCCTGCCAATGCGCCATGTTGCTGACCTCCGCTTTGCTGGCGATGACGGCCTGGTTCGGGTTGATGACGCCCTGGCTGCTCCTGTCCTTCACCTTCGCGATCGGGTGCGCCACGGCGATCAACGGGCCCGCCTGGCAGGCGTCGGTGGGCGACATGGTGCCGCGTGCTATTCTGCCCAGCGCGGTGGCGATGAACAGCATGGGTTTCAACCTGGCGCGTAGCACAGGGCCGGCGCTGGGCGGCATCATCGTCGCGGCGGCGGGGGCGGCTGCGGCCTTTCTGGTCAATGCGCTCAGTTATGTCGGCCTGCTGGTGGTATTGGCGCGCTGGCGACCCAATTTGCCGCCCAAGCTGCTGCCGCGCGAACGGCTGGGCGTCGCGATGGTCGCGGGCGTGGGATATGTCGCGGCGTCGCCGAACATCAAGCTGGTCCTGCTGCGCAGCGGGGCGTTCGGCCTTGGCGCGGCGGCAGTGTCCGCGCTGATGCCGCTGGTCGCGCGCGATGTGCTGGGCGGCGGGGCGCTGACCTTTGGCGTCACCAGCGGCGCGTTCGGCGTCGGGGCGGTGTTGGGCGCGCTGGGCAGCCGGCGGCTGCGCACCTTTGTGTCGGTCGAAACTTTGGTGCGGTGCGCGGCCCTCTCGATGGCGCTGGGCACGGCGTTGACGGCGATCAGCAGCCTGCTGCCGCTGGCCATTATGGGCTATATGCTGGCTGGAGCGGGCTGGGTTCTGGCGCTGTCCACCTTCAACGTGTCGGTCCAGATGTCGGCGCCGCGCTGGGTGGTGGCGCGCGCGGTGGCGCTGTATCAGATGATAGTCTTTGGCGGCATGGCCGGCGGCGCCTGGCTGTTCGGCTGGGTGGCGGAACATCATGGCGTCGTGACCGGCCTCTATGCCGCCGCCGCCGCGCAGTTCGTCGCCGCGATTCTGGGATTGTGGCGCCCGCTACCGCAGATTGGCGACGACAATCTCGACCCGCGCGGCGATTGGCGGGAGCCGGATACGGTGGTGCCGGTCGAGTCCCGAAGCGGGCCGATCGTCATCACGATCGAATATCGCATTCCGTCCGGATCGATCGTGCCCTTCCTGTCCGCGATGAGCGAACGGCGGCGTATCCGGCGGCGCGATGGCGCCCATGGCTGGCAATTGCTGCGCGATCTGGGCGAACCCAATCTGTGGGTCGAGCGCTATCATGTGTCGACCTGGCTGGACTATGTCCGCCATAATCAGCGCCGCACCGTCGCCGACATCGCCAACAGCGATGCGATCCATGCCCTGCATGAAGGGCCGGACGCACCGGTCGTGCATCGCCGCCTGGAGCGGCAGACGGGGTCGCTGCCGATCAGCCGCGCGCCCGATGCCCGCGAAATGGGGGATGGCCTGACCGATCCGACCCGGTCGAGCTGATCTTCACTGCTATTGCGGCGTTACGGGGCGCCAGCCGGGCACGTCTTCGGGCGTGTCGATATCATGCAATATGTTGCCCATCGTCTCGATCTGGATGCCGTGGCTCAACAAGGCCCGCGCGCCCTGATCCCCTTTCAGCGCCAGCAATTCGGGGAAATGTTTGCGCCCGATAAAGGCCGGAGGCGAAGAGGAAAAACCGTCGGTCGAGGAAACCACGGACCTGATATCCTCCGCCGCCAGGCAGATGCGATTATAATGGGTTTGCGGCACGTCGGGCATGTCGGCCAGGCAGATCAGGATGCCGCGTATCTTGTTATTGGGCATCACATGTTCGACCGCACGCACGATGCTGCCCGATATCCCGTCTTCGGGCTGGTCGTTGACGATGATCGTATAGCCGCGCCGGTCCAGCTTGCGATGGATGACCGGTGCGAATTCGATCGGGCGGACGACCGCGATCAGCTCGGCAAAGGCCATGGACGCGACCGTTTCCAGCACATGCGCCGCCATCGGCTTGCCGCGCAGGTCGGTCATCAGCTTGTCCTCTTCGCCAAAGCGGGAAGAGGTTCCGGCCGCCAGCAGCACGGCGGCAATTCGTTTAGTACGCATGATATGTGAAAGGCAGAGGCATTTTGTCGTGGCGATCCCGTATTGGCCCGATTTGCCACCACTATCATCTTGTGTCCAGCGGTCCGAAAGGCACTGGCCATCGCGCACCCCAGCCGCCATATGCGGGACCAACAGCATAAGGAGTGGCCGGTAGATGGCATGTGACCTGGAAACGGAAACGATCGGCGATGGCAAGGAGCCGGTTCCGGCCGACGTCAGCGAAGCGATCCGCACCCTGATCCGCTGGTCGGGCGACAGCCCCGAACGCGAAGGACTGGTGGAAACCCCCGAGCGCGTCGCGCGCGCCTGGCGCGAATATTGCCGCGGCTATGCCGACGACCCGGCCTATCACCTGTCGCGCATCTTCCATGAAGTGGGCGGTTATGACGATGTCGTGCTGCTCAAGGACATTCCGTTCCAGTCGCATTGCGAACATCATATGGCGCCGATCGTGGGCAAGGCGCATATCGCCTATCTGCCCGGCGACTATGTGGTCGGCATTTCCAAGCTTGCCCGCGTCCTGCACGCCTATGCCAACCGGTTGCAGGTGCAGGAACGGCTGACGTCCGAAGTCGCCAACTGCATCTGGGAACATCTGAAGCCCCAGGGCGTGGCCGTGGTGATAGAAGCGACCCATGGCTGCATGACCGGGCGTGGCGTGCGTACGCCCAATGTCATCATGAAGACCAGCCGCATGCTGGGCGTGTTCCGCGACGATGAAAAGTCGCGGGAGGAAGTGCTGAAGCTCATCGCTTCATGAGTGAGACGGAAGAACCCGCCTATCGCCCGCTGGGCAAGGCGCGCAGCGATGCAGCGCCCGTCGGCGCCCCGCTGGCGCCCAAGCGGCTGGCGCTCGTCACCGGCGGGCACCGGCGGCTGGGCGGCATCATTGCCGCCGCACTGGCCAAAGCGGGCCATTCGCTCGCCATCCATGGCAGCCATGACACGCGGCTCGATTCCCATCTGGCGCTGACCTTCGAGGAGGAAGGGACGGAGTGGGAAGGCTTCGTCGTCGATTTCGCCGATCCCGAAGGGGCAGAGGAACTGGTGGCGCAGGTGGCGGAGCGTTTCGGTCGCCCCCCCGACATATTGATCAACAGCGCCGCCATTTTCGGTCAGGACCGGCTGGAAACCGTCACCGCCGACGATCTGATGCGCCATTATGCGGTCAATTGCGCCGCGCCGACCTTGCTGACCAAGGCGTTTGCGACCGTGCCGGCGGGGGTGGGGGATCGCTGCATCGTCAACATACTCGACCAGCGCATCGATCATCCTCATGCCGATCAGATGGCCTATACCTTGTCCAAGCTGGCGCTGGCGGGCCTTACGCGTACCAGCGCGAACAGTCTGGCGCCCAGGGTCCGCGTGAATGGCGTGGCGCCCGGCCTGACCATCGCGACGCCCGATTATGACGAAGCGCAGATGGAGCGGCTGGCGGACCTGATGCCGCTTGGCCGTCTGCCGCAGGCGGAGCAGATCGCGCAGGCGGTCCTCTATCTGGTGGAAGCGACGGCGGTGACCGGCCAGACCCTCTATGTCGATGGCGGCGCGCACCTTAAAAGCTATGACCGCGATTTCATGTTTCTGGGCCGGTAAAGACCGGCGCGATTTCGACAAATCAGAGGAGAAGGCATGAGCTACGAAACGATTCTGGTCGAACAGCGCGATGCCGTGACGCTGATCACACTCAACCGGCCGCAGGCGCTGAACGCGCTGAACAGCCAGGTGCTCAAGGATCTGAGCGCGGCTTTCTCCGCCTATGATGCCGATCCGACCCAGCATTGTGCGGTCTTGACCGGTAGCGGTGAGAAGGCTTTCGCCGCCGGCGCGGACATCAAGGAAATGGTGGAGAAGCAGGCCGCCGACTTCTTCCTGGAGGATTTCTTCTCCGGCTGGCAGACCGGCGTTGTGGCGACCCGCAAGCCCTGGATCGCGGCGGTGCAGGGCTTTGCGCTGGGCGGCGGGTGCGAGCTGGCGATGATGGCGGACTTCATCATCGCGGGCGATACGGCGAAATTCGGCCAGCCCGAAATCAAGCTGGGCGTGGCGCCGGGCATGGGCGGGTCGCAGCGCCTGACCCGCGCGGTGGGCAAGGCCAAGGCGATGGAAATGTGCCTGACCGGCCGGATGATGGACGCGGCCGAAGCCGAGCGTGCCGGGCTGGTGAGCCGCATCGTACCAGCCGCCGAATTGCTGGACGAAGCGCTCAGGACCGCCGCGACGATCGCCGCGCTGCCGCCGATGGCCGCAATGGTGAACAAGGAAATGGTCAATATCGCCTTCGAAACCGGCCTGGCGCAGGGGCTGCTGACCGAGCGGCGCCTGTTCCAGATCCTCACGGCTACCGAGGACAAGAAGGAAGGCATGACCGCCTTCGTCGAAAAGCGCGCCGGCGTCTGGAAGGGGCGCTAAGCAATTATAGGGAGGGTTCCCCGGCCTGCGCCGGGGAGCCCTCGTTATTAGTCAGCATCGTAGCATCTTAGGATGTGCTGACTTTAAACGCCTTTCACCAGACGCCAATGGATTGAAGGCGGGGTCGTATCTAAGCCTCTCATAATATTTTGATTATCTCGCCAGGCCGTTAGAAAATCTCATTGGTCCGTGGCGGAGTTGCCCGGCACTCTCGTTTCACAAGGAAACGCAGAAACGAACGCGGGAGGGGTCGCCCATCGGTGCGCCCTCCTTGCTGCTGCGTCTTGAAAACAGGGAGTCTTGCATGTCCGTTGCCTCGTCCATTCGTCTATCCTCTCGCGCCGCGCTGCTGCTGGCCTCCGCCGTCGGAGCGTTGAGCGCGGCCCATGCGCAGGAAGGCGAAGAGAGCAGCATCACCGTCACCGGTCGCCGCATCTCGCAATCTGCCGAAGCGATCGGCGAGGACAAGGTCACAAACGTCGTCGCGGTGACGCGTGAAGCGCTGCTGTCCGCGCCGTCGGGTATTTCGGGCCTCAAGATGCTGGAGCAGCTGCCCGGCTTTAACGTGCAGACCGACGGTGCGCTTGGCCTCTATGAATTTGGCAACAGCGTTCAGACCCGTGCCTTCAATCTGGACCAGATCGGCTTTGTGGTCGATGGCATCCCCACCGGCCGCAGCGACGCCTTTGGCGGCAGCCCGGTCTTCCGTTATGTCGACAATGAAAATCTGGGCGTGGTGGAAGCGGCCGTGGGCGCGGGCGATGTCGGCCTGCCCAGCTACTCCACGCTCGGCCCGGTAGTGCAATATAACAGCATCGACCCGCAGAAGGAGGCCGGCCTGTTCGTGTCGCAAAGCTTCGGCGATTTCGACATGAAGCGCACCTTCATCCGCGCCAGCACCGGGCAGGTCGGGCCGTTCCGCGCCTATGTCAGCCGGACCAAGCTGAACACCGACCTGTGGCGCGGCGACGGCACGGTCGATCGCGAACATTGGGAAGCCATGGTCCACGCCGATCTGGGCGGCGACAGCTGGGCGCGATTCAAGTTCGTGTCGAACAAGTTCAACGATTTCGATTCCCCGTCGCTGACCCGCGCCCAATATCTGACCGGGACGGACGTTGGCGGAAAGAGCGGCCGGGATCGCGGCTATATCTCGGTCGTCCCCAATACAACGCCGGGCTTCGCGCCGGTCGCCGGTGGCCCCGCCTATAGCAACGCCAACTATGCCTATACCAACACGCTCGCGATCAACGTGCGCGACGACAAGCTGTATGGCGGCACGGTCCATGCCGGGATCGCCGATGGCGTCTGGGCCGAAGCGACCGCTTATTATGAGGATAAGGGCGGCTATGGCGTGTCGCCCGACACTTATGCCAACAGCCTGCTGCAATATCAGCGGCAGACGGCGGCGGGCATCGCGCTCTTCTCGCCCAAGGGCACCCAATATGGCCTGTCGACCGTGGGTGGCGAGCGTTATGGCCTGACCACCAAGCTGCACTGGGAAATCGGCGCCCATGCGCTGGAAGCCGGCTTGTGGGGTGAAGTCGACATCTACAACCGCACCCAGGCGCGCTACAACACGACCGACGGCTCGCCCGCCAGCGCGCCCAACCTCAACGAACTGGTCTATGTTCGCCGTAACTATCAGTCGGAACGCAACACCACGCAGGCGTTCGTCAAGGATCGCATCTCGCTGGCCGATGACAGCCTGATCTTCGATCTGGGGATCAAGGCGCTGAACATCGACTATCGTTACAGCGGCTATCGCGACTTCAACGATTATTATCGCAATGCCGGGACGACGGCCGCGCCGCGCTGGGTGCCGGGCTGGGGGCCAAAGCAGCTGCGCGCCAATTATAGCGATGCGTTCCTGCCGATGGCGGGCGTCCTCTACAAGCTGGACAATCAGAGCCAGATTTTCGCGTCCTATGCGGAAAATATGGCCCTGCCCAAGGGGCTGGACGACGTCTTTTCCGTATCGCTGAACAGCAGCGCGGCGGGTGTTCCGGCGCCGGCGCCCGAACGGTCGCAGAATTTCGAGGCGGGTGTCCGCACCAATCAGGGCGAATTCTACGCTTCCTATGCGGTCTATTACACCAAGTTCAAGAACCGCATCCAGTCGATCGGGTCGATCCTGCCCGGCACCACCAACGTCATCGAAACCTTCTTCCAGAATGTCGGCCGGGTGAGCGCCTATGGCGCGGAATTCAGCGGCACGTACAAGCCGCGCTACCTGAATGGCCTCGCTTATTTCAACCTCAACGCGACCTATAACAAGGCCAAGTTCAAGGACGATATCACCACCGCGACGCTGACCTATCGCACGGACGGCAAATATATCCCCGACAGCGCCAAGTGGATCGTCAATGGCGGCGTGACCATCGAACCGGCAAGCTGGCTGGTGGGCAACTTCTCCGGCAAATATACCTCGCGCCGCTGGTCGACCTTCGACAATTCGGCCGGGTCCAGCGTGAAGGGCTTCACCGTGTTCAGTGCCTATGTCGACATTGGCGACGGCATCAGCCTGGGCCCGGTCAAGGGTGTGAAGGCGCGGTTCAACGTCGACAATATCTTCGACAAGGATACGCTGTCCTTCATCACCCCGGCGGTGACGGGCGACGGCAATTTCCGTCCGCTGTCGCCGCGCACCTTCCAGTTCACCATTTCGGGTGAAATCTGATGCGGACCGCTTTGATGATGGGGGCGGCGCTTATGGCGCTGCTCCCGCTGACCGCGCAGGCGGAGGCGCCCGTCGTCACGAAGCAGGTGTATCAGCTGCACCAGAAGCTGCTGACGCTGGACAGCCATCTCGACACGCCGACCTCGCTCGACCTGCCTGGCTGGTCGATCGAGGATGGGCATGAGGTGCATGGCGACTATACCCAGGTCGACCTGCCCCGCATGAAGAAGGGCGGCCTGGATGGCGGCTTCTGGGCGATCTATACGGGGCAGGGGCCGGTGACGATCGAGGGCTTCCGCAAGGCGCGCGACTTTGCGATCCTGCGCGGCCTGTCGATCCGCAACATGGTGGCGGCGGACCCGGCCAATTTCGCTCTGGCGCTGGAGGCGAAGGACGCCGCGCCGATCGCGGCTGCGGGCAAGCGGGTCGTCTATCTGTCGATCGAAAACGCCTATCCGCTGGGTGAGGACGTCACCCTGCTCAAGACCTTCTACGATATCGGCGTGCGCGTGTCGGGCTTCGCCCATTTTGCGCATAATCAGTTTGCCGACAGCAGCACCGATCCGTCGGGCAAGCCGCGCTTCGGTGGTCTCAGCCCGCTCGGCAAGGAATTGCTGAAGGAAATGAATCGCCTGGGCATCGTGCCCGACGCGTCGCACAGTTCGGATCAGGTGCTGGACGATCTGCTGGCGCTGTCCACCACGCCGATCATCCTGACTCATTCGGGTTGCAAGGCGATTTACGGCCATCCACGCAACATCGACGACGATCATCTCAAAGCCCTGGCGGCCAAGGGTGGCGTCATCCAGATGAACGCCTATGGCACCTATCTGCGCGCGTCCAAGCCCAATCCGCAGCGGCAGGAGGCGTTGAAGGCGCTGTTCGGCCAATTGCGCGAGGACGCGAAACTGTCGCCGGAAAAGCGCGCCGAACTGCTGGCCAAGCGGCAGGAGATCGACCGGCTCTATCCCGATACCGACCGGCCGACCTTCGACGATTTCATGGCACATATGCTCCATGCGCTCAAAGTCGTGGGGCCTGACCATGTCGGCGTCGGCGCCGATTGGGACGGTGGCGGCGGCGTGGTCGGCATGGAAGATGTCGTCGACCTGCCCAAGATCACCGCTGCTTTGCTCAAGGCCGGCTATAGCGAGGCCGATATCCAGAAGATCTGGTCCGGCAATGTGCTGCGAGTTTTGGCGGCGAACGAGGCCGGCAAGGGCAAGTGAGGCCCTGGGCTGCAAGGGCCTGTTGTCGACATTCGGGCCACGGTTGAAGGCGGGCGGCGCAATCGATACGCGAAAGTCAATCGACGCCGCCCTTTGACCTCGCTAAGGGAGTCGGGATGGATAGAATGCGGTCGCATCACGCTTATGCAGCATAAGCCCAAGCGCAGCCGGGCGATTGCCCTGCCCGGTGGCGAATTTCGCGCCCGCGCCACCGAATATCTCGATTTCCTCGCCGCCTGGGTGAAGAAGCCGCGTCAGACGGCGTCTGTGGTGCCGTCCAGCCGCTATCTGGCCAAGCTGATGGTGGCGCAGATCGATCCGCAGGGTGGTCGCGTGCTGGAGCTGGGCGGCGGCACCGGCGTCTTTACTCGCGCCATTTTGGAAACCGGGCTGTCGGCGGACAAGCTGGAGGTGGTGGAAATCAACCCCGCCTTCGCGCGCGGCCTGCGCCGGCATTTCCCGCATGTGTCGATCCTGGAAACGCCCGCGCAGATCGTGTCGACCGCGACCGCCGGGCAGCCGGGCGATTATCAGACCGTGGTCAGTGGCCTGCCGCTGCTGGCGATGGATCGCTACATGCACTTCGATATATTGTCCGAATCCTTCCGCATGTTACGGCCGGGCGGCAGCTTCGTGCAGTTCACCTATTCCATGCGGCCGCCGGTCAATCGCGACGTGATGGAGGCGCTGGGGCTGGATGTCGTGCGCGCGGGCCAGACCGTGCGCAATTTTCCGCCCGCTACGGTCTTCCGCTTCTCCCGGCGCGGCGAGCAGGACTGAGTCGATCGAGTTTGTGGAAAAGGGGGCCGCATCGGGCGATGCGGCCCCCTTTTTGCGTCAGTAGAAAGCGCCGTAGATCACGTCCACGACCTTGCGCGTGCGGGTGCGGACCAGCAGCAGGTCGGGGCCGTAGCGCACCCAGCGATAGCCGGGCGGCGGGGCGCCCACGCCCAAAGTGCGATAGTCTTCATAATAATAGCGCGACGACAGGAAGATGGACGGCAGCAACAGGCCGATCGTCCAGCGGCGATAGCGATAGCCATGGGGATATTGGAAGCCGGGCCGGTGGATCGGTCTGAAATGCGGCGGTCGGCCGGCACCGGGGCGATGTGGCGGCTGGGGCTTGGGTGGCTGGGGCCGGCCCGGACGGGGCGGCTGGATGGCGGGGCCACCTGTGCCGGGTCGCGGAGGCTGGACCGCAGGCCCGCCGGGGCGGACCGGCTGAACGGCTGGACCACCCGGCCTGGGCGGTTGGGGTCGGGGCGGCTGTGGTCTGGGCGGTTGCGGTCGTGGCTGTTGGGATTGGGGCGGATTGGGCCGCGATGGCGGGCGATCATGCTGCTGTTGCTGGGCCAGCGCTATGTCCGGCGTGACGATGAGCGCGATCGAAAGAAACAGGACTGCCTTTTTCACGGGGCCTTCTCCGCTTATGGGAGGCGGAAGCTATGCCCATCCTGTTGCCCGAGCAATGTTTTTCGCGCCGGTTGTATCAGGCCGCCGCAGCCCTATCTTTGGCGCGACTAAGCAGGGGCAGAGCCATCCATGGCATCCATCATTGAAATCAAAGGCCTGACGAAACGCTATGCGTCGGGTTTCGAGGCGCTCAAGGGCGTCGACCTGTCGATCGAGGAAGGGGAGATTTTCGCATTGCTGGGGCCGAACGGCGCCGGCAAGACGACGATGATCTCCATCATCTGCGGCATCGCCCGCGCGAGCGGGGGCAGCGTGACCGTGGCCGGCCATGACATCGTCCGCGACTATCGCGGCGCGCGCACGGCGATCGGCCTGGTGCCGCAGGAGTTGCATACGGACCAGTTCGAGCAGGTAATCGACACGGTGCGCCTGAGCCGCGGGCTTTTCGGTCTGCCGCGCAACGACGCCTATGTGGAAAAGATCCTGCGCGACCTGTCGCTGTGGGACAAGCGCAACAATCGGATCATCGAATTGTCGGGCGGCATGAAGCGGCGGGTGATGATCGCCAAGGCGCTGAGCCACGAACCGCGCGTGCTGTTTCTGGACGAGCCGACCGCTGGCGTCGATGTCGAACTGCGCCGCGATATGTGGAAGCTGATCGGCGAATTGCGCCAGACCGGCGTGACCATCATCCTGACCACCCATTATATCGAGGAGGCCGAGGAAATGGCCGACCGGGTGGGTGTGATCAACCGGGGCGAATTGATGCTGGTCGAGGAAAAGACCGCGCTCATGAAGAAGCTGGGCAAGAAGACGCTGAGCGTCGTGCTGGCCGACCCGATGGAGAGCGTGCCCGCCGAACTGGCGGAATGGAACGTCACGCTGAACGCCGATGGCCATGAAATCGAATATATTTTCGATACGCAGGCAGAGCGGACCGGCGTGTCGTCATTGCTGCGCAAACTGGGCGATCTGGGCATCGGCTACAAGGATCTCAACACCAAGCAGAGCAGCCTGGAGGATATTTTCGTCAGCCTCGTCCATCAGGAGAAGGCCGCATGAGCCTCCAGAATTTCCACGCCATCGCGTCCATCTACAAGTTCGAGCTGCACCGTTTTCGCCGCACCTGGCTGACCGGCCTGCTGGTGCCGGTCATCACCACGACGCTCTATTTCGTCGTGTTCGGCGGCGCGATCGGATCGCGCATGACGGAGGTGGACGGCATCGCCTATGGCGCTTTCATCGTGCCCGGCCTCATCATGATGTCGATGCTGACCGAAAGCATCTTCAACGCCAGTTTCGGCATCTATATGCCCAAATATAGCGGCACCATCTATGAACTGCTGTCGGCGCCCATTTCCGCCACGGAAACGGTGATCGCCTATGTCGGCGCGGCGGCGACCAAGTCGCTGATCGTGGGGACGATCATCTTCCTGACCGCGCATCTGTTCGTCGATATCCATGTCGCGCACCCCTTCGCCATGGCGGGGTTCATGCTGTTGATCGCGATCAGCTTCTGCCTGTTCGGTTTCATCCTGGGCATCTGGGCGCAGGGGTTCGAACAGTTGCAGGTGATCCCGCTGCTGGTGGTGACGCCGCTGACGTTCCTGGGCGGCGCCTTCTATTCGGTGCATATGCTGGCGGACCCGTGGCGCACGATGACGCTGTTCAACCCGATCGTCTATCTGATCTCGGGCTTTCGCTGGACCTTCTTCGGTCGGGGCGACGTGGCGATCGAATATAGCCTGTTGTTCGTCGCGGCGATGCTGATCCTGTGCATCGCCATCATCGGCTGGATGTTCCGGACCGGCTATCGGCTGAAGAAATGAAAAGGGCGGCCATTGGCCGCCCGCATTGTTTGACAGGTCAGGTGTCTTTTGTTTTCCGCATTTTGCGAGCCGTCATCTATTCCAGATGACTTCAAAATGCTCTAGCCTTTTCAGGCCGCCTGGCTTTCCGGCGTGACGGCGAACAGGGTCTTGCCCTTATATTTGTCGTCGGTTTCGTTGTAGAGGCCGTACATCGCCTCGAACGCTTGATCCAGCACCTGGATGTCCGACAGACCGACCAGCTTGAACGTGCCCAGCTTCAATTCGCGTGGGGGGACGCCATTGCGGTCCGTGGTCACGGCGTCGATGAACATCTCATCGTGGCGCGTGTAGAGGATGTGGGGCGCCAGCGTGACGACCATTTTATTATAGGTCACCTTCAGGCACTTCTGGAGCGCGATCGCTTCAAAAATCTCGGTCGGGGCTTGCATGATTTCGCTTCCCTGACCGATTTGCGTGATTCTTTCAATTGCTTTGTGCGCTGCACCATGTCTCTTCCGTGCAATCGCCGCGACGAAGCGTTAGGCGGGTAGCAGCCCCAGCCGTTCGCGCAGGGTCCAGCGCGTGATCAGCAACAGCGCGACCGCGCCAAGCCCGCTGGCAAGGCCGAACCAGATGCCCAGCCCCTCCATGCCGAACGGAAAGGCGAGCAGGGTGCCGACGCCGATGCCCACGATCCAGTAGCCGACCAGCGCGAAGATCATCGGCACCGTCGTGTCCTGCACCCCGCGCAGCACGCCCGCGCCCACCGCCTGCGCCGCATCGACCAGTTGGAACAGGGCGGCAACGGCTAGAAAGCTGACGGCCAGCGCCGCGGTACGGGCATTGGCGGGATTGGACAGGTCGAGGAAAGCGGATACCAAGGTGCGCGGCATCAGGATCAGCAGCGCGGCGGCGCAGCAGGCAAAGCCGGTGCCGATCATCAGCGCCAGCCAGCCGGCCCTGCCGATGCCGGCATGATCGCGCCGCCCGTAAGCGATGCCGACGCGGATGGTCGCGGCCTGGCCGATGCCCATCGGCACCATGAAGACCAGGGCGGCGATCTGGATCGCGACCGCGTGGGCGGCGAGCGAATCCCGGTCGATCAGCCCCATCAGGAAGGCCGAGGCATTGAAAACCGTGGTTTCGAATCCCAGCGTAATGGCGATCGGCAGGCCGAGTGCCCACACCTGCCGCTGCCGTTCGCGATCACGGGTCCAGAAACGGCCCATCAATCGGTAACGGCGGAACCGGCGATCGACCAATATGACGCTGAGCAGGCCGAAGAAGAGGAAGCAAGAGGACAGAGTGCTGGCCAGCCCGGCGCCGAACAGGCCGAATGCTGGAAAGCCCAGATGGCCGAAGATTAGCGCCCAGCCCATCACTATGTTGAACGGAATGGCGCCCAGCATGATGATGAGGCCCCAGACCGGCCGTTCCAGCGCGGCGATGAAATTGCGCAACGTGGTAAAGCCCAGGAAGGGCAGCAGCGCCCATTGCAGGCCGTGCATCAGATGGCCGGCCTCCCGCGCCAGATCGGCATCCTGTCCCATGGCGAGCAGGATCGCCTCACATTCCCACAGCAGCAGCCAGGCCGGCAGCACGAAGAAGAGGGCGGCGCGCAGCGTTTGCTGAACGGTGCGGCGCACATCGCGCACGCTGTGGCGGCGGCGGCCGCGCTCGCTGGCGATCAGGGGGGAGGCGGCGGTGACCAGCCCCATGCCGAACAGCAGCAGCGCATGGAACAGGTTGATGGCCAGCGCGCCGGCCGCAACCGCCTCCGCCCCGATGCGGCCGAGCAGCAGCAGATCGGTCGCGGCGATCGCCGACCAGGCGATATTGCCCGCGATCATCGGCAGCGCCAGCGTGATCAGCGCGCCGGCCTCGATACGCCAGGGGGAAGCATGAGTCACTTTGGGCAATCCGGAAAGGGAACGGAGGGTGAGTTGTCCGTCCCCTAAAGCCCTCAGTGCTTTTTGAACAGGTGCAGCACGCCCACGATGATGCCGCCGATCACCAGTCCGACGATCGCGCCGCCGATGGCATTGACCAGCCAGTCGAGAAAACCGCCGATCGCCGGCACCGCATGGGCGGCGCCTTCTGCCACATGGTGGATCGCGCCGGGGATCAGGTCGAGGTGGAATTCATGCAGGCCATGCACGATCAGCCCGCCGCCGACCCACAGCATCGCGGCGGTGCCGACCACGGCCAGGATCGACATCAGCACCGGCATCGCCTTCACCAGCGCGCGGCCAAATGCCTGCGTACCTGCGCCATCCTTCTTGGCGAGGTGCAGGCCGATATCGTCCATCTTCACGATCAGGCCCACGACACCATAGACGCCCGCCGTGATCAGGATGGCGACGACCACCAGGATCAGCGCCTGTTCCCACACCGGCTCGGCCGCGACCGTACCCAGCGAAATCGCCATGATCTCACCCGACAGGATGAAGTCGGTGCGGATCGCGCTGGAAACCTTCTGATTTTCCAGTTCGGTCGAGCTGTGCGTCTGTGCCGCCTCTTCCGCGACATCATGACCACCCTGCACCGCCTCCAGCAGCTTTTCCACCGCCTCGAAACAGAGGAAGGCGCCGCCCAGCATCAACAGCGGCGGCAGCAGCCAGGGCGCAAAGGCGCTCATCAGCAGTGCGGCGGGCAAAAGGAAGAGCAGCTTGTTGCGCAGCGATCCCTTGGCGATCTTCCAGATGATCGGCAGTTCGCGGTCGGGGGTCAGGCCCATCACATATTTGGGGGTGACGGCGGCGTCGTCGATCACCACGCCCGCAGCCTTCGTGCCGGCCCGGCCGGCAGCCGCAGCGACATCGTCCAGCGAGGTCGCGGTCAGCTTGGCAATGCCCGCCACATCGTCGAGCAGCGCGATCAGACCCGAAGGCATATCAATATTTCCCCTGTTGCAGGCGCAGGGCGCGCCCGCTGCGCTTCATAGAGGGCGCGCATGCGGGGGGCAAGGAACGGCTGAACTTCAATAATTTCCGGGCGAATCGCTGGCCGGGAAGCTTTCGTCGGACTGTTCGTCGACCATGTCCCAGTCGGCAGGGGCTATCCCCTGTTGCGGTCCCGCCTCGCGAATGAAACCGGAGTCGCCGGGCGTGTCCTCCGGCTCGCCCGTGCCCATCCAGTCGCGCCAGCCCTTATAGGCAAAGGCGCCAAGCCCCGTGACGATGGCGAGTTTCAGAAGCCCTTTCATGCCTTTTGCTCCTGCCCATGGTGGAGGTTGACCCAATCGGCCCGGTCATGGCTCACCGCATCGCGCGTCAGGCGAATTTCACCTTCCTCGTCCGATCCGCCGGCATCGTCCCCCTGCGGCCCGGCTTGGGGCAGGGACCAGCGTTCGCGCAGCGCCGCGTCGATCATCAGGCTCCATATTTCGGTATCGCCCGACGCGCGCATCGCCGCGTCCGGTTCCTTGATCAGGGCCAGGATGCTGGCGGCATCCTCCACCCGTGCGGGCCATGCGTCCGGTTGCGCGGCCGCCAGATGGCGCGCCAAACGTTCGATGAGGGAGCGGTTTTCCATATGGGATCGAACGCGTGTCGGCGGTTGCCGTTCCCGCCGTTCGTAACGTTGGCGAAGCGAATTGAACGGCGGCCGCGACAGCGAGTTGGACAGGTGTGAAGCCATGAGGAGACAGGATATGCCGCAGGGCGACAAGAGCAGCTACACCGACAAGCAGAAGCGCAAGGCGCAGCATATCGAACAGAGCTACAAGGATCGCGGTGTCGATCATGGGGCGGCGCAGGCGCGGGCGTGGGCGACGGTGAACAAGGATTCGGGCGGCGGCAACCAGTCCGGGTCCGGTCGGGGCAAGCCCGACAGCCATGCTGCATCACGCAAGGGTGGCGTGGCACCGGCCCGGCGTTCGACGGCGGATCGATCGGCGGCGGCGAAGAAGGGCTGGGAAACGCGGCGAAAGCGCGCTGCCCATTAACCCATACGCTTGTTTCATGTGGCGCAAATGCGACTGTATCGCAAAATAGTGCAGGTGGCGGCCAAATATGTGCAAAGCTAATATTGCGAAACATTATTAATATCTCTATCGGCCACCCCGTCACGCGCTTTGCCGCAGTGCGGGGTCCGGTCCCCGACTGACGGCAGCGCCGAAAATCTACATCGGGGGCTGCATCATGATCCGGAAATTTTCTCTTTTGTTGAGCGCGTCGGTCGCCGCATTCGCTGCGATGCCGGCCGCCGCCCAGGCACCCGCCGCCGCCGCGGCACCGGCTGAGGATGAGATCGTCGTCACCGGCACCTATACGCTGCCCAACAAGATCGACACGGCGACCGGCCTTGGCCTGACCGTGCAGGAAACGCCGCAGTCGGTCAGCATCATGACCGCGCAGCGCATCCTCGACCAGAATCTGATCAGCATCAAGGATGTCATCACCAACAGCGTCGGCGTGTCCGCCAACGAAGTCGACGACGTCCGCAACAATTTCTACGCGCGCGGCTTTGAAATCCGCAACACGCAGGTCGATGGCGTACCGGCGGCCTGGACGCTGTCGGGCGGCAATGGCGAAACCAGCATCGACGTGTCGATCTATGAGCGGATCGAGGTCGTGCGCGGCGCGACCGGCCTGCTGTCGGGCGCGGGCGATCCGTCGGCTTCGGTCAATCTGGTGCGCAAACATGCCGACGCCACCGACCTGACCGGCTATGTCAATGCCAGCATCGGCAGCTGGAACACATGGCGCGTATCGGCCGACGTCGGCGGCGCGCTGACCGCCGATGGCCGCATCCGCGCGCGCGTGGTCGGCCGCTATGAAGAAGGCGAAAGCTATATCGACCTTCAGAAGAAGAAAAAATGGGTGCTGTACGGCGTCGTCGATGCCGATGTGACCGACACGACGCTGATCCGCGCGGGCATCAGCCATCAGGACAGCAAGCCCAAGGGCGCCACCTGGGGCGCTTTGCCGACCTTCTACACCGACGGCACCACCACCGATCTGCCCCGTTCGCAGAGCACGGCGGCGGACTGGACCCATTGGAACACGACCAACCAGAATATCTTTGCGACGATCCGTCAGGAGATCGGCGACAAGTGGAACCTGACCGTCAACTATAACCGGTTGCGGACCACCAATTCGAGCGAGCTTCTCTATCTGTACGGCAATGTCGACAAGGCGACCGGCACGATCGAGTTCAGCAATCCCTACAAGGCCGAAGGCATCAGCATCCAGAACAGCTTCGACGCGCAGTTGAAGGGCGAAGTCAGCCTGTTCGGCCGCGATCATGAAGTCGTGGTGGGCGCGCTGCACAGCGTGCTGAAGCGCCACACCGACAATTATGTGGCGCCTTTCCCTTGGGCGACCAATGTGCCGGTCATCGGTGAAGGCGGGGCAGACTTCCCCGAACCCACATGGAGCACGGTCGCGACCCGCAACGAGCAGGAGCGGATCGAACAGACCGGCTATTATGGCGCGTTCCGCCTGAACGTGGCCGATCCGTTCAAGATCATCCTGGGTGGTCGCCTGTCCAGCTGGAACCAGAAGGGTTTCGCCTGGACCGGTCCGAGCGACTATGGCGACGACAATGTGTTCATCCCCTATGTCGGCGCGCTGTATGACGTGACGTCCAACCATCGCGTCTACGCCAGCTTCACCAAGATATTCCAGCCGCAGAATCTGTACGATCGCAATCTGAACCTGCTCGATCCGCTGGACGGCAATGCCTATGAAATCGGCCTGAAGAGCAATTTCTTCGATAACGCGCTGCAAACCTCGGTCGCCCTGTTCCGCATCGAGCAGGATAATGTCGGCCAGATCGGTGAGATCATCACCACGCCTAGCGGCCCGCAGCAGACCTATGTCGCGGCGCAGGGCGTGACCAGCAAGGGCTTCGAAATCGAAGCCACCGGCCAGCCGCTGCCGGGCTGGAACCTCAATGCCAGCTACAGCCAGTTCAAGGCGGAAGATGGCGACGGGGTGGCCGCGAACACCGTTCAGCCGCGCAAGCTGCTGAAGATCTTCACCACCTATGATCTGCCGGGCGTTCTGACCGGCCTGACCGTCGGCGGCGGCATCAATTTCCGCAGCAAGGCCTATTCGGAAGGGCTGAACCCGGTCACCGCCGCCCCGTTCCGCTTCCAGCAGGACGGTTACACGCTGGTCAATCTGATGGCCCGTTATGCGGTGACCGAGCAGTTGCAGATCCAGGGCAATATCGAAAATCTGTTCGACAAGAAATATTATAGCCAGATGGGCTTCTTCAGCCAGTATCGCTATGGCGCGCCGCGCAACTTCACGATCAGTGCCAATTATAAATTCTGATCGCACAAAGATCACACGATAATCGAAAGGGCGTCCTTCCATCGGGGAGGGCGCCCTTTCTTGCTGGGCCGGTTCATGGGCAAGCATTATCGAGAAAGCAGGTGGCAACATTGGCCGTGATAAAGTGGCGGATATCAGCCTTTGTCATCTCTATTTAGCGCTTCCTTTACCTTGGGCGGGCCAAAGGAGGGGCGCGCCCTGCCAAGCGGGCGTTCGTCACTCAAGGGGGACTTTTGTGATCCGCATTCTTCTTCCCGCAGCGATTGCTGCGGTCGCCATCGCCACGCCTGCCGCTGCGCAGGAAACCAGCAATTTCGGCGGCGTGAAGCTGGGCGTGCTGGCTGGCTACGACAATGTCCGCCTGGAATATGAAGGGATGGGCGCCGATGATGACGGCGTGCTCTATGGCGTAACCGCCGGTTATGACATGGATCTGGGCAGCGCGGTGATCGGGCTGGAACTGGAAGCCAGCGACAGCACGACGCAGCAGCGCTACACCGACCTTCTCTTCGTGGGCGACAGCGCGAAGCTGGCGGCCGGTCGCGACCTCTATATCGGCGCGCGCATCGGCTTCCCGGTCGCGCCCAATGTGCTTCTCTATGCCAAGGGCGGCTATACCAACGCCCGCACGAAGCTGACCTATAATGACGGCGCGGGCCTGACGCTCAGCGACAGCGATACGATGGAAGGCTGGCGTCTGGGCGGGGGCGTGGAGCTGACCAACGTGCACCACTTCGCGCGCGTCGAATATCGCTACAGCGATTATGGCGACTTCAAGCTGGCCGGGATCGACACCGGCCTGTCCGCCTCCCGCCAGGAGGTTGCGGTGACCGGCGGCGTTCGTTTCTGACGAGCGCTATCAGCGGGTAAGCCAAGGGGCCGGGGGCGTAATCCTCCGGCCCTTTTGCGTTGGAGAGGGGCGGGGTGCCGCCTGTCTCATTCCCCCAACGCCATCCGATGGTGATGCCGGTCGGATCATGTCGCGGCTGCGCGCGTTGGTAGTGCATTGTCATCAAAGAGGAATGCCGATGCCCCACCATATAGAAAAGACACCCAAGACCGCCACCCGCACGCTGGCCACCTATATGATCATCGCGTTCGTGCTGGCGCTGGCCCTGGCGGCTCTATGGGTCGTCATGCACGGCTGATCTGGTCGGAAATGGATGCCTGATGATCAATTTCGCGTGCGTCGACCTGCGATGCCGGCCTTCGCTGGCATGACGGAGGTTTTCTTCAATCGCCACCCATCGCGCCCAACAAAAAAGCCGCCCGTTGCGGGGCGGCTTTCTCGTTTGATCCTATGAAGGCAATCAGGCTTCTTCAGCCGTCTCTCCTTCGTCGTCGCTGCTGACCGAAGCGATTTCGCCCGGTTCGGCATTGGGATCATAATCTTCGGTGAAGCCAGCCTCGTCCTTTTCGAACAGGTCGGCCATCACGTCCACGCCCTGCGACTGAAGCTCGGCTTCTTCCGGCGAACGGGCGACGTTGACGGTGATCGTCACGGCGACTTCGGGGTGCAGTGCGACCTTGACGTCGAACACGCCGAGCGTCTTGATCGGGCGTTCCAGAACGACCATCGCCTTGGTGACGTTGGTCACGCCATCGGCGTGCAGCGCGTCCACGACGTCACGAACCGCGACCGAACCATAAAGGTGGCCGGCGTTCGACGACTGACGGATCAGGACGATCTGCTTGCCATTGACGCCTTCGGCAGCCGCTTCGGCGTCCGTGCGACGGGCAGCGTTGTCGGCTTCGATCTTCGCACGGTTGGCTTCGAAAACGCGCTTGTTGGCGTTGTTGGAGCGCAGCGCCTTCTTGTTGGGCAGCAGGAAGTTACGTGCGTAACCGTCCTTCACGGTGACGACGTCGCCGATCGCGCCCAGCTTCTCGATGCGTTCGAGGAGAATGATTTCCATGGGTCTTTCCCCTTACTTCACGATGTAGGGCAGCAGGCCCAGGTGACGGGCGCGCTTGATGGCCTGGGCCAGTTCGCGCTGCTTCTTGGCCGAAACGGCCGTGATGCGGCTGGGGACGATCTTGCCGCGCTCGGACACGAAGCCCTGGAGCAGACGAACGTCCTTATAATCGATCTTCGGCGCATCCTTGGCGGCGAAGGGGCAGCTCTTGCGGCGGCGGAAAAACGGGCGTGCCATGATTCAGATCTCCTTATTCAGCAGCCGGAGCGGCTTCTTCGCGGTCGCGGCGCGGGCCACGATCTTCGCGATCGCCACGGGGACCACGATCGCCACGGGGGCCACGGTCACCACGCTCGGGGCGGTCCTGCTTGCGCATCATCACCGACGGGCCGGTTTCCAGTTCATCGACCTTGATGGTCATGTAACGGATGATGTCTTCGTTGATCTGCGTCTGGCGCTCCAGTTCCGCAACGACGTCACCGGGGGCGTCGATATTCAGCAGCACATAGTGCGCCTTGCGGTTCTTGGCGATCTTGTATGCGAGCGAACGCAGGCCCCAGGTTTCCACCTTGGTCACCTTGCCGTTGTTTTCCTCGACGATCTTCGTGGCGGTTTCCGCCAGTGCATCTACCTGCGCCTGTGCCAGATCCTGGCGCGCAAGGAAGACGTGCTCGTAAAGAGCCATGTCATGCCTCATCAGTTGGCCGATCGCTGACGCCCACCCCATGTGGAACGCCCCTCCGGCTGTCGTCTCAATGCTTCGCGATGACACCGAGTCACCCCGGAGCCGATGCGAAGGCGCGCCTATGACCGAAATGGGCGGGAAAGGCAAGGGGACCGAAGCAGTCTTTCTCCGTTCGCCCTGAGTAGAGGCTGAGCCTGTCGAAGCCTCGTATCGAAGGGTTGGCTTGGCGCATATCCTTCGATACGCCACTTCGGCAAGCTCAGTGGCTACTCAGGAAGAACGGACTGAGGGCAAGAATGGGATGGGAGAGTGCATGGCCGTCGCGATCGCCGCGTTATCGCTGATATTGCTGATGATCGCCGCCTATCGGGGGATGAGCGTCATCGTCATGGCGCCGCTGCTGGCGATGCTGGCGGTGTTCCTGACCGATCCCGTCGCTGTCCCCGCCGCCTTTTCCGGCCTGTTCATGGATCGGGTGGGCAGTTTCCTGAAGCTCTATTTTCCCGTGTTCCTGCTGGGCGCGCTGTTCGGCAAGCTGGTGGAGATATCGGGCTTTTCCCGCGCCATCGTGACAGCGGTGATCGGCTTTATCGGCGCGGGGCGGGCGATTCCGGCGATCATGGCAGTGACGGCCTTACTCACCTATGGCGGCGTATCGGTGTTCGTCGCGGTCTTTGCCGTCTATCCCTTCGCGGCCGAGATGTTCCGGCGGGCCGACATTCCCAAGCGCTTGGTGCCGGCCACGATCGGCCTCGGCGCGCTGACCTTCACCATGGATGCGCTGCCCGGCACGCCGCAGATCCAGAATATCATCCCGACCAGCTTCTTTGGCACCACCACATGGGCGGCGCCGATATTGGGGCTGATCGGATCTGCGTTCATTGCGGTAAGTGGCCTTGCCTATCTGGCCTGGCGGCGCCGGGCGATGCTGGCGGCGGGGGAGGGCTATGGCGCGCCCGAAACGCTGGTGAACGAGCCGGAGGAGCGGGACGAGGATGATCGCGTCCATCCGTTGATCGCGCTGTTGCCGCTGCTGGTGGTGGGCGTGGGCAATCTGCTGCTGACGCTGGCGATCCCGCGCTGGGTGAACGGGCCGGATGTGACGCTGTCGCTGCCCGGCATGGCGGAACCGGTTGCGGTCAAGGTAGCGCAGCTTTCCGCGCTCTGGGCGGTGGAGGGCGCGCTGCTGCTGGGCATCGGTACCATCCTGCTCTTCGCTTTCCGCACCGTGGCGCAGCGTTTTGCCGAAGGATCGAAGGCGGCGGTCGGCGGCGCCTTGCTGGCCGGCATGAACACGGCGGTGGAATATGGGTTCGGCGCGGTGATTGCGGCGCTGCCCGGCTTCCTGATCGTCAAGGATGCGCTGCGCGCCATTCCCAATCCGCTGGTCAACGAAGCGATCACGGTGACGTCGCTTGCGGGCATTACCGGATCGGCGTCGGGCGGCCTGTCGATCGCGCTCGCCGCGATGGCGGAGCAGTTCGCCGCGGCGGGCGACGCGGCCGGCATCCCGCGCGAAGTGCTGCACCGGATCGCCTCCATGGCGAGCGGGGGGATGGACAGCCTGCCGCATAATGGTGCGGTCATCACGTTGCTGGCGGTGACGGGCCTGACCCATCGGCAGGCTTACAAGGATATATTCGCGCTGACGATCATCAAGACGCTGACCGTCTTCGTGGTGATCGCGCTCTATTATCTGACCGGTCTGGTCTAGACGCGAAAACGCCCCGGAAGCGAAGCTCCGGGGCGTTTTCACCTTATGGCGGTGCTTAACGGATGGCGTTGCCGACGACCGCGCCGATCAGGCCGCTGGTGATGGCGATCAACACCGCGTCATTGCCCGACCGGACCCACTGCTGACCGCGCGGCGGGGCCGACAGGCGATAGTCGCGATAATTGTTCACGACCCGGTAATTGGTGGCGTAGCGACGGTCGAAGCGCTGGCCCCTGGCCCAGCGGCGATGCGTATCCTTGCGCACGACCGTCTGCTTCCTGACGACGGTGCGGCCATTCGCCTTGTGCTGGACGGTGGTGCGGCTGACCTCGTGACGATTGGGGGCGGCCTGCGCCTGGGCGGTGACGATGGGGCTGGCGACCAGCGTGGTGGTGGCCAGGGCCATGAGGATCTTCTTGAACATGTCTTGCTCCTTCTGCCGTGTTACGGGCGCCTTTTCCGTGGCGTCGAAGACAGAGATAGGCGGCGCTTGTCGCGCAGATGTGTCGCGGACGGGCTGATATTGTCGAAAAATGTAACATATTGAAATTTAAGCTGAACAGTTGTTCAGGAAGGGCGGAATCGCGCGGGTTTCGCGCGCCTGAATCAAAAAGCCCCGCAGCATGGGCTGCGAGGCTTGCGCGTTGACGAAGCGGGCGATCAGTTGGGTAGCGGCGTCGCGCTCACCACCATGCGGGCGAGCAGGATGGGCCTGTCCTTGCCCTCGATCACCGGGGCGCCGCCGTTGGCGGGCGCTGCGGCCATGGCGGAGAGGCTGAGGCCAAGGACCAGCGCGCTGCTGGCAAGGCTGAGGGCGATGGTCTTCATGGGGTTTATCCTTCCAGGCCGCCGGGGTGGCGGTATGGAAGGGCATTAGGAGAGGGATGTCGCAGGATTGTGCCGAGCGGCAGGGGCGTTTGTCGGAAAATGTAACGGGGGCGTATTGGGGTGAAGAGCCGACATAATTTATCCCTCTCCCTTGAGGGAGAGGGCTGCGCAGACTTGGCAGCTTGCTGCCTTAGTCGTAGCTGGGTGAGGGGGAAGCGACCTTGCGGAAACAGGTCAGCCTTGCGCCAATCCTCCTCATCCAACTTCGCCTAGGCTCCTTCGTCGCCAAGGCTGCGTATCCTTCTCCCTCCAAGGGAGAAGAGATGAAAGAAACTCGTCGTCAGCGCTCACCTACTCATGCCGCAACGCGTCGATCGGGTTGAGCGCGGCCGCGCGCCGGGCCGGGAAGTAACCGAACACCACGCCGATCGCAGCGGAGAAGAGGAAGGCGATGGCATTGACCTTCACGTCGAAGAGGAAGGGCACCTGCATCAGCGGAGCGATGGCGACCGAAGCAATGAGGGCCAGGAACAGACCGATCAGCCCGCCCAGGCACGACAGGACGATCGCCTCCACCAGAAACTGCATCAGCACTTCGCGCGCGACCGCGCCGATGGCGAGGCGGATGCCGATTTCCCGCGTCCGCTCCGTCACCGATACCAGCATGATGTTCATGATGCCGATGCCGCCGACCAGCAGCGATATCGCCGCCACCGCGCCCACGATCTGGGTCAGGATGGTGGTCGTGCCGGTCAGCGTGTCGCTGATCTGCTTGGTGTCGAAGACGTTGAAATTATCCTCCTGCCCATCCTTGATCTTGCGCCGTTCGCGCATCAGCTCCTCAAGGCTGGCCTGCACCGTGCTGGTGTCATAAGCGTCATCGACCGCGACCATGATCTGCGAAATGTCGCGGTCGCCGGTGAAGCGGCGCTGCACGAACTTGATCGGCATGACGACGACATCGTCCTGATCGCCGAAACCGCCCTGGCCGCGCGTGGCGAGAACACCCACGACCTGACAGGATACGCCCTTGATCCGCATCCGCTGCCCGACCGGCTCGGCCCCCTGGAACAGGTTGGTGCGCACCGTATTGCCGATGATGCAGACGGATTTTCCCGCTTCCTCTTCTTCCGACAGGAACAGGCGACCGTCCGCCACCTTCCACGATTGCACCTCCGAATAGGCCGATGTGGTGCCGTAGACGGTGGTGGACCAGTTATTGCCTTCATAGATGGCGGTGCCGCTCGATTGCACCACTGGCGCCACGGCGCGCACGCCGGTCAGCTGGTTTTCGATGGCGGTGAGGTCGCGTTCCTTGAAGTCGGGCGGACGCGGCCCACCGCCGCCACGGCCGAAGCCCTGTCCGGGGCGCAGTTGCAGCACATTGGCGCCCAGCGAACTGATCTGTTCGCGCACGGCCGCCGTGGCGCCATTGCCCAGCGTCACCATGGTGACGACCGCCGCCACGCCGATGATGATACCCAGCGTGGTCAGGAAACTGCGCAGCTTGTGCCGGTTGATCGCACGAAAGGCGAGGATGACGGTGGTGCCTAGCATCTTATTTCTCCTCCCCCCGGTGAGGGGGGAGGATAGGAAGCCTTGCCGCTTCAGCGGCTAGGCGAACTTGGAGAGGGGTGATCGGCGCCGAAGCCCGGTCAAGGCGCAGCCCCTTCATCCAACTTCGCCTAGGCTCGTTACTCGCCAAGGCTCCATATCCTTCTCCCCCAAGGGGCGAAGGTTTTGCGGACATCACCCTCACGCCGCCACCCCCGCTTCGATGCTTTCGACCAGGCCGTCGCGGAAATGCACGATGGTGCGCGCGAAGGCGGCCATGTCCGGCTCATGCGTCACCATCAGCACGGTGATGCCGCTATTCTTGTTGAGGTCGGTCAGCAATTCCATGATCTCGATCGACCGTTGCGAATCGAGATTGCCGGTCGGTTCGTCCGCCACCAGCACGTCGGGCTGGGTCACGATGGCGCGGGCGATGGCGACGCGTTGCTGCTGGCCGCCGGACAATTCTGCGGGCGTATGATCCCACCAGTCCTTCAGCCCTACCTTGTCGAGCGCGGCCATGCCCATTTCGTAACGCAGCTTCTTGTCCTCGCCGCGATAGAGCAGGGGCAGCTCCACATTTTCCAGCGCGGTCGTGCGCGACAGCAGGTTGAAGCCCTGAAACACGAAGCCGAGATAGCGGCGGCGCAGCAGCGCGCGCTGATCGCGGTCCAGCGTCTCCACATGATGGCCCTTGAACAAATAGGTGCCGCCAGACGGCACGTCGAGGCAGCCCAATATGTTCATCGTGGTCGACTTGCCCGATCCCGACGGTCCCATGACGGCCACGAAATCGCCCTGCTGGATGTCGAGATCGACACCTTTGAGCGCCTGAAACGCGGTCGGCCCTTCGCCATAGACTTTCGTCACGCCGCGCAACGAGATGATGGGCGAGGACATGATGGGATCGGGGGCCATGGCGATCAGGTTCCGCTCTGGCGACCAGTGCCGCGCGTTGCGGCCGGCGCGGCCTGTCCATCGGAGGGCGCGACCGGCGCCGTCTGCGGCGCGGCATCGCCCGAATTGCCGAGCTTGCCGACGCTGGCGGGCGTGCCGTCAGCCGCCGGATTGGCGTTGCGGCGGTCGCTCTTCGTGTCGGGCCCAGCTTCAGCCTTGTCATCCTCGACCGGCACCTGCTGGCCCGCCGCCAACTGCCCGGTGATGACGCGCATGCCGGTCTTCAGGTCGCCGCCGGTGATCGCGGTGCGCGATCCGTCGCTGGCGCCCACGGTCACTTGCAGCGCCTTGGGACTGCCATCCTCACCCACGACATAGACGGTCTGGCTGCTGCCGGCGCCGAATTTGACCTGACGATTGGCGCCGCCGCGCCGCATCCGGCCGGGGCCGGGCAGGACGCTGGCGATGCCGCCGCCCTGCTTACCCGCGCTGGGCTTGAAGCGCAGCGCGCTGTTGGGGACGAGCAGCACGTCGTGCAATTCCTGCGTCACGATGTCCGCCGTCGCGGTCATGCCGGGGCGCAGCGTTTCGTCCTTGTTGTTGACCGACAGCACCGCCGTATAGGCGACGACCGTGCCGGTGGTGCTGGTCGTGGTCGTGCTGGACGAGGAGGAGGAACTGCTGCTCGACGCGTTCGATCCGACATTCACCCGCGTGACCTTCGCCGGGAAGGTGCGGCCGGGGAAGGCGTCCACGGCGAAATTGGCGCTCTGGCCTTCCTTCACCTGACCCACATCGGCTTCGTCCACCGATACCTCGACCTCCATCTGCGTCAGATCTTCGGCCAGCGTGAAGAGGACCGGCGCGTTCAGCGATGCCGCGACCGTCTGGCCCGGCTCGATATCGCGCGACAGGACCACGCCGTTCACCGGCGACACGATCTGGGCGATCGACAGGTTGGTCTGGGCGGAGGACAGGCCTGCCTGCGACACGCGCACCTGCGCTTGCGCGGACCGCAAACTCGCAAGCGCGCCCTGATAATCGGCGCGGGCCGAATCCATTTCGGTCTTGGCCGGCACGCGGCCGCCCGACAATTTGAATACGCTTTCCTGACGATCGAGGGTGGCTTTCGCCAGCGCGACCTGCGCCTGCGCCTGCGCGACGCTGGCCTGTGAAGAGGCCACCTGCGCCTGATTCTGGTTCACCGTGTCGACCAGGCGGCGGGTGTCGAGTTCGGCCAGCCTCTGCCCCTTGGTCACGCGGTCGTTCACATCGACATAGACCGCCGTGATCTTGCCCGACTGTTCGGACCCGACATCGACCTGATTGATCGGCTTCAAATTGCCGGTGGCGGAAACGCTGACGGTCAGGTCGCCCTGCCGCACTTCGCGGGTCGCATAATTGGGCTTGTCCTCGCCCGAAAAACATCTGGCGACGAGCAGGATGAGGATCAGCAGGACGACGCCCGCGCCGCCCCGGATCACCCATTTGCGCCATGGTTTCTGCGGCTTTTCGCCGAGGAAGTCGCTCAGATCCTTGTCCGGGGTCACATCATTGTTCATTTGGGCGATTATCCATGTTCTGCCAGCCGCCACCCAGCGCATTATACAGCTGGGCGATGGCCAGAACCTCGTCGGATTGCGCGGAAGCCAGGCTGTTGCGCGCGTTCAATAAAGTGGTTTCGTTGGTCGACAGCGTCTGAAAGTCGATCAGGCCGACCTGATACTGGCTGCGCGCCAGGATGGCGGCATTGTTCGACGCGTCGTAAGCGGTGGCGAATTCGACTTTGCGCCGCCGCGCGCTGTCGAGCGAGGCCATCGCATTTTCGACATCCTCCAGCGCGGTGAGGACGCTTTGCTTATAGGCGGCGAAGGCGGCGTCGGTCGCCGCCTTTTGCGACCGCACCTGCGAGCGTAGCCGGCCGCCGTCGAAGATGGTCTGCGCCACATTGCCGAAGACGCCGCCAGTGATCAGGCTGAACAGGTCTTTGAAGGCGTTGGATGTGGTGCCGATATTGCCGCTGATGCCGAGCGAGGGGTAAAGCTGCGCCTGCGCGACGCCGATCCGCGCGGTCGCCGCCGCCAATGCCCGTTCGGCGCTGCGTATGTCGGGCCGCTGGCGCAGCGTGTCGGCGGGGATGCCGGTGGCGATCTGCGTCGTCGCGACGGGAATGGGGGCGGGGGTTTCCAGCGTGCGGGTCGCTTCACCCGGCGCCTGGCCCGTCAGCACGGCGATGCGGTTGAGGCTGCCGCGCAGGCTGGCTTCCAGCTGCGGCACGCTGGCGTTTGTCTGGGCCAGTTGCGCCTTGGCCTGCTGCTCGTCCAGTGACGACACAAGGCCGGCCTGCAAGCGCCAGCCGGCAATGTCATAATTATCCTTCTGCACCGCCTGCGTCTCACGCGCGATCGTCAGCTGCTGTTGTGCCAGCCGCGCCTGCACATAGTTGGTGACCAGTTCGGATATGATGGTCATCCGCACATTGGCGAGGTCGTAGCCCGACGCGGCGAGATCCGCCCGTGCGGCCTCCGACGTGCGGGACAGTTCGCCGAACAGGTCGACCTGCCAGCTGGCATTGGCCCGCGCCGAATAGCTGCTGGACCAGTTGGACGATCCGCCGCCGATCGGGTTGCCGCTGCTGTCGAGGCGACCGCCGGCATCCTGGCTGCTATAGTTGCGCCCGCCCGTGGCGGACCCACTCACTTGCGGCAGGAAGCTGGCATTGGCCTGGCGCAGGCTCTCGCGCGCCTGCCGCAACCGGGCCTGCGCCTGCACGATATCCAGATTGTTGGCGATCGCATTGTCGATCAGGCTGCTGAGCGCCGGGTCGTTGAGCCGCGTCCACCATGTCGCCAGATCGGTGTCGCTCAGTGCGGCACTATCTCCCTGACTATAGGCGGCCGGCACGCCCAGCGCACTCGTCTGCGGCGCGTGATAATTCGGCCCCGCTGCGCAGGCGGACAGCATGAGCGCCGTCCCGCTGATCCATGCAAAGCGATATCGCACCTTTTCCTAGCACTCCGTCATCGTTAAAGGGGCCGCCACGCGCCATCCTGCGAGGGAATGGCAGACGTCCATGCTCTGACTGCCGCAGGGCTATGTACGTCTCAATGACATTTATGTCTCAAAGTGTAACGATTTTATATTTCAGCGCTTTTCGGCAGGCGCGCTGCGTTGGAGATAATCATGCGGGCATTTCTTTTTCCGGGGCAGGGCAGCCAGTCGGTGGGCATGGGCAAGGCTTTGGCGGACGCCAGCCCGGCGGCGAAGGCGTTGTTTCAGGAGGTCGATGACGCCCTGTCGCAGCATTTGTTCCGCATCATGGTGGAAGGGCCGGATAGCGACCTGACCCTGACCGAGAATGCCCAGCCCGCGATCATGGCCAATGCCATCGCCACGCTGCGGGTGATGCAGAAGGAAGGCGGCTTTTCGATCAGCGACAAGGGCGACTATGTCGCGGGTCATTCGCTGGGCGAATATAGCGCTCTCTGCGCGGTCGAGGCGTTCGACATCGCCACCACCGCGCGCCTGCTCAAGCTGCGTGGCCAGGCGATGCAGGCCGCCGTGCCGGTGGGCGAAGGCGCGATGGCTGCGCTGCTGGGCGCCGACATCGAAAAGGCACAGGCATTGGCTGATGCGGCTGCGCAAGGCGAAGTCTGCACCGTCGCCAACGACAATGACCCCTCGCAGGTCGTGATTTCCGGCCATCGCAGCGCGATCGAGCGCGCGGTGGCGCTGGTGAAGGACCATGGCATCAAGCGCGGCGTGCTGCTGCCGGTGTCGGCGCCCTTCCACTGCCCGCTGATGCAGCCAGCCGCCGAGGCGATGCAGGAGGCGCTGGCCAAGGCCGCGATCAACGCGCCGCTGCTGCCGGTCTATGCCAATGTCCTGGCGGCGCCGATCGCCGATCCGGAAGAGATCAAGGCGCGTCTGGTGGAACAGGTGACGGGCCGCGTCCGCTGGCGCGAATCCGTCGCCGCCATGTGGGATGCGGGCGTGACCGAATTCGTCGAAATCGGCGGCAAGGTGCTGGGCCCCATGGTCAAGCGCATCGCGCCGGACGCGACCGTGCGCAGCATCGTGACGATGGACGATATCGAGGCCGCACTGGCGACGTTTTGATTTTTTGTTTGCGCGGAGGCGCGAAGACGCGGAGGGCTATTGGTCGAAATCGATCGCATCAGCGGTGACGTTCTGAACCTGGCCCTGCGCGTCCATCGCGAACTGGGGCCGGGACTGCTGGAAAGCGTCTACGAAATGATCCTGGCGGCCAAATTGGCCGCCATGGGTTATGATGTCGAACGACAACGACCAGTCGATATAGAATATGACGGTCTGCGTTTCGATGCTGCGTTCCGCATCGACCTGCTCGTAGAAGGCACGCTCGTGATCGAAATCAAATCGACGGAGCGGCTCAATCCGGCCCATGCCAAACAATTGCTGACTTATCTTCGTCTGACCAAACAGCCCGTAGGGCTTCTCATCAACTTCGGCGGCGCCACGCTCAAAGAAGGAGTGAAGCGCATAGTCAACGACTATGTCCCCTCCGCGTCTTCGCGCCTCCGCGTGAACCAAAAAGAACAAGGAGACTGATATGTTCGACCTTACAGGCATGACCGCGCTGGTGACTGGCGCTTCCGGTGGCATCGGGTCTTCGATCGCCAGGGCGCTGGCGGCGCGCGGTGCGACGCTCGCGCTGTCGGGTAGCAATGAGGACAAGCTCAAGGCCTTCGCTGCCGAACTGGGCGGCGATCACAAGACTCTGGTGTGCAACCTCAGCGATCCGGCCTCGGTCGATGCACTGGTACCGCAGGCGGTGGAAGCGCTGGGCGGCAAGGTCGATATCCTCGTCAACAATGCCGGCATCACCCGCGACAACCTGATCCTGCGCATGAAGGATGAGGAGTGGCGCGATGTCATTTCGGTCAATCTGGAAGCCGCTTTCCGCCTGGTCCGCGCCGCTGCCAAGCCGATGATGAAGGCGCGCTTCGGCCGCATCATCTCCATCACCTCGGTCGTGGGCGTCACCGGCAACCCCGGTCAGGCGAACTATTGCGCGTCGAAGGCGGGCATCATCGGCATGTCCAAGTCGCTGGGTCAGGAACTGGCCAGCCGCGGCATCACCGTCAACTGCGTGGCGCCCGGCTTCATCCGTTCGGCCATGACCGATGCGCTGAACGATACGCAGAAAGGCGCGATCCTGACGAAGATCCCGGCCGGCGATCTGGGCAGCGGCGACGATATCGGCGCCGCGGTCGTCTATCTGGCGAGCAAGGAAGCGGGTTACGTCACCGGCCAGACGCTGCATGTGAATGGCGGCATGGCGATGATCTGATCGCGTCACGCGACAGCATGGAAAAGGGGCCGGGCGCTGCGCGTTCCGGCCCCTTTTAATATCCCGCCCGTTTCAGCACCTGGGCACCTCCAAAAACCCCTGGCCAATCGACGTGTGATTTGATTCATTGGGACCGACAGGAGGCGGCGATGCGTCAGGCTGGATTGTTCGGGTTATCGGATCATCTGAAGCGGCTTTCGGCGC
>NZ_VYPZ01000015.1 GCF_008710155.1 Sphingobium limneticum
GAAGGCCGGGGTCCAGTTGCCATGACGCCTGGACCCCGGCCTTCGCCGGGGAACAGATCAAGCCATGCCAGTGCTGAATTAAGCCTTGCCGCCATGTTGCTGCATCAGCTTGTAGCTGCGTTCATACCATTTGGTGCCGGGATAGTTGCGGCCCAGCACGGCGGCGGCCTTCTGCGCTTCGGCGGGGATGCCGAGCGAGAGGTAGGATTCCACCAGACGCTCCAGCGCTTCGGGCGCGTGGGTCGTGGTCTGATATTTGTCCACCACCGAACGGAAACGCAGCGTGGCGGCGAGCCACTGGCCACGGCGC
The DNA here is from genome assembly GCF_008710155.1 of Sphingobium limneticum. Lineage (GTDB taxonomy): Bacteria > Pseudomonadota > Alphaproteobacteria > Sphingomonadales > Sphingomonadaceae > Sphingobium > Sphingobium limneticum. Next base: position 311 of record NZ_VYPZ01000015.1, read on the forward strand.
TGATAGAAACGGCCGACTTCCATTTCCTTGCCGGCCAGATGGTCGTTGACCAGATCGACCTTCAACCGCGCATCGGCGGCGTAGCGCGTGTCGGGATAGCGGCGGATCAGCTCGCCCAGCGCGTCCAGGCCCTGCTGCGTGATCTTCTGGTCGCGGGTGACGTCGGCAATCTGCTCATAATAGCACAGCGCGATCAGATAATAAGCGTAGGGCGCGTCCTTGTTGCCGGTATGGATCGACAGGAAACGCTGCGACGCGGCGATGGACTCATTATAGTCCTGGTTCATATAATAGCTGAATGCGGACATGAGCTGCGCCCGGCGCGCCCAGGGCGAATAGGGATGCTGGCGCTCCACCTCGTCGAACAGGGCGGCGGCGAGCTTGTACTGACCACGATCGAGCCGGTCCTTACCGCTGTTATACAGGGTCGAAACGTCGCGGGCGACATATTGGGTGTCGGCCTTATTCTTCGATGTGGAGCAGCCGGTGAGCACGGGCGAGGCGATCAGGACCAAGGCGGTGGCCGCGCCGATGCGCGTCAGGGTTTTCGTCAGCATGGCCGGGTCATAGCCGAGCGGATCGCCGCCGCCAAGCGGCAGAATGCGCCTTCGTCAACAGGCCCTTCAACAGGCGATCGTGGCGGGCAGGTCGAGCCGGGCGATCGCCCCGCCCTGGGGCGCGGCGGACAGGGCGAAACGCCCGCCCAGCTGGGCCGCGAGCGCATGGGCGATGCGCAGGCCCAGCGATTGCCCCCCATCCCCGCCGGACGTCAGACCATGGCCGTCGTCGGCGACTTCCAGCGCCAGCGCGCCATCCGCCTGCGCCAAACTGACATGGATATGGCCGGCGCGATCGGGCAGGCCATGTTCGATCGCATTGCTGACCGATTCCGCCACGACCAGCGCCAGCGGCACGGTGATATTGGGGTCGAGCCGCAGGCCCACCGGCACCGCCACGGTCAGGGCAACGTCCTGCCGCCCGCTGGCGTCCATGATGTCGGTGGTCAGTTCCGTCAGGAAGCCGTGCATGTCCTGTCCCGCCCCCGACGGATCGTAGAGCGCCCGGCTGATCCGCCCGACCAGCGCCAGCCGTTCCGACGCATCGTCCAGCGCGCGGCGGGCGACCTCATGGTCGACATGGCGGCGCTGGAGCGAGAGCATGGCCGCCACGACCTGAAGATTGTTGGACACGCGATGCTGCAATTCCTGGAACAGCAATTCGCGATTGTCGGCCAGCGTGCGGCTACGTTCCCGCTCTACGGCCAGATTGAAATTGGCCCGCTGCATGAAATGAATGAGCGCGATGTCGACCACCACCACGCCGCTGTAGAACAGCATGGCGACGACCACCGCCGGATTGATCGCAAAGCCGTTATGCGGCGGGATGAAGACATACCAGGAGATGATCCCGCACAGCAGGCCCGCGAAGATGCCGGGCCGCACGCCGAACAGGAAAGACGCGAGGATGACCGCCGGGAAGAAGGTGACGAAGGGATAGCCAACGGGCAGCAACGGGTCCGCCGCGATGCGCAGCAGTAGCGCCGACGCGCAGAAGATGGTCGTGAGCACATAGGCGTAAAGCGGCCGATCGAGCACGAGCGGCAGCCGTTCGACAAAGCGCTCATTTCCTCGCTGCACCATCAACCCCCATCAGACCGTCATTACACTATCAGAACTTTGCCCCGGTTCTTTGATCGAAATTAACATATGGAAAGGCAAACGCAAAAACGGGGCGCCCGGCTGACCGGACACCCCGTTTTCATTCCATCATCCAGCCTTTCGGCTGAATAGACGCTTTAGTCCTGGGTCAGGAAGTCGGGCAGACCGCCCGGTGCCGGGCCGTCATCATTGCCGCCTTCGCTGCGTTCGCGACGCGGGCCACGATCACCGCCATCACGGCGCGGACCACGATCGCCACGGCCTTCGCCGCGACCGCCACGGTCGCCGCCGTCACGGCGCGGGCCACGGCCACGATCGCCACGGCCTTCACCACCACGGTCGCTGCGCGGTTCACGCGGTTCGCGGGCGGGACGGGTGTCCTCCAGTTCTTCGCCGGTTTCCTGATCGACGACGCGCATGGACAGGCGAACCTTGCCGCGCGGGTCGATTTCGAGAACCTTGACCTTCACTTCCTGGCCTTCCGACACGACGTCGGTCGGCTTTTCGACGCGCTCATTCTTCATTTCGGAAACGTGGACGAGGCCGTCCTTGCCACCCATGAAGTTCACGAACGCACCGAAGTCAACGATGTTGACGACCTTGCCGGTGTAGACCTTGCCGACTTCCGCTTCCTCGACGATGCCCAGAATCCACTTCTTGGCGGCTTCGATCTGGGCGGTGTCGGACGACGAAATCTTGATGATGCCTTCGTCGTCGATGTCGACCTTCGCGCCGGTTTCGGCGACGATTTCGCGGATGACCTTGCCACCGGTGCCGATGACGTCACGGATCTTCGACTTGTCGATCTGGATCGTCTCGATGCGCGGGGCATGGGCCGACAGCTCGGTGCGGGTCGAGGACAGCGCCTTGCTCATCTCACCCAGAATGTGGGCGCGGCCTTCCTTGGCCTGGGTCAGAGCGGCTTCGAAGATTTCGCGCGTGATGCCCGCAATCTTGATGTCCATCTGCATCGTGGTGATGCCGACTTCGGTACCCGCGACCTTGAAGTCCATGTCGCCGAGGTGATCTTCGTCACCCAGGATGTCGGACAGGACGGCGAAGTCCTTGCCTTCCAGGATCAGGCCCATGGCGATGCCCGACACGGGGCGCTTCAGGGGCACACCGGCGTCCATCATCGACAGCGAACCGCCGCAAACAGTCGCCATCGACGACGAGCCGTTGGACTCGGTGATGTCGGACAGAACGCGGATGGTGTAGGGGAACTCGTCCTTGCTGGGCAGCACGGGGTGCAGCGCACGCCATGCGAGCTTGCCATGACCCACTTCACGACGACCCGGCGCACCGAAGCGACCGACTTCACCGACCGAATAGGGCGGGAAGTTATAGTGCAGCATGAAGTTTTCATAATGCAGGCCGGTCAGGCCGTCGATCATCTGCTCGGCGTCCTTGGTGCCCAGCGTGGTGGTGCAGATCGACTGCGTTTCACCGCGCGTGAACAGGGCCGAACCATGGGTGCGGGGCAGGAAGCCGACCATCGCTTCGATCGGGCGGATCTGCGTGGTTGTACGACCGTCGATGCGCTTGCCGTCCTTCAGGATGGCGCCGCGCACGATTTCCGCTTCCAGCTTCTTGGTCAGCTTGATGCCGGCCATCACGGTCTGGGCGTCCAGACCTTCGGCTGCGAAGGAAGCCTTCGCCTTGGCGCGGGCTTCGTTCAGCGCGTTCGAGCGGGCCGACTTGTCGGTCAGCTTGTAGGCGGCCGTGATGTCCTTGCCGATCAGCTTCTTCAGCTTCTTCTTCAGGTCTTCGACATTGTCGCCCTTGGCGATGTCCCACGGATCCTTGGCGGCCTTTTCGGCCAGGTCGATGATCGCGTTGGCGATCTTCTTGCTGGCTTCATGGGCGAACAGGACCGCGCCCAGCATGATCTCTTCCGACAGTTCCTTGGCTTCGGATTCGACCATCATCACCGCGTTGCCGGTGGCGGCGACGACCAGGTCGAGTTCGCCCGTCTTCACTTCTTCCAGGCTCGGGTTCAGCTGATATTCGCCGTCCTTGTAACCGACGCGCGCGGCGCCGATCGGGCCCATGAAGGGCACGCCCGACAGGGTCAGCGCGGCCGACGCGGCGATCATCGCCACGATATCGGGCTCGCTTTCGCCGTCGAACGACAGAACCTGCGCGATCACGTTGATTTCGTTATAGAAACCTTCGGGGAACAGCGGGCGGATCGGGCGGTCGATCAGGCGGGAAACCAGCGTTTCCTTTTCCGTCGCGCCACGTTCACGCTTGAAGAAGCCACCCGGAATGCGACCGGCGGCCGAATATTTTTCCTGATAGTGGACGGTCAGCGGGAAGAAGTCCTGGCCTTCCTTCACGCTCTTGGCGGCGGTCACGGCGCACAGCACCACGGTTTCGCCATAGGTCGCCAGCACGGCGGCGTCGGCCTGGCGCGCGATACGGCCGGTTTCGAGGGTCAGCGTCTTGCCGGCCAGCTCGATCGAAACTTTCTTTACATCGAACATAGAGTTTTCCTTCGCCCACCTGGCCCTATTGCCGGGCGGGGCCTGTCATGCGGACTAAACCGGCCCGCATCGGTTTTGGGACATCATCTGGTCCCTGGGTCGGATCGGGATCACCGGATTGCGATCCCTTCCCTTCGTTCCCCGGCATGAAGGCCGGGGTTCAGTTGCGCCTTGTCGGGCCTGGGCATCGTGCCCTTCCCGCTGGACCCCGACCTTCGTCGGCGTAACCCAATACGTAATCGGCCCGCCGAAGCGGGCCGAACGACTGGGTTACTTGCGCAGGCCCAGCTTACCGATCAGGTCGACATAGCGAGCCTGATCCTTCTTCTTGAGATAGTCCAGAAGCGAACGACGCTTGTTGACCATCATCAGGAGACCACGGCGGCTATGATTGTCCTTGTGGTGACCCTTGAAATGCTCGGTCAGGTTGGTGATGCGTTCCGTCAGGATCGCAACCTGGACTTCCGGCGAACCGGTGTCACCCTCGACGCGGGCATGTTCCTTGATAAGCGCTTCCTTGCGCTCGGCAGTGATCGTCATCTAGTCTTCTTCCTTCGGCATCAGGTTAAATCCGCGCACGACCCGGATCTCTCCGTCCAGCATTTCAACCAGCGCCACGGGAATGACCCCGTCGAACGCCAGATGAAGGCCGGTGGCAATGTCGGACCCCGACAGCACCTTCCCCTGACGGAGAGCGAGCGCTTGATCGGGAGAGACTGCGAGAGCCGGGATGTCGTCCAGCCCCGCCATCAACGGGAGCATAAGCCCACCGATGGTGCCGCCCCTAGCAGCTTCATCCAATTTGTCCAGCGAAATTGCCGATTCCAGCGCGAACGGCCCCGCCTTGATCCGGCGCAACATGGTGACATGGCCGACCGTGCCAAGCGCGATCGCGATGTCGCGGGCAAGGCTGCGGATATAGGTGCCCTTGGACACATGGGCGGTCAGGGTAATCGAAGCCAGTCTCCTATCTTCCGTTCGGTTCGAGCTTGTCGAGAACCCTTCCACGTCGTTCTCGACAAGCTCGAACCGAACGGGGGTCAGTGCGCGAATAGTGACGCTTCGCAGCTTCATCTCCACCGCCTCCCCCTTGCGGGCGAGGTCGTAGGCGCGCTGGCCGTCGATCAGGATGGCGCTATAGGCAGGCGGCGCCTGCTCGATCGGTCCAGTAAAGCCCGGCAGCACCGCCTCCACCTGCGCCAACGTGGGCAGATGATCGCTCTGCGCAATCACTTTCCCTTCCAGATCCAGCGTATCGGTCTGGCTGCCGAACCGAACCGTGAAGTCGTAAATCTTGTCGCTGTCGAGCATCCGCCCGGCCAGTTTCGTCGCCTCCCCCACCGCGATCGGCAGCACGCCTGTCGCCAGCGGATCGAGCGTGCCGCCATGGCCGACCTTCCACTTTTCCGTGCCGCCCAGCAATTCCCGCTGGGTCCACAATGCGCGCTTGACCGCGCTGACCGCCTGCGTGGAACCCAGGCCATGGGGTTTGTCGAGAATGATCCAACCGTGCATGGCGGCGGGCCTTATATGTCCCGTCTTGGCCTGTCAGCCTTTAATGCGCTATCCGGGCGCCCATGACCATCAAGCTCATCTGCCTCGATGCCGACGATACGCTCTGGCACAATATGCGTCATTTCCATGAGACGGAGGACGCGCTGATCGACATGCTGCGCCCCTTTGCGCAGGTTGACATCACCCGCGAACGCATGATCGCGTGCGAGATCCGCAACCTGCCGCTCTATGGCTATGGCGCCAAGGGCTTCACCCTCTCCATGATCGAGACGGCGGTGGAGGTGGCGGGCGAGAGGCTGTCTGCCGGGATGATCGCGGGGATATTGGCGGCGGGCCGCGCGCTGCTGGCGCATCCGGTCCTGCTGTTCGACGGGGTGCAGGATACGCTGGAGCGGCTGGCCCATATCGCGCCGCTGGTGCTGGTGACGAAGGGCGACCTGCTGCATCAGGAAAGCAAGCTGGCCGCATCGGGCCTGGGCGAGCTGTTTTCCGGCATCGAAATCGTCAGCGACAAGAAGGCGGACACATTCCGCGCACTCTTTTCACGTATGAATATCGACCCACAAGAGGCTGTAATGGCGGGCGATTCCATGCGGTCCGACATTTTGCCCGCGCTGGAGGCCGGCGCCTGGGCGGCCTTCATCCCGCAGGAGGGCGCCTGGGTCCATGAAAGCGCCGCCGCGCCGTGGGACCATCCCTGCTTCACGCAATTGCAACGCCTAGCCGACCTGCCGGACTGGATTACGACGATCGACTGACCTGAACGGAGGGCATGTTCCCCGGCGCAGGCCGGGGCCCAGCCCCACGCTCAGACCTTCCCTCGCCACTCATCGGTCAGGATCGAATAGATCACCGTGTCGCGCACATGCCCGGTCCAGGTGATGCGCTGCTTGCGCAGCACGCCCTCGCGCACCGCCCCCAATTTCTCCACCGCCTTTTGCGACCGGACATTGCGCTGGTCGATGCAGAATTCGATCCGGGTGAAGCCACAGTCCAGCGCCCGGCCGATCAGCAGCGGCTTGATCCGGCCATTGAGGCCCGTGCCACGCGCAGCCGGCGTCATATAGGTGCCGCCCAGTTCCAGCCAATTGTCGGCGGCCGCCACCCGCAGAAAGCCGGACATGCCGACCGCCACGCCATCCGCGACGATCAGGAAGGGGAAGCGGTCCGCATTGGCGATGGTCGCGTCGAAAATGGCGTCGAAATGGTCGCCCGACCAGTTGGCCGGGAAAATCTCCCACACCGGATCATCCACCGGGCACAACGCGCGCAGCGTTTCGCGATGGCCTTCCTGCAGTTGCTCCAGATACAGGCCCGGCGCATCGATCGGCGCCAGCAATCGTTCCATCCGGGTCATCGCTGCATCTGCTCCACAAAATGGCGGCGGCACAGCGCCACATAACGGTCGTTGCCGCCAATTTCCGTCTGGTCGCCCTGCCGGATCGCCCTGCCCTGCTCATCCATGCGCAGGTTCATGATTGCCTTGCGCCCGCATTCGCAGATCGTCTTGATCTCGCTCAGCGAATCGGCCAGCCCCAGCAAGGCGGCACTACCGGGAAACAGCTGCCCCTGAAAATCGGTGCGGATGCCGTAGCACAGGACCGGGATGCCGAGGCGATCGCACACCGCGCCCAATTGCCATACCTGCGCCTCGGTCAGGAACTGCGCTTCGTCCAGCAGCACGCAGGATAGCGGCGTCGCCTGATGCTGCGCGGCGATGGCGGCGAAGATATCGACTTGCGGATCGAACAGATGCGTCTGCGCCTCCAGCCCGATGCGCGACACGATCCGGCCATGGCCATAGCGATCGTCCAGCGCGGCGGTCCACAACATCGTGTCCATGCCGCGCTCGCGATAGTTGAAGTCCGATTGCAGCAGGGTCGTCGATTTCCCCGCATTCATCGAGCTATAATAGAAATAGAGTTTCGCCATGCTCCTGCGCATAGAGCGATTTCACGACGGATGGAAATAGGTGCTGGCGGAGTGGTGCCCGCGCCCTCCCCACCGTTCGCTTCGAGCCCTTCGACTGCCCGCTTGCAGCGGGCGCTCAGGATAAACTTCATCGCCCAAGGCGATGAAGTCGAGAAGCACGTAGCCCCGCATTCCCGTTTCTCGACATACTCGAAACGAACGGGTCTTGTCTTGAGCCTTACCGGATGCTCGGCGCCACACCCGCCAGGAACCGCACCAGCGCATCGGCCAGCGCGATCCGGCTGTCGGAAAAACTATGATCGGTCGGCCACACCATCAGCCGCGAATCCGGGTTGGCGCCCTGTGCATCGGCGGCAACCTTGCGCGCCATCGCGCCGATCCCGCGCTCCGCACCGATGATCGTCAGCGGCCGGCGCGCATAGGCCGCCAGACGCCGGCCAAGATCGAATTTCTGCCCGTCCGCCTTGATCTCGCCGGTCAGGCTTTCATAGGTCGCGCCGTTCAGCGGCGGCAGGTCGCTCGCCACTTCCGCTTTCCACCCGGCCTCACCCTGCGCACTCGCCAGCGACGCGACGGTCTGCGCCGGATCCCACGGGTCGATCAGAAAAAGCCCCGCGACGCGCGGATCGGCGGCGGCGGCATCGGCGGCCATGAATCCGCCCATGCTGTGCCCCGCGACCACGATCGCGCTGGTGTCGATCCGATATTTGGCGACCACCGAAGCCTGTTGCAGATATTGGAGCGCAGCAAAGCCGTCCTCCGACGCATGGCCGAAGGAGAAGGTGCCGGGGCTACCCCAACTGCCGCGATAATGGAGCGTCAGCACATTCCACCCCGCCCGTCGCGCGGCCTGCGCCAGATCCAGATTCTGCTCATTGCCCGGAAAGCCATGGAGCAGCAGCAGCGTGGGATGCAGGCCCGATCCGGCAGCCGTGTACATCACCGCATTCATCGCTCCATCCTCAACCGGAATGACGAAGGCAGCCATGCTGGCGGGATTGGCGGCGTCGGGCTTCGGGTCGGCAATGACGGCGTGATGGATGGCGGGCTCTTTGGCGATGGCGGACGTCGTGACCATGCCACAGAGAAAAATGCTGACCCAAATAGCACGCATCATTTCAGGACCTCGATCGGCAAGGGAGGATCGCTGAGTTTTCTGGAAACTCCACGATCAAAAGTAACGAAGCTTTCCGCCCGAACTGACGCGACGATATGGAGTGCATCGGCAATATCGCCCCCCGTCCGAAAGCAGTCGATCGCCCAGCAGACCGTATCTGCTTCTTCGACGGAGACATTAGGCAAATCCAGTATGTCCATCAGCGTATCCGCTACGACGGATCGAGGCTGTCGATAACGACTGGTCAGCAGCCATGCCGTTTCCAGAAACACCGTCAAAGGCACATAAGCGCCGCTCGCCAAAACCGCGTCCGCAACGCTAGCCTGGCCGGCATCGTCTCTTATCATCGCCCGGGCGAGAATATTGGTATCGACGGCTTTCACCAGTCGCCTTGGTTCCCACTACGTGCCCAATGTTCGGCGATGGTTTCGTTCATTTCTTCGATACTGACGGGCGGGCCCTTATAGTCGATACGCGCCCGGATACCCGCCATGATCTCGTCGAAACTGCGGCCGGATTTCTTGTGCTGCGGCTTGAGCAATACCCCGCCACCCATCGGCACCACGTCCAACACCTGCCCCGGCGCAAAGCCAAGCTGGTCGCGCACATCCTTGGGGATGACGACCTGTCCTTTTGCCGACAATGTGGTCTTGGCGTTCATGGCGGTAAGATGCGTCTTACCGCAGGCCGAGTCAATCCTCGCCCTCATCCTTGACCAGATCCTGCGCAACCTTGGGATCGCGCAGCAGCTTGTCGATATGGCTGCCCTCGTCGAAACTCTCGTCGGCCAGGAATTTCAGCTTCGCGGCATATTTGAGCGCGATGCGATGGGCGACTTCGCGTTGCAGATAGGCGGTGTTGGTGCGCAGCGCCTTCAGCACCGCTTCCTCATCCTGCCCCAGCAGCGACTTGATGAAGACGGTCGCGTGGCGCAGGTCGGGCGACATGCGCACTTCGGTGACGCTCACCACATGCTTGGCCAGCACATCATCATGCACGTCGCCGCGCTGAAGAATGTCCGACAGGACATGGCGCACCTGTTCACCCACGCGCAGCAGGCGGACGGAGGGGCCTTCGGATTGTTGTTGAGCCATAATTAATCCTCGTCACCCCAGCGCAGGCTGGAGTCTCAAGCGACGGCAGAGCCAGGATCGCACGAGACCCCAGCTTTCGCTGGGGTGACGCACTTTCCTGTTACAGCGTGCGCTGACGCTCTTCGACCTCGAACAGTTCCAGCGTATCGCCGGCCTTGATGTCGTTCGTGTCCTGCAACACCGCACCGCACTCCATGCCGGCGCGCACTTCGGACACATCGTCCTTGAAGCGACGCAGCGAGTGGATGACCGTCTTCGACACGATGACGTCCGACCGGGTGAGGCGCGCATTGAGCCCCTTGCGGATGATACCGTCCAGAACCAGCAGACCGGCCGCCTTGTCCTTCTTGCCCGCCGGGAACACCTGAAGCACTTCGGCCCGACCCACGATCGTTTCGATGCGCTCGGGCGCCAACTGGCCCGCCATTTCGCCACGGACTTCCTCAAGAAGGTCGTAGATCACGTCATAATAACGCAGCGAGATCTTCTCGCGGATCGCCATCGGACGCGCCTTGGCATTGGGGCGGACGTTGAAGCCGATCAGCGGCGCGCGGCTGGCGGCTGCCAGCGTAACGTCGCTTTCGGTGATCGCGCCGACGCCGGAGCTGAGGATCCGCACCTTGATCTCGTCGGTCGAGATACGGTTCAGCGCCGTGACGATCGCTTCGACAGACCCCTGCACGTCGCCACGGATGACGACCGGATATTCGATCATCGTCGTGTTGAGTGCCGAGAACATGCTCTCGAAATTGGTCGGCACCGACGCCGTCCGCTTGAGCGTGATCTGCTCCTGGCGATAGGCGGCGACTTCGCGCGCACGGGCTTCGTTTTCGACGACGGTGAGCTGATCGCCCGCCTTCGGCACGCCCGACAGACCCAGCACCTCGACCGGGGTCGATGGACCGGCAACCTTCACCTGCTGCCCCTTGTCATTGACGAGCGCGCGCACCTTGCCGCTTTCCGCGCCGATGACGAAGGTATCGCCGATCTTGAGCGTACCCTTGCGCACCAGCACGGTGGCAACGGCGCCACGGCCCTTGTCCAGCTGCGCCTCGATCACATTGCCTTCGGCAGCGCGATCGGGGTTGGCGGTCAGTTCCATGACTTCGGCCTGAAGCAGGATCTTCTCGATCAGTTCGTCGAGGCCGGTCTTCTTGAGAGCCGAAACCTCCACGTCCTGCACGTCGCCGCCCATATCCTCGACGACGATTTCCTCGCTCAACAGGCGCTCGCGCACCTTTTGCGGGTTCGCATCGGGCTTGTCGCACTTGTTGATCGCAACGATCATCGGCACGCCGGCCGCCTTGGTATGGTTGATGGCTTCGATCGTCTGCGGCATCAGGCCGTCGTCCGCCGCCACCACCAGGATGACGATGTCAGTGACGTTGGCACCACGGGCACGCATTTCGGAGAAAGCTTCATGGCCCGGCGTGTCGAGGAAGGTGATGACATCGCCCTTCTTCGTCGTCACCTGATAGGCGCCGATATGCTGGGTGATGCCGCCGCTTTCGCCGGCAACCACGTCGGTTCCGCGCAGCGCGTCGAGCAGCGAGGTCTTGCCGTGGTCGACATGGCCCATGATCGTGACGACGGGCGCCCGCGGCTTGAGCGTTTCGACCGCGTCGACATCGCCTTCGATACCGATTTCAACGTCGGCGTCGGACACGCGCTGGATGCGGTGGCCGAATTCCTCGACCAGCAGTTCGGCCGTATCCTGATCGATCGGCTGGTTGAGCGTAACCGCCTGCCCCATCTTGAACAGCGACTTGACCAAGTCCGCGCCCTTTTCGGCCATACGGTTGGCCAGTTCCTGCACGGTGATGACTTCAGGCACCACGACATCGCGAACCTGCTTGTCACGCGGCTGGGCACCGCCGGCATAATGGGCGCGACGTTCCTTTTCACGCGCACGCTTGAGCGCGGCCAGGCTGCGGGCGCGGGCGCTGTCGTCATCGGCCAGGGCCTTGGTGACGGTCAGCTTGCCGGACTGGCGACGATTATCTTCGCCCTTCTTGGCGCGATCGGGCTTGGCCGGCTCGGGGCGCTTGACCGGCGTGACCGGGGTGAAGCGACGCGGCGGCGGCGTGGCAGCAGCCGGGGCGGCCGTGGTCGCAGCAGGGCGTTCCTGTGCGTTGGCCGGCGCAGCGGCCGCAGCAGCGACCTCCGCCTTGGCGGGTTCAGCCGCAGGCGCGACAGGTGCTTCCGCAACCGGCTGCGGCGCAGGCTCTTCCGCCGGCGCAGGCGCAGCGGCAGCCGCTTCGGCGGCTAGGCGATTTTCCTCGGCGCGGCGCTTTTCTTCCTCGCTGGCGGCGAGACGAGCGGCATCCTCACGACGGCGCGCATCTTCCAGCGCGGTCATGCGGGCTTCTTCCGCCTCGCGCAGCAGCTTGGCCTGCAATTCCTGACGCGACATCAGGCTTTGCGGCGGCGACTGACGCACCGGCGCGGGCTGCGGCGCGCGGGTCTGCTGCGGCGCAGGGGCCGGGGCGGCCGGACGCGGCGCAGGGGCCTGCGCAACGGGTGCCGGCGCGGGTTCGGCCTGGGGCGCAGCCGCAGGGGCGCCACCGGTCGTCTCACCGGGCTTGCCCAGGACGCGGCGCCGCTTCACCTCAACCACGACCGTATTCTTGCGGCCATGGCTGAACTGCTGCTGCACCTGACCGGATTCCACGGTCCGCTTGATGCCCAGCGGCTTGCGACCCAGAACCGGCTTGTCTTCCTTGCTGTCACTCATAAGTTCGAACTTAACCCTTCACTTCCGCTTCGGCCGGATAGGCCCGCCGACGCCTTTATTCTTCGATGCTTCCGGCCTGCACCCGCACGAACAATGCCTAATCGGGAACGCCCGGCGCATCAGCGGAGACATGCTCCCCATGCACGGACGCCCCGTTAGCGCAACCCAGATAGCTTTCCAAGCGGCCTATGGCCGCGCGCAGGCGCGAAGCTGCCCGCGAGTCGGTCACCGCGATATGGACGACATTATCGCGCCCCATTGCCATAGATAGGGCGTCGCGGTCCACAGGCAAGGTGATGCCTGCCAAATCCGTGCCTTCCGCTTCCTGCCCGACGCGCAGCGCCTGGTCCAGCTTGCGGTTGCCGTCCGCCGCCGCATCGGCGGCATGGAGCAGCAATTGCACCTGCCCCTTGCGACAGGCGACGTCGATTTTTTCAGAGCCGGTCAGCAACATGGACGCCCGCGCCTCCAGCCCCAGCCGGTCGAGCAGCGTCTTGCGCAGCCCCGACTCGATCATGGCGGGCAGGTCGGCGGGAATATCCAGCGTGCCGTCCTTGAAGGAACGGGCGAGCGCGGCTTTCAGCTTGCCCTTGGCCAGCGCGACGTCGAGTTCGGCGCGCGACACGCCGATCCACGCGCCCCGCCCCGGCGCCTTGGCGCGGATGTCGGGCAGCACCTGACCCTCCGGGCCGATCGCCAGACGGATCAGCGTTTCGGGATCGGCGCGTTCGCCGTTCAATATGCATTTGCGTTCGGTCATGCGCGCCCCTCCGCCAAAACGGATGAAAGGGCAAGTCCAACGCTGTCGAGAAGCGCTATTCTCTCATCGGGGAGTGTCCGCAACATTGGCGTCCTCCCTTGTTAGAGACATAGAAACGACAGCCGTCAGCATGCCCGGCCGCTGCATGCGCGACCGGGTGCAATATGCTGACAGGATGCCGTCAAAAGTCATGGAGACTTACGCTTCCTCTTCGAACCAGTGGGCGCGCGCGGCCATGATGATCTCATTGCCCTGCTCGTCGCTCAGACCATAGGCCGCCAGGATGCCGCCCTTGTCGTCGCTGTTGCTGTCCGTCTTGCGACGGCGCTGGTCGATGCGCTTCTTCTGCACCAGCTCGTCGGTGGCGAGGTCGGCCAGATCGTCCAGCGTCTTGATGCCCGCCTTGCCCAGCGTGACCAGCATCGCTTCGGTCAGATGCGGGATGTCGGCCAGCGCGTCCTCGACGCCCAGATTGGTACGCTCTTCACGCGCAGCCTGTTCGCGACGCTCCAGCGCCTCGAGCGCACGATTCTGCAATTCGCCGGCCAGCTCCTCGTCGAACCCTTCGATCGCGGCCAGCTCGTCGATTTCGACATAGGCGACTTCTTCCAGCTCGCCAAAGCCTTCGGCGACCAGCAGCTGCGACAGCGTCTCGTCCACGTCCAGTTCGTTCTGGAACAGTTCGGAGCGGGCGACGAATTCCTTCTGGCGCTTCTCGCTGGCGTCGGCTTCGGTCATGATGTCGATCGCCTTGCCGGTCAGCTGGCTGGCGAGGCGGACATTCTGACCGCGACGACCGATGGCGAGCGACAGCTGGTCGTCGGGAACGACGACTTCGATACGCTCTTCTTCTTCATCGATGACCACGCGGGCGACCTGGGCCGGCTGCAACGCGTTGACCACGAAGGTCGCGGTATCTTCCGACCAGGGGATGATGTCGATCTTTTCGCCCTGCATTTCCTGCACGACGGCCTGTACGCGGCTGCCCTTCATGCCGACGCAGGCGCCGACCGGATCGATGCTGCCGTCACGGCTGATGACGCCGATCTTGGCGCGACTGCCCGGATCGCGGGCGGCGGCCATGATGGTGATGACGCCGTCGTAGATTTCCGGGACTTCCTGCGCGAACAGCTTCTTCATGAATTCGGGGTGCGCGCGGCTCAGGAAAATCTGCGGACCGCGATTTTCGCGGCGCACGTTCAGCACGACCGAACGAATGCGATCGCCGACGCGAACGACTTCGCGCGGGATCTGCTGATCGCGGCGGATCACGCCTTCGGCGCGGCCGAGATTGACGACGACATGGCCGAATTCGACCGACTTGACGACGCCGGTGATGATCTCACCCACGCGGTCCTTATATTCTTCATGCTGGCGCTCGCGCTCGGCGTCGCGGACCTTCTGGAAGATCACCTGCTTGGCCGACTGGGCGTCGATGCGGCCCAGGTCGATCGCGGGCAGCGGATCGACGATGAAGTCGCCGACCACGGCGTCCTTCTTCAGCTTCTGGCCCTGCTTGAGGTCCACCTGCTTGAAATAATCTTCGACGACCTCGACCACTTCGACGACGCGCCACAGGCGCAGGTCGCCGCTGTCCGGGTCCAGCTTGGCACGGATATCATTCTCGGCGCCGTAGCGGGCACGCGCCGCGCGCTGGATCGCGTCTTCCATCGCCTCGATGACGATGGCCTTGTCGATCATCTTTTCGCTGGCCACCGAATTGGCGATGGCGATCAGTTCGGCCCGATTGGCGGAAATGGCGTTGGCCATGACTTATGAACCCTTATTCTTCGGTTTCAAATTCATCCGCCCCATCGGAGGAAAGCGGCATGCTAGCAGAAATCAGCCTGTCGGTCAGCACCAGCTTGGCGTCACTGACGAGCGAAAACGGAATGACGACGTCGCCGGCCTTGGCGTCGGTGAAGAGGATATCCTCCCCCTCCACGCCATTGAGGACGCCGCGAAAACTCTTGCGACCCTCGACGATTTCGGTCGCGCTGATCTTGGCCTCATGGCTGGCCCATTCCATGAAGTCGGACAGGCGGGTCAGCGGCCGGTCGATGCCGGGCGAGCTGACTTCCAGCCGATAGGCTTCCTCGATCGGATCGACCTCATCCATCACGTCCGAAATGCGGCGCGAAATGGCAGCGCAATCTTCGATCACGAGCTGCTTGGTCTTGGGATTTTCGGCCATGATCTGGAGCGTATATTCGTCGCCCGACCCGAAAAGCTTGATGCGCACAAGGTCGAAGCCCAAAGCCTTCACCTCAGGTTCGATCAGCGCGGTCAGTTCGGCGATGTCCGCCATGCAGTCTCCGACAATAAAATATCCGTGCTTCCGCCCATGCGGCATTTGCCGCCGCGAGCAATCTGCCCGCGACCCTGACATGTTTGACGATGTAAGGAAGCAAGAGCGATATAGGCATGGTGCGGGAAATCTGCAACATTATTCGTGCCCGATCATTCTATCGGAAATTTTCACATTCCCCGTTCGCCCTGCGCTTGTCGAAGGGCCGCTCTTTCTTCCAAGAAGGACGGGGCCTCGACCAGCGCAGCCCGAATGGAGGATAATATGTCCCGCACCTTGATTTCCGCCCTGCCCCTCCTCCTGATCGCCTGCTCGGGCGAAGGCGCCAATAGCCAGACGACGACCACGGCCGACAAGCCGTTCAAGACCTCCGTCATCGCCGATTTCGATTCGCCCTGGGCGATGACCTTCCTGCCCGACGGCCGCGCGCTGGTGACGGAAAAGGCGGGCGACATGATCCTGTTCGATCCGAAGAACGGCACCAAGATCCCGGTTGCCGGCATCCCCAAGGTCGATAGCGCGGGGCAAGGCGCGCTGATGGACGTCGTCCTTTCGCCCCGCTTCGCAAAGGACAAGGCGGTCTATTTCAGTTTTTCCGAAGAACGCGATGGCCTCAAGGGCGTGGCGCTGGCCAAGGGCGCGTTCAACCAGGCGAGCGACGGCACCACGAAGCTGGACGGCGTGACCATCCTCTTCCGCGCCAGCCCCTATGTCGAGGGCGACGGCCATTATTCCGGCCGCATCGCCTTCTCGCCCGACGGCAAATATCTCTTCTTCACCAATGGCGAGCGGCAGAAGTTCGATCCGGCCCAAGATCCCAAGTCCACGCTGGGCAAGGTGCTGCGCCTCAACCTCGACGGCACGCCCGCCGCGAATAACCCGCTCAGCGCCAAGGGCTTCAACCCCGCCATCTGGTCCTATGGCCATCGCAACCTGCTAGGCATCGCCTTCGACAAGGACGGGCGCCTGTGGGAACAGGAAATGGGGCCGAAGGGCGGGGACGAGGTGAATCTCATCAAGCCCGGCCTCAATTATGGATATCCCAAAGTGTCGAACGGCAGCCATTATGACGGCCGCGACATTCCCGACCATGCGCCGGGCGACGGCTTCGAAGCGCCGAAGGTCTGGTGGAACCCGGTCATCTCGCCGGGCGGCCTGCTTTATTATTCGGGCGACCTCTTCCCGCAGTGGAAAAACTCGCTGTTCATCGGCGGCCTGTCCAGCCAGAGCCTAGTCCGCGTAAAGCTGAACGGCGAAAAGGCGGAAAAGGCCGATCAATGGGACATGGGCGCCCGCATCCGCGAAGTGGAACAGGGGCCGGACGGCGCGCTGTGGCTGCTGGAGGATGGCGGCAAATCGCAGGGCCGGATGCTCAAACTGACGCCCGCAGGCTGATCGGACGCCTTTCAGGACATGGACGGCGCCCTATATAGGGCGCTTATCGTTCCCCGGCGAAGGCCGGGGCCCAGTTCGACGCACGAAACTGGCCCCCGCTTTCGTCTCCATAAAAAGCCGGAGATATCATGAGCGGACCCAAGCTGTTCGAGCCTTTCCACGTCGGCGACCTGAGCCTCGATAATCGCATCGTCATCGCCCCCATGTGCCAATATTCGGCGGTCGATGGCGAAATGACCGACTGGCACCTCATCCATCTGGGCCAGCTTGCCCTGTCCGGCGCAGCCTTGCTGACGATCGAGGCGAGCGCCGTCCTCCCCGACGGCCGGATCAGTCATGCCGATGTCGGCCTGTGGGACGACCGGACCGAAGCCGCGATGAAGCGGGTGCTGGACGGCGTGCGCGCCCATAGCGACATGCCCATCGCGATCCAGCTCGGCCATGCCGGGCGCAAGGCATCGACCCATGTTCCATGGGAAGGCGGGGCGCAGATCGCCCCCGATTCGCCCAATGGCTGGCAGACGGTCGCCCCATCCGCCCTGCCCTTCACGCCGGGCACTCATGCGCCGACGGCGCTGGACAAGGCCGGTATCGACCGGCTGCGCGATGCCTGCGTCGCGGCGGCCAAGCGCGCCGATAATCTGGGCATCGACGCGGTCCAGCTCCATGGCGCGCATGGCTATCTGCTGCACCAGTTCCTCTCCCCCCTCTCCAACCGGCGCGACGATGATTATGGCGGCAGCCTGGAAAAGCGGATGCGCCTGCCGCTGGAGATTTTCGACGCGGTGCGGGCGGCCTTCCCCGCGGACAAGCCGGTGACGATGCGCGTATCGGGCACCGACTGGGTCGACGGCGGCTGGGATATCGACCAGACGATCGCCTTCGCTCAGGCACTGGAGGCGCGCGGTTGCAGCGCCATCCATGTGTCGAGCGGTGGCCTCGACCCGCGGCAGGACATCCCCGTCGGCCCCAGCTATCAGGTGCCACTGGCCCGCGCGGTGAAGCAGGCGGTATCGATCCCGGTGATCGCCGTCGGCCTCATCACCGACTATGAACAGGCCGAAGCCATCGTGGGCACGGGCGACGCGGACCTGATCGCGATCGCGCGCACCATCCTCTACGATCCGCGCTGGCCCTGGCACGCAGCCGCCCATCTGGGCGCATCGGTAAAGGCCGCGCCGCAATATCTGCGCTGTCAGCCACGCCAATATCGGCATCTGTTCGATCAAACCGGCAAGTAAATCGCCGTGTCGTTCCGTCTCAGAGAATGGGACGGAACGATACAACAGCATTTCAAGAACTGTTAACGCCTGTCTTCTACATCTCCCGGCAGTAAAATCTGGGGGAAATCATCGATGTGGAAACTGTTGGTGCCAGTCGGCCTGATCGCGGCCGCCGTAATATATTTCAGTGGCGCATTTAATTCAGGCTATTCGCGCGACGTCGAGCGTCCGGTCGCTGACGTCATGGCGACACTCGAAGGACTGGACGTGCGCAACGAGCCGGGATCGCCGGGCACCGATCCGTCGCGGTCGGGCGGCGTGCTGCCGGACTTCAAGCTGGAACGGGAGCCGGGCAAGATGACATGGCTGGTCATGGCGGGTGACAAGGTCGCGACCCGCATGATCGCCACGCTGGAGCCGATCAAGGATGGCGCGGCGACCCGGATCAAGGCGTCGGTCGAGCGGGGCGACGCACCCGACGATATCACCTCGCCCGCCTTCCGATCGGAAAAGATCACGCTCGGGCTGTTCGCCGCCGCGCTGGAAACGCAGGTCAACAAGCTGACGATGGCCTGGGGGCCGCATTGCGACGAACTGGCGGAGCAGTTGTTGAGCGGAGGCCCTGCCCCCGGATCGGACGACCGCAGTTCGCTGGGCGCCGCCATCGGATCGACCTCACGCGATATCATGCGTCTGGGCGCGATGGATACGAAGATGCGCGCAGCGGGCTGCGACCCGTCGCAACGCCCTGCCGGCTCTGCCCCGCTCCAGGTCATGCCTTCGCTGCCGGAACCCACCATGCAGGACGGACCGCCCGCGCCGGACGCGCCGCGCTTCGAACCGGGCAAGCCGATGCTCGATCCCACCGTGCGCTGAAACGAAAAACGGGGCCATCTGGCCCCGTTTTCTTTTATACCAACCGGCTCTGCTTCACCGCCGCCGCGATGAAGCTGGCGAAGAGCGGATGCGGATCGAAGGGCTTGGACTTCAATTCCGGGTGGAACTGCACGCCCACGAACCAGGGATGGTCGGGCCGCTCGACGATTTCGGGCAGCGTGCCGTCCGGCGACATGCCCGAGAAGATCAGGCCGCCCTTTTCCAGCGGTTCGCGATAACCGGCATTGACCTCATAGCGATGGCGGTGCCGCTCGCTGATGTCGTTGCTGCCGTAAATGCCCGCGACCACGCTGTTGCCGTCCAGCTTCGCCGGATAGGCGCCGAGACGCATCGTGCCGCCCAGATCGGTGTCGGCCGTGCGCTTCTGCAGGCCTTCCTTGCCCATCCATTCGGTGATGAGGCCGACGACCGGCTCGGACGTCTCCCCAAATTCCGTGGTGGAGGCTTCGGCGATGCCCGCCGTATTCCGCGCGCCTTCGATGCAGGCCATCTGCATGCCAAGGCAGATGCCGAAGAAGGGCACATTGCGTTCGCGCGCGAACTTGACCGATTCGATCTTGCCTTCCGACCCGCGTACGCCAAAGCCGCCGGGGACCAAGATGCCGTGCATCGGTTCCAGACTGGCGACGATATCGTCCCCCTTCTCGAACAGCTCCGCGTCGATCCACTTGACGTTGACCTTCACCCGGTTCGCCAGGCCACCATGGCTGAGCGCTTCGAAGAGCGACTTGTAGGCGTCGAGCAAGCCGACATATTTGCCGACCACGCCGATCGTCACTTCGCCTTCCGGGTTCTGGCGACGATCCATGATGTCGTCCCAGCGATCCATCTGGGGCGCGGGCGCATCGCTGATGCCGAATGCGCGCAGCACTTCCTTGTCCAGCCCTTCGGCATGGTACTGATGCGGCACGGCATAGATGCTGCTGGCGTCGAGCGCGGGGATGACCGCTTCGGGGCGCACGTTGCAGAACAGGGCTATCTTCTTGCGCTCGCTGTCGGGCAATGGATGCTCGCAGCGGCACAGAAGAATGTCGGGCTGGATGCCGAGCGAGGTCAGGTCGCGCACGCTGCGCTGGGTCGGCTTGGTCTTCAGCTCGCCGGCCGCCGCGATGTACGGCACCAGCGTCACATGGACGAAGATCGACTGGCCGCGATCCAGATCATTATGCAGCTGGCGAATCGCTTCCATGAAGGGCAGCGATTCGATGTCGCCCACCGTGCCGCCGATTTCGCACAGCACGAAGTCCAGGTCTTCGGTATCGGCGGTGGCGAACGCCTTGATCTCGTCGGTGACGTGCGGAATGACCTGCACCGTCGCGCCCAGATAATCGCCGCGCCGTTCGCGCTGGATGATCGTCTGGTAGACGCGGCCCTGCGTCACATTGTCCGACTGGCGCGCAGAAACGCCGGTAAACCGCTCATAATGGCCAAGGTCGAGGTCGGTTTCCGCCCCGTCGTCCGTCACATAGACTTCGCCATGCTGATAGGGCGACATCGTGCCCGGATCGACGTTGAGATAGGGGTCGAATTTCCGGATT
Source organism: Sphingobium limneticum (assembly GCF_008710155.1). GTDB lineage: Bacteria > Pseudomonadota > Alphaproteobacteria > Sphingomonadales > Sphingomonadaceae > Sphingobium > Sphingobium limneticum. Next base: position 20,968 of record NZ_VYPZ01000015.1, read on the forward strand.
CGCACACGGAAACCTCGCGCTTGCAGCAGCGCTGCGAGCGAAGCGGCCATAAGGCCCTTGCCAAGCGAGGAGACCACGCCGCCGGTGATGAAAATATACCGCGTCATGGGAAGAGAGGCTTAGCCTTTCGGAACAACAAAGGGCAAGCGCGCGAATCCACGCGCGCTTGAAAAAAGATCGAAAGATCGACGGAAAGTTTAGTTGGCGAGCGGAACCGCGCCATTGGCGGCCGCAGCCGGCGGCGTTGCGGACGCCGCATTGCTCGCCGCACCGGCCAGCGGATCGGCATTGGGGGCCGCCGGGGCGCCCTGCGTGGCCGGGGCCTGCTTCACCAGAGAGGTGTCGATGTCGCTCGGCGCATGACGCACGGCGGCGATCACTGCCATCACGACCGACAGCAGCACGAAGATGCTGGCCAGTACCGTGGTCGAACGGGTCAGGAAATCCGCCGCGCCGCGCGCCGACATCAGGCCCGCCGGGCTGCCGCCCACGCCCAGACCGCCGCCTTCCGACTTCTGCATCAGGATGACGGTAACCAGCAGGGCGGCGACGATCGCCTGAACGACGAGGAGGAAGGTGAACATGGCGACGATGGTCCGGTACAATAGGGTGCGTTGGCGCGCACATAGCGACGATGGCGCGCGGGGGCAACCGCGCCTTTGCTCCCCTCCCTCCCAGGGAGGGGTCGGGGGTGGGTCGCGAGCGCAGCGAGCGCTGAAACGGAGACAGGCTTGTAAGCGATTGCTTTCGCAATCGCACCCACCCCCCCCTGGGAGGGACGGGCTTTTCTATATCAAGCCGCAGCCGCCAGCTTGCTGTCGGCCGCCTCGATGATCGGCGCGAATTTCGCGGCGGTCAGGCTTGCGCCGCCCACCAGCCCGCCGTCGACGTCCGCGATCCCCATCAGGTCGGCCGCATTGTCGCCATTCATCGACCCGCCATAGAGCATGCGCACCTTGTCCGCTTCCGCGCCGATCCGGCTGGCCAGCGCCGCGCGCAGGGCCGCGTGCATGGTGGCCACCGCCTCGATCGTCGGGATGCGGCCGGTGCCGATCGCCCAGATGGGTTCGTAGGCGACCGCCAGCCAATCGGCCGCAGCCCCTTCGGGCAGGGATGCGAGCAACTGGTCGGCCACCACCTGTTCCGCCCGCCCGGCATCGCGCACGGCCAGCGTTTCGCCCACGCACAGGATCACATTGATGCCCGCATTATGCGCGGCGACCGATTTGGCGGCGATGTCGGCATTGGTTTCGCCCCGCGCCTCGCGCCGTTCGCTATGGCCGGTGATGACCCAGCTGGCGCCGGCTTCGGCCAGCATCTCGGCCGACAGCGATCCGGTATAGGCACCGCTGAAATCCATGTGGCAATTTTGCGCGCCGATGAAGGCGGCGCCCCGCCGTTCGAACCCTGCCATGATGAGCGTCGCGGGCAGGCACAGACCCACCTCCACGTCCGGATGCGCCGCCGCGACCGCGCCGATCGCCTCGACCTCGTCCAGATGCGCGCGCATCCCGTTCATCTTCCAATTGCCGACAACCAGCTTGCGCCTGCCCATCAAAGCGTTCCTTGTGATTATTGCTGCACGTCGCCCCCTGCCCCTTCGCCGCCGGGTCTTTACCCGCACGTCTCCTCGAAGAAAGCCGGATGCTGCCACAGCCGATGAACGGCGCTCACGCATTTGTCCAGTCCAAGCCTTGCCGCCGCGCGCATCCGCCCTTAAAGCGGGCCGCCACACAGCCGCAGTTCCGGAACCCCCATGCTTTCTGTCTTTCGCAGCTTCATCCGCTCCAAGTTCGGCGCGCTCTTCGCCATCCTCTTCCTGGGGGTGATCGCCGCAGCCTTCATCATGGGGGACATTTCGAGCGGCAAGTTCGGCGGTTCCATCGGTGGCGGCGGGACCGCGGCCAAGGCGGGCGGCTATAAATTGTCCGAATCCGAATTGCAGGATCGCGTCCAGCGCGTGTTCGAAAATGCGCGCCGGTCCAATCCGGGCCTCCAGATCGGCGACTTCTTCGCGCAGGGCGGCGGCAAGCAGGTCTATGACCAGTTGGTAGCCTCGCTGACGCTGCGCGCCTTTGCCGACGATCAGGGCGTGCATATCTCCAAGCGGCTGGTCGATGCGCAGATCGCGCAGATCCCCGCCTTCCAGGATGCGGCCGGCAATTTCAGCAACGACAGTTTCCGCGCCCTGCTGGCCCGCGAACGGCTGACCGAACAGGCGCTACGCGACGATATCAGCCGCGAAATCCTCCAGCGTCAGCTGCTCGCGCCCGTGGGCCTTGGCGTCAAGCTGACCGACAGCCTGGTCCTGCCCTATGCCTCGCTGCTGCTGGAAGCGCGCCAAGGCACGGTCGCAGCCATCCCGGCCTTCGCTTTCCTCGAAGAAAAGAACCCGACCGACGCGCAGCTGGCCGATTTCTACAAGAAGAACGCCAGCCGCTACACCATCCCCGAACAGCGTCGCATCCGCTATGCCGTGATCGACGCCGAACGCTTCGCCCAGGCCGCGCAGCCGACCGATGCGGAGATCGGCACTTATTATAACCAGAACAAGGCCGCCTACGCCGCCAAGCAGACGCGCAGCATCGAACAGCTGGTGCTGCCCACGCAGGCAGGCGCCAAGGCGATCGACGATCAGGTAAAGGCCGGCAAGAGCCTCGCCGACGCCGCCAAGAGCGCCGGCCTCGCCGTATCGACCGCCAACGACCAGAGCCGCGAAGCGCTGACTGGTTCGGCCGGCAAGACCGTCGCCGACGCCGTTTTCGCAGCCAAGCAGGGCGACCTGATCGGCCCGGTGCGCGGATCGCTCGGCTGGTTGCTGGTGCGCGTCACCGCTGCCAAGGAAACCCCGGCCCGTCCGATCGCCGCCGTGCGTGAAGAGATCGTCGCCGCCTTGCGCGTGCAGAAGGAAAAGCAGCTGCTGACCGACTTCACCGGCAAGATCGAGGATGCGATCGGCGACGGCGGCACCTTCGACGAAGTGGTGAAGGATAACGGCCTGAAGCTGGAAACCAGCCCGCTGGTGCTGGCCACCGGCAAGCAGGTGAAGGATTCCGCCTTCACCGCCGGTCCGGACCTGCAACCGCTGCTCGCCCCGGTCTTCTCGATGAGCGCGGACGACGATGCGCAGCTGATCCCGATCACCGCCGACAAGCGCTATGCGCTGGCCGCACCGGGCGAGATCGTCGCCGCCGCCCCGCCGCCACTGGCAGAGGTCAAGCAGCTGGTGCTGGCGCAATATAAGCTGAACGCGGGCAACCAGAAGGCCAAGGCCCTGGCCGAGCAGATCCAGGCGAAGGTCGCCAAGGGCGCGAAGCTGGCCGACGCCATCGCGCAGGCCGGCGTCAAGCTGCCCGCGCCGCAGACGCTGGGCGGCCGCCGCGCCGACATCATGCGCGGCGAACAGCGCCCGCCGGCCGAAGTCGCCATTCTCTTCTCGATGGCGGCCAATACGGTCAAGACCCTGCCGATCGGCCAGGATCGCGGTTACTTCGTCGTGCAGCTCAACAAGATCGAGCGCGGCGATGCCAAGGGCCAGCCGGAATTGCTCAATCAGGTCCGCACCCAGCTGTCCGAAGTGGTCGGCCAGGAATATGGCCAGCAGTTCGAACGCGCGATCGAAAAGGATCTGGGCGTGACCCGCAATGCCAAGGCGGTTGATCAGGTCCGCAACGCGCTGGCCGCCACCAACAGCGGCGAACAGTAAGATGGTCGCGATGGGTGGGATGACGGACGGCATCGAGACCGCGCGCGCCGCGCTGGCTCGGGGCGAATCCGCGCTGGTGTGGAAACGGCAGATTGCGGACACCGACACGCCCATCTCCGCCGCGCTCAAATTGTTCGAGCCGGACCGGGGCGACTATCTGCTGGAATCGGTAGAGGGCGGCGCCGTGCGCGGCCGCCACAGCCTGATCGGCCTCGCCCCCGACCTCGTCTTCCGCGCCGATGGCCAGACTGCGGAAATCAACCGCCACTGGGCCACCGACCGCTACGCCTTCGTGGCGCAAGACAAGGGCGCGCTCGACGCGCTGCGCGATCTGGTCGCCGAATGCCGCGCCCCTATGGACCCGGCCCTACCTGCCGCGCTCGCCTGCCTCGTTGGCTATTTCGGCTATGAAACGGTCGGGCTGGTGGAAAAACTGCCCCGCCCGGCCGCCAACGATATCGGCGTGCCCGACATGCTGTTCGTTCGCCCGACCGTGATCCTGGTCTTCGATCGGCTGGCCGACGCCCTCTATCTGGTCGCGCCGGTGTGGAAGGGCAGCTTCATCGACGCGGACAAGGCGATCGACGCCGCGCTGGAACGGATCGACGCCACCGCCGCCCGCCTCGCCGCGCCCCTGCCCGCCGTTCCCGCGCCCGCCGACATTGCGGACGTGGATGTCACCCCGGTGCTGAAACCGGGCCGCTATGCGCAGATGGTGGAAAAGGCGAAGGACTATATCGTCGCCGGCGACATCTTTCAGGTCGTCCTGGCGCAACGCTTCACCAGCCCCTTCACTTTGCCGCCCATCGCCCTCTATCGCGCGCTGCGGCGGATCAATCCCTCGCCCTTCCTCTATTATCTCGACCTGCCCGGCTTCGCGCTGATCGGTTCGTCGCCGGAAATTCTCGTGCGCGCCCGCAATGGCGAAGTCACGATCCGACCGATCGCCGGCACCCGCCCGCGCGGCAAGAACGCCGTCGAGGATGCCGCCAATCGCGAAAGCCTGCTCTCCGATCCCAAGGAACGGGCCGAACATCTGATGCTGCTGGATCTGGGCCGCAACGATGTCGGCCGGGTCGCGTCCGCCGGATCGGTGACCGTGACGGAAAGCTATACCGTCGAATTTTACAGCCATGTCATGCACATCGTGTCGAACGTCGTCGGCCGCCTGAGCGATGACAAGGATGCGATCGACGCCCTGTTCGCAGGCTTCCCGGCCGGCACCGTGTCGGGCGCGCCCAAGGTCCGCGCCTGCGAGATCATCGCCGAGCTGGAACCCGAAACGCGCGGCGCCTATGCTGGCGGGGTCGGCTATTTCGGGCCGGACGGCAATATGGACAGTTGCATCGTCCTGCGCACCGCCGTGCTGAAGGATGGCGTCATGCACGTTCAGGCCGGCGCCGGCATCGTCGCCGATTCGACCGCCGAATATGAACAGCGCGAATGCGAGGCGAAGAGCGGCGCCCTGCTGGCGGCGGCGCGCGAAGCGGTAAGTCTAGCACGGGAAAGCAGCTTCGGGCAGTAACTGCCATTGATTAACCCCTCCCTTTCAAGGGAGGGGAGCCATCTATGTCACCGACACGCCCGTCCCCCCATCGCGCCGCGCTCCGCCTGATCCAGATGGAAATGGTCGCGATGCGCGGCGTTATAATCGGGCGACAGAACGGTCGAAAACAGCCCGCACGCCCCATCCCGCACCGCGCGCAGGAAGTCCGCGTCCTTGCCCGTCCCCTTCCAATCCTTCAGCACGCTCACCTGCCGCCCGTCCTTCAACACGAAGGCCGCGACGTCGATCGCATCGGCCGTCGCATGTTCGCTGAAATCGCCCTGACCGCGCCCATATATGCGCCGACAGCTATAGCTGCCGAAATGGCGGATCGACCGAACGGGCTGGCCATAGACGCGCTCCGCCGCCGGCTGCACCATCTGCCATTCCCATAGCTTCAACGCCGCGATTACCGGGCAGGACGGCGCCACCGCTGCCGGCACCAGCCCGATCGCACCCGCCTCCGCCCGCAGCCGCACCGCATCGGCATAGCGGCACTGGTCCGCCCCGCCCGCTTTCATCGCGACATAATCCACCCCCGCCCGGTCGAGCAGCGCCCGGCACCCGGCTGCATCGCCGGTCAACGCCGCCAGCTTGCGCCCGGTAAACAGGCCGACCGGCTGATCCAGATCCAATGGCGTCCAGGGCATATCCTGCGGCCGCTGCCGCATCGCGCCATAGGCCAGCAGGGCAAGACAAGCGAAGGCGGCGAGCCAGAGCAGGCGGCGCAGGGTCAGATGCAATCGTCGCACATGCTATACACGCCGAACGCGGGTCATCGGTTCCGTTACGACCGGATAACCCAGATGATCGGGGATGCACAAATGCACCTCCCCGTCCCGCTCCTCCTGCCACGGCCGTATCTTCTCGACCGGATAAGCGCCCGCATCCGCAATCAGCGCCGCATAGCCATCATGCAGCGCCAGCCGCTCCAGATTGCGCCGCGTCGGAAACACCAGTTGCGCCTCTCCTGCCGCAGCCTTGGCCAGCGTGTCGGCCGCGCTGCTCCAGAACAGCCGCACATTCTCGGTCGTATCGACGCTCGCCACCTGCCCCTCGGGCGCGCGGGCGATATAGAAGCGCGTATCGAACACCCGCCGCGCCTGCTCGAACCGTGCGGGGTGCCATCGCGCAAAGGGCGTCAGTGCCTCCAGCGCCACCCCCAGCGCCAGCTGCTCCAGCATCTCGCCCAGCGTGCGCCCGTCATGCAACCCATCGCGCAGCCGCAGCACCGACGCCGCATCCACCGCGCCCGTCAGGCCGATCCCCAGCCCCGCTTCCTCGATCGTCTCGCGAATGGCGGCGATCCGCCCCGCCGCCTCGTCCGGCTCCAGCCCATGGTCGATCCGCGCGGCCAAATCATGATCCGCCTCGTCCACCGCGCCGCCGGGAAAGACCAGCGCGCCGGCAGCAAAGGCCATGCTCGACGCGCGCTCCACCATCAGCAGTTCGGGCGGCCCGTCATGCCGGTCGCGCACGATAACGACCGTGGCGGCGGGCCGGCCCTTATCCTCGGCCGCGTCATTCTCATCTGTCATGGAAACCGCTCTACGCGCATCCGGCGCTGGCGGTAAAGTCCTTCGGATCAACCCCGTGAAAGGGGTTGGTGGAGCCTAGCGGGATCGAACCGCTGACCTCGTCATTGCGAACGACGCGCTCTCCCAGCTGAGCTAAGGCCCCCGAAGGTGCGCTGGCTATAGGATAGCGTTTTGGCCCTTGCAACAGCATTTTGCGCAAAAAGCAGGGCACGCGACTGATCTGGATCAAGCCGCAGAAAAAGCGACTATTTCCGACGCGACAGGACGCCCGATGGGCAGGACATTACCCCTGCGTAACGCCCGGAACGATGCCACCGCCCACTCATTGAACCCTTCGTGGACGCCGCACTGGCGTCATCCATAGAAGGAGAAGGACGATGGGTTACCAAGGCGGACGCCGCTATGGTGGCGAAGACCGATATTCCGGCAATCTGGACCGTAGCGGCGATCGCTATCGCGGTCAGCGTGACTATGGCCGCAGCGATCAAGGCTATCGTTATGGCACGCGCGGCCAGTTTGGCGGCCCCGACTATCGCCGCCCCCCCAGCGACTATGATTATGACGATCGCGGCTTTTTCGACCGCGCCGGCGACGAGATCCGCAGCTGGTTCGGCGATGAAGAAGCCGAACGCCGCCGGGAATATGACGAATATTATAACCGCCCTTATGGCGACCCGCGCGACCAGTCGAGCCGCCTGGGCTATGCCAGCGCCGCGCGCAGCGAATATCTGCCCAATCGCGGTTTCACCCCTTATACGGGCGAACGCAGCGGCTATGCCAGCGAGGATCACCGCGTCCGCGCCTTTGGTCCCCAAGAGGATTATGGCGCCCATCACGACAGCAATTATCACAGCTGGCGCCAGCAGCGGATCGAGGAACTCGACCGCGACTATGCGGAATATCAGCGCGACAATCGCGACCGCTTCAACAGCGAATTCGGCACATGGCGCAGCCGGCGCGGCGAACAGCGCCAGGCGATCACCCAGGTGCGCGAACATCATGAAGTGGTCGGCAGCGACGGCGAGCATGTCGGCACCGTCGACAAGCTGCGCGGCGACCGCATCATCCTGACCAAGAGCGACAGCGATGCCGGCGGCGTCCACCATTCCATCCCGTCGAGCTGGATCAAGTCCGTCGACGCGACCAAGGTGACGCTGGAAAAGACCGCAGAACAGGCGCAGGACGCCTGGCGCACCGAACGCGAACAGAACGCCCTGTTCGGCGACCGTGACCGCGACCAGAACAGCTGGAACGGCGAAGGCACCGCCGGCAGCAGTAGCAGCAGCTACAGCAGCACGCGCTATCGCTGATCTGCATTTCTAGGAATAAGAAGGCCCGGCGCATCGACGCCGGGCCTTTTTGCATGCCCGCTTGCGCAACCGCCATCTGCAATGCCAAAGCATCGCACCCTCCCCGCGCGAGCCTGGTGCCATGCCGACCATCATTCTGCTGATCATATCCAACATCTTCATGACCATCGCCTGGTACTGGCATCTGAAAGGCGGAATGGACAAACCGATCCTGCTGGTCATCCTGATCAGCTGGGGCATCGCCCTGTTCGAATATTGCTTGGCCGTCCCCGCCAACCGCATCGGCTTTGCCAGCGGCTGGAGCGCGGGCCAGCTCAAGGTCGCACAGGAAGCGATCGCGCTCATCATCTTCGGCGGGTTCATGGTGACGGTGCTAGGCGAACCGCTCCACTGGCGCCACCTCGCCGCCTTCGCCTGCATCATGGGCGCGGTCGGCTTCCTGTTCGTGGGGAAGGCGTGAAAGTCAGGACACCGGGCGCAATGCCTCGGGCACCTCGTCGCCGCTTGGCCCATGGCAGGCGAAGCGCGGGCTGGCGCTATAAGTGCTGAACTGCTCCAGCGGCAACGCGGTGCCGCAAAAGGCGCATTCGGCGACCATCCGCCCGACGATCCAGTGCTGGCGCGTGCAGGACGGACAATGATTGGCCGTGTCGGCATGATAAAGCGGGCTGAAGCCGGTCGTGAAGGGCGGCTGCGCCGTGCGGGAAGCGGTCTGCATGGGCCTTGTCCTCATATTGCTCCTGAAAACAACGCATGAGATTCAAAAGGTTTCACTCGCGAACCGAATGACCGCCGCATGCCAGCCGGCGGAACTTTCGCCGCCACGAAACGCTCCCCTCCCGCAACAGCGGAGATGCTTCATGAAGAATATTGTAGGCACAGTCATCGGCGCAGCCATCGATCGCAAGGATGGCGACAGTGGCGTAAAGGGCGCGATCCTGGGCTATGTCACGTCCGGCGCGATCAAGACGGTCGCCAAACTCGGCACCCTGGCCGCCGTCGGCTATGGCGTCTTCAGCCTCGCCCGCAACCGCGCCCGCGGCTAAACCGACCGTTCGGAAGGGGGCGTAGGCTGCACCGAAAACATTGGTGCGGCCCTTCCCCTCTCCGTTCCCCGGCGCAGGCCGGGGCCCAGCGCAGAGCGTTGGGAGACTGGACCCCGGCCTGCGCCGGGGAACGCTCCATATGGGTCGCTATCTCGCTCTAAACCGACCGGTCGGGCAGCAGCAGGCTGCTGTCCCCATAGCTGTAGAAACGATAGCCCGTCCCGATCGCATGGCCATAGACGGCCTGCATCCGCTCCGTTCCCATCAACGCACTGACCAGCATGAACAGCGTCGATTTGGGCAGATGGAAATTGGTCATCAGCCCATCGACCGCCTTGAACCGATAGCCCGGCGTGATGAAGATCCGCGTTTCATCGGCAAAGGGACGGATGACGTCATCCTCGCCCGCCGCGCTTTCCAGCAGACGCAATGATGTGGTGCCCACCGCGATCAGCCGACCGCCAGCCGCCCGCGCCGCGTTCAGCCGATCCGCCGTCGCGGCGTCGATCCGCCCCCATTCGGCATGCATGCGATGGTCGTCGGTATCGTCCGCCTTGACCGGCAGGAACGTGCCCGCCCCGACGTGCAGCGTCAGCGTCTCGGTCGCGATGCCGGCGTCGGCGATGGCCGCCATCAGTTCCGGCGTGAAATGCAGCGCAGCGGTGGGGGCGGCGACCGCTCCATCCTCCCGCGCGAACATCGTCTGATAATCGCTGCGATCGCGCTCGTCGGTCGGGCGCTTGCTCGCGATATAGGGCGGCAGCGGCATCCGCCCCGCCCGCTCCAGCAGCACCTCGACCGGCTCGTCGCCTTCGAAATCCAGCGTCACGCCGCCATCATCGTCGCGCGGCCCGGCGATCGCCGTCACGCCCGCGCCGAAATCGATCCGGTCGCCCGCGCGCACCCGCTTGGCGTTGCGCAGAAAGGCCTGCCATTGCCGCAGACCCTGCCTCTTGTGCAACGTCGCGCCGATCCGCGCCTCCCCCCGCATCCCTTCCAGCTGGGCAGGAATGACCTTGGTATCGTTGAAGACCAGCACGTCGCCCGCGCGCAGCATGGAGGGCAGGTCGCGCACGATCCGATCCTGCATCGCCCCGTCGCCCGGCACCAGCAGCATCCGCGCACTGTCGCGCGGCGACGCGGGCCGCAATGCGATATTCTCGGGCGGCAGGTCGAAATCGAACAGGTCTACGCGCATGGCTCGGGACGTTTCATCCAAACGGCGTGGCCCCGGCAGCTTCGAAAGAAGCGACCGGGGCCTTTCTATGACAGCAAAAGCCGGACCGGCTTGTTATTTCTTCGGCGCGACCTTATTGAGCGCCGGCTTGGCCGCCGGAGCCTTGGGCTTGGGCTTTGCCTTGGCCGTGTCGACGATCGACACCGGCGGTGCGGGCGGCGTGGGCGCGACCGTCACCGGCGGCTTGCCGTCGCTCTCGATCGATGCCTGCAGGATCACGCTCGGGTCGGCCGGCGGCTCGCCTTCATGGATCGCGTCGACATATTGCATGCCTTCGATCACGCGGCCGAACACGGTATATTTCTTGTCCAGTTGCATGCGCGGCAGCAGCACGATGAAGAACTGGCTGTTCGCGCTATCCTCGCTCTGGGCGCGCGCCATCGACAGCGTACCGCGCAGATGCGGCATCGGATTGAACTCGGCCTTCAGGTCGGGCAGCGTCGAACCGCCGGTACCATCACCCTTGGGATCGCCGCCCTGCGCCATGAAGCCGGGAATGACGCGATGGAATTTCAGGCCGTTGTAGAAGCCCTGACGCGTCAATTCCTTGATCCGCTCGACATGCGCCGGCGCGATGTCGGGGCGCAGCTGGATGCGCACGCGGCCGCCGCTCGACAGGTCCAGATCCCAGATATTCTGCGGATCGGCAGGAATGGTGGCCGGTGGCAGCTTGGGCGTCAGGTCATGACCCAGCGACTTGGCATTGTCCTGCGCGCGTACGGCGGCTTCGGCCTTCTTCATGTCTTCGCCCTTGCCGCCGCCCCCTTGGGCCAGGGCCACACCGGACGCGGTAAGGGCGAAACCGATCGCCACAGTCTTGAGCGCGCTAGTAAAACGCATGGAGCAGAAGTTCCTTGATCTCGTAAAAGCCATGGGGCCAAGCCGCCCTGATAGCGCCCTGATCGCGATTGGCAACTGAACGAAGGCTGAAACGGTCGAGTCCTTGGTAAAATGCGCGGCAGAGCGCATTTTGATGCGGCACCAGTGCGGTTCTCCCCTAAAGACTCACCGTCCCTTTTCGCCCGATCTTTTCCACCCGCGCGGCGACCTCGTCGCGCACCACCGGGCTGACGAATTTGTGGATCGGCCCGCCATAGAGGGCGATTTCCTTGACCAGCCGCGACGCGATCGGCTGCAACGATACGTCCGCCATCAGGAAAACCGTCTCGATCCGGCCGTTGATCTGCTGGTTCATGCCCGCCATCTGATATTCATATTCGAAGTCCGCGACCGCGCGCAGACCCCGAATGATGACGCTGGCCTGTTGCGACTCGGCAAAGTCCATCAAGAGCGAATTGAAGCCGGTGACGACGATGTCCGTGTCGATCCCCGCACATTCGCGGCGCACCATCTCCAGCCGCTCTTCGTCGGAGAACATCGGCGACTTGGCGATGTTGGTGGTCACGCCGATCACCAGCTTGTCGACCAGCTTCGCGCCGCGCCGGATGATGTCCATATGGCCAAGCGTGATGGGATCGAAAGTGCCGGGATAGACGCCGATACGCGGTTTGCTCATGACTTTTAGCGATCCCTCTCCACGATATAGTCGGCAATGGCGCGCAGCAGGTCCGCTTCGGGACCATGGCCATGCAGATGCGCCTTGGCCTGCGCCACCAGCATATGCGCCTGCTCGCGCGCCCGTTCCACGCCCATCAGCGACAGGAAGGTTTCCTTGCCCGCCGCGGCATCCTTGCCCAACGCCTTGCCCGCCAGCGCCGCGTCGCCCTCTACGTCCAGCAGGTCGTCGGCAATCTGGAAGGCCAGGCCGATGTCGCGGGCATAGCCGTGCAGGCCCGTGCGCGCCTCATGCGGCAAACGCGCCATGATCGCGGCCGCCTCGACACAGAAAGCGATCAGCGCCCCGGTCTTCAAATTCTGGAGCCGCGTGACGGTGGCCAGGTCGAAGCGGGTCTTTTCCGCTTCCAGATCCATCATCTGCCCGCCCGCCATGCCAGCCGGGCCACTGGCGGCGGCCAGCGCGCGCACCAGTTCGATCCGCACGAACGGATCGGGATGCGTCTCCTCGTCGGCCAATATCTCGAACGCCAGATCGTGCAGGCAATCGCCCGCCAGGATCGCCGTCGCCTCGTCGAACGCCTTGTGGACGGTCGGCTTGCCGCGCCGCATATCGTCATCGTCCATCGCCGGCAGATCGTCGTGGATCAGCGAATAGACATGGATGCATTCGACCGCCAGCCCAACGCGCAGCGCCGAGTCGCGGGAAATGTTGAACAGATCGCTGGTCGCCTGCACCAGCAGCGGGCGCAGCCGCTTGCCGCCACCGATCGCGGCATGCCGCATCGCATCATAGAGGCGGACGCGCGCATCCTGCGGCAAGGGCAGCAACCGGTCGAACGCGGCGTCGATCGCCTGCGCGACCTCGCCCGCCCGCGCCGTGACCAGCGCCGTTGCGGAGGCGCTCTCTCCTCCCCCCGTCATGCGGATCAATCCGCGCCGAAGGGCTGGGCGCCGGTCACCGCGCCATTGGCGTCGACCGTCAGCTTGGCGATGCGCGCTTCGGCCGCCTGCAACCGTTCGGTGCATCGCTTGCGCAATTCTTCGCCCTTCGCATAGAGCGAAATGGACTCGTCCAGCGGCACGTCGCCGCTTTCCAGTCGCCGGACGATCGTTTCGAGCGCACGCAGCGCATCCTCGAACGACAATGTTTCGGTGTCGGGGGTGGAAATATCCTCAGCCATTCCCTTGCATTGGCCGCCGTCACGCGCCCGGTCAAGCCCGCCCCGGCAATAAGCAAGCATAGCGCCCGCTGTCATCAAAAGGTCATGACGTCATTTCAGGGGGCATAGCGGGAACGTCGTAGTTTTGCGTTGACGCACCATGTTGCGCATGCACATAAAAGGATCGCTATGAAACATTATCTCCCCCTTATCGCCGTCGCCAGCGTCGCTTTGCTGTCGGCTTGCAACAAGAATGACGAACCCGAAGTCGTGGGCGGCCCCGCCGACCCGATGGCGGCTCAGCTTGCCAACGCCGCGCCGGTCGAATTGCCGCCGTCGGTGAAGGCGAACAAGCAGTTCCGTTGCAAGGACAACAGCCTGATCTTCGTCGACTATATGAGCGACGACAAGAGCGCGCTGCTGCGCACCGAAAAGGGCGGCACCGCCACCGCGCTCAAGGCGGCCGAAGCCGGCCAGCCCTTCACCGCCGAGGGCGGCTATGAAGTCAAGGGTTCGGGCAACGACGTGACCATCACCGTGCCGGGCAAGAGCGCTCAGGCCTGCCACGTCTGAGTCGCACGACTATCCTGATTGCCAGGCCGGGCCTTCCCTGAAGGTCCGGCCTTTTTATTGCGCCTGATAAACCTGCACCGTTCGTCCTGAGTAGCTGTTGAGCGAAGTCGAAATGGTGTATCGAAGGATGTGCGCGGCGCATGATGCTTCGATACGGGGCTTCCAAAGGCTCAGCCTCTCAGCACGAACGGGTGCATCATATGCGATCACCCATCACTCATTGTTGAACATCGCCAGCGCGGCGCGATCGGCATAGGCGTTGGCCAGCCGCCGGTGCGCGGCTCTGGCGCGTTCCGATGTGGACGCCTGCTCCATCAGACGCTGCTTTTTGCAACGGCTGGAAAAATAAAAGAAGTCACTCCCCTTCATGGAAAACCTCTCTGTGGCCTCAATCTCCGTCGAATCGCCACCCCGCTCCACCCATGAACTTTAGGGAAGGCCGTTAACGAAAGGTTGCCGCCGCGACGAACGGTTGACGCGGCCGGATGATCGGCCCGCCGCACCGGCATGCAACTTTCCCGATTCCCAGGTATTTGCTTCTCAGCAAAATCGACGGGGGATTGCATGAGCCTTGGACGCCGTTTTCTCGCGACGGGCATGACGCTGTTGCTGGCAACGAGCATCACCGCCGCGCCCGCCCGCGCCGACGATACGTTCAGCGGTTTTGGCAACAGCGCCTTCATGAGTTCCATGATGGACAATGTCCGCATGGATAGCCTGCACCGCCACATGCAGGATCCCCATGATGGCGACCAGCCGCGCGCGCCCGATCGCAAGGCCGGCCCGATCAAGCCCGCTCGCCCGGCATCGCCCCGGCCAAGGCGCATCCCACCCGCTATGTCGCCTCCCCCGCCGTCACCGCGCGGGTGCGCGAACAATTTCTCGCCTGGATCAGGCAGACCTCCGGCGCGCAGGGCGAAGCCGCCATGCGGCAGGTGATGCAGCAGCATGACATTTTCGCGCTCTGGACCAAGCAGATGCAATCCGACGGTCTGAGGCCCGGCGATCTGGCGGATGCCTTCGCGGCCTATTGGGTCCAGAACTGGCAGATGGCCAATGGCGTCGAAACCACCCGGCCGGCGCAGGTCATGGCCGTGCGGCGACAGGTCGCGGCCAGCATGGCCGGCTTCACCGAAGCGCAGCGGCAGGAACTGGCCGAAGTTTTCATGTATAATCAATTCGTTCAGGGCACAGCCTGGATCGAAGCCGGGCAACGTGGCGACGCCGCCATGAAGCGCAAACTGGGCGACGCCGCCGTCGTCCGCTTTCGCAACGACATGAAACTGGACCTGCGCGCCCTGAAATTGACCGATCGGGGGTTCGTTACGGCCTGATCCCATCGCCTCGCCCCGCACGCCCACCATTGCCCTTCGCCCTCGCCCTCGCTAAAGGCGCGGGCATGTCCAGCACATCGCCCCAGATCACCCCGGAAGTCGTCGCCGAACATGGCCTCAGCCCGGAAGAATATGACCGCGTACTAAAGGCGATCGGCCGTGAGCCGAACCTGACGGAACTGGGCATATTCTCGGTCATGTGGTCGGAGCATTGCTCATATAAATCCTCCAAGATCCACTTGATGAAGCTGCCGACCAAAGGGCCTCAGGTCATTTGCGGCCCCGGCGAGAATGCCGGCGTAGTCGACATCGGCGATGGTCAGGCCGCGATCTTCAAGATGGAAAGCCACAACCACCCGTCCTACATCGAACCCTATCAGGGCGCGGCGACCGGCGTCGGCGGCATCCTGCGCGACGTCTTCACCATGGGCGCGCGTCCGGTGGCGAACATGAACGCGCTGCGTTTCGGTCGCCCCGACCACCCCAAGATGAAGCATCTGATCGCGGGCGTCGTGCATGGCATCGGCGGCTACGGCAATTGCGTGGGCGTGCCGACCGTGGGTGGAGAGGTGAATTTCCACCCCGCCTATGACGGCAATATCCTGGTGAACGCGATGACCGTGGGCGTCGCGGACACCGACAAGATCTTCTATTCGGCCGCCAGCGGCGTCGGCAACCCGATCGTCTATGTCGGCTCCAAGACCGGCCGTGACGGCATCCATGGCGCAACCATGGCGAGCGCGGATTTCGGCGACGACGCCGACGCCAAGCGCCCGACCGTGCAGGTGGGCGACCCCTTCACCGAAAAGCTGCTGATCGAGGCGTGCCTTGAACTGATGGCATCCGACGCGATCGTCGCCATTCAGGATATGGGCGCGGCGGGCCTCACCTCCTCCAGCGTCGAAATGGCGTCGAAGGGCGGCGTGGGCCTCCACCTCAAGATGGACGACGTGCCGCAGCGCGAAACCGGCATGACCACTTATGAAATGATGCTGTCGGAAAGCCAGGAGCGCATGCTCATGGTGCTCAAGCCCGGCCGCGAGGATTTCGCCGAAGCGATCTTCAAAAAGTGGGAACTCGACTTCGCCGTCATCGGCCATGTCACCGACAGCGGCCGCATGGTGCTGGAGCATAAGGGCGAGATCGTCTGCGACATCCCGCTCGCCCCGCTGGCCGACGACGCCCCGCTCTACGACCGTCCTTCCATGCCCAAGGACGAGTATAAGATCTGGTCGAAGGTCGAACCGCTGGGCGACATCACGGAAAGCGCGGATATCGGCGCGGACCTCGTCACCCTGCTGGGCAGCCCAGACATCGCCAGCCGCCGCTGGATCTGGGAACAGTACGACCATATGGTCGGCGCCGACACGGTACAGCGCCCCGGCGGCGACGCCGCGGTCGTGCGCGTCCATGGCGCGCAAAAGGGCATCGCGATCAGCACCGACTGCACGCCGCGCTATTGCTATGCCGACCCCTATGAAGGCGGCAAGCAGGCGATCGCCGAATGCTATCGTAACCTGAGCGCCGTCGGCTCCACCCCGCTCGCCGTCACCAACTGCCTCAACTTCGCCAACCCGCAGCGCCCCGAAATCATGGCGCAGCTGACCGGCTGCCTTGAGGGCATGGGCGACGCCTGCCGTGCATTGGACTTCCCGATCGTGTCGGGCAACGTCTCGCTCTACAATGAATCGAAGGCGACCGGCGGTGGCTCGGCCATCCTGCCGACCCCGGCGATCGGCGGCATCGGCCTGCTGGCGGATGTGGACGTCATGGCGACGGTCGCGTTCAAGAATGCAGGCGACGCGATCTGGCTGATCGGCGGAGAGGGTTCGCACCTCGGCCAGACCATCTGGCTGCGCGAAATCGCCGGCCGTGAAGCCGGTGAAGCCCCCAAGGTCGATCTGGCCGCAGAGCGCGCCAATGCCGACATCGTCCGAGCCCTGATCACGGATGGCAAGGCGACCGCCGTGCATGATATCGCGGACGGCGGCCTGATCGTCACGGTCGCGGAAATGGCGCTGGCGGGCAAGGTCGGCGCGACGCTGGACATCGCCCTCACCACCGCATCGGCCTTTGGCGAAGATCAGGGCCGCTATGTCGTCACCACGGCGGCGGGCATCGATATTCCCGGCGCGGTGAAGATCGGCACCGTGGGCGGCAGCATGGTCGCAGGCGTCGCCCTCGACACGCTGCGCACCGCGCATGAAGGCTTCTTCCCCGCCCTCATGGACAGCGAACTGTAAAAACCGACCGTCACCCCGGCCTCGCGCCGGGGTCCAGCTGCCTTTTTGCAGCGACGGCGACGAGAAAAGCGGGATCCCGGCTCAAGGCCGGGATGACGGGAGAGGATGGGTCTTGCCCTTGTTGTCAGGGGCTTTGTCACGTCACAGGAGTCTCCCCATGCCCTTCACCGCCAAGATCCTCCTCCTGGGTTCGGGTGAACTGGGCCGCGAATTCACCATCTCCGCCAAGCGCCTGGGCGCGCAGGTCATCGCCTGCGACAGCTATGCGGGCGCCCCCGCCATGCAGGTGGCGGACAGCTTCGAAATCTTCTCCATGCTGGACGCGGATCTGCTCGCCGCCGCGATCGAAAAGCATCAGCCCGATTTCGTCGTCCCCGAAGTCGAAGCGATCCGCACCGAAGTCCTCGCCGATTTCGAGAGCAAGGGCATCACCATCGTCCCCTCCGCCCGTGCGACCATCATGACCATGAACCGCGACCGCATCCGCGAAGTCGCCGCCGTGGATCTTGGCCTGCGCACGTCACGCTATCGCTATGCCGAAAGCCTGGACGAGGTGATCGCCGGCGCCGACCACACCGGCTTTCCCTGCGTCATCAAACCGGTCATGTCCTCTTCCGGCAAGGGGCAAAGCACGGTCCGCAGCGCCGCCGAACTGGAGGCCGCCTGGACCTACGCCGTCGCCAACATGCGCGGCGACCGCAGCCGCGTGATCGTCGAGGAATTTATCGCCTTCGACTATGAAATCACCCTGCTCACCATCCGCACCCGCGACGGTGTCCATTTCTGCCCGCCGATCGGCCACCGGCAGGAACGGGGCGATTATCAGGAAAGCTGGCAGCCCACCCCCATGTCCGACACCGCCCTTGCCGCCGCGCAGGATATGGCGCGCAAGGTAGTCGACGATCTGGGCGGCTACGGCATTTTCGGCGTGGAATATTTCGTGAAGGGCGAAGACGTCATCTTCTCCGAACTGTCGCCCCGTCCGCACGACACCGGCATGGTGACGCTCCTCTCGCAAAATCTGAGCGAATTCGATCTGCATGCCCGCGCGATCCTGGGCCTGCCCATTCCGGACATTACCCTGCGCGGCCCCTCCGCCTCCGCCGTCATCCTGGCCGATCGCGACTCCGCCGACTTCCGTTATGAAGGTCTAGCCGACGCGCTCGCGACGCCGGGCGGCGAAGTCGACGTCCGCCTGTTCGGCAAACCGACCACCCGCCCCTATCGCCGCATGGGCGTGGCCATCGCCCGCGCCGACACCGCCGACGCAGCCCGCGCCCTGGCAAAGGCCGCCGCCGACAAGGTGAAGATCGTCTACAAGGACTGATGCCAAGGCACGACGTTCCCCGGCGCAGGCCGGGGTCCAGTGCCACAGTCTCAACTTGCCCCCGACCTGCACCGGGAAAGCCATTGTCATCCGTTCACATCATCGCTTGTCGGGATGATCCGCACCGTCGCGGCGGAAGATATATTCATGGTCGGTCCAGCTGCCGACCCGAAAGCCATATTCGCCGACCTTCATGAAACCGGCCCGGCCATAAATGGCCTGCGCCCGGTGATTGCCCGACCATACGCCCAGCCACACCGGCCCCGGCATGGCCGCCGCCAGCCAATCCATCGCCACGCGCATCAGCGCGCCGCCCATGCCCTGCCCCTGCGCGGCGTTCAGCGCATAGAGTTGATATAATTCCCCCTGATCCGCCGACGCGTCCGGATGCGGCAATTTGCACGGCCCCACATGCGCATAGGCCAGCAAAGCGCCATCCGCGTCCTGCGCCACCCATGTCGCATGGGTCGGATCGGCCAGCTCCGCCGCGACCCGATCGACGCCATAACTCTCCTGCTCGAACTGCGCGAGGTCAGCCGGCGGATAGGGCACGGCAAAACCATCGATGAAGGTCTGCCGGAACGCCGTCAGCTTGAGGATGGACAGGGCTTCCACGTCGGATGAAAGCGCGGGGCGGATGGTCAGCGTCATGCCCCGGACATGCCATGCCACAACCGCCCGCACCAGCCCGTGCTGCCCGGCGATCGCCGCTTTCCGGTGCGCAAACAAGCGGAGGCGGCAGCACTCAGGCCGACCGCGTCACCCGGCCGAACAACACCTGATAGCCATCCTCGCCGCCCTCCGCCTCGAACGCGGCCATCACCCGGCGCAGGTCGGTCGGCCCCAACGGCTTGCGCCCCTCGACCGGCACTACCGCCCCGATGCCTTTCAAATGCGCGATCAGCCCGCGCGCGCCGCCACAGCCCAGCGCATAATCCTCGTCGAAGGCAAATGCGTCCGCATGGCGCCCCAGCATGCCCCGCAACGCATCCAGCGATGGATAGTCCGGCACGCCCGCCACCAGCCCGCAGGCCGCATGCGCCGCGCGCCAGTGCGCGAAGCTCCCCTGCCCCATGGTGGAGAAGATCAGGCTCCCGCCCGGCCGCAACAACCCCACCAGCCGCGCGATGCCGCCTTCCAGATCGTCGAACCATTGGAATGCCAGGCTGGACAGGATCAGGTCGAACCAAGGCCCGTCGAAAACCGGCGCCTCTCCATCCATCGTCATGAACCGGCCCGCGACCCGCCCATTGGCCGCCGCCTGCTCCAGCATGCCGGGCGAAATATCGGTCGCGATCAACTCCGCGCCGGGCCAGCGCGCCTGAATGTCGCGCGTCAAAAAGCCGGTGCCGCACCCGACCTCCAATATCCGCGTCACCCCATCTGGCCGCTGCCGCCGGGCGATATCCGCAACCAGGCTCGCCGCGAGCCGCTGCGGCCCGGCATGCCCGTCATAATGCGCCGCCGCCGCGCCGAATGTGTCGCTTATCCGTTGCTTGCGGGCATCGTTCATGGACGGAGCATTTTCGGTTGATCAGTCATGGTTCACGCCTTGGAGCCGCAGGCCAGCGCAGCTAAAATGCGACTGCAAGAAACAAGAACCTTTCCACCGATTGGGGAAAGGCTCTAGGCGCATGGCAGAGCTTTGCCCATTTGGCCAGTATCAGCAGGGACCATCCGCTTCATGACCGCCTCCCCCCGCAACCCCGCCCCTCGTATCCGGGCCATGGACGTGCTGCGCGGCTGCGCGGTGCTGGGTATCTTGTGGATGAACATCACCGCCTTCGCCCTGCCGCAAAACGCCTATTTCAACCCGGCGGTGGCCGGCACGCCTTCGGCCGCCGACATCGCCGCCTGGGCGGTCAGCCTGATCTTCATCGATGGCAAGATGCGCGGCCTTTTCGCCCTGCTGTTCGGCGCGTCGATGCTGTTGCTGATCGACCGGGAGGAAATGGCCGGGCGCGACGGCCGCCGCGCACAGATGATCCGCGCGGGCTGGCTCTTCGTCCTTGGCTGCGCCCATTTCTTCCTGCTCTGGTGGGGCGACATCTTGCGCGTCTATGCGCTGGTCAGCCTGTTCGCGCTGCTGTTCGTGAACCTGGAACCCTTTGCCCTGGTCAAACGCGCGCTGCTTTTCTTCTTCTTCCAGTTCCTGCTGTGCGCCACTTTCATCGCCAGCCTCTATCTGTGGGGCCATGCCGCCGCAGACCCCGGCGCGACCGGTATGATGCGCGACGGCTATCTGACGTTCATGGCCGCCCTGTCCGATCCCGCCAGCCCCTCCACCCAGGCGGAAATCGCCACCTATCGCGGCGGCTTCGCCACGATCCTCCAGCATAAGCTGATCGGCGTGCCGGGCGACTGGCTCTGGGGCTTCCTCTTCACCGCCTTCGAAACCATGGGCTTCATGCTGCTGGGCATGGCGATGCTGAAGGGCGGCTTTCTCACCGGTCATTGGGACGCGGACCAATATCGCCGCACCGCCCGCCATTGCTTCCTGATCGGCGTGCCGCCCATGGCCGCACTGGCGCTCTGGGTCGCGCTCAGCGGCTTTGCGCCGCTCCCCGCTTATGGCGTGGCGCTGGCCTGGTCGCTCCCGTTCCGCATCCCGCTCACCGTGGGCTGGGCCGCCCTCATCCTCTGGCTTGCCGCCCGCCATCGCGACCACCCCCTGGTCGCCCGCCTCGCCGCCGCCGGCCGGCTGACGCTCAGCAACTATCTCGCCACCAGCCTCGTCATGACCGCGCTTTTCTATGGCTGGGGCCTTGGCCTCTTCGCCAAATTGCCACCGGCCGCGCTGCCGCTGTTCGTGCTGGCCGGCTGGGCGGCGATGCTGGTCTGGTCGAAACCCTATGCCGACCGATTCGCGCTCGGCCCCGCCGAATGGCTGTGGCGCAGCCTGATCAACGGCCGGTCGCAAAAGATTCGCAAAAGCGACTGAATACTATTGCGACCCATTATCAGACACGCTATTCCCGATTCGTCAGGAGAGTGTCTTCGATGGTCGTCTGCGTTTGTAATGCCATTCGTGAAAAGGATGTACGGGAAGCTGCGCGCAACGGCGCGGATACGCCGTGCAGCGCCTATGCCCAATATGGCCGCCGCCCCAAATGCGGGCAGTGCGTCCCCTTCGCGCGGACGCTGATCGCGGCGGAACGCGCATCGGCGTGAAGTCGCGCTGACTGGAATGCGAATCAACTGCACGCTACAGTTGCGAGCATGAAGCAATAGCGCACTGAAAAACCGCGATTTTCTGCGGTTTTTGGCCTTAACAGCCTATGCCTTAAACGTTATAAGCCGGCCGTTCCCCAATTGCCGGAGTATAGCGCCATGAAAGGCGACGCGAAAGTCATCGAATATTTCAACGAGGTGCTCAAGAACGAGCTGACCGCGATCAACCAGTACTTCCTCCACTATCGTATCCTCAACCATTGGGGCATCGATAAGCTGGCGAAGTTCGAATATGAAGAATCCATCGACGAGATGAAGCACGCCGACAAGGTGGCGGAACGCATTCTCTTCCTTGATGGCCTGCCCAATTTCCAGCTGCTCGGCCGCCTCAAGATCGGCGAAACGGTCGAAGAAATTCTCAAGGCCGACCTCGAACTGGAATATGAAGCGCTGCCGGTCCTGCGCGAAGCGATCGCCTATTGCGAATCCATCAAGGATTTCGTCAGCCGCGACCTGTTCCAGTATATCCTCGAAAGCGAGGAAGAGCATGTGGACACGCTGGAAACTCAGTTCGAAATGATCGAGCGCATGGGCATCCAGAATTATGTCCAGCTTCAGAGCAAGGCGAAGGAAGACTGATTCCTTGCCCTGCTCCCCGGCGCAGGCCGGGGAACGAAAATCTTGTGACTCACCGAAAGGGGCGCTCCATCGGAGTGCCCCTTTTGCGTTATAGCAGCGCTTCGAGCAGCCCGATCAGCGGCAGGTCCGCCGGCGGCAGGTCCAACGCATACATCTGCGCGGGCTTCAACCATTTGAGCGCGGTCGCATGGCGCGCTTCGGGCACACCCTTCCACTTGCGGCAGACATAGAGCAGCAGCAGCAGATGCCGGTCGCCCAGCGGCTCGCTGGCGAATGTCGCAGGCGCCAGGCAGCTGGCATGCGTCTCGATCCCCAGCTCCTCCTCCAGCTCGCGCACCAGCGCCGCCTCCGGCGTTTCGCCCGGCTCCACCTTGCCGCCGGGGAATTCCCACAGGTCGGCCATCGCCTTGCCGGGCGGCCGTTGTTGCAGCAGCACGCGGCCATCGGCGTCCACCAACGCTACGGCAACTACCATCAGGGGAGAAAAAGAGGCCATGTCGGTCCAGTCGGGAGGGCTTTGTTAACCCTGCTTCCTTTACACGACGACCGGGGACTGTCTGTAGCGAAACGGGGTTAATATGCGTGCGCTTGTCGAAATGCTGGCCCGTTTGCGCCTGCTCCGCTGCGAGCGCGGCGCCACGGCGGTGGAATATGGGTTGATCATCGCGATGATCGTTCTCGCCATGCTTTTGGCGCTCAACAATGTCGCCAGGAAGACATCCGGCATGTGGAACAACGTCGCGACGGAAGTTACCAAACATTAACCATCAATATTTGACAGTGTTTTCCCGCATTAAGATTTTCTCAACCGCCATTGTCTAATTCGATCCTCGCTGACCACGAATTACCATGCGGGGCGGCCGGGTAGTTAAACGTAGTAATCCATTTCCAAGGAGACATCACATGCAGTTCATCCGTAAGATGCTGAAGAACGAAAAGGGTGCCACCGCGATCGAATACGGCCTGATCGCCGCTCTGATCGCCGTCGCTGCCATCGGCGCGATGACCAGCCTGGGCACCAAGCTCGGCGGCACCTTCAACAACGTTTCGAGCAACCTGAAGTAAGCTCTGCGACGTTAGTCGAATTGAGAAAGAGGCGGCGGACGAAAGTTCGCCGCCTCTTTTCGTTTACAGGCCTACCAGGTGACGATCTTCACCCGCTGCCCGGCCCGCAACGCGCTATTTTCTTCCAGCGCGTTGATCGTCAGGAACCGGTCCAGCTGATAGTCGGTATATGCCATCCGCTTGGCCAAAGACTGCACCGTGTCTCCGGCCTTCACTGTCACCACATCGACGCGGCGCGGCTTGATCGCAGCCGCCTCCTGCGCACTCAGGCGCTGGACCGATTGCAACATTGCGCTGAACGGGCCAATCCCCTGCCCTGCCTGCGTCAACAGCAGGAAATGATAGGCCTTCCCGCCCCCGAAATCATAAGCGAAGACGGTCGCATCCACCTGGCTCGACTGGGTCGACGCCCGGACGGTGCGGTAGGCGACCGGCAGGCCGTTGATCGTCGTGCGGCTGATCTCGCCTGCCGGCACGCCGCCCTTGCCGTCGCCCAGCTTGGCGAAGACGCTGTTGATATAGGCGTCCAGATTACCTGAATAGGGTGCCGCGCTGAACTGCGCCTGTCCGCCCGATCCGGTGATCGACACTGCGTTGGCGCCATTTTCCATGCCGAAACCGCTGGGTATGGTGAAGCTCAGCCGCAGGTCGGGATGGCGGAAGCGATTGCCGTCGATCACCCCCTGCTTGGGATCGTCGCCGTACAGCACGCCGTCCACCGCATTCAGGAAGGCATCGCGATTGCGCACCGTGCTGGTCGCCCGCGTCGCTTCCGCCGCCTTGGCGGCTCGCTCCACGCGCGCGCCGGGATCAGGGTGGGTGCTCGCCCAGGCCGGCGTCGATCGGGCATTGCCCGTCACCTGCGCATCCAGGTCGCTCTGCGCCGCCAGCGATGCCAGCATGTCGGACAGGGCGCGCGGATCATATCCGCCGCTCGCCAGATAGCGGATGCCGAGGTCATCCGCCTCATACTCCTGCGTGCGCGAAAATTTGAGCGTCAACAACTGGCTGCCCGTGCCGATCCCTTTCTGGATCAGCCCCGAAAAGCCCGAATCGCCCAGCAACGCGCCCGCCAGCGCACCCAGCAACGCGCCACCCACCGCATTGCGCTGCGCCGCCTGTTGCCGCCGCTGGCCATGCTGGGCCGCGACATGGCCCACTTCATGGCCCAGCACGCCGGCCAGTTCCGCCTCGTCGTTCATCAACGCCATCAACTGGCGCGTGACGTAGACATAGCCGCCCGGAATGGCGAAGGCGTTGTTCACCGGTGAATTGAGCAGGGTGACGGTAAAGTCCCCCTGCGCGTTGGACAGGCCCGATTGCACCGCGATGCGGCGTCCCACGCCCTCTACATATTTGGCCTGTGGCCCCACATAGGCGCCGCCAAATTCCTTCATCAATTCAGGATGCTGCTTGGCGCCGCTCGCCCTGTCCTGCGCACTGATGTTCGACACCGTGCGAATCGCCCGCTGCTGCCCGATCACCACAGGCGCGCTCGCCGCCATCGCCAGCACCGCGCCGGCGCAGCCCAGCTTCCACTTCCAGTCCATGTCTCTCCACCCTCGACGTTACCCCAACGTAACGACGGAAATGGCGGCCCGTTCCAGAAAAAGCCAGTAGTTAAACGGTCAATGGAGCCTGTTCCCCGGCGAAGGCCGGGGTCCAGCTAAAACTCCGTTAAGCGCCGATGGCCAGAAATTTGTCGGCGCGGTCGGTGCGCAGCGCATCGGCCGACAACCCATCGAGCGCACCCAGTTCCGCCTCGATCGCACTACCCAGATTGGCGATCGCCTGCACCGGATCGCGATGGGCGCCGCCCACCGGTTCCGCCACGATGCGATCTATCACGCCCAGCGCCTTCAAATGCTGCGCCGTCACCTGCATCGCGGTCGCCGCGTCGCTCGCCTTGTCAGCGGTGCGCCACAGGATCGACGCGCAGCCCTCGGGCGAAATCACCGAATAGATGGCATGTTCGAACATCAGCACGCGGTTGGCCGCCGCCAGCGCGATCGCGCCGCCCGACCCGCCTTCGCCCACCACCGCCGCGACCATCGGTACGCCCAGCTTCAGGCAGGCTTCGGTCGAACGCGCAATGGCCTCGGCCTGACCGCGTTCTTCCGCCTGTACGCCCGGAAAGGCGCCCGACGTATCGACCAGGCTGACGACCGGCAGGCCGAACCGGTCGGCCAATTCCATCAGGCGGATCGCCTTGCGATAGCCTTCGGGCTTGGCCATGCCGAAATTGTGGCGCACGCGGCTGGCGGTATCGTCGCCCTTTTCATGGCCAATCACCATCACCTTGCGCTCGCCCAGCGTCGCGAAACCGCCGATGATCGCCTGATCATCGGCAAAGGCGCGGTCGCCGGCCAGCGGCATGAAATTGTCGAACATGCCCGCGACATAGTCCTTGAAGTGCGGGCGTTCGGCATGCCGCGCCACCTGCGTCTTCTGCCAGGGCGTCAACTTGCCATAGGTGTCGGACAACAGCTTGGCCGCGCGCTGTTCCAGCGTCGCGATCTCGCCGTCGATGTTGATGTCGCCCACACTGGCGGTGGCGCGCAATTCAACGATGCGCGCTTCCAGCTCAGCGATCGGCTTTTCGAATTCCAGAAAGCTTACCATGGCCCGTGCGTTACGGCGCTGGCGCGTCGTCGTCAACGCGCTGATGCGGCTTCTTCGCGCGCATCCCCGCCAGCGGATGCCGCTGGTTGACCAGTTCGACCAGCTGCCGGCTATCGACATGGGTGTAGATTTGCGTCGTGCCGATATCCGCATGGCCCAGCATGGATTGCAACGCGCGCAGATCCGCGCCCCCTTCCAGCAGATGCGTGGCAAAGGCATGGCGCAACACATGCGGGCTGACCCGCTCGGGCGCGATGCCGCTCGCCGCCGCCAATGTCTTGACCAGCTGGTATAGCCTTATGCGGCTCAAATGGCTCTTGCCCGAGGGAAACAGCCACATACTGTCCCCCGGCACATGCAGCAGCCAGGCGGCGACCGCGGCCCGCGCCCGGTCCGAAATCGGCACCAGCCGCTCGCGCGCGCCCTTCCCCTTCAAAATCAGGAACGGCCGGTCATGCGACAACGCCCGGCGCGGCAACGACACCAGTTCGGTCGCGCGCAAGCCCGACCCATAAAGCAGCTCGATCAGCGCCGCGAGCCGCAGGTCCGCCGGCACAGGATGCTCTACGTCCAACTTTTCGGCGATCGTCGCGAAGAATCGATCCACTTCCGCCACCGACAAGATCTTCGGCAAGGCACGCTGCGTCACCGGGCGCGGCAGCGCGGCGGAGGGATTGTCGGCGCGCAGCCCCTCTTCCTCCAGAAAGCCGTAAAAGGCCCGCAATGCCGACGCCTTGCGCGCCACGGACGACGCCGCCAGCGTCGCCCAGGCAACAGCCAGCGTCCCCAGCCCATCCTTGCTCGCCCCGGCCAACCCGCCCAGCAGCTCGCCCGCGCCGTTCAGGTCGGCCCGATAGGCCAGCAGCGTATTGCGTGACGCACCGCGTTCCGCCGCCATCATTTCCAGAAAGCGGTCGATCAGGCCGGCGTCATCTGCTGTCATGATCAGGCCCGGCTGATCGCCTCGGCCGCAATCATCCGCGCCTCGGGGTCCAGCCCCACGCGATGCAGCGCGGCCACGACATGATAGAGGTGCCCGGCCGGCAAGCGGCTCCAGTCATTGCCCTGCATGCCGACAGCCGCGAGCAATGCGACCGTGCCCTTCTCGCCCCGCTGCGCCGCCGCACCGATGGCGCGCGCCCAACGGCTGTTGGCACTGAGCGCAAAGCCATTATCCTGCGCCAGCGTGGCGGCATCCTGCGCGGGCAGGCGCGACAGACCCGCCAGCGCCGCAATCAGCATCCGCCCCTTGTCCGCGCCGACATCGCCGACATAGCCGGACACGCGGCTGCTGTTGATCTCGACCACCGCGCTCGGCGCCCCGACGGCCAGCAGCGCCCAGAATTGCGAAGCACCCGCCCCGTCCAGCTGCCCCAGCGCCCGCGCCCAGCGCGCCGCGTTGCGGTCATAACCGGCGGTCAGCATGGAACCGACCAGATTGGCCGCATCCTGCGCATCGGCCTGCGCCACCGGCAGCGCGGCGGCAGCCCGCGCCGTCGCGATCAGGCCCAGATAGTCGGGCTTGCCATTATCGCCCCACCAATTGTGCATCGCGCCGATCCGGTCGCCCACCGTCGCCCCGGAAAAGGCGGTGCGCAGCGAATCGATCCGGTCGGCGGCATCGGCCGGCGCATCGCCATCCGTCCCCATCTGACCGTAAAAACCGACCAGCGCCGCGCTGGACAATACCCCCAGCCGCGCCGCAATATCGACGCCCGGCCGGCGCTTCACCGCGCTCAACGCCGGCGCGCGCGCTTCCCACGCCCGCACATGCGGGCCAACGGTGCCGTACAGCGTATCGGGGATTTCGACATTCAGCGCCGTCGCCAGGCCAAAGCGCCAGGCGGTCAGGCGGTCGACGCCATCCCATTCGATCTTCACCGACCGACGCGCGTTGAACCCGGTGCCCACGATCTTCTCGGCCAGCCGATAGTCGATGCCGCGCACCACGCCCTTGCGCTGCGCCTGATTGAGCGCACCGCTCGACGTGCCCTGATCGCCCGACAGCGCCGGGCAGATCGCCCGCGTCATGTCCCAACCGGGCGCCTTGCTGAAGCGCAGCGCGCCGGCCGACAGCGGACACAGCCCTGCCGGATCGGCCGCCGCCAGATAGGTTTCCATCGCCACGGCATAGAGGCGCGGCGAATAGCGATCCGCATCCACGCTCTGCACCATCAACCGGGCATTGTCCGCCTCGCCCATGCGCAGCAGCAACCAGGCGCGTTCCGCCGCCCAGTCGGCCCCGTCGATGTCGCGCGGCGTATCGACCGTGCTCAGCAACGCCCGGCGCAACAGGATGGAGGCCCAGCGCGACACGATCGGCGCATGGGTCTGCTTCATCAGTGCGGCCAGATATTTGCCGGATTCGCCCCCAAAGGCGTCCGGCTCGAACCCGCGCGTCTGCGGCGTCAGCGGCCCGATCCGGTCCAGCGACCGGCGCGCCGTTTCGGGCAGGTCATATTTCGCCTTCTGCGCCGCGATTTCCTCGGGCGTCAGCGCGTCTTCGGCCGCATTCTGCGCCTGGATCAGCGACAGGTCGGGCGGCGTGGCCGGATTGAGCGGCTGCACCATCGGTGTGGATGGCGTCGCGGCCGGCGGCCGGATGACGACCGGCGCGCCCTGCGCCGGCTGGGCAGGACGCGGCGCGGCCGGCGCTTCGGGCGCATCGCCGAAACCGGGCGGCAGCAGCGATTCGGGCGCCTGCTGCGCGACGACCGGCAGGGTCAGCGCCAGCGCAAAGCTGCCCAGCGCCCATTTCGCATTAGCGCGCGGCCAGCGCATCCGCCTTACTGGCCCAGCTTCTCTGCGGGGATGACCTTTTCGACGCGCTGCTGCGGCTGCTCGCCACCGCGCGACCAGAAAAAGGCCAGCAGTGCGACAAGCAACAGGACCAAAGCGATAGGGATGATCGGCAAGCTGGTGCCACGGCGACGCTGGCCACCTTCGAAACTGCTGAAGTTGCGATTATTCTTCATAAGTCCTTGGCTATGACTGGCCCGGAAACTTGGCCGGGGGAAAGAAAAAGATGCGATTTGCCTCTGTGACGGCTGGCTGTATAGCCCCGCAAGCCATGCAGCGAAACAGCAAAATCCCCCACAGCCCGGCGCGACGCGGTCCCATCGTCTTGGTAGGGATGATGGGCGTGGGCAAATCCACGGTCGGCCGCCGTCTCGCGGCCCGCCTCGGCCTCAACTTCGTCGATGCCGACGAAGAGATTGAAAAGGCCGCCGGCATGACCGTGACGGAGATTTTCGAACGCTATGGCGAATCCTATTTCCGCGACGGCGAACGGCGGGTCATCGCCCGGCTGATGGACGGCGTGCCAAAGGTGATCGCCACCGGCGGCGGCGCCTTCATGCAGGATGAAACGCGCAAACTGATTCTCGACGCCGCGACCGCCATCTGGCTGGACGCCGATATCGAGATATTGGTCGATCGCGTCGCCCGGCGCGAAAGCCGCCCGCTGCTCAAAAATCGCGATCCCCGCATCGTCCTCACGGAATTGGCGGCGGTGCGCAACCCCGTCTACGCGCTCGCGCCCATTCATGTGAAAAGCATCGCCGCCCCGCATGAAGTCGCGGTCGACAGCATCATGGAGCAACTGACCGCATGGCATTAGTCCGCGTCGCGCTGGGTGCGCGCAGCTATGATATCCTGATCGAACAGGGCGCGCTCGACCGCGCCGGCACCATCCTCGCCCCCTATGCGCGCAAAGGGCGCCTGGTCGTCGTCACCGACGCCAATGTGGCCAAGGCTCAACTACCCCGCCTCGACGCCAGCCTGCGCGCCGCCGACATCGCGGTCGAACCGATCATCCTGCCACCGGGCGAACAGACCAAGAGCTGGCGCCATCTGGAACAGCTGCTCGACGCGCTGCTGGCACTGGAAATCGAACGCGGCGACCATATCGTCGCATTGGGCGGCGGCGTGATCGGTGATCTGGTCGGCTTTGCCGCCTCCATCCTCAAGCGCGGCTGCCACTTCATCCAGGTGCCCACCACTTTGCTGGCGCAGGTCGATTCGTCGGTCGGTGGCAAGACCGCGATCAATGCGAAGGCCGGCAAGAATCTGATCGGCAGCTTCTACCAGCCTGCCCTGGTCCTCATCGACCCCTCGACGCTCGACAGTCTGCCCTTGCGCGAAACCCGCGCCGGCTATGCCGAAGTCGTCAAATATGGCCTGATCGACGATCCCGCCTTCTTCGCCTGGTGCGACGCCAACGCCGCCGCGCTGCTGGCCGGCGATCCGGACGCGCGCACCTATGCGATCGAGCGCAGCGTTCAGGCGAAGGCCGCGATCGTCGCCGATGATGAGCGCGAAACCTCCGGCCGCCGCGCCCTGCTCAACCTCGGCCACACCTTCGGCCATGCGCTGGAGGCCGATACCGGCTTTTCCGACACGCTGCTCCATGGTGAGGGCGTCGCCGCCGGCATGGCGCTCGCCTTCCGCTATTCCGCCCGCCTTGGCCTGTGCCCAGCGGACGAAGCCGACCGCGTGACCGCGCATCTTCAGGCCGTGGGCCTGCCCCACGACCTCGCCAGCGCGCATGTGCAGGCGGACGGCGCCGAACTGGTCGGCCATATGCTGCATGACAAGAAGATGGCGGCCGGCACCCTCCCCTTCCTGCTCGCCCGCGGCATCGGCCAGACCTTCCTGTCGAAGGACGTCGTACTGGACGACGTCGCCACCTTCCTCGACACGGATCGCGCCTAAAGGCATCACTAGCCTCACTCACTAACATGTTCCCTGGCGTAGGCCGGGGCCCAGTTCCACGGTCGCAACTGGACCCCGGCCTACGCCGGGGAACGCTGAGCTATATATTCACGTCATCATAAAGGTCCGACCTCACCCCCCTACCCACGCAAGTAAAACCCCTCAATAAGTCCGGCTGGTCACCTTCGCCGTCCCGTCGGGCAATATCTGGATCAGGTGCGCACTCTCATTATTGCACTGCGCCTTCCACCCGCGCACGCCATGGCGGATCTCCGCACGCTCCGACCCCGTCACTTCCGGGCAAGCCGCGCCGCTATCTCGGATCGCCTTGGCAAAGACGCCATTGCGCAAATCCTCGTCCAGCTTGGCGACCTGCGCCGTCGCGCCGGTTTCCGGCTCGATCCGATTGTCGCTCACCACCCGGTCCGCGCCACTATCGCCACAGCCGGCCAGCGCGCAGGCCAGGCCCAATATCATCAGCATCCGCACATATCGTCTCCCACTCACCGGACCGTCTCTGCCCGCTGCCGTCATTCAGCGCAAATCCTCACGCTGATCGCGGCCCCCACAGGATGACCGCACCACCCATCAAACAAATGGCCATGCCGATCAGATCCCATCTGTCGGGCCGTACGCCTTCGGCCGCCCACAGCCAGCCGACCGCCGCCAGAATATAGATCGACCCATAGGCCGCATAGGCCCGCCCGGCATTGTCCGCCTCGACCAGCGTCAGCAGCCATGCGAACAGGCATAGCGATGCGACGCCGGGCACCAGCCACGCGATCGACCGCCCCATGCGCAGCCACGCCCAAAAGGCGAAGCAGCCCGCAATCTCCGCCAGCGCGGCCCCGATATAGACAAGCACAGCCATGCCCATCGCCTGACAGGATCGCGAACGGATCGCAAGATGGCCGTCCGCCAAGGCGACCCATGCCGAACATTTCACCCCCGCGCGAATCCCGCAACAAGCCGGACATTCCCCTGCATCATTGCACGCCTAGACAAGTCCCTGTCAGCGGCACCCCCACAGACCCCCTTCTGTCGCCGTTGACTCTCCCCTGAACCTCGGCCTCCAGCTTTTAGCTGGAGGCCCTTTTTTTTGCCCGGTGGCCCGCCCGGACAGGCATAAAAAAAGGCGCCCGCGGGCGCCCTTTTCTTCAACCATCGAAGGCCGATTACTTCTTCAGCGTCAGACCGCCGAAACGCTTGTTGAAGCGCGCCACCTGGCCACCGGTGTCCAGCTGACGGTTGCCGCCGGTCCATGCCGGATGCGACTTGGGATCGATGTCGAGCGCCAGCGTGTCGCCTTCCTTGCCCCAGGTCGAACGGGTCTGGAACGTGGTACCGTCGGTCATCTGAACGGTGATGACGTGATAGTCGGGGTGGGTATTGGCCTTCATGGCGACTTTGCTCCGTTAAAAGGCCGGTTCCGACCGGCCATGGATGCTGAAAAATAGCGAAGGCGCGCCGTTAGCCGGTTCGGCGCGCCTTGGCAAGATATTCTGCGCAGTCATGTCAAATGAAGCCTATGACATATCTTCCGCGGCCACCACATAGAGTCACTCTCAGACGCCAAGCGCCCTGCGCAAAACATCATTCAGCCGCGTTTGCCACCCGGGGCCGCCTGCTTTCAACTTTGCCAGCACGTCCTGATCCAGACGCACCGTCGTACTCACCTTCGTCGGTGTCTTTTGCGCGCCGCGACGGCGGATCGTCGCCGCCAAGTCCGGAAATGCCTCGTTGAAAGGCACCGCGCGCGCAAAATCCTCTTTCGTCCATTCCGGATTATCCGCGACAGCATCGGCATCGGCTTGCGTATAGGCCTGATCACCCATTGAAGAGCATCCTTTCCATCTTGCTGGCCGGACGCGCGGAGATGATGGAAATCCCTTCGCTGCCCAATCCTGCGAAAATAACGGCTATGACCCCATTCAGCCGCCCGATCGCAGCATAGCGATCCTGCTTGGCCTCACGAATGATGGCAGAAGCGAAGAAACTCTCATCAATATCGGCAAAATCGATGCCATGTTTGACGATGTTCGCCCGTCGCTTCGGCTCATCCCATATGATGATCATGGGTGAAGAATAGCAGAAATCGGCTGCTCAGGCACGCAAATTGTTGTTACGGAATAGGTCGCCCAAGTCGGAAACCGCCTGCAACAGAAAAAGGGCGGCCAATGACCGCCCTTCTCTTCATGTCGCGCGCCTCGATGGGCTCAACTTAATCCTTCGGCGGATCGCTGATCATCGCGACGAAATTGGCTTCCGCCGCCAGCTTGCCGTCCATCATCGCCTTGCCGCTGAACTTGCAGACCGCGCCACGCATCTGCGTGATTTCCACGTGCAGGTCGAGCAGGCAGCCCGGCTCCACCGGGGTGCGGAATTTCGCGCCGTCGATGCTCATGAAATAGACGAGCTTGCCCGAATCGGCCAGGTTCATCGATTCCACCGCCAGCACGCCCGCCGCCTGTGCCATCGCTTCCACGATGAGCACGCCGGGCATGATCGGCCGCGTGGGGAAATGCCCCTGGAAAAACGGCTCGTTCACCGACACCGCCTTGATCGCGTGGATCGACTGGTTGGGCACCAGCGTCACCACACGATCCACCAGCAGCATCGGGTAACGATGCGGCAGCGCGGCCATGACCCGACGGACATCCATCGGGCCAAGGGCGGTCGTTTCAACCTCTCCGGTCATCTTTTATCAGCGCGACTTGGGTGCCTGCGCCGGGGTCGCCGGAGCGGGTGCGGCGGCAGCGCCCTGACCCTGGCCACCGGGCTGCCAGCCGGCCGGCGGCGTGATGCTGACGCTGGGGACCAAGCCGTTCAGTTCGGTGATGACGGCAGGCGTGATGTCCGCGCCAGCGCCGAAGCTTTCGGTCGCCTGCTTCTTGAACACGATTTCCGACTTGGTCTTGGCGGTCGCGGCCTTCAGCGCGTCGTCCAGCTTGTCGACGATCTGCTGCTCGACATAGGCGCGAGCCAGGCCGATCGGCTGGCCCATGCGCTGCAATTCGGCCTGTGCGGCCTGCTGTGCCTGCTGATACTGCTGATACTGGGTTTCGATCGCCGGGGTCGGCTTGTTGCCAGCGGCCTTCAGCGCGGTCTGAAGCGCGTCGCCCTTGGTCTTGAGGTCCGCCTCGATCGCGGTGCGACGCGTGTTGAGCGCATCGATCTGCGGCTTGTAGGTGGTCTGCATCTGGCTGATCGCCGTGGTGAAGGCAGCGCTCTTGGCGACGGCTTCTTCCAGGTCGACCACGGCGATGCCCGACTTGGTCTGGGCAACGGCCGGAACGGCGGTCATCGCGATGGCAGTCATGGGTGCCAGCGTCAGAGCCGCGGCCTTGAAAATCGTCTTCATCAGAATTGAGTCCCTACGTTGAAGGTGATGAGCTTGTTGTCGTCCCCTGGTTCTTTCAACAGGGCCTTGGCGATGTCGATCCGGAACGGGCCGAAGGGCGAGTTCCAGTTGACGCCAAAGCCCACCGACAGACGCGGCTTGAGCGTGTCGCCGAGATATTCTTCCTCGAACGCGCCACCGGCATATTCGACGGTCGAGCCGACCGGCGCCGCGTTACAACTGCCAACCGCCGGCGCGCGTACCTGCGTGGCGGTCGTACCGGTCGTCACGGTGCAATAGCCGGCAAACTTGCCATCGCCATTGATCAGACCCGGATTCTTCAACCCGGCGACCGCGCCTGCATCCATGAAGATCGAGGGGCGCAGGCCCATTTCACGCGCGCCCGAACCCAGCGGAATTTCGACTTCCGCGCGGGCCAGATAATAGACCCGGCCACCCAGTGCGTCATCCGACACATTGTTGTTGCCGTTGTTGCGGACATAGGTCGTGACGCCATCGGTCGTCTGCGCCTGGAGATAATAGCGCTTCACGCGCGGGCCGACGCCGCGAATGTCGAAGCCGCGGAACTGCGGTTCGCCCAGGAAGAAGCGGTCGGTCAGACGGACGGGATCAACTTCTTGCCCAGTAGAATCGCGGCGGGTTCCTTCCAGGCTGTGGATATAGCCACCCTCGCCCGACAGCGAGAAGATGAAGCCACCGCCGAGTGGTACATATTTCGCACCCTGCAAACGGGTACGGACATATTTCACGCTGCCGCCAAGGCCCGCGAAATCCTGGCTCAAAGTGACGTTCTGGCCACGCGTAGCCCGGATGCGGTTGTCCCGGGTGTCGTAGATCAACGAATAGCCGATCGACGACGTCGCGCGCTTGCCAATCGCGTCGCACAAATAGCGTCCGCCTTGCAACGGATCGCAACTATCTGCGTCGCTGTTACCCCGAATGCCATCGCCGTTGTTGTCGGTGTAATATGTGGTCCTGTCGAGCGTCACATCGTCCAGGTTGAGGCTGTAGCGCAGCGCCAGCGACATATATTCGGTGATCGGCACGCCCGCACGAATCTGGAAGCCGGTGGTCGACTGCTCATAAGTGGTATTGCGGGTGTTATTGGTCAGATAGTTGAAGCTGTTGAGATCGCGGCGATAGATGTCGCCGCCGATCGCGATATTCTTGTCCATGAAATACGGCTCGGTAAAGCCCACTTCCACCGACTTGCTATAGGCCGAATAATTGACCGAGGTGCGCAGTTCCTGGCCCTTGCCGCGGAAGTTGCGCTGCGTGATCGACGCCGACACGATGAAGCGTTCAAGGCTCGAGAAACCGGCCGACAGCGACAATTCGCCGGTCGACTTTTCCTGCACGTTGGTTTCCAGCACGATGCGGTCGGGCGCGGAGCCCGGCTTCTGCTCGACGTCCAGCTTCTCCTGGAAGAAGCCGAGCGAATTGATGCGATCCTTCGACCGCTTCACCAGGAAGCTGTTGAACGCGTCGCCTTCGGCCAGGCGGAATTCGCGGCGCACGACCTTGTCCTGCGTCAGCGTGTTGCCGTTGATGTCGACCCGCTCGACATAGACGCGCGGCGCGTTGGCGATGCGGAAATTAATCCCCATCGTCAGGTCTTCCTTCGACCGGTTGAAGTCCGGCGACACGTCGGCGAAGGCATAGCCGAACAGGCCGGCCGTCTCGCTCAGCGTATCGACCGTGTCTTCGACCTGCTTGGCGTTGTACCAGTCGCCCTTCTTCATCGGCAGGCGCTTGGTCAGGCCGTCGCCGGACAGGTCGCGAATGTCGGATTCGACCTTCACGTCGCCGAATTTGTAGCGGTCGCCTTCTTCCACCACATAGGTGATGATGAAGTCCTGCTTGTCCGGCGTCAGCTCCGCCACGGCGGAAATCACGCGGAAATCGGCATAGCCTTCGGTCAGGTAGAATTGGCGCAGCTTCTGCTGGTCATAGGCCAGACGATCGGGATCGTAGCTGGTGCCCGACGAAAAGACGCGGAACCAGCGCGACTGCTTGGTCACCATCTGGGTGCGCAGCTCGCCGTCCTTGAACTTCTCGTTGCCGATGATGTTGATCTGGCGGACCTTGGATTTCGGCCCTTCCGAAATCTCGAAGACGATGTCGACGCGGTTCTGGTCCAGCTGGACCATCTTCGGCTCGATCGTCGCGGCGAAACGGCCCTGGCGACGATACAGTTCGACGATACGGGCAACGTCCGCGCGCACCTTGGACCGCGTGTAGATTTGGCGCGGAGCCAGTTTTATTTCAGGACGAATCTTGTCTTCCTTGAGGCGCTTATTACCTTCAAGGACGATACGGTTGATGACCGGGTTTTCCTTCACCTCGACGGTGAGCGATCCGTTGTCGTTACGGATCTGGACGTCCGCGAACAGCTCCGTTTCGTACAGGTCGCGCAGCGCCTGGTCCAGGCTCTCCTGGCTGTAGGGCTGGCCGATGCGCAGCTTGGTGTAGGACAACACCGTGTCCGGTTCCAAGCGCTGGGTGCCGATCACGCTGATGGCGCGGATCGTGCCCTGCGTCGGCGCAGTGGCGGCCGGCGCTCCTGCGGGCGCGGCCAGCGTGCCTGCCGGTGCCGGCGTCTGCTGGGCCGCCGCTTGCTGGGCCTGCACGCCCGCAATCATGGTCGTCGCCAACAGGGCGGCCACGACCGGGCGCTGCCTCAAGCTGCTCTTCATCGCTGTCACCCGCATCACCTCAAAAACTCGCAATAAAATGTTTCCGCCGACACAGACGACGCCAAACCGGGCTTCCCTGCCCGATGCGCGTCAACCGATCAAGCCGGACAGGCTCTTCCAAAGCCCGAAAGACGACAAATCGTTGAAAGTCACCAGCAGCATCATCGCCATCAGCACCGCCAGGCCGGACCTGTAGGCCCATTCCTGCGCCTGCGCGCTGACCGGGCGCCGCTGCACCGCTTCGATCCCGTAAAAGAGCAGATGCCCGCCATCCAGCATGGGAATTGGCAACAGGTTGATGAACCCCAAGTTAATCGAGATGAGCGCCACGAAGAAGATGAAGCTTTCGATGCCCAGCGTCGCCGCCTGGCCCGAAACCTGCGCGATCTTCAACGGCCCGCCCAATTCCTTGACCGACCGGCCGCCACTGAAAATCTGGCCCATCGTCTCGACCATGGTGCGCACGATCTGCCCCGTGCGCTCGATCGCCACCACCGGCGCGCGTAGCAGGCTCACCGGCTCAACCACCGGATCGCCGGGCGCCAGGCCCAGCCGACCGATCTGGAATGTGTTGCCGAAACCGTCATCCTCGGTGACGCTGCCGATCTTGCCGTCGCGGGCGAAGGTCTTGCCGTCCCGCTCGATCACCATCGCGACCGCTTCGCCGGGGCGGATCTGCGCATAGAGGCGGATATCGTCGAAGGTCGCCATGTCCCGGCCGCCCAGCGACACGATCCGGTCGCCGGCCTTCAGCCCAGCCGCCGCCGCCGCGCTGCCCGGCTGCACCACGCCCGCCACTGCCGGCGTGAGGCTTTCACCGTGGACGAAGGCGAAGGTCGCCAGAATCAGGATCGCGAACAGGAAATTGATCGCCGGCCCGGCCGCCACGATCGCCGCGCGCTGCCACAGCGGCTTGGCCGGGAAGCTTTCCGCCCGGTCCTGCGCCGACATTTCCAGCCAGGCCGGATCGGTCATGCTCGCCGCATTCATGTCGCCCTTGAAACGGACATAGCCCCCCAGAGGCAGCGCCGCGACGCGCCAGCGGGTACCGCGCCGGTCGACCCAGGCGAAGATTTCCGGCCCGAAGCCGATCGAAAAGGCTTCCGCCTTCACCCCGCACCAGCGCCCGACCAGATAATGGCCCAGCTCATGCACGAAGACGAGCGGTCCGATGACCGCCACAAAGGCGAGTGCGGTCAACAGGAAACCGGGATTGTGGATCAAGCCGTCAATCTTTCCATCACTCGGCCCGCTTCCTCGCGCGCCTGTCCGTCTGCGGCCAGCACATCGTCGATCGTAGCAGGGCTGGCCGCGCTATAACGGTTCAACACATCCTCTACAATCATGGCGATATCAAGGAAGCCGATCCGCCCAGAAAGGAAGGCCGCGACCGCCACTTCATTGGCCGCATTCAAAATGGCCGGGGTCGCACCGCCCGCCTGCGCCGCATCGCGCGCCAAGCGGAGCGCGGGAAAGCGTTCCAGATCAGGTGCTTCGAAATCGAGCCTGCCAATGCGTGCCAGGTCCAGCGGCTGACACGGCGTGGCGATCCGCTGCGGCCAGGCCAGCGCATGGGCGATGGGAATGCGCATGTCCGGCGACCCCAACTGCGCCAAAGTGGACCGGTCGCGATATTCGACCATCGAATGAATCACCGACTGGGGGTGCACCAATATCTCGATCCGGTCCAACCCGACCGGGAAGAGATAGGCCGCCTCGATCAGTTCCAGCCCCTTGTTCATCATCGTCGCGCTATCGACGCTGATCTTGGCGCCCATCGACCAGTTGGGATGCGCCACCGCCTGCGCCGGCGTCATCGCCGCCATCTCGTCGCGGCTCTTCGTGCGGAACGGGCCGCCGCTCGCGGTCAGGGTAATTCTTGCGACATCTTCCAAACGGCTGCCGGCAAGGCATTGGAAAATCGCATTATGCTCGCTGTCGACCGGCAGCAACGTCGCACCCGAAGCGCTCGCCGCCGCCATCATCAGCGCGCCGGCCGATACCAGCGACTCCTTGTTGGCCAGCGCCACCGTACCTCCGGCCTTCAGCGCCGCGATGGTCGGCCGCAGCCCCGCGCAGCCCACGATCGACGCCATGGTCCAGTCCGCACCCGTCTGCGCCGCCGAAACCAGAGCCTCCTCGCCCGCCGCCGCCTCGACACCCGACCCGGCCAGCGCCTCTTTCAGCGCGCCGTACAGCCGTTCCTGCCCGACCACGGCAAACTGTGCGCCGGTCGCCTTCGCCTGCGCCGCCAGGCCGTCCACATCGCTGTTCGCAGTCAGCGCCACGACCTTATAGGCATCGGGCTCGCGCCGGATCAGGTCCAGCGTCGACAGGCCGACCGATCCGGTCGCACCGAAAATAGAGACGCTTTTCATGCGCCTGCGACCAGGAGCCAATAGAGGATGGCAGCCAGCGGCGCGGCCGTCGCCACCCCATCCAGCCGGTCCATCACCCCGCCATGACCCGGCAGCAACGTCCCGCTATCCTTCACGCCCGCCCGGCGCTTCATATGGCTCTCCAGCAGGTCGCCCGCCTGCGCCGCCACCGCCAGCAGGCCGCTCGCCGCCGCCAGCTGGATCGGCAGGTCGGCAAAGCGATGCAGCAGGAAGCCCAGCACCAGCGCGGCCAGCACGCCGCCGGCCAGCCCCGCCCAGGTCTTGGACGGGCTGATCCGCGGCGCCAGCTTAGGCCCGCCGATCGAACGGCCCGCAAAATAGGCGCCGATATCCGTCGCCCACACCAGCCCCAATGCCCAGAAGGCCAGCAGCAGCCCGAAGATATTCGGCTCCTGCCCGCGCAGATAGAGCAGGGCCACGATCGGCAGGCAGATATAGGGAATGCCGAGCGCCAGCTTCACGCTGCGGCTGGTGAACAGGACGAAGAAGAATGCCGCCGCCCCCGCGATCAGCACCGGCCAGTCGATCCCGGCCGCATAGGGGCACAGCAGCGCCAGCGGGATCGACACGGCAAACATCGCCGACTTGCGCCGCTCGGGGGTCGCCCCGGTCAGTTCGCCCCATTCCCCCTGCATCAACACGCCGGCTATCACCAGCAGCGTCCAGAAGATCAGGCCACCCGACAGCAGCGCACCCAGCGCCACCGCGATCAGCGCGACGCCCACGATGCTGCGGGTCCGCAATTCGCTCGTCATTCGATCACAATCCGCCGAAACGGCGGTCCCTCATGCGGAACGCATCCAGCGCCTGGGCCAGAGCGTCGGCGCCGAAATCCGGCCATAGCGTGTCGGTGAAATAAAGCTCGGCATAGGCCGCCTGCCACAGCATGAAATTACTTAGCCGCTGCTCGCCCGACGTCCGGACCATCAGGTCCAGCGGCGGCAGCCCGGCGGTGTATAGCGCCCCGTCGATATCGGCCGCGCC
The DNA here is from genome assembly GCF_008710155.1 of Sphingobium limneticum. Lineage (GTDB taxonomy): Bacteria > Pseudomonadota > Alphaproteobacteria > Sphingomonadales > Sphingomonadaceae > Sphingobium > Sphingobium limneticum. The sequence continues at coordinate 61,156 of NZ_VYPZ01000015.1, forward strand.
GATCGCCTCGGCCGCGATCTCGCCCGCTGCCGCACGCGCCGCCAAGGCCTGCACCGCCTGCACCATCTCGTCCTGCGCGCCGTAATTGAGCGCGATCGCGATGATCGGCCCGCTATTGCCCGCCGTGCGCGCCATCGCACCTTCGATCAGGTCGACCAGCGAGGGTTCGAGCGCACGATAATTGCCGATCACCCGCAACCGCACGCCATTGGCGTGAAATTCGTCGATATCGGACTGGATGAAATGGCGCAGCAGCCCCATCAGGTCCGCGACTTCGCTCGCCGGCCGCTTCCAATTTTCGGAGGAAAAGGCGTAGAGCGTCAGACATTCCAGGCCCAGATCCTGCGCCGCCCGCGCCACGCGCCGTACCGCCTCCACGCCCGCCCGATGACCGGCCACGCGCGGCAACAGCCGTTTCTTGGCCCAGCGGCCATTGCCGTCCATGATGATGGCGACATGGCGCGCGCCATGGTCGGACGCGACGCTGGTCAGATCGGGCTTGGCTTGAGTGGCCATCAGAAGGACATGCGTGTTTTGGCCGCGAAAGAAAAGCCCCGGCTTACTGGCCGAGGATTTCCTTTTCCTTCGACGTCGCCAGCGCGTCGATATCCACGATCGTGCTGTCGGTCATCTTCTGCACTTCGGTTTCCAGGCGCTTGCGCTCGTCTTCGCTGATTTCGCCCTTCTTCTCGTCGGTCTTCAGGCTGTCCATGCCGTCGCGGCGGACGTTGCGCACCGCGATGCGCGCGCCTTCGGCATATTTGCTGGCGAGCTTGGCCAGTTCCTTGCGCCGTTCCTCGGTCAGGTCGGGGATCGGCAGGCGCAGCGTCTGCCCGTCGACGATGGGGTTGAGGCCCAGGCCCGCCGAGCGGATCGCCTTGTCGCACGGACCCACATTGGTCTTGTCCCACACCTGCACCGACAACATGCGCGGTTCGGGCGCGGACACGGTCGCCACCTGATTGAGCGGCATGTTCGCGCCATAGACGGTGACCATGACGGGATCGAGCAGCTGCACATTGGCGCGGCCGGTGCGCAGACCCGTCAGGTCGCCACGCAGCGCTTCGATTGCGCCGGCCATGCGGCGCTCCAGGTCGGACTTGTTATATTGCGGCATGACTTAGGACTCCTGATTCTGCACGATCGTCGCGACACCCTGCCCGGCCAGCACGGTGGCAAGGTTCCCGGTTTCACGGATGTTGAACACGACGATGGGAATGTTGTTTTCACGGCACAGCGCGATCGCGCTGGCATCCATGACCTTCAGATTATCGTTCAGAACCTGATCGAAACTGATGCTTTCATAACGGACAGCGTCGGCGACCTTCTTGGGATCGGCATTGTAGATGCCATCGACGCTGGTGCCCTTGAACAGGGCGTCGCAATTCATTTCCGCCGCGCGCAAGGCTGCGGTGGTATCGGTGGTGAAGAAGGGGCTGCCGGTGCCCGCTGCAAAGATGACGATCCGGCCCTTTTCCATATGCCGCTCAGCCTTGCGGCGGATATAGGGTTCGCACACCGACGCCATCGGAATGGCCGACTGGACGCGGGTATCATAGCCCAGCTTCTCCAGCCCGTTCTGCACCGCCAGTGCATTCATGACGGTGGCGAGCATGCCCATATAATCGGCGCTCGCCCGGTCGAAGCCCTTGGCCGCACCGGCCAGCCCCCGGAAGATATTGCCGCCACCCACGACGACGCAGATTTCGAACCCGGCATCCTTGGCGGCCGCAATTTCCCCTGCGACACGCGCCACGGTTTCCGGCTCGATACCGAACTGCCCCTGCCCCATCAGCACTTCGCCGGACAATTTCAACAGGATGCGCTTGTAGGCAGGCCGGGTCATGCGGGGCAAGAATCCTTGGATAGGTGGAAAGGGAAAGCGGCCGGACATTAGTGGCGCATGTGCATAATGGGAAGGGCGATTGTTGCCGATATGCAGCTTATCGCGCAGGCATGTCGAGAAGCGCCGCCAGTTCGGGATGGCGCGGCCCGGCCAGCGGATTGACGACGGCAACGCCGTGCGTGACGAAGCCATGCTGCATGTCTTCATATGCAAACGACACCGCAAACACGACGATCCTTTGCAATTCCGGGAATTTTGGGAATGTCGGCCAACCGATCAGAAGCGGACACCCTTTTACCCTCTCCCGCTTTCGCGGGAGAGGGTACGGAGACTTGGCAGCTTGCTGCCTTAGTCGCAGTCGGTGAGGGTCTTTCTTCTTTCTGGACAACCACTTCCTGCCAAAAAGAAGGAAGACCCTCACGCAACCCTCTCCCGTGAAAAACGGGAGAGGGCTAAAAAAACCGCCAGTCTGCTCTCCACCCAAATCAGCCCTTAGCCACCAGCAATAAGCGCATTTTGAGCAACGGCACCCACTTTTCTCAGCATGATGAACAATCCACCCAATGCCTGAGATGGATAACGACCCGCCGCTCAATATCCCAGCAATCACGCACCCCAACCCAACGAAAAAGGGGCGCCCCTTTCAGGACGCCCCTTCCTTTTTTCCGTATCGCTTGGAAAGCGGTCGATCAGACGCCGGCGGCGGCCGCGACTTCCGCCGCGAAGTCGCTGACTTCCTTTTCGATGCCTTCGCCCAGCTGGAAGCGGACATAGGACTTCAGCGTGATGGTCGCGCCCGCATCCTTGGCGGCCTTGGCGACGACGTCGGCGACCGGCGTCTTGTTGTCCATCACGAAGATCTGCGACAGCAGGGCCTGTTCCTTGGCGAACTTGGCGACCGCACCGTCGACCATCTTGGCGACGATTTCGGCGGGCTTACCCGATTCGGCGGCCTTTTCGGCGGCGATGGCGCGTTCACGCTCCAGCAGCGCCGGGTCGATGTCGTCGGCCGACAGCGCCAGCGGGAAAGCGGCGGCGATGTGCATGGCCAGCTGCTTGCCCAGCGGCTCCAGAACGTCGGCCGGCGCATTGCCTTCCAGCGCGACCAGCACGCCGATCTTGCCCAGGCCCGGCGCAGCCGCGTTGTGGACGTAGGGAACGACGACGCCTTCGGTCACTTCGACATGCGCGACGCGACGGACATTCTGGTTCTCGCCGATGGTGGCGATGTTGGCGACCAGCTTTTCGGCGATCGTGCCGCCGGCGGGGTGCGCCTGCGCGGTCAGCGCTTCGGCATCGGCAGCGCCGCTTTCCAGAGCGACGGTCGACACGGTGCGGACGAAGTCCTGGAACTGGTCGTTCTTGGCAACGAAGTCGGTTTCGCTATTCACTTCGACGGCGACGCCCTTGGTGCCGGCGACGACGACGCCGACCAGGCCTTCAGCGGCGGTGCGGCTCGACTTCTTCTGCGCAGCGGCCAGACCCTTGGCACGCAGCCAGTCGGTTGCCGCTTCGATGTCGCCATTGGCTTCGGTGAGCGCCTTCTTGCAATCCATCATGCCCGCGCCCGAACGGTCGCGCAGTTCCTTGACGGCGGCAGCAGTAATCTCGGCCATGTTTCGGCTCCTAAATTCTTGGATGGTTCAAAAATTCATATGTTCAAAATAGGCGTTAGGGCGCGTTCCGATGGAGCGCGCCCTCTTGGGTTGCGTTCCCCGGCGCGGGCCGGGGTCCAGTTGGACGGTCCGATCTGGCTCCCGACTTTCGCCGGGAACCAGCTATCTTATACCGATCGCAACCCTCTAGTTCGCCAATCTTGCAGTCGTGCGACGCTTTTAGGCTTCGGCAACGATCTCTTCGGCGGCCGGCTCGTCCAGCGCGCCCAGATCGACACCCGAAGCCTGCTGCGCACCACGGTTGCCCTTGGTGGCGGCGGCGGCGATGGCGTCGCAGTAGAGGCGGATGGCGCGGCTGGCGTCATCGTTCGCGGGAACCGGGAAGGCGATGCCGTCGGGCGACACGTTCGAATCCAGGATCGCGACGACCGGGATACCCAGCGTGTTGGCTTCCTTGATCGCCAGCTCTTCCTTGTTCGCGTCGATCACGAACATCACGTCGGGGATGCCGTTCATGTCGCGGATACCGCCCAGCGACAGTTCCAGCTTCTCGCGCTCGCGCGTCATCTGAAGGACTTCCTTCTTGGTGAAGCCGTGGGTATCGCCCGACAGCTTTTCCTCGAGGGTCTTCAGGCGCTTGATCGAACCCGAAATGGTCTTCCAGTTGGTGAGCATGCCGCCCAGCCAGCGATGGTTGACGAAATGCTGGCCCGACTTGCGGGCGGCGTCTGCGATCGGGTCCTGCGCCTGGCGCTTTGTACCCACGAACAGCACCTTGCCGCCGGCGGCGACGGTGCCCGACACGAAGTCGAGCGCACGGCCGAACAGGGGCACGGTCTGCGACAGGTCAAGGATGTGGATGCCGTTGCGCTCGCCGAAGATGTACGGCTTCATGCGCGGATTCCAGCGGTGGGTCTGGTGGCCGAAATGGGCGCCAGCCTCGATCAATTGGTGCATGGTGACGACAGGTGCCGCCATAATAGTTCTCCTTCCGGTTGGCCCTCTGGGAATCAGGAACCGCGAAGCTGCCTCAAAGGCGGCGCGTGGCACCGGATATGTCGATTCCCATGTGGAATGGTCGCGCCTTTAGCGTCAAAAAAAATGATTGGCAAGGGTTGACGCTGTTCTCGAATGAGAACATAAAGGGAACAGACGGAACAAATACGGTTAACGCCCGTTCAATCCGTCATAATGAGCCATGTCGTGTAGATGGCAAGACAGAAAGTGATCCTTATGTTCGCTCTTGTTGCCGCAACCCTGTTCTCCGGCGCTTTCCTGCTGGCCATCGGCACCATTGCCTGGATGTTCGCACTCTATCATGACAAGATGGTGGCAGCGCTCCAGTTCGAACCGATCCCGCAGAACCCGCCGGTCTACCACATCCGCATCCGCCGCCCCCGCGTGGCACAGCCGGCACCCCGCCAGACCCGCATCACGCACAGCCGCGCGCTGGCCGCCTGAACGAGGCAAGCCTGAACGATCAGGCTTCCTTCATCCCGTTCGCGCTGAGCCTGTCGAAGCACCGCACTCTTTCTGGATGAACGCCTCATCTTGAACCGTTCGCTTCCAGCGCAATCGAGAAGCGACTAGCGCCATAGATCTGGCGAACGGTCCATCGCTATTCAGACAGTCGGCGCAGCCGCCGCACTTTCCCGCTGCTTGCGCACCTTGGCGTAGGACATGATCCCGAACGGGATCAGCGCCACATAGACCGCGCAGATCATCAGCAACGTCAGCCAGGGATCGGTCACCAGCAACGCGGCCAGCAAGCCCGCCAGCGCGATCATCTCCAGCCGGATGCGCTTGCGCAGCCGCAGCGCCGACCAGCTATAGGTCGCGATGTTGGAAATCATCAGGAAGGCGACGAACGCCGCCCAGGGCGCCACCACATACCAGGCGCGGAAAATATCTTCGCCCGTCACCAGCCACAGATAGAGCGGCACGAAGGCCAGCCCCGCCCCCGCCGGCGCCGGAACGCCGGTCAGGAAGCCCGCCGACTTGTGCGGCTGCTCGTCCGCATCGATCGCCGCATTGAACCGCGCCAGACGCAGCGCGCAGGACAGCGCATGCGCCAGCGCGAAGATCCAGCCGAATTTCGGCATGGCATAAAGCGACCAGAGATAGAGGATCAACGCCGGCGCCACGCCGAACGCGATCGAATCGGACAGCGAATCCAGTTCCGCGCCGAAGCGGCTCTCGCCGCGCAACATCCGCGCGATCCGCCCGTCCAGCCCGTCAAGAACACCCGCGAACAGGATGGACAGCACCGCCCGCTCCCACTCGCCCGAAATGCCGTAACGCACCCCGGTCAGGCCGAAGCACAGCGCCATCGCCGTCACCGCATTGGGCGCCAGCATCCGCAGCGTAATGCCCCGGCGCAGCCCGCGCGGCACCGCCCGCCGCTGCCGGCTCATGCCAAAAGGCCTTTATTCATAACAGCCGTTCGCCCTGAGCTTGTCGAAGGGCGCGTTCGTGCTTCGACAAGCTCAGCACGAACGGACCAAGATTTAGAAGCGCGAAGAAAAATCACTGCTGGATACCCGCAATCACGCGCGTATCGCCCATCTGCCCCAGGATCGTCTCGCCCGCGACGGTGCGCTGGCCCAGGATCACGCGCGGCGCGGTGCCGGCGGGCAGATAGACGTCGACGCGGCTGCCGAAGCGGATGAGGCCGATCCGCTGCCCCGCCGCGACCATGTCGCCGGGCTTCACGAATGGCACGATCCGCCGCGCCACCAGCCCCGCAATCTGCGTGAAGCCGATGCGCACGCCATCATGCCGCTCGACCAGGATGTGCTGGCGCTCATTATCCTCGCTCGCCTTGTCCAGGTCCGCGTTCAAAAACTTGCCACTGATATAGACGACCGACTTGATCGTCCCGCCGATCGGCGTGCGATTGATATGCACGTCGAACACGCTCATGAAGATCGACACGCGGATCAGCGGCTGGTCGCCCAGCCCATGCTCGCCCGCCATTTCGCGCGGCGGCGGCACCCGCTGGATCAGCGTGACGAGGCCATCGGCCGGCGCGATGATCGCGCCCTCATCCTGCGGCACGGCGCGCACCGGATCGCGGAAAAAGGCGAAGACCCAGATCGTCACCATCAGCATCAGCCAGCCGACGATTTCCCAGCCCAGCAGGAACAGGACGGCGGTGATCGCCACGGCGATCAGACCGAACTTCATCCCCTCCGGATGGACCGAAGGGAAGCGCCATTTGACATTGCCGCCGGCGGCAATCGTGATCTCATCATTTTCCATGGTCACCGTCTTTAGGGAGAGAGCCGCCCCCTGACAACGACCGATCCGGGACAAGGCTCCGCACAAGGCAGATTCATGACCCTGCACGGTTGAACATTGCCGCCGCTTTCCCTAGTGCGTCCCCATATTCCACCCAGTAGAAAGAAGGCGAATAGGCGCTATGGCGAAGATCAAGGTGAAGAACCCCGTCGTGGAAATCGACGGCGACGAAATGACCCGCATCATCTGGGAATGGATTCGCGAACGCCTCATTCTCCCCTATCTCGACATCGACCTCAAATATTACGACCTCAGCGTCGAAAAGCGTGACGAGACGAACGATCAGATCACGATCGATTCCGCCAACGCGATCAAGGAATATGGCGTCGGCGTAAAGTGCGCCACCATCACCCCCGACGAACAGCGCGTCGAAGAATTCAACCTCAAGTCGATGTGGAAGTCGCCCAACGGCACCATCCGCAACATCCTGGGCGGCGTCGTCTTCCGCGAACCGATCGTCATTTCCAACGTCCCCCGCCTGATTCCGGGCTGGACCAAGCCGATCGTCGTGGGCCGTCACGCATTCGGCGACCAGTATCGCGCCACCGATTTCAAGGTGCCCGGCGCCGGCAAGCTGCGCCTCGTCTTCGAAGGCGAAAATGGCGAAACGATCGACCGCGAAGTGTTCGACTTCCCCGGCTCGGGCGTCGCCATGGCGATGTACAACCTGGACGATTCGATCCGCGACTTCGCGCGCGCCTCGTTCAACTATGGCCTCAACCTGAAGTGGCCGGTGTACCTGTCCACCAAGAACACCATCCTCAAGGCCTATGACGGCCGCTTCAAGGATCTGTTCCAGGAAGTGTTCGAAACCGAAGGCTTCGCGCAGAAGTTCAAGGACACCGGCATCGTCTACGAACATCGCCTGATCGACGACATGGTCGCCTCCGCGCTCAAGTGGAGCGGCGAATTCGTCTGGGCCTGCAAGAATTATGACGGCGACGTCCAGTCGGATCAGGTGGCACAGGGCTTCGGCTCGCTCGGCCTCATGACCTCGGTTCTGCTCTCGCCCGACGGCAAGACGGTAGAAGCGGAAGCCGCCCACGGCACCGTCACCCGCCACTATCGCCAGCATCAGCAGGGCAAGGCGACCTCGACCAACCCGATCGCCTCGATCTTCGCCTGGACCGGCGGCCTCAAGTTCCGCGGCAAGTTCGACGAGACGCCCGAAGTCGTCAAGTTCGCCGAAACGCTGGAGCGCGTCTGCATCCAGACCGTCGAAAGCGGCGCGATGACCAAGGATCTGGCGCTGCTGATCGGTCCGGAACAGTCGTGGATGACCACGGAGCAGTTCTTCGAAGCGATCCGCGCCAACCTGGAAACCGAAATGGGCAAGTGGGCCTGAAAGTAGGGAACTGATCTGCGCCTGCGCGGTTCAGTACGGAAGCGGAATGAGGCGGCGCCGGATACCCGGCGCCGCCTTTTCCTTTTTAATACGGCCTCAAAATGGCTTGTTCCCCGGCGAAGGCCGGGGTCCAGCTCCACCCGCAGGACTGGACCCCGGCCTTCGCCGGGGAACGGCTGCCGACAGATTGCGACGAGGGAGATTGCGCAGTGACCACCGCCACCAAGAAACGCCTGGACGTCCGCGCCGCGGTCCCGTCCGACGTGCGCGGCATTCAACGGCTGATCGCCCGCGCCTATCCGGGCATGCCCAATTATTCGCTGGCCACCATCCGGGGTCAGATCAACAATTTCCCCAATGGCTGTTTCGTCGCCCTCTATGACGACCGGGTGGTTGGCTATTGCGCCACGATGCGCGTCAGCAAGGCGATGGCCTTTGCCGTCCATGACTGGGATGAAATCACCGCCAACGGCTTCGGCACCCGGCACAGCGCGGCGGGCGAATGGCTCTACGGCTATGAAATGGCGGTCGATCCCAAGCTGCGCGGGTTGCGCATCGGCCAGCGCCTCTATGACGAGCGCAAGGAACTCACGGAAGAGCTGGACCTGCACGGCATCGTCATCGCCGGCCGCATGCCCGGCTACGCCCGCGCCAAGCGCCGCGTCCACGGCCCGGCCGATTATCTGGACAAGGTCGTCACCGGCAAGATGCGCGATCAGGTGATCAGCTTCCAGCTCAAGAACCAGTTCGAACCGCTCGGTGTCCTCGAAAACTACCTGCCCGAAGACAAGCAGTCGGACGGCCACGCCGCCCATCTCGTCTGGCGCAATCCCTATGTCGATCCCGACGAAGCGCCCGAAATGCGGGTGCCGCGCGGCGTCGAAAGCGTCCGCATCGCCACCTGCCAGCTTCAGGCGCGCGCGGTCGAGAATTTCGACGAATTCATTCGCAACGTCGAATATTTCGTCGATGTCGCGGCCGATTATCGCTCCGACTTCATCATCTTCCCCGAACTCTTCACCCTGCCGCTTCTCTCCTACGAGACGAAGAAGCTGACCCCGGTGGAGGCGATCGACAAGCTGACCGCCTATACCCCGCGCCTGACCAAGGAGCTTGGGCGGATGGCGCTGGAATATAATATCAACATCATCGGCGGTTCCCACCCGACCCGTGCCGACGATGGCGATATCCAGAATATCGCCTATGTGGCGCTCCGCGATGGCTCGATCCACACGCAGGAAAAGATCCATCCGACCCCCAACGAAGCCTTCTGGTGGAACATCAAGGGCGGCGATTCCCTCGACGTGATCCAGACCGACTGCGGCCCGATCGGCGTACTCATCTGTTACGACAGCGAATTTCCCGAACTCGCCCGCCGCCTGGTGGATCAGGGCGCGCGCATCATCTTCGTGCCCTTCTGCACCGACTCGCGCCTGGGCTATCTGCGCGTGCGCTATTGCGCGCAGGCCCGTGCGATCGAAAATCAATGCTATGTCGTCATGTCGGGCAATGTCGGCAATCTGCCGAACGTCGACAATATGGACATCCAATATGCCCAGAGCGCGATCCTGACCCCCTGCGATCTCCCCTTCGCGCGCGACGGCATCGCTGCGGAATCGACGGAGAATGTCGAAACGCTGACCATGGCGGACGTCAACCTCGCCGACCTCAGCTGGGCCCGCGCCGAAGGGACCGTCCGCAACCTGCGCGACCGCCGTTTCGACCTCTATCATATCGAATGGGACAGCAACCCCGACCACAGCCACGCCCCCAGCGGCGGCCCCGTCCCCGCCGGCGGCCACAACGCGCCCGGCGGCGGTTAACATCCTTATCCCTCTCCCCTCAGGGGGAGAGGGCTGCGCAGACTTAGCAGCGTGCTGCCTAGTCGAAGCTGGGTGAGGGGGAAGCAACCTCACGAAAACAGGCTGGCCTTGCGCCAATACCCTTCGCCCAGCCATATTTTGCCGCGATCAAACCAACCTAATCGCCACCATCCCCGCCATCGCACCCATCATCCGCGCCATGGCCTGAATCGCCACCACCATCGCTCCCGCTACCACGCCGGCGGCGCCCCTCGCCATGCCGGTCGTTCCACCAGGCCAGCCCGAAAAAGGCCAGCATCAGCACGATGACGAAAGTGGCGCCCCCGCTCACTCCACCGTCACGCTCTTCGCCAGATTGCGCGGCTGATCCACATCCGTGCCCTTCAGCACCGCGACATGATAGGCCAGCAACTGCACCGGCACGGCATAGACCATCGGCGCGATCAGCGGGTGGACCTTGGGCATGGTGATCGTCGCCAGGCATCCTTCGCCCGCCGCCTGCACGCCGTCATAATCGGAAATCAGCACCACCTTGCCGCCGCGCGCCTGCACTTCCTGCATATTGCTCACGGTCTTTTCGAACAAAGGCCCGCTCGGCGCGATGCAGATCACCGGCACCAGTTCGTCGATCAGCGCGATCGGCCCATGCTTCATCTCGCCCGCGGCATAGCCCTCGGCGTGGATATAGCTGATTTCCTTCAGCTTCAGCGCCCCTTCCAGCGCGATCGGATAATCGGTCCCGCGCCCCAGATACAGCACGTCGCGCGCCGGCACGATATGATGCGCCATCGCCTCGATCGCCTCGTCATAGGCCAGCGCGCCGTTGATCGCGGCGGGCGCCTCGGCCAGATGGCGGACGATCTCCTTTTCCTCCGCCGGGGTCAGCCGCCCCTTGGCGCGGGCGAGGTTCGCGGCAAAGGCCGCCAGCACCGCCAACTGGCAGGTAAAGGCCTTGGTCGACGCCACGCCGATTTCCGGACCGGCGTGGGTGGGCAGCAACAGGTCCGCCTCGCGCGCCATCGAACTGGTCGGTACGTTGACGACCACCGCGATCTTCTGCCCTTGCGAGCGCGCATAGCGCAGCGCGGCCAGCGTATCGGCCGTCTCGCCCGACTGGCTGATGAAGAGGGCAAGCCCGCCTTCTTCCATCACCGGCTCGCGATAGCGAAACTCGCTGGCGAAATCCAAATCCACCGGCACGCGGGCAAATTGCTCGAACCAGTAGCGCGCGACCATGCCCGCATAGAAGCTGGTGCCGCACGCGACGATGGTGACGCGGCGGATCGCCGACAGGTCGAAATCGGGGATCGGCAACGACACGCGGTCGTCCATCCGTTGCAGATAGGCTTTGAGCGTCTGGGCCACGACGACCGGCTGCTCGTAAATTTCCTTCTGCATGAAATGGCGGTGATTGCCCTTGTCGATCATCGCGCCGGACACGCCGCTGATCGTCACGGGGCGCTCGACCGGGTTGTTATCCTTGTCGAAAATCTCCGCGCCCTGTGCCGTGATGACGACCCAGTCGCCCTCTTCCAGATAGGCGATGCGCTGCGTCAGCGGCGCCAGTGCCAGCGCGTCGGACCCCAGATAGGTTTCCCCGTCGCCATAACCCACCACCAGCGGCGACCCCAGCCGCGCACCAATCAGCATGTCGGGATGGCTGCGGAACAGGATCGCCAGCGCAAAGGCGCCATGCAGGCGCGGCAGCACTTGGCGCACCGCATCCTTGGGGCTGGCACCCTGCTCCACCAATTCGCTCACCAGATGGGCGACCACCTCGGTATCGGTCTGGCTGTCGAAGGTCCGGCCCCGCGCGATCAGCTCGTCGCGCAGCGGTTTGAAATTCTCGATGATGCCATTGTGGACCAGCGCCACTTCGCCGGTCGCATGGGGGTGCGCGTTGCTCGTCGTCGGCGCGCCATGGGTGGCCCAGCGGGTATGCGCGATGCCGGTCGTGCCCGGCAGCGGCGATCCGGCCAGCTCCTTCACCAGATTGTTGAGCTTCCCCTCGGCCCGGCGCCGGTCGATCGCCCCGCCATGCACGGTGGCCACGCCCGCGCTGTCATAGCCGCGATATTCCAGCCGCTTCAGCCCGTCGACCAGCCGCTCCGCAACGTCGTCCTTGCCGATGATTCCAATGATACCGCACATGGTGGAAAGCCCCGTAGAAGCAGATGAGTTTGCGCCCATATAGGGCGTAGGTGTCGCCATGCCATTAATGCCGGACCTGCGACAACGCCATGGCCCGATGATGAAAAGAATGTCATCCGGGCCTGATCGTCACCAACCAGATATCGGGCGGCGCCAGCATCCGCGCCGGCGCGCTGCTTGTGCCCACCCCGCCCGACACGATCATCGTCCGCGCGCCCTCCCGATAGACGCCGCACGCATAGCGCGTTCCATATTTCGACGGCACATAGGTGATGCCGACGAAGGGGAAGGCGATCTGCCCGCAATGGGTATGCCCCACCACAGTCAGCGATCGCGCGTCCGGCAGCTTGGGAAACACGTCCGGCCCATGCGACAGGATGACCGGCGCCCCGCCGACCCGCGCCATCGCCGCCAGCGTCCCCGGCATATCGGGCTTGCGCGTATAGATATCCTGCAATCCGCCGATCGCCAGCGGCCCGCGCCGCACCGCCCGATCCTGCAACAGGGTGATGCCCAACTTCGCAAAAGCCGCCTGCCAGTCCCGCTCGTTCAAGGCCCGGCGATTGAGCTTGCTGCGACTATCATGATTGCCCAGCACCGCCACCACGCCCAGCGGCGCGCGCAGCCCCGCAAAGGGCGCGATGCTCGTCCGCGCATCATAAATCGCCCCGCCCTTGTCATCGCCGATATAATCGCCGCCCAGCAGGATGAGGTCGGGCTTCAACCCGTTGATCTGCCTGACGATCCGCGCCAGCCGCGCCGGGCTGTTGTCCGGCCCCGACAAATGCGTATCGGTCAGCAGCGCGACTGTTACCGCCTTGCGCGGCGCATCGGCGGGAAAGGGCAGCACCACCTCCGCCCGCCGCACGATCGGCATGGCACTGGCATTGTGCAGCAGCCAGAAAGCAAGCCCCGCAACGAGCAAAATCAGCGCAGCTAACGCCCAGAGAAATTTCCGGATCAACTTACAACCCAACCACCTCGCAATGACGGATTCTCACTTCCCCGCCTTCTTCGCCGTCATCCGCTCCCGGAAACGGGCCGCCCATCCCGCCTTGCCGATCTGCTCGGGCCGCACCAGACACAGCGCATCCGCCTCCACCGGCTTCGTCACCACGCTGCCCGCCGCCACGATCGCCCCGTCGCCGATCGTCACCGGCGCCACCAGCGCACTGTTCGACCCGACGAACGCCCCCGCGCCGATCTCCGTCTTGTACTTGAAGAAGCCATCATAATTGCAGGTGATGACCCCCGCGCCGATATTGCTCCCCGCCCCCACGCTGGCATCGCCGACATAGGACAGGTGATTGACCTTCGCCCCCTCGCCCAGGGTCGCCTTCTTGATCTCGACGAAATTGCCGACCTTGGCCTTGACGCCGATGTCCGCGCCGGGCCGCAACCGCGCATAGGGACCGATCGCCGCGCCGCTGGCCACGCTCGCCCCCTCCAGATGCGAAAAGGCGTGGATGACCACATCGTCCGCCACGGTCACGCCCGGCCCGAACACGACGTTCGGCTCCACCACCACATCGCGCCCCAGCACGGTATCATGCGCGAAGAACACCGTTTCGGGCGCCACCAACGTCACGCCATCGCGCATCGCCTCGGCCCGGCGGCGCGCCTGCCACACCGCCTCGACCCCCGCCAGCTCGGCCCGGCTGTTCACGCCCGCCACTTCCCACGCTTCCGTTTCGATGACGGCGCTCGTCCCGCCGGGCAGCATGACGATATCGGGCAGATAATATTCGCCCGCCGCATTATTGTTGCCGATCTGGTCGAGCAGCACAAACAGGTCGGTCGATCGCACCGCCATCAGCCCGCTATTGCACAGGGTAACGGCCCGCTCGCCTTCGCTCGCATCCTTATACTCGACCATCTTCTCGATGATGCCCTGCCCGTCGGCGACGATCCGGCCATAGGCCGCCGCATCGTCCGGGCGAAAGCCCAGCACCACCGCGCGCGGCTCGTCGCCCCGGCTCAACCGGTCCAGCATCGCCTGCATCGTGCCCGCACTCACCAGCGGCACGTCGCCGTAAAGGATCAGCACATCGCCCGCGAATCCGGCCAGCGCATCATGCGCCTGCGCCACCGCATGCCCGGTGCCCAGCTGCGCCTCCTGCACCGCGATGACCGCGCCGGTGCCGGCCACCGCCTTCTCCACCTGCGCGCGCCCCGCGCCCACGACCACCACCTGCCGCTCGGGCGCCAATTCGCTGACGCTCGCCAGCAGGTGCAGCAGCATGGATCGCCCCGCAATCGGATGCAGAACCTTGTGAAGCGACGATTTCATCCGCGTCCCCTGCCCGGCGGCAAGGATGATGACGGCCAAAGGACGGTCGCTTGGACGGCTGGCGGAACTGGTCACGATGATTTTCCCGGCAAAAGCTATGACTTGTCCTTCCTCTGCCATGTTTGCCTTGCCTTTGCCACCGCGCAGGCGGCATGGCAGGCACCATGAGCAGCATCCCTTTCGACATCGTCGGTTTCGACCTGGACGGCACCCTGATCGACACCAGCGGCGATCTTGCCGCGGCGGTCAATTATGCCATCGGCACGATCGGCCGGCCGCCCTTCCCGGCCGCCGCGATCCACCCCTTCGTCGGCAAGGGCGCAAAGATCATGCTCGCCCGCGCGCTCGACGCATCGGGCGGCTATGACGCCGAAACGCTCGACAGCCTGCTCCCCATATTGCTCGATTATTATGAGCAGAATCTCGCCATCCACTCGCTCCCCTATCCTGGCCTGATCGACGCGATGGACGCCCTGACCGACGCCGGCGTCAAACTCGCCATCTGCACCAACAAGGCGGAACGATTCACCATCCCCCTGATGCACCAGATCGGCCTGTCGGATCGGTTCGCGGCCATCGTGGGCGGCGATACCGTCGGCGTGGCCAAGCCCGACCCCGCGCCGATCCGGGAAATGGTCGCCCGCGCCGGCGGCGGCCGCACCATCTTCATCGGCGACACGATCAACGACATTGCCGGCGCGCGCAACGCCGGCCTTGCCAATATCGCGGTCGGCTTCGGCTTCCTCGACGGTCCGGTCGAAAATCTGGATGCCGATGCGGTGATCGACCATTTCGACGAGCTGGTCCCGCTGCTGCAACGCTGGCCCGCCTGACATGCATCTGCGGCTGGAACAGGACGGCCCGGTCGCCCGGCTGCTGATCGACCGGCCGGACCGGCGCAACGCCATGACCCAGGCGATGTGGGAACAGCTCCCCCGGCTCGTCGGCCAGGCGATGGCCGATGACGCCGTCCGCGTCCTCATCCTCGCCTCCGCCACGCCCGGCCTCTTCTGCGCGGGCGCCGACATCAACGAATTTGCCGCCTGCTCCGGCCAAGAAGACTGGCGCATAGCCAATCAGGCCGCGATCCGCGCCAGCCAATATGCGCTCGCCCATGCGCAAAAGCCGGTGATCGCCGCGATCGACGGCGATTGCGTCGGTGGCGGCTGCGGCCTTGCCATCGCCTGCGACCTGCGCATCGCATCGCCCACCGCGCGCCTCGGCATCACGCCTGCCAAACTCGGCATCGTCTATTCGCTGTTCGACACGAAATTGCTGCTCGATCTGGTCGGCCCGGCCCGTGCCAAGCGCATCCTCTTCACCGGCGCGCTCCACACCGCCGACGACGCGCTGGCAATCGGCCTGATCGAAGAGATCGCGCCCGATCCCCTCACCGCCGCCGATACGCTCGCCCGCACCATCGCCGCCAACGCCCAGCACAGCGTCCGCGCGTCCAAGGCGATCGTCCGCCGCATCCTCGATGGCCAGGCGGACGACGACGCCACCACGCTCGCCCTGTTCCGCGACGCCTTCACCCTGCCCGACTTCGCCAAAGGCGTCACCGCCTTCCGCACCAAAAGCCGCCCGGATTTCTGACCGGCCACACGCACCCTATTCCCGTCATGCCAGCGAAAGCCGGCTTCTCGAACGAGTACATTGTTCCCCGGCGTAGGCCGGGGTCCAGTTCGGAGCGTGGCACTGGACCCTTGATGGGAGTCACGCGCCTCCCATCAACTGCGCCTGGGAACGCTTCGAATGAGCCGGCGCCATGGGGCCTCGCGATCAGGCAGGCGCATATCGCGGCGCGGCCTAACGTTCCAAAACAGAAGAAGTCCAATACGAAAAGGCCCGGCGCAAACCGGACCTTTATCGCAAAACCATCCACACGGGCCGCGCGGATCATGGCAAGGCATCATGTCGCTCACCCATATGTACCGTTCCCCGGCGCAGGCCGGGGTCCAGTTCAAATCGTGGGACTGTACCCTCGATAGAAGTCACGCGCCTCCCATCAACTACGCCGGGGAACGGGAAACGATCGCTTCACATCATGGCGCGTCGGGATCAGTTCCCGACCACCGGCCGCACGGTCTTGCCCGCATCCGCATAACGCTCGCCCGTCTCGGCGCGCGCGATGGCGGCGGTGATCGGCGCTTCGACATGGGCGATCGTCTTGGCCTTGCAGCTCATCTGCGCTTGCAGATCCATCGACGCGCAGACGCGGTTGGCGGCGCGCGCGATGCGGCTGCGCAGCTTCTGCTGATGCGCCGCCTGCGCCAGGTCCAGGTCGCCATGATAGACGCCGGTGGTGCGGCCATTGGACTGGAACTCCTGCGCGGACGCGGCGCCGGCGCTGGCCAGCAAAGCGATGGAGGCAAGAGCGGCGGCAAATTGGGTCGAACGGAACATGGGGCTATCTCCTCGAAATCTGTTGTGGCCGGCGCCCCGTCAAAGGGGGGCTATGGAAAGCGCCGGGTGCGAACGGGCGGAGCCGGAAGGGTCTTTTCAGGGGGGGGCGGCACCTGCCCCGTTCGCCTCATCTTGTTACGCCTCCGATCCGCCCGGCGCCCGTCCGCTTCGACCCGGCAACGATCCCCATCGGCCAACGACGCCATTGCCGACCAAGCGCCGACGCACGCGGACGAACGGCGGGACGAACGACATGTCCCGCTTCTGCAAACGACATTTCCGTAAGGGATTATGGTGAAATACGCCTGAGGCGCATCCGCACCGACATGCGCTCTTATGCCAAAAAGCAATGATGGGAACCTATGGCTTAGCGTTCCCCGGCGTAGGCCGGGGTCCAGTGCAGAGCGTGGGACTGGAGCCCGGCCTCCGCCGGGGAACCCTCCATATGAGTCAGTCTCAGGGCTTCTTGCTCTTATGCGCATGTCGAGACGGGCAACCCCGCGAATCACGCGGACATGAAAACGCCCCCGGCGCAAGGGATGCCGGGGGCGTATCCAGATGCTGTCGGGCACTCCGGATCAGGATAATTGTATCAAGGGGAAACGACGCCATTTGCGGTGAACCGTCGCTTAACGGGTGCAACCCGCGCTGCCCTATGCCCTCATCATAGCGACAGGATGATGACGATCCCGCCCGCTTCGATGATCCGCCCATGCGCACCGCCCGGCGGCATGCCGGGGGGACGAACGGCCCTCGTCGCGCCACCAACGACATGAGACAGGGTGGAGCCGGCGCTCGAAATCCCTTTTGCGCCAGATGCTTCGCAACCGCCCTCGCATTTGATCGTTCGCTTTCCTATCTTCGCCCTGGGGATGCCCGCTTCCGCTTGCTCCCGCCTCATCGAACAAATATAGAACGGCCCCATGAGTCTGACCCACATCTCCGTGCGCGGCGCGCGTGAACACAACCTCAAGGGCGTGGACGTCGATCTGCCCCGCGACTCCCTCGTCGTCATCACCGGCCTGTCCGGCTCGGGCAAATCGTCCCTCGCCTTCGACACCATCTATGCGGAGGGTCAGCGCCGCTATGTGGAATCGCTCTCCGCCTATGCGCGCCAGTTTCTGGAGATGATGCAGAAGCCCGATGTCGAGCATATCGAGGGCCTCAGCCCCGCCATCTCCATCGAGCAGAAGACCACCAGCCGCAACCCGCGCTCCACCGTCGCCACGGTCACGGAAATCTACGACTATATGCGCCTCCTGTGGGCGCGCGTCGGCATCCCCTACAGCCCCGCGACCGGCCTCCCCATCAGCGCCCAGACCGTCAGCCAGATGGTGGACCGCGTGATGCTCCTGCCCGAAGGCACCCGCTTCTACCTGCTCGCCCCCGTGGTGCGCGGGCGCAAGGGCGAATATCGCAAGGAACTGGCCGAATGGCAGAAGGCGGGCTACACCCGCGTCCGCATCGACGGCGAAATGTATCTGATCGAGGATGCCCCCGCCCTCGACAAGAAGTACAAGCATGACATCGAAGTCGTCGTCGATCGCCTGGCCGTGGACCCGGACATGGGCACCCGCCTCGCGGACAGTTTCGAACAGGCCCTCAAACTCGCCGACGGCCTCGCCTATGTCGATCTGGCCGAAGGCGTCGTGCCCGGCCGCGAAGACGAAGTGCAGTCCACCGACAAGAAGATGAAGGGCGCGGGCATCCCCCTCAACCGCATCGTCTTTTCGGAGAAGTTCGCCTGCCCCGTCAGCGGCTTCACCATCCCCGACATCGAACCGCGCCTCTTCTCCTTCAACGCCCCCCTGGGCGCCTGCCCCGCCTGCGATGGCCTGGGTGAACGGCAGGAATTCGATCCCGACCTCGTCGTCCCCAACGAAGCGCTCTCGATCAAGAAGGGCGCCGTCGTCCCCTGGGCCAAATCCAACCCGCCCAGCCCTTATTATATGCAGGTGCTCGGCTCCCTCGCCAAGGAGTTCGGCTTCAGCCTCGAAACCCCCTGGACCGACCTGCCGGGCGAAGTGAAGCTCATCATCCTGCACGGCACCGGCGGCAAGCCCGTCACCCTGCGCTTCCAGGACGGCAAGAAAAGCTATGAGGTCAAGAAAGCGTTTGAGGGCGTCATCGGCAACCTCAACCGCCGCCTCCTGCAAACGGACTCCGCCTGGATGCGCGAGGAACTGGCCAAATATCAGACCGCCATGCCCTGCGAAACCTGCCACGGCGCGCGCCTGAAACCCGAAGCATTGGCCGTGAAGATCGCGGGCGAGGACATCAGCCTCTCCACCCGCCGCTCGGTCGTGGACGCGCTCAACTTCTTCACCACCATGCCCGAAGCGCTGAACGATCAACAGAACCAGATCGCCAAGGCCATCCTCAAGGAAATCGTCGAGCGCCTGGGCTTCCTCAACAATGTCGGCCTCGACTATCTCAACCTCGACCGCACCAGCGGCACGCTATCGGGCGGCGAAAGCCAGCGCATCCGCCTCGCCAGCCAGATCGGCAGCGGCCTGTCAGGCGTCCTCTACGTCCTCGACGAACCCTCGATCGGCCTGCACCAGCGCGACAACGACCGCCTGCTCGTCACGCTGAAGCGCCTGCGCGACCTCGGCAACAGCGTCATCGTCGTGGAGCATGACGAGGATGCGATCCGCGCCGCCGACTATATCGTCGACATGGGGCCGGGCGCCGGCGTCCATGGCGGCGCCATCGTCGCACAGGGCACGCTCAAGCAGATCCTGAAAAACAAGGACAGCCTGACCGCGGACTATCTCAACGGCACCCGCCGCATCGAAGTCCCGGCCAAGCGTCGCAAGGGATCGGGCAAGAAACTCACCGTCCACAACGCCCGCGCCAACAACCTGCGTGGCGTCACCGCGTCGATCCCGCTCGGCACCTTCACCTGCATCACCGGCGTGTCGGGATCGGGCAAGTCCAGCTTCACCATCGACACCCTCTATGCGGCATCGGCGCGCGCCCTCAACGGCGCCCGCATCGTCGCCGGCGCGCATGACAAGGTGACGGGCCTCGACCATTGCGACAAGGTGATCGACATCGACCAGTCGCCCATCGGCCGCACCCCGCGCTCCAACCCGGCCACCTATACCGGCGCCTTCACCAACATCCGCGACTGGTTCGCCGGCCTCCCCGAAGCGCAGGCGCGCGGCTACAAGCCCGGCCGCTTCAGCTTCAACGTCAAGGGCGGCCGCTGCGAAGCCTGCACCGGCGACGGCCTGCTCAAGATCGAGATGCACTTCCTCCCCGACGTCTATGTCACCTGCGACGTCTGCCACGGCGCCCGCTATAATCGCGAGACGCTGGAGGTGAAGTTCAAGGGCCTCTCGATCGCCGACGTCCTGGACATGACGGTCGAGGATGCGGTCGAATTCTTCAAGGCCGTGCCGCCCATCCGCGACAAGATGGCGATGCTGGCGGAAGTCGGCCTTGGCTATATCAAGGTCGGCCAGCAGGCCACGACCCTGTCCGGCGGCGAAGCCCAGCGCGTCAAACTCGCCAAGGAACTCAGCCGCCGCGCCACCGGCAACACGCTCTACATCCTGGACGAACCCACGACGGGCCTGCATTTCGAGGATGTCCGCAAACTCCTCGAAGTCCTCCACGCGCTGGTCGACCAGGGCAACAGCGTGGTCGTGATCGAACATAATCTCGACGTCATCAAGACGGCGGACTGGATCATCGACATGGGACCAGAGGGTGGCGTGAAGGGCGGCGAAGTGGTCGCGGAAGGCACGCCGGAAAAGGTCGTGAAGGAGAAGCGCAGCTTTACGGGGCGCTATCTTGCGCCGTTGCTGGGGCTGGAGGCTTTGGCAGCGGAATGAATTTCTTATGAGATTCGAAACAGAAAAATATATAGGTAAAAATCTTTTGAATGCGCCGGAACGAGAACTAGTTCAATATTTATGCAATGAGTCATCATCATTATACTGGTTCTTTAATTTTGTAGTTGAGCCAGCCATTGGGCCACCTCCTCGCCCAGGTTGGGATTACATTATTTTTGCGGAAGTACCCCGAGAGGATTTGGGCCTTAAGCCGGGACAACCCGGCGATATAGACATATTGATAATCCCAACCTTTCATGGGCAACCGCGACCGGAGTTTGCTGCCGCTATTGAAGTGAAAAGACTGGCACTTAGAGGTCCAAACTGGAGTAAGAATGTAGACAGATATGGTATTACGCAAGCCAATGGATTGTTGAAAGCGGGCTTCCCATATGTTGGCATCTTACATCTGATCATGAACGCGCCTGGGCCGACCGAAAACTGGAGAAATCTTCAAGAATTCAAAGTGGTAGGCGATGACGGGCGAGTTGAGTTTGTGGCTGAAACAGAAATCGACATGACCGGTCCGATTGCAGCCGAGCGACAGTTCAGTCGATTATTAAAGCAAAATCCCCACCCGTCGATTGGGCTGAACTGCGTGGCGGTAAGTCAGACGTTATACTCAGAGGGTAGCCGAGGCTGGCTATCAGTGACAGATCCAGAGCTGCGGCACGCGTCTAAAAGTCAGTTTACGCACCCGGTGATGCTAGCGAATTTGAAGACTTTAGCTGACTGCGCCTCCCCTCATCTAAAGATGCGCCCAGCAGACGCCCGGCGCAATCAAAACTAATTTTAGTAAATGCGGCCCACATGTTCGACTGGTACATAAAGCGTGCCAATAGTATCCTTCATTTCATGCCCAAACTCACCCCCATCGAGTCCGAGTTCGCGACGACCGAAGAGGCAGCAGCCTACGACACATGGCTCCGCTCGGAGATTGAGGCATCGCTGGCAGACCCCCGCCCCGGCGTCCCGCATGAAATCGTCATGGCAGAAATGCAGGCCATCATAGACCGACGCAAAAAACGACCTGATCAGGCATGACCGCCTATCGCCCCGAGTTCGAAGCCGCGCTCGCCGCCTTTGCTCGCGTCAGTGAAGCCATGGCCAAAGCCGGAAGGGAAAGCCCTGTCCTCGTCGGCGGCGCAGCGGTGGAAATCTATACGCTAGGCGCCATCAATACCGGCGACTTCGACATCGTGACGGGCGCGCAGTCCGCATTCGAGACTGTGTTGCAGGATCATGGATTTATCCGTCCGGTTGGATCTGGCAAGGCGACACGCGGCTGGATTCATCCCGTTCTTCAACTAGGCTTCGAAATCGTCTCGTCCACGCTGCTGGACGGTCAGGCCGACCGCAGCCGGGTGCGTCCGATCCGGGTCGGTGACAAAGGCGTCATTCATGTCATCGCGGTAGAAGACATGATCGCCGATCGCATGGGTCAATATGCATCGGGCACGGCCCGCGATATGTTGCAGCAGGCCCGCACCCTCGCCCGCCTTTCGGAACAGCTTGATTTGGACTATATGGAAAGCCGTATCCGCTATGAAACGGCCGGCGACTATGGAATCGAAGATGTCATCCTCTGAACCGATCACGCTGGAAGAACTCGGCCGTCAGATCGCACGCCGTCGCGCCGAACTCGGCATCACCGATGCGGATATTCCCCGAAACAGCGGCACGCGGCGCACGGAGAGCAAGAAAGCCCTGCTTGAGGCAATCAAGGATATCGGCGGCAACTGGTAAAACCCCCGCAAATCCTATTCCCCTGTCCTACACACTCCCCTCCCAATTATCCTCCCGGCAAGACCTTCTCCAACCGGGAGCCAAGCCATGTCCATCCACGACCCCATCCTCCCCGCCGCGCATCCGCAAACCCGCGCCGATGGCTGGTCCCCGGCGCGGCAGCGGCGCTTTCTTGAAGTCCTCGCCTCGTCCGGCGTCATCATGCTCGCCTGTGAAGCCGTGCGCATCACCGCCCGCTCCGCTTATGCGTTGCGCACCCGCTATGACGGCGCGGCCTTTCGCCTCGGCTGGGACGCCGCGATCCTGATCGCCCGCGCGCGCCTCGCGACGGACCTCCTCTCCCGCGCGATCATGGGCAATGAAGAAACCATCCGCAAAGACCCGGACAATTATGAAATCACCCGCCACCGCCACGACAATCGCCTCGCCATGTCGATGCTCGCCCGGCTCGATCGCATGGCTGACTCCCCGGCCGAAGGCTCCGACGCCGCCCTCGCCCGCGTCGTTGCGCAGGATTTCGCCGCCTATCTCGACATGCTCTGTCCGCAGGATGTGGCGCAGGCGGAACTGGACGGCCT
Organism: Sphingobium limneticum; assembly: GCF_008710155.1. Taxonomy (GTDB): domain Bacteria; phylum Pseudomonadota; class Alphaproteobacteria; order Sphingomonadales; family Sphingomonadaceae; genus Sphingobium; species Sphingobium limneticum. The sequence goes on from NZ_VYPZ01000015.1 coordinate 84,099, forward strand.
CGCCCTCCCTCGCACCGGCGGAGAACCCCGCGCCCGCACTATGGCCGACGCGCAACTGCTCGACGGGTCGCGCCCCGAAACGCCCGAACCGGTGGTGGAGGCGGTCGCCGCGTCCATCTCCTCCGGGGCCTGCGCCGCGCTCTTCGTCGCCGCGCGCATGCCGCTTGCAGCCGGGCAAAATCCGCAGAATCCCGTCGCCGATGAACGGTGTGAACTTCGCCCCGAACCTGCGCCGGAATCAGGGCCGGAACCAGAGCCCAACCGGTCCGATCTGCCGCCGGAGGAAGCCGCCGCCCGTCTGCGCGGCCATTGGTGGGAAAGCCAGCTGGAGCGCTGGCGCACCGACTTCCCGCCGCCACCCGGCTTCACCGGCGATGCCAGCAGCAGCGACTATGATGTGGACGATTACGACCGCGATCTGACGCCCGATGAGCAGGCGGCGCTGGAGGCGGAGCATGCGGCCTGGCTCCAACCCTATGAAATGGCGGCGGCCCGCGCCCGCGACGCCTATTTCGGTTTCGCTCGCAAGGGCACCGGCCTGCTGCCCGAAGAAACACCCGCCGAAACGGACACCGGCGCCATGGCGAAAGCCCATCCCGTGCCCGCCTGAACGCCCGCCCCGGCCCCCGATTTGCTATTTCGCCGCCTATCGCCTACATAGGGGAAGCTATAGTCGCAAATCGACGGTCTTTCGGCGCTTTGCGGCTCCCTCACTCCTTCTTTCCCTGCCCCTTTAGCGACCCGGTGCGTCCACACGGGACGCGTCGCAGACAAGAAGGAAGTTTCCATGAGCATCGTAGGCACCGTAAAATTCTTCAACGCCGACAAGGGCTTTGGCTTCATCGCTCCCGATGATGGCAGCCCGGACGCGTTCGTCCACATCAGCGCCGTGGAACGCGCCGGCCTCGCCACGCTGCGCGAAAAGGACCGCGTCTCCTATGATCTGGAGCAGGACCGTCGCGGCAAGATGGCGGCTGTGAACATCGCGCACGCCGAATAATTGGCATGCGATCCGGTCGGGCGCCGCCATGGTGGCGCCCGATCACCTATTCATTGGTTTTGCGCGATTTTCCAGGCATCGGATGATGCCGTCCGACGGGATATCGCTCTGCCAAAACAGGAGCGCAGCCATGGCCAATCCCGACTATCACGCCCTTGCCGCCAAGGCGCATGATGACGCCGCCGCCGCTCTGCTGGACAATGTCCGCGACCGCTGCCTCCGCTCCGAAGCAGCCTTCCTCGCCATGGCCCGCCGCCAGGATCAGATCGACACCAGCCGCGCGCTGCGCGAACGGGGCGGCAATCCGGCCTGACCGGGTTTTCAGACATAATCTTCCAATATGCTGGTGCTCAGCAAAATCAGGTTCAGCGCCACCAGCATCGCCACGTTCCACCGGCGATTATGGACGAACAGCAGGGCGACCAGCAGCGCGAACAGCGACAGCGCGCCGCCAAGATAAAATGCCACGCCCAATGCCCCTGCCGGCCCATCTGCCGCCTCGGGAATGGGACGCAACTCGTCCAATATCCCATGGGCGACCGTCACGACGATGTTGAGGGCCAGCAACCCGGCAATCACCAGCCGGTTCTGCTTGTCGTACCATTCGTCGAAATCGGGCCATTGCTCCGGCTCGTCGGGAAAGATCACCGACGCGATCAGATGATAGGCACCGACGATGGCCAGCACGACCACCAGCGTCAGGTAGCTGGCATCCATCTGGTCCCGCATGCTGAATGCCGTGCCCCAGAAGCTGGTCAGGTCCAGCATGACGAACAGGCCCAGCAGCGGCGTCAACCATCCGACCCGCACCGGCTTGGCGGATCGCTTGAGTTTGAGCACCCTGGCAAAGCCGCCCAATACTTCGGCAATGGCCAGGCCCAGCAACAGGCCGAACGCCGCGAACACCAGATCGAAAGCCGACATGCCTCAATTCCCCCACAGCCCACCGCAAGACTAGCGGAAAGCGCCGCTCAGGCAATCGTCCTCGGAACCCCTGTCGCCGTGGCCAGTTATCCCATCAAACCCACAGATTAGGAGATTCCCATGATCCGCACCCTGATTTTCGGCGCCATCGCCGGCTATGTCGGCAAGAAGCTCTATGACGAAGGCAAGCTGACCGAGTTCAAGGACGACATCGTCGCCCGCTATGGCGAAGCGAAGGCCAAGCTGGACGAACAGCGTGCCGAAACCGGCACCGTAACCGCGTCCAGCACCCCGCTGGTCACCCCGTCCGTCACCAGCAGTCGCCCGCTGCCCAATTAAAAACCATTCCCATCCGGCGGCTACAGTCCCCGCTCGCCGCCGGTCGCCGCCCGCTTGCTGCCATACCCCCTCTCATGGCAGCGACGGGCGGCTTCTCTTTGGGAAACTATCGGCCTGCCAAAGGGTTGATCCGCCGACAGGGACATAAGAGGAGAAACCCCCATGCGCAAACCCGTTCTGGCAGCCGCCATCCTGGCGATGCTCCCACTCGGCGCCTGCACGTCTGACAATTACGGCGGCGGCTACGGCTATGACCGCCCCGGCGACCGCCGCGGTCCACCCCGTGGTCACCGCCGCCCGATCCGCGACAATGACCAGATCTACCGCGACCGCGACGGCCGCTATTATTGCAAGCGGGATGACGGCACCACCGGCACCATCGTCGGCGCCATCGCAGGCGGCGTTCTGGGCAACATCATCGCTCCGGGCGGCTCGAAAACGCTAGGCACCATCCTGGGCGGCGCCGGCGGCGCGCTGGCCGGCCGAGCGATCGACAAGAACGACATCAACTGCGAATGACATAAAAAAGGGCTGTGGGGATTACTCCCCACGGCCTTTCCTACTCCGTGATGTTGGCTTACAGCTTTTCGGTAAGCTCCGGCACCACCTTGAACAGATCGCCGACCAGGCCGATGTCCGCGACCTGGAAGATCGGCGCATCCTCGTCCTTGTTGATGGCGATGATGGTCTTGCTGTCCTTCATGCCAGCCAGATGCTGGATCGCGCCGGAAATGCCGACAGCGATATAGACTTCGGGCGCCACGATCTTGCCGGTCTGGCCGACCTGATAGTCGTTGGGCACATAGCCCGCATCGACCGCCGCACGGCTCGCACCGACCGCAGCCCCCAGCTTGTCGGCCAGCGGGAAGATGGTCGCCTCGAACGTCTCGCCATCCTTCAGCGCCCGGCCGCCCGACACGATGATCTTGGCGCTGGTCAGTTCGGGACGTTCCAGCTTGACGATCTCGGCGC
>NZ_VYPZ01000016.1 GCF_008710155.1 Sphingobium limneticum
TGGGACCGCATCAATCTCACCGGCGATTATATCTGGTCCGAGAGCCTCGACCTCGATGCCGATGGCCTCATGCCGCTGCTCATCAAGCCGCTACCGTGAATCTGTGTCCGAATAATGTACAGAGGCCCATATGCGGGTGGTAACCCTCGAAGCTACCCGCCCACGCAGTCGGCCCAAGGAAGTGGTCGGCGAACGGCCCGAAACGCTGGCCGGCGGCTCGCTGGTCGGCAACCGCATGATCCTGGCCTATATGAGCGACGCCCAAACCGTCGCCGAACTGGTCGAGCTGGACGGGCGCAAGGTGACGGACGTGCCGCTCCCCGGCATGGGCACGGCCGCCGGTTTTGGCGGGCGGGAGGGCGATCCCGAAACCTTTTTCAGCTTCTCCGGCTTCGTCACCCCGGCCAGCATCTATCGCTTCGACACGACCAGCCTGAAGAGCGAGCTGTTCGCCCAGCCAGACCTGCCCTTCAACCCGGACGATTTCGGCGTCGAACAGCGGCTCTATCCGTCCAGGGACGGCACGCTGATCCCGATGACGGTCATCCGGCGCAAGACCCTGGCCGATCAGGCGATCGCCGCGCCCACCATTCTCTACGGCTATGGCGGCTTCAACATCAGCCTCACGCCCGGCTATTCGGCCACGCGCATGGCCTGGCTGGAACAGGGCGGCGTCTATGCCATCGCCAATCTTCGCGGCGGCGGCGAATATGGCAAGGCCTGGCATGAGGCCGGACGCGGCGCGAACAAGCAGAATGTGTTCGACGATTTCATCGCGGCGGCCGAATATCTGAAAGCCAATGGCTTCACGACCAAGGACGGCCTTGCGATCGAGGGACGCTCCAATGGCGGCCTGCTGGTCGGCGCTGTCGTCAACCAGCGCCCCGACCTGTTCGCCGCCGCCCTGCCGGCTGTGGGCGTCATGGACATGCTGCGTTTCGATCGCTTCACGGCGGGCCGCTACTGGGTCGACGACTATGGATCGCCCGAAAAAGCGGCCGATTTCCCGCTGCTCTACGGCTACTCCCCTTATCACAACATCTTGGGCGGCAAGGCCTATCCAGCCATCCTCGTCTCCACCGCCGACACCGACGACCGGGTGGTTCCTGCCCACAGCTTCAAATATGCCGCCGCGCTTCAGGCCGCCGACCTCGGCGCCCGCCCCCGCCTGCTCCGCGTCGAAACCCGCGCCGGCCATGGCTCCGGCAAGCCGGTCGACAAGCTGATCGAGGAATATGCCGACAGCTACAGCTTCGCGGCTTACTTCACGGGACTGAAGATCAGGGCAAAACCGAACTGATGATCCTCCCCTGCGAGGGAAAGTGTATCATATCAGCAAGCAATGACGTGAACTTAGGGCTTTGCGTTCCCCGGCGCAGGCCGGGGTCCAGTTCTACGCCCTGAGCTGGACCCCGGCCTGCGCCGGGGAACGCTCCATATCAATTAGCTTCATGGCGATTTGCCATTGGGCATCATGCAATGCTCCCCCGTTCACCCTCCCGACAGCCTGCCTCGTCTATGTCTCTCTTCATCGCAGGAGGCGTAGGATAATGATCGGACCCAAGACCCGCTGGATGACAGGCGCAATGGTCGGCGCAGGGCTGCTGCTAGGCAGCATCAGCGCGGCCGAGGCTCGCCCGCGCTATGGTTATGGTGGGGGCTATGGCGGCGGCTACGGCAATGGCTGGGGCCATCAGGGCGGCTGGGACCGGCATCATCGCCGTGGAGACGGATTCGGCGTGGGCGATGCGATCGGCGTCGCCGCCATCATTGGCGCGGTCGCCATCGTCGCCAATTCCATGTCGAAGGACAAGAAGGTCCGCGATCCCAATACCGGCGGCGAATATGACGCACCCCCACCCCGCACCGGCACCGACTATGGCAGCGACGTCCGCAACGACTCGCGCCCGCGCGACGATGCCGACTTCTCCGACGTGGCGGGCACCAACAGCCCCGACGATGCCATGACCGACGCCTGCGCCGTTGCCGCCCGCGACGAAGCGGAACAGGACCATGGCGGCTATGCCGAAGTGCGCCACATGGAAACGCCCATCGCCACGGCGGACGGCTATAATATCGACGGCTATGTCGAAAGCCGCACCAGCTATCGCGCCAATGACGGCACCAACCGCCGCTTCACCTGCACCATGAAAAACGGCCGCGTGGCGAACGTTTACATCAGCCGTGATCTGGTGATGCAGTAAAATAACACAGTCGAGTCGGTTTATCCTGTCCCGGCCTCCATTCGTCGTCTAGCATCGACGGCGAATCAGGAGGTTAGGAGTGAAAGCCTTTCTTTTCGCGCCGGAAAATATCGTCTTCGTGTCGGCGCTTGTACTGATGCTGCTGATCGGCGCGGTGCAGGCGCTGGGCTTTGCCGGCGACGCCGATCTGGATTTCGACAGTGACGTGGATCTGCTCGGCTGGCTCGGCCTTGGCCGCATCCCTCTGCTGGCGCTGGTTACCCTCTTCCTCACCCTCTTTGCGATCATCGGCCTGCTTGGCCAGCAGACGGCGCACGACGTGTGGGGTGGCATGATCACCCCTTGGATAGCCGTCCCCGCAGCCGGCGTTGCGGCGCTCCCTGCCACCGGCCTCGCCGCCCGCCTCATGGCCCCGCTCCTGCCGCAGGATCACACCACCGCCATCCCGCTCGACCATCTGGTCGGCAGCCATGCCCGCATCGTCACCGGTCGCGCCACCAGCGGCTCGCCCGCCCGCGCCCGTGTCGAGGATCATCACGGCCAGCCCCACTATGTGATGGTCGAACCCGACAATGCCGGCCAGGCGCTGGAGGAAGGCGAAACCATCCTGCTCGTGCGCCGCGACGCGCATATCTTCCGCGCCATTTCCCGTGGCGATCATTACCTACCCCACCTCTAAGTCCAGGAGACAGACATGACCCTGCCTGCCGTCCAGCAAGGTTTTTCCATCCTTCCCTACGCGATGATCGCGGGCAGCGGCCTGCTGGTCCTGATCGTGCTGGGGATCGTGATCGCCCGCCTCTATAAGCGCGCGTCGAAGGAAATCGGCTTCGTCCGCACGGGCTTTGGCGGGGAGAAGGTGGTGATGAACGGCGGTGCGCTGGTGCTGCCGATCTTCCATGAAACGATGCCGGTCAACATGAACACCGTCCGCCTTGCCGTGGAGCGCAAGAATAGCGACGCGCTGATCACGCTCGATCGGCTGCGCATCGATGTGAAGGCCGAATTTTACGTCCGCGTCCGTCCCGACGCCCAGTCGATCGCCACCGCCGCGCAGACGCTCGGCATGCGCACCATGAACCCGGAAGCCTTGAAGGAACTGGTCGAGGGCAAATTTGTCGACGCGCTTCGCTCGGTCGCGGCAGGCATGACCATGAACCAGTTGCACGAACAGCGCGGCGACTTCGTGCAGAAGGTGCAGCAGGTGTCCTCGGTCGATCTCGCCATGAACGGCCTGGAACTGGAGAGCGTCTCGCTCACCGGCCTCGACCAGACCTCGATCGAGCATTTCAACGCCAACAATGCTTTCGACGCCGAGGGTCTGACCAAGCTGACCGAGCAGATCGAGTTGCGCAAGAAGACCCGCAACGACATCGAACAGGACACCCGCGTCCAGATCGAGACGAAGAATCTGGAGGCCGAGCGCCAGTCGATGCTGATCGCGCGCGACACCGAATTTGCCCGGCTGGAACAGCAGCGGGAAGTGGAAATGCGCCGCGCCGTGCAATCGGCCGAGGTCGCCCGCGAACAGTCGCTGCGCAGCCAGGAAGCGGAACAGGCCAAGATCGAAGCCAAGAAGCTGGTCGATAGCCAGCAGATCGAGGCCGACCGCGCCGTGCAGCAGGCCAAAATCCAGCAGGCCCAGTCCCTTGAACTCGCGCGGCAGGAACAGCAGATCGCGGTCCAGAACAAGAGCCGCGAGGAAAGCCAAGCCAAGGCGCAGGCCGACGAGGCCCGCGCCAAGGCCGTCGCTGCCGAGGAACAGGTCCAGACCTCCCGCGCCACCGAAATCGCCGAGCGCGCCAAGCGGATCGAACTGATCGACGCCTCCCGCGAAGCCGAGCGCGCCGCCATCTCGATCCGGGTCGAGGCGGAGGCCGAGAAACAGGTTGCCGCGGACCGCGCCGAAGCCCTGCGTGTCGCGGCCGAAGGCGAGGCCGAAGCCGCCAAGCTACGTGCCGAGGCTGACCGCGTCCGCTTCGAGGTGGAAGCCGCCGGCCAGCGCGCCGTCAACGAAGCGGCGAACCTGCTGTCGTCCGACCAGGTGTCGCTCCAGACCAAGCTGGCGCTGCTGAAAGTCTTGCCCGACCTGATCCGTGAGGCCGCCAAGCCGATGGAATCGATCGACTCGATCAAGATCGTGCAGGTCGATGGCCTGACCGGTAGCAATGGCGGCACAGACGGACTAGTAAATGCCGGCGGCGACCAGAATCTCGCCAGCGCCGCCGTCTCCGCGGCGCTCCGTTACCGCGCCCAGGCCCCGGTGATCGACGGCCTGATGAAGGAACTCGGCCTCGACGGCTCGAATCTCGACACGCTGGTGAAAAGCGCAGTCGATCCGGCCCCCATCGCGCCGGTGATCGTGGAAAAGATCCTGCCGGAAAAGGACAGGGCGGACGGCTAAGTAGAAGCAAGGCGCGCCCCTCCCGCCTGCGGGAGGGGGGACGTATGTCGCCTTCCTGCCGCTTAGATGTCGCACCACTGGCGCATCCCTGTCGCAATCGCCCCGAAATTGCCCGACGACACTGTGAACTTCGGCGGCGTAACCCTTGGCAACCCCCGCGCATCCCTATAGCCCCACCGCCATGACCGCACCTGCCTCCCCGCGTCGCACCGCTGCGATCATCTTCATCCTCATCACGGCGCTGCTCGACGTCATGTCGATGGGGATCGTCATCCCGGTCCTGCCGCAACTGATCGAAACGCTCTCCGGCTCGGATGCGGCGGCGGGCATGTGGAATGGCCTGTTCGTCGCCCTCTGGGCGGGTATGCAATTCATCTGCTCGCCCCTAATCGGCTCGCTGTCCGATCGGTTCGGCCGCCGCCCGGTGATCCTCATCTCGGTCGCCGGCCTCGCGCTCGACTATGTGTTGATGGCGCTGGCCCCCAATCTCTGGTGGCTGGCATTGGGCCGCATCCTGGCGGGCGTCACTTCGTCCAGTTTCACCTCCACCTTCGCTTATATGGCCGACATCACCCCGCCGGAGGGCCGGGCGAAGGGCTATGGCCTGATCGGCGCGGCCTTCAGCGCCGGCTTCGTCGCCGGACCCCTGATCGGCGGCCTGCTGGGCGAAATATCGCACCGTGCGCCCTTCTGGGCCGCCGCCGCCCTCTCCGCCCTCGCCTTCCTCTATGGCCTCATCGTCCTGCCCGAATCGCTGGCACCCGAAAAACGCATGGCCTTCAGCTGGCGCCGCGCCAATCCGTTCGGCGCATTGAAGCTGCTGCAATCCCACCCGGAACTCTCCAGCCTCGCGGTCGGCAATTTCCTACTCTATTTCGCCCATCATATCTTTTCGGCCATCTTCGTCCTCTATGCCGGCGACCGTTATGGCTGGAGCGCGTGGCAGGTGGGCAGCCTGCTGGCGCTGGTCGGCCTGCTCGACATGGGGGTGCAGGGACTGCTGGTCGGCCCGGTGGTCAAGCGGCTGGGCGATCGCACCACCATGGTCGTGGGCCTGTGCTTCGGCGCGATCGGCATCGCCTCCATGGGCCTTGCCTCCACCGCCACCCTCTTCATCGCCGCCATCTTCCCCAACGCACTCTGGGGCCTGGCCATGCCGACCATCCAGTCGCTGATGACGCGCCATGTCTCCGAATCCGAACAGGGCCAGTTGCAGGGCGCGAACAACAGCGTCGGCGCCATCGCCGGCGTCATCTCCCCGCTCTTCTTCGGCGCCATCTATTCGCTGTCCGTCGGCCCCAAGCCGACCCTGCCCTATATCGGCACCGCCTTCCTGATCGCGGCCGCCATCCTCGCCGGCGCGGCGCTGATCGGCTGGCGGGCGGGGCGCCAATTCCAATCATAGCGTTTCAAGGCATAACTGGACATATGGGGACGGGGCCTCTAACCGGGCGCGAATCCCTTCCCACGCTCGATATAAAGGCGATTCGATGACGCTGCCCCTTCAGGATTCCATCCTTATCGTGGACTTCGGCAGCCAGGTGACTCAGCTCATCGCCCGGCGCGTCCGCGAAGCCGGCGTCTATTCCGAGATCGCCCCCTTCAACGCCGCGGCCGAAGCATTCGAGCGCATGAAGCCCAAGGGCATCATCCTCTCTGGCGGCCCTTCTTCGGTCATGTGGGAAGACAGCCCCCGCGCGCCGCAGCATTTCTTCGACGCGGGCATCCCGATCCTTGGCATCTGCTACGGCCAGCAGACGATGATGCAGCAGCTGGGCGGCAATGTCGAAGGCGGCGAGAGCGGCGAATTCGGCCGTGCCTTCATCGAGGTGAAGAAGGATTGCGCCCTGTTCGACGGCCTGTGGACCAGCGGTGAAAATCACCAGGTCTGGATGAGCCATGGCGACAAGGTGACGCAGCTGGCCCCCGGTTTCGAGGTCGTCGCGACCAGCGAAGGCGCGCCCTATGCCATCACCGCGAACGAAGCCAAGCGCTTCTACGCCACCCAATTCCACCCCGAAGTCGTCCACACGCCGGACGGCGCCAAGCTGCTCGCCAATTTCGTGCGCCATGTCTGCGGCCTCGCCGGCGACTGGACCATGGCGGAATTCCGCGCGACCAAGATCGCCGAAATCCGCGCGCAGGTCGGCGAAGGCCGCGTCATCTGCGGCCTGTCGGGCGGCGTCGACAGCGCGGTTGCGGCCGTCCTGATCCATGAAGCGATCGGCGACCAGCTGACCTGCGTCTTCGTCGACCATGGCCTGATGCGTCTGGGCGAAGCCGAGCAGGTGGTCAGCCTGTTCCGCGAACATTATGGCATCAAACTGGTCCATGTGAACGCAGAGGACCGCTTCCTGGGTGGCCTCGCCGGCCTCACCGACCCGGAAAAGAAGCGCAAGTTCATCGGCGGCGAATTCATCGCCGTGTTCGAGGAGGAGGCCGCGAAGATCGGCGGCGCGGATTTCCTCGCGCAGGGCACCCTCTATCCCGACGTGATCGAATCGGTCAGCTTCACCGGCGGCCCTTCGGTCACGATCAAGTCGCACCATAATGTCGGCGGCCTGCCCGAACGCATGAACATGAAGCTGGTCGAACCGCTGCGTGAGTTGTTCAAGGATGAAGTGCGCGTGCTGGGCAAGGAACTGGGCCTGCCCGACATCTTCGTCGGCCGCCACCCCTTCCCCGGACCCGGCCTTGCCATCCGCATCCCCGGTGAAGTCACCAAGGAACGCTGCGACATATTGCGCAAGGCGGACTTCATCTATCTGGAGGAAATCCGCAACGCTGGCCTCTACGACGCGATCTGGCAGGCGTTTGCGGTTCTGCTCCCGGTCCGTACCGTGGGCGTGATGGGCGATCATCGCACCTATGACAGCGTCTGCGCCGTGCGCGCCGTCACCTCCACCGACGGCATGACCGCCGACATCTATCCCTTCGACGCCGCCTTCCTCAGCCGCGTCGCCACCCGCATCATCAATGAGGTGAAGGGCATCAACCGCGTGGTGTATGATTACACGTCGAAGCCGCCCGGCACGATCGAGTGGGAATGATTCGGGGCCATTTTTGGCTATCGCGATCAATCGGCAAAGCTCGGTCAAAGCATTGAAATAAAAAGACTATCTCACGCTATCTATCGAGGTCAATCGCGGAGCAGCGGTTGGCCCTGGCGTCCTGCGTGACGGTATCCGGCAAACTTGCACTTGGCCCAATCCAGCGATACCGTCAGAGGTATTGAAGCCAGTGACGGTATTCTTTCCGCACTAAGCCATTGTAAATCATGCGACAATTTCGGCAGAATTGCCGAAAATCGCCTGACGGTATTTTGCGTAGAGGAGGTCGGTATGCTCACCGATGTTGCCCTTAAGAACCTGAAACCACGCGAAAAAGCATACAAGGTCACGGACCGTGACGGCCTTTATGTTCAGGTCTCAACCTCCGGGACGCTGACGTTTCGGCTGGACTACCGGCTGCATGGGCGACGCGAGACGCTGACGCTCGGGAAGTACGGTCCCTCCGGTTTGTCCCTTGCTCGAGCCCGTGAAGCGACGATCGACGCTAAACGTGCAGTCTTCGAAGGCAGGTCCCCTGCCCAGGAAAAGCAGCGCGACAAACGCCGGATCAAAGAGGCCAAGAGCTTCGGTGAGTTTGGTGAGCGCTGGTTGGTGAAGGCGCCGATGGCGGACAGCACCCGCGCAATGCGGCGTTCGATCTTCGAACGAGAGCTTCTGCCAGTCTGGAAGAATCGGCTGCTGACAGAAATCACGCCGGATGACCTGCGCGCCCACTGCGGCAAGATCGTCGATCGCGGCGCTCCGGCGACTGCGATCCATGTCCGCGACATCCTGAAGCAGATCTACGGATTTGCGATCTTGCACGGCGAGAAGGTCGCCAATCCGGCCGACGATGTCGGCCCCGCCTCGATCGCGAAGTTCGTTCCAAAGGACCGGTCGCTGTCGCCGACGGAAATTCGCGTGATGCTCAAGCAGCTCGACCATGTGGCGACGCTGCCAACGATCCGACTCGGGATGCGCCTCTTTCTGCTGACAATGGTGCGCAAGAGCGAGCTGCAGGATGCGGTCTGGGACGAGGTGGACTTCGAGAACGCCGTGTGGACGATCCCCAAGGAACGCATGAAGCGATCCAAGGCGCATAACGTCTATCTCTCGCAGCAATGCCTCGACATCATGATCGCGTTGAAGACCTGCGCGGGTAACTCGCGCTACCTTCTGCCGTCTCGGTATGATGCGGATGCGCCGATGTCCCGGGCGACCTTTAATCGCGTCACCTATGCCGTCGTGGAGCGTGCGCAGAAGGAAGGCTTACCGCTGGAGCCGTTCACGGTACATGACTTGCGCCGCACCGGATCGACCCTGCTCAACGAACTGGGGTTCAACAGTGACTGGATCGAAAAGTGCCTGGCCCATGAAGATGGGCGATCCTCGCGCGGCGTCTACAACAAGGCGGAGTACGAGCATCAGCGGCGGCATATGATGCAGGAGTGGTCTGATATCATCGATGCTTGGGTGGCGGGGCAGAAGCGCGTGCCGGTCCTGATTCCGCCCTCGATGCCTATGCTCGTGCCTGATCCGGCGCTTTGACGGGGCGCGCCTTGCGCTTGCGTACATCAGGATGCGGCGCGCGGTCGATGGGCGATCGCCGAGCTGTCGCCAGGCGCTCGGTCAGCCACGCTTCGACCTCGGCCAGATCCCACACCACACAGCGCGGGGTGAGCGCAAAGCGACGAGGGAATTCGCCGCGCAGTTCCATCTCGTAGATGGTGGTGTCGGCCAGCGGTATGATCTGCCGAAGCTCATGGCGGCGGATCATCCGCTTTTTGAGGGCCTCAGGTTTCGTCGACATAACTCTACTCCAACGGGATTGGCGTCTGATGCCGATTGGAGCCGATAGACCCGACATGAAAAGAGCGAACACACCGGCGTAGGGCCCGCGGCGGCAATGGCGTACAAATCGGCGGGCTCGTTCTGGTTGTCCCTTGGCCCTAGTCATGCGCAGGACGCAGTCCGTCGAGCGGAGCGACGACGTCAACAAACTGCCGGCGCAGGCTTGCCAGTCCGATTGCCAGAGCCAGGTCTTGCCAATCCGAAAGGCCGCGTATCGTGCGTAGATCAATAAATTGAAGTGAAGAAGCAGTCGCCCTTAATCCTGCGCCAGCTTAACTGCTCAATCTTGAACTCCCGACCGAAGTTGCATCGTCACCTCCCGTTCCATACAGACCGTATTTCGGTGTCGACCACAGCAGCGTCTCCTCAGTCAAGGCGCCGTTATGGTAATTCGGTAACTACCCCAAAGGCGACACCAGGGCATGACAGGCGGAGGGATCACTGATTTGTTCCGATAGACGTGGTCGAGGAATCCGTTGCCAATCCTTGATAGGTCGATTCCTGCCACCCGAGTCCGAGTGATTTTTGGATGGCGATATAACTTGCCGTAAGAGCCGCAACCGCACTTTGAAGGTTTGATGCAGCAAGCACTTTCTGACGACCGGACTCGAGTGCGTCACTGCGGGAAATCACCTGTCGCTGGAAGCGTTGTTGTGTCAAAATGTCTGACTCGTCAGCCGATCGCTTGATCTCGGCGAGCGCTGCCACATTGCGACGTTGCTGTGCAAAGCGCGCGAGCGAATTCTCGGCGTCCTGGAACGCACCTAGAACGACCTGTCGATACTGTGCCTCAGCTTCGTCTCGTCCAGCGCGCGCTTGCGTTATCTGGGCCGAAGTTCGTCCAAAATCGAGCAACCCCCATTGTAGCTGGGGCACGGCAATGTTGGAGATATTTCCCAGATCGACCAGGTCTCCGACAGACGTTCCGCCGATGCCTAGGATCCCCATAAAGCTGATCTTGGGAAAACGCGCTGCTTCAGCGACGCCAATCCGGGCGGTCGTGGCCGCCAGATTGCGCTCGGCGGCGCGTATGTCGGGTCGACGGCGAAGTAGAGAGGCGGGATCGCCGATGGCGACGACCTGTGGTGGCAAGGGGACGTCACGCGGGATAGCCAGCAAGGAATCGAGCCTCCCTGGCGCCTCCCCTGCAAGCACGGCGAGCGCATTGAGATAAATTCCGATCTCCGCCTCAGCCGTAGCGAGATCGCCGTTGGTAGCCTGAATGGCGCGGTTCGCCTGACCAATGGCAAAGGCCGGCACCGTGCCCTGCTGAAAGCGTTGCCGAGCGAGGCCTAGCTGCTGCTTCTGCAGGTCCAGCCCCCCACGAAGTGCAGCGGCGCGCTGCTGCCGGTCCCGCAGATTCGTATAACTTTGCGCAACGTCGGCTGCGAGTTGAACGTGTGCATCTGCCGCGTTGTAGGACGCCGCTGCGGCTAGTGCGTTAGCGGATTCTATTTTTCGGATCTGGCCTCCCGCAAAATCGATTTCCCAATTTGCGTTCAGGCCGAGATTGAAAAACTGGAGAGAGGAATCCGCGTCCTGGGAAGGGGGCGTTGCGCCGTTCCCCTGAGCTGACTGCAGATCGATCCCGGGAAGGTCGGCGAAGATTCCGGTCGCTTGTGCCCCAGCTTTCGGAAAGCGGTTAGCGCGCTCCTGGCGCACGGATGCACGCGCCTGACGGAGTCGCGCCTGGGCGACATCGATCGACGGATTCGCTGCAAGTGCGCGTTGCTCAAGCTCGTTCAGGACCGGATCTTGAAGGGCCGTCCACCACTCAGCAACTGCGGGGTCATTGGTGCTCGTACTCGCGGTCTGGCGCACGAACTTGGATTGGGGGGCGGCGCGATCCAACCCCGGCGGTCCGGCGTAGTCCGGGCCAACGACACATCCGCCGAGCAGCAAGGGGGCGAGAACGAGACCTCTGAAGTTTATCATCGCAGCCTCAATGCATCGCCATGGACTGCCCTTTAGGCAGCGGGCGCAGGAACAAAACGAGTGGAAGCGTGGCTAGTGTCGCAAGCGCCATCGCCAGGAAAATGTCATTGTACGTCATGATGAAGGCCTGCTGCTGAATGGTCCCGGCAAGCGACTGAAGGGCGGCGTCCATCTGGCCGAACGTCCTGGTCATGCCGGCGAGATAATCCTGCAACCTTGGGTCGTTTGCCCAAAGGGTCTCTTCCATCCGTCGGCTATGGAGCGACATTCGCTGGTCCTGAAAGGAGGCCAGGGCGGCCAAAGCGAACGACCCGCCGAGATTTCGTGCGGCATTGAAGATGCCTGATGCATCACCGGCATCCTTCTTGCTGACCGAAGCGATAGTGGCCTGGTTCAGGAACAGCATGGTGAGGATCATGCCGACACCACGCAGTAACTGTCCGGCGGTAAAGGCTTCTCCGGCAGATTCCGCGGTGAGGCTGGTGTTGACGAGGCAGCTGGCGGCCATGAGCGCAAGGCCTGTGCCAACGGCGATCCTGATATCGACGACGCGGATAAGCAGCGGGATGACGGGCATCAGTAGGAAGGCAGGCACACCCATGAGGAAATCACCTGACCCGTCTCAAGGGCGTTATAGTTAGCGATCAGCGCGAGGAATTGCGGGATGACGAAGGTCGAGCCGTACATCACCATGCCCAGCGCCAGCGCCATGACGACGACGCTGCCGAATTGTCGATTCATCACGATCCGCAGCTTAAGCACAGGCTTGGCGGCCCTGAATTGTCCGATACCCAGCATGACAAAACCAATCAGGGTCATGATCGTCAGCCGGACGATGTACGTCGATTCAAACCATTCTTCACGGTGCCCTTCCTCAAGCACGACCGTCAGTCCTCCCAGGCCGAGGATCATGCCGACGATCCCGAACCAGTCCGCCTCGCGGAAATAGACCCAGTTCGTTTTCTCGTGCGGCAGGCCGAGCAGCAGCAGCAGCAAGAGCAGACCGCAGACCGGCACGTTGACGAAGAAGGCATAATGCCAGCTCAGATTTTCCGTGAGCCAGCCTCCGAGCAGGGGGCCAAGAACCGGACCCAGAATGACGGTCATTCCAAAAAGGGCCATGCCGATCGGCTGTTGCGATGGCGGGAGGCGCTTTGCGACGATCGTCATCGCTGTCGGGATGAGCACGCCGCCCGTGAACCCCTGACCCGCCCTTCCGACGATCATTGTCATCAGATCCGTAGCCGTGCCGCACAGGACCGAGAATCCTGTAAAAGAGGTCACCGAGATGAGGAGAAGTGTCCTCAACCCTAAAAGCCGTTCCAGCCACGCGCTCAGCGGTATGATGATGATCTCGGCAACGAGAAAAGCCGTGGCGATCCACGTTCCTTCCGTGCCGGTCGCTCCGATCTCCCCTTGGATAGTCGGCAGCGCCGAGTTGACGATCGAGATGTCGAGTGTCGCGAGCAGCGCGCCCAGCGCGCCGGCCGCGACCGCGATCCAGGCCGTCGAGTCGGCTCGCTCGGCGCGTAACGTCCCCGCAGATGCAGCAACCGTCGCCACGCTCAGCGCTTCCGACTTACGGCCTGCCGGATTCTCTCCAGGTCGCCTTTCGCCGAACGGGTATCGACAGTAATGCCGACCGACATTCCGGGAACCAGAAGGGGCCTGACTTCGGGCGGCGCATCGATCGCGATACGGACGGGCACGCGCTGAACGATCTTCGTGAAGTTGCCGGTCGCGTTTTGCGGCGGGAGCACGGAGAACTGGGCACCTGTGCCCGGTGCGAAGCTGGCAACCCGCCCTTTCAGCTCGACCCCGGGGAGCGCGTCGACGTCGATGCTGACGGGCTGGCCGACTCGCATGAGACCTAGCTGCGTCTCTTTAAAATTGGCCTCGATGAAGAGGCGCTCCACCGGCACCAGCGTCATCAGGCGCGTTCCGGGCTGTACGAACTGCCCTACCCGGACAGCGAGATCGCCGACGCGACCATCGATCGCTGCCTTGAGCAACGTCGATTCGGTGTTCACACGCGCGGCGGAGAGCTGAGCGCGAGCGGCTTCGGCTTGCGATTGCGCCTGTCGTACCTGCGCACCAAGCGTGCCAACGCGCCTTTCTGCTGCGGTAAGGCCGGCCTGAGCAGCATTGGCGCGCTCATCTGCCTGTCGTGCCTGCGTCTGAAGCTGAGCAAATCGCTCGCCTGGCTCTGCGCCAGACGCCGCCAGCGGCTGATAGCGCGCAACCTGCTGCCGCGCGAAGGCGGCCTCGGCGCGCGCCGAGGCCGCCTGAGCACGCGCCTGGACGATTGTCGCCTGCTGTTCAGCGATCTGCGAACGGCTCGTCTCGACCGCAGCTTTCGCTGTGTCGATCTGGCTGGTGATCTGCTCGCTTTGGGCTCGATATTCGCGAGGGTCCAGTTCTGCCAACTGCTGCCCTTTGCGGACCGCTTGGTTCGCGCTGACAAACACGCGCTCGACATATCCGGCAACTTTCGGGGCCACCACGACAGAGTCCGCCGCCACATAAGCGTTGTCGGTTTTCTGCATGAACTTGCCGCGGTTCTGATGGTCAAAATACCATACCAACCCCGCTCCCACGATCGCGATCGCGACAATCAATAGCGCCAACCGAACCCGTACCGACTTGAGCGGACCGGCGGGCCGCTCACCGACATCGTCATGGTCGCCTGAACCGACTGGGGGATCTTCCACCATTCTATTCCCGATCAACTATCGATTCAAAGAACCGGGGGACTTGCCACGGCGGCCGAGCTTCGGCAATACCACATTATATGGAACCTCACCAATCGGGTATACGTGGGATCGCAACCACCTTCGGCTGGACCTGGTACAGGATGCGGCGACTGATCGACGCCTATCTTGCCTGTCAGGGTGCATCGATGGCCCAACTAAAACTGCTCGCGTATCTCGCGGAACAACCGCGCCGCTCCACCGACATTGCGAGCTTTTTCGATCAGGCGCCCCGCACTGTCACCCAGGCGATCGACGCGCTCGAACAAAATGGTCTCGTGTCACGATCGCCTGCTCCGGACGATCGCCGGTCCAAACTGGTGCAGATCACAGACGCCGGCCGGGCCACGTTGGGACTGGCCATGCCGCTCTACGACGACATCGTGGGGCAGACCTTCGGAAGCCTGACAGCGGATGAACTCGAGGGCCTCGACGCGGCGATCAAGCATTTGAACCGGCTCGTCGACCATCTGGAGACGAAGGCCAGCGTTCCCGAGACCCAAGTTCCCGCCCCGAAAAGCCGGGCGCATGATTGATCGAGCTCCTACCGATGAAGCCGATACGACTGCTCTAAAAGAAAGGGAGCGGTTCGCACAGATTCTCGTCCTGTTCGGGCGGCACGGTCTCAAGGGGCTGGCCGCTCGGCTGGGTCTGGGGGTGGGGGGGGACGAGCCGCTTGAAGATACCCGGCCGGAAGCGATTGTCGCGCTTTTGCGGGATATCGGTCCTGTCGCGGTCAAATTCGGACAGATCCTCGCGATGCGAAGCGACCTTCTGGAGCCGGCATGGGTCGATGCACTTTCAAAACTGCAGGACCGCGTTCCTCCGCTTCCATTCGCGGCCGTGCAACCGCTGATCGAGGAAGCGATCGGCGGCCCAATCGAAACAAGTTTCAGCCACTTTGACACCGAAGCGCTTGCGGCAGGCTCGATCGCTCAGGCGCATGCGGCGACGCTGCTCGACGGGCGGGACGTCATCGTCAAGATTCGCCGCCCAGGCATCGAGCGGATCGTCGATGCCGATCTTCGGCTCTTGCGAAGACTGGCCCGGGTCGCGGAGCGCCGTATCCCCGAGATCGCAAGACTGAAGCCGGACGAGCTGCTGCGCCATTTCGCCGAGAGCCTCGCCCGGGAGATGGACCTCAGCGCAGAAGCGCGCGCCAGCGACGCGATCGGTGAATATCTTAAAAACTACGGGGTTCGGACCGCGCGCTTCGATTGGGAGCTTTCGGGTAGGCGAGTGAACATCCAGGAGCGGCTCCGCGGATTTCCCGCAAGCGATCTGGATGCGGCACGCCGGAGCGATCTCGATCTGGCTGCGCTCGCCAGCACATATGCGCAAGCGATCCTGCGCATGATCATCATCAACGGTCACTTCCACGCCGATCCGCATCCCGGCAACGTCTTCTTTCTTGAAGACGGGACGCTTGGCCTGATCGATTTCGGGGCCGTGGGCACCCTCCTGCCGAGACGCCGGGAGGAACTCGTTCGGCTTGGCCTCGCGATCGCTTCGGAGGACACCGGCGGTGTCGTCGATATCCTTATGCTCTGGGCCGGTGATCCGGACGTGGACCGGGTCCGGCTTGAAGAGGCAATGGCCGAACTGATCGACCGCTTCAGCAACGTCCTGCTCGATCAGATTGACCTCGCCGACATTTTTCAGATGGTATTCGCGATTCTGCGCGACTTTCATCTCGCGCTTCCGCCTGACCTCGCTTTAGTGCTCCGGACCTTGCTGACCGCCGAGGGGTTCGTCCGGCGCATCGATCCGGCATTCGACATTGCTCGCGAGCTTGCTCCCATAGCAAAGGAAATGATGCGGGAGCGGGCGAGCCCTGCCCGGCTGCGCGGCGAGGCGGGCAAGCTGCTCGCAGCGCTCGGACGAGCGGTTCTGTCAACGCCGAACCTCGTCGGACAGATCGAGAAGGTTGCGCGAACCGGCTCGATCACCGTCAGTATCGCGCCCAAGGACCTTGAGCGTCTACGCGGAAGAGAGCGTGCCGGCAGGGGTACTCCGCAGCTCTATCCTGCCACCCTCGCGATCTGCGCCGCGATAGTGTTTTCCTCGCAGCCTCTCCTGGCGGGACTGTTGGCTTTCGGCGCTGTTGCACTGGCCGTTTTGGAAGGTGTGAGGCGGCGATGAGCGCGGCGCACGCAGAGCTGACCGCAAAGCATCGCGCCTGGCGCGACAGGTCTCGGGATTCCTAGCTCCCGATGGAAACGCATTCAAACTGGTTGAAGGTGAGCCTGATCGTGGGCCTGCTCATGGTCACTGCGATCGGATTCGCTTTGTGGCTTCTCCAGGCGAGCGATGCCAAGGGGCCGACGTACGAGATACGATTTGAACAATCCGTCGATGGCCTGCAACCGGGGTCGGCCGTGAACCTTCTCGGCGTTGCCATCGGTCGCATAACTGAGATCAAGGTTCAGCCCAAAAATCCAGATTTCGTGACCGTGCGGTTCGTGCTGACCAGTGACACGATTCTTCATCGAGGTGTGACAGCATCGATCGAACGGTCGTTATTTGATGGATCGGCAAAACTGAGCCTGAGCGGCGACAACAATCGCAACCCGGTGCTCGCGGCCCGAGAGGGGCAGCAGTTCCCGATCGTACCAGCAAAGGGCGGAGGACTCTTGGGCGGCGGTGGTCCAGCAGACCTCATTGCGAAGGTTTCGTCGAACGCTGAAAGCGTGTCTAAAAAGCTCGATCCCGTTGGTTTGCGTTCGATAGAGAAGCGTCTCGACGAACTCGCGCGCAACTCGCAGAGCTGGACTGGCAAAGTCGGTCAAGTGGCGGGACGGTTGCCACAGACGGACAGGCTCGATGCTTTTGCAAAGCAGATCGCCAATACAGGGGATGGTGCAACGAGACTTCGCCGACGCATTGAAGCGTCACGTGGAGGATTTCGTGAGCGTATTTCTAGGTCGCTGGACTCGGCTGACAAATCAGCCGTGTCTTTTGGGCAGTCGGTTTCGCGCGCACGACCTCGGATGAGGCAGTTGGAAGCGGATGCCCGCCAGGTCACTGAGACCGTTCGATCGCTCCGGGGACCAGTCGGTCGTGCCGGCGATGTCGCCAAGAGAATCGAACAGGGGG
The DNA here is from genome assembly GCF_008710155.1 of Sphingobium limneticum. Classification (GTDB taxonomy): domain Bacteria; phylum Pseudomonadota; class Alphaproteobacteria; order Sphingomonadales; family Sphingomonadaceae; genus Sphingobium; species Sphingobium limneticum. Next base: position 17,291 of record NZ_VYPZ01000016.1, read on the forward strand.
GCTTGGGATCGACCAAATTGCCTGATTTCAAACCCTCGCCTGCTGGTCAACCAAGCGAGATCGAGACTCCTGCGGCGAAAAATGGATCGAAGCCATGAACAGCGTGTGCCGATCCCCGGCACGGTTTTGCTGGCGAGTGGTTCGACCCGGGATCGATGCGAGAAGGTGCTATTCCCGAACAACGGCAGCAACCATCGGAGTGATCGATGCCGAATACCGACCCAAAAGACAAAGCGGCGACACTCATCGCTGCGCTGCTCGTCCTCCTTGCGGAAGCCGATGCGTTCGGATTCACGCTACCGGCGATACAATTCGAAGCTGCGATCACAGCGTTGAGTGGGATTGGCGGCGTGGCTCAAATATCGACCAAAGGCTGACTCGACGGCATCCCGCGTCGATGCGTTTGCCCAGTCCGACCTCCTCTAAAAGGCCACAGAATAATGGGATCGCGTCGGCTTTCGTGGTTGGAGCGGTCTTCTCATCCAATTTGCATATTCTGCAAAGGTGACGAGGATGACACTTCCCGCCGCCATTGATCAGACTGATCCGTTTATAAGCCAGCGCGGTTTTAGCCATGCTGTGCGCAGGGTGATGCCAAACCTGCGGATTTATGCGCGTCGACTGACGCGTAACGAGGCAGATACCGATGACCTCGTTCAGGATACATTGGTGCGCGCCTGGGCCGCGCGAGAGCGTTTCGAGATCGGGACGAACCTTAAGGCTTGGCTTATGCGGATCGCACGGAACAGCTTCCTGTCTGGGAAGCGAAAGGATCGGCGCTCGGTATCGTGGGATCCGGCAATCGCAGAACGTCTTTTAATTGCCCCTGCCACGCAGGACGAAGGGATTTTCTCCAGTGAACTCAACCAAGCCGTGTCGTCGCTTTCTGATGGACAACGCGTAGCCTTCGAGCTGGTGACACGAGACGGGCTGACATTCGAGGAAGCCGCGGATCGTCTCGGCGTACCGCTTGGCACCGTTAAAAGTCGCGTATCGCGAGCCCGTCGGGTGCTCGTTGACGGCTTTGAAACCGATCCGCCTCTCCCGGTCCAGCTACCAATGCTCCCCGCGCCCGCGTGCGAAGCTCCTGAAACAAGCGATGCGAAAATATACCGAAACTGGAAAAGATCCGGTTCGAGAACAATAGGATGAATACGCCGCAGCCTGGACAGTTCGGTTTCAATCGCGTCACGCCGGATCAAGGCCACATAATTGATTCAGTCAAAGAAAGGCACTGGAACACCATGCGTGAAATCCCGTCCGATATCGTACAGACGTGGGCGCCAGACCCTGCATACCTGCCCGATTGGTTTGTCGACGCGCTATCCGTGCCGCGGGAGGAAGGCTTCGTCGAGGTCTCTGGTGTGAGAATGCATTACTTCCGCTGGGGAGATCGTTCCGCGCCTCCTTTACTGATGACCCACGGCTTTCTCTCTCATGCACGGTGCCTGGCGTTCGTCGCGCCTTACCTAGCTGAAAATTACCATGTGATCGCCTACGACCATTCAGGAATGGGCGACAGCGACGTTCGCGAGAATTGTGACATGGTCGCGCGAGGACGGGAGATGATCGGGGTCGCGGAGGCCCTTGGACTTTTTGGCCACGAGCACAAGCCGATCATCGTCGCACACAGCTTTGGCGCGGCAGTCGCGCTCCAGGCGATCACGCTGGCGCCGGATGCCTTTGCCGGTACGGTGATTTGCGATCTGATGGTGCTGCGTCCGTCCAGCTTTGACGCCGTTTGGGGCGGCGGCCGCACCGGCCCGGGATCAGGCGACCCCGATCGCCCGCATAAGCGCTACCCCGATTACGCCAGCGCGCGCGAGCGGTACGTTCTATCTCCGCCACAGCCCGTTGGTGAGGCGTTCCTGATGGATTACATGGCCTATCACTCACTTCGACGCGAAGGCGAAGCGTGGACCTGGAAGTTTTCGCCATCAGTGTTCAAGCGGGATAATGTGCCCAGCGAATGGCTTGAAATGGGCAGAACGCTGGTCGAGGCACCAGGCCGCAAGGCGATAGTACACGGCGAGCAAAGCCTCCTTTTTACAAACGATTCCAGTGATTACGTGCGCGAGCTCGGCGGTATCGATATTCCGATCATCGCTGTACCCGAAGCTCGGCACCATCTGATGCTGGATCAGCCGCTGGCGTTCGTCGCCGCCTTGCGCGCGTTGCTGGCGGGCTGGAGCATCGAGCGCAATTAGACCGGTTTGATACCAAGCTATCCGCCGCGTCCGAGCAGGGTTTTAGGAAGCTTTTAGCACCGCATTCGACCAACCTAGGGAGCACACCGACCTGTACTCCGGTGTTACGTCTGCGCCGTCACAAGGGCGCGTATCGTCAACCGTTCGATCAAGCTGCTCACGTCATCGGCTGAACTGGTGAGTCCTTCCGTCAACCACCAGCTTAAAATGGTGATTATTCCGCCCACTACGACCCGAACAGCGAGTCCGCGAGGCACGGATGAATCAAACGGAAGATCGAGCCCCTCTGCGTATCGAATGGCGCGAGCCGTCACTTCCTGTCGCACTGCATCGCCACCGCCAACCAGCAGAGCTGCAGACGCGTGCCGATGGAGATCGACGAACTCCACGACCGATCGCACGGCGTTTCCCACATCTCCACGTACGAGAGCCGGGGCCACCTGCTTAACCAACCGTCCCATCAACTCGTCCGCCACGTCGAGCAACAGCATGTCGACGCCGGGATAATGGCGAAAGAAGGTCGCGTAGCCGACTCCGGCCTGGGCGACGATACGTTGCGCAGTGATCGAATGCGCGTCGCCGTCTTGCAACAGCGCCAGCATCGCGTCGCGCAGCAGCGAACGGGTTCGCGTGACACGAGCGTCCACGCCCTTTTCGCTATTACCCCTTTTATGAGCCACAGTAGATCATATATAGCGGACCTTGGAGTAAAGGAGCAAAGCGATGAGTTCGTATTCCACGCTATCGCGCGAACCGTCCAGCGGGGTCGACGATCTCCGTGACGATCGAAAAAGCATTCCATCGCAGCCCATGGGTCGCGGTTGCCCAGTCCAGTCTTTTTCAGAAGCACGCGCGCTACTCCGGGACGATGAGCTGCATCAGGCCAGTTTCCGCGCTGATCTGATGGCAAGGTTCAGCGACGAGCGCTTTGCGCCAATCATTTTCCAGCACGGTGAGCGCCATCGCCGTCAGCGTGCTGCGACCGCTCGGTTCTTCACCCCCAAAACCGTCGACACCAGCTACCGTGCGATTATCGAACGTGAATCCGATGCGTTAATCGGCGACATGCAGCGTCGCGGCCACGCAAAGCTTGACGACATGAGCATGCGGCTGGCGGTGTCCGTTGCGGCCGAGGTTGTCGGTGTTACCGATAGTAATCGCACCGGGATGGCGCGTCGGCTCGAACGCTTTTTTCAGGCTGGCAATGTCGCGCTCGGCAAGTCGATCCTCGATCTGCCACGCTTCGCGCGGGCTCAGATCCACATGCTTAATTTTTACGTTCGAGACGTGTTCCCAGCGGTTCTCGCGCGTCGCCGTGCCCCGCGCGAAGACGTGATCTCGCATTTGATCGCCGAAGGCTATTCGGATCGCGCGATCCTTACCGAGTGCGTGACCTACGCTGCAGCCGGCATGGTGACGACACGCGAATTTATCACGATGGCGGGATGGCATTTGCTCGAGCGCGAGGAGCTTCGGACACGCTTCCTTGCCACAGATGAGACCGGGCGGATCGCCATCTTGGAAGAGATCCTTAGGCTCGAACCGGTCGTCGGGGAGCTTTCGCGACGGAATCCAAATACCGGCCAGATTTTCAAAATCGATATCCGCCAGGCGAACGCTGATGTCGCGGCGGTGGGCGCGTGTCCGCATGCAGTCGATCCTGATCGCGCCTTGGCAGCGCGCGTCGGTAGCGCGGGGCTTGCGTTCGGTGATGGTTCCCATCGATGCCCTGGCGCGAGCATCGCAATTCTCGAAACCGCAATCTTTCTCGATCGCCTGCTGCGCATTGCGGACTTAACGCTGGAAGCACCGCCGAAGATCAACTGGAACGCGTTGATCACAGGGTATGAACTTCGCGATTGTCGCCTTCGCATTGCTTCCCGATCATTTTGAGTTCCTTGGCTTATTACATCTTGGGAATTGCCTTCCTCGTCAATTCGCTCTGGTGAGCGGCCTTCTTGCAAAACGGGATCGGCCGTAATCACGTGACGTTAGTAATTTCATATAAATAGAAGCATCGGCAAAGGCCTTTCTTGTCAAATGCTATTGCTATTTACTTGGTAATGGCTGTCGACTCCTGATTGGCACTATCTGCGGCCATCCGAAAGAAATGCGTCGCGAGATTTGTCCGGAAAATACCGTTGGAAAGAGATATTGTATAACCAGTCTCAGGCATTCTATTGAAAAGCCATTCTGGTATTCTTTTTGATTCCGGCCTTAGCGAGCGCTAGCTCGCGAAGCCCGAGATCGAGGGATCTCTGTCGGGGCGGCGTCCGGAGTTTCTGGGAATTTGCGAGCCATCATGCAGGCCATCTCGCGCGATCAATCGATAACGCCTTGTCAACGTAAGCTTGGGGACCGGGACCCAGAAACGCTGGGACCATCGGAGAAGCCGCCGCGAGAGACGGATCAAGGCCCGTGGCGGGGATCGGCGAACCCGCTCGGAGCCCGCTAGGCCAGTCGTCATAGGGCTGGCTGCGCGCCGTTCGCGGCATGACTGTTCTGGATCGCGCCGATCATTCAGGGTCGGCGCGCGCCAATAGCTCTACACGTCGGATTATCTCGCATCTCAGATGAGAGATAATTCTTGCACGCGAAACCGGATGGTGGGATTAACGCGCATCTGAGACGCGAGATAATCCTATGGCTCTTCATTTGGTCGGTGAGACAATTGACGCCAAGCGCGCGCATCAGCGCGCGAAGGCCGGTGAGTTGATCCAACTCGTCCGCGGGGTTTACGTCGATCACCAAGGGGATATCGAGGCGACGATCCTCGGTCATGCGGTCCGGATTGCGCACTATCTCTATCCCAACGCCTATCTGTCGTCGGCGAGTGCGGCGCTGCTCGCCCCGACGCCCGACGGGCGGCTGTTCATCAGCGGCCGCCGCAACCAGCGCACGCGGTTGCGGACGCTTGAGATCATCCAGAACGAAGCGCCGAAGCATCCATCGACGGCGATGGCGGTCATTGGCGACGACCTGGGCGAATTGCGCGTCGACGCCTCATCGCCGCGCCAGCGCTTTCTCGAAGCGTTCCGCCTGCGCAGCGAACATGCGAGCGCGGCTACCGCCGACATGCGCGCGCAGATGGCGGCGCGTCTGGTGGAGGAACATGGGACGCCCCAAGCCGCAGCCGACGCCGTCTGGGTGCTGGCGCGCGAGAACGAATGGTATCGCGAAGGCGAAGGTGCCGAACGCTTTCTGCTAGCTCAGCCGGGCGTTGCCAAGGCGCCGGTCAACAAGGCAGCGCTCGATCTCCTCGTCGCCTGGCACGGTGAGCCGCTCGGCCGGCTGACCCACGATGGATTTGAATGGCGCTGGAAGCCGGGGCGTCGAGCGGGACCGGCCCTCGTGCGCGAAACCACGCCGGGCAAGCTGCCGGCCTTCATTGAATCGCTGCTTCCTGAGGGCTGGCTGGCGCAGGTTCTCCACGAACGCGATGAACGCGAGGCGCTCCGGCGCGGACGGCGATATATGTCGAACATCGTCATCGTCGAGGGTCGAGAAGAACTGGCGGCGCTGCCTGCTGACATTCTCACGACAACACTGGCTGGATACATCGACACCGGTCGCTTCACGGGCCGCTACGCCGGTCCGGCCCGGGGCGAGATCGAGGAGACCTTCGAGCAGAACCTGGCGCGCATCTTCGCGCGCGCGGAAACGCCGCGCCTGTCGGGCGTCCAGATCAAGGCGCCGATGAGCCTGATGCCTGATGGCGCCCTCGTTCCGGCCATCGATCAGCCGTTCACCCATATCCTCAAGCCCGCCGGCACGGCGGGCTTCGAGATGTTACCGGTCGTCGAGTGGCTTTGCCTGGAGCTTGGCCGCTCGGCCGGGTTCGATGTGCCCGACGCCGCGCTGCTGGAGATGCCCGACGGCATGTCGCCTGCACTGGTCGTCGAGCGGTTCGATATTCGTCGCGCGCCAGCGGATCAGCGGCGTCTGGCGATGGAGGACTTTTGCTCCATTTTGGACCTTCCAGCATCCGCCAAATACGACGGAACGATCGAGCGGATGGCGCGCGGCCTACGACCGCTGTCGACCGATCCGGCCAGCGATCTCGATATCCTGTTCCGCCGGGCCGTGTTCGCCTGGCTCATCGCCGATGGCGATATGCATCTCAAGAACCTCGCTGTGCTCAAAGTCGCCGAGGTGGATGCCAAGGCCTTCACGAGCGTGCGCTTCGCGCCGCTCTACGACGCCGTCACCACGCGCGTCTTCCCGGGTTTGGGGGGCGATCGCATGGCGCTCAAGCTCAACGGCAAGGATGACCGTCTGACGCCCCAGGACTTCCTCGCGCTGGCGCGGACAATCGGCGTATCCGCCGGAGATGCCGAGACTGCGATTGCGGACTTGACCGCGCGTGTGGCCGACCGGGCGCAGGGGCTTCAGCTACCTGCCTTCGCGGCCGAGGCTGAGGCCGCCAAGACAGCGCAGGAGAAGGTGATCGCCTTGGTCGGGGAGCGCTGCAAGGCACTTGCCGTTGAAGGCGACTGAGCGGCGCGACGTCACGGTTGGAGCCGGATTTGCAGGTCGGCGAGATCTTCTGCCGCCATGGCGGTTCCCATGAGGCTGTGAAGATACTCCAGCAGGTCTTCCTGACGCGGTTGTCCGAACGCGAGGCGATAGACGGTCAGGCTTCGTTTGAGCCACTCGAGTCGTCGGACCTCGCGGCTGAACGGGAGCATGGGCACGCGGCGTTCGACCTTCACCGGCCCTTCGTAAATCCAGTAGGGAATGAGGTCAGAGTCATTCTCGGTCTCGGCGCGAGCTGCGTCGAACATGATCTGCCAGGGATCATCGTGATCTCTCTCGCGCCCACGCACCACGTCGACCTGCCGATGCGCCAGATTTAGGCGGATTGCGTGACCCTTGAAGCGGTGGACACGCCCCTCGCGCTGCTCGAGATCGACGGGATTTCCGGGCAAGTTCCAGTGATAGAGCCGATAGCAATAAGGGTGAAAGTCGAGGCCTTCCTGTCCGACGGAGGTCGTGGCCAGCGCGAAGGGTCGGAACGGTGAGTTGAAGGCATCGCGAACGCTGGAGAGGCGTGCGGCCCCGCCTTCCTCGTCTTTGTAGTCGGCCAGGCGCATGGCGAAGCGCCCGCGCATCTGGAACTTGTTGATCACCAGCTTCTTACCGTCGACCGTTGGATCCTCGACATCGATCTGCGAGGGGCGAATGGCCAACGCCTCCGAGATCGCCTTGCTGATCCCAGCGATACGATCGACGGCTGGCTTGGCGCCCAAGCCCTCGGCGTCGAGCAGATAGTGGACGTACTCGTCGAGAACGGCCTGAAGGTTATGCTCAACGCCGTAGGTGAGCACTTGGCGCCAATAGCGGTCATCGTCGTCCTTGCGGAGGAGGGCGACGGCGTCGTGCTGGTTGAAAAGCGTGCGGAATCCCCAAGAGATCTGGTTCGCTGCCTTCAGCAGTCGATGATCGTCCCAAGCGAGATCGGGTGCGATCCGGTGCAGGGCGCGCAGCGCACAGACTGCGGGGCTGCCGAGAGCAACATCGACCAGAAGGTCAATCAGCGTGTCCGGTACGGGTCCAAAGGTGCGTTCGGTTGTCACAGTCCGCAGTTCGGCGACATGCTCCTTGAAACCCTCTTCGTTGCCGAGGAGGGCGAAGCCGTAAGGCGAGTTGACCCAGGCGACGGAGCTGGCTTTCGCCATGGCGTCGATGACGGCCGGGGCAGCCCATTCCCAATCGCGGCCATCTGCGGTGTCGCCTGACCGCTCGGCGAGCGCGGCGACGCTCTCGCGCAAGCGGTCGGCGACGGCTTTACGCATGGCTTCGACCGACAGGGTTTCGTTTGACGCTCCAAAGATCGCAAGAGGGTCGGCAATGCGCGCCAAGGTCGGCGAGGGATAGACCAGGTGCATTGCGCGCATGGCGACAAGCCGCCCTTGATTTTGCCGGAACTGGATGGGGCGTGGGCGAACATGACCGAAATATCGCTGCCCCGAAGCGCCGACGCCCATGCGGCGTTCGGCCTCGTAGGACAGGATTGACGCGATCGCATCGGGCACCATCGACCAGGATGAGAAGATCAGTGCCTTGGTCAGCGGCGGCCCGGATCGCTCGGGACCGTAATAGGGTAGGGATGGCGGGATCCACAGATGTTGATCGAGGCCATCGCCGAACACGTCATCCATGACGCCGCGCATCCGACCGTTAGCGGGTTCGAGGGGCTCGTAGGCGTCAAGCCGGTCGCGATCGAGCATGGCAGGCCGTGCGCGTTCGAGCGCAGCGCACAGATTGGGCGCCGGCTTGTCGAGCTGATCTTTCAGAAGCCGTTTGAGCGCATAGTCGCGCATGAAGTTGAGGAGGTAGGGCGCGGACTTCCAGTATTCGGTGATCTCCGGCGCATCGAGGGCGCGCGCAACGTCCGACACTGCTGCGGCCTGGCGTAGATCAGATGGCAGGATCGTGATGGCCATCGGCGGCTCGCTCACCATGGAGTCGCGCTCGATGGTGCTGGCCACGCGTTCGGTGCGCGCCATTACCTTGCGCAGCCGGTCCTCGACGACATGACGCGCGCCGATGGCCTCGTTGCGCGCGCCAGGCAGCGCATGAAGGAAGCCGCGAAACTCGCGCATTTCGCGTTCCAGCGCTTTGGCCACGTCGGGACCGTTGGTCCGACCGTAGAGGAAGGACAAGGTCTCCAGAAAATCACGGTAATGTTCGCCGTCATCGGGTTCGTCACCCGACAATGTCAGCATCCGGTAGGGTGTGGCGGAAAGCAGAAGCGTGCGCGCGGCATGACCCTTGCCGTCCGAGTAGTCGAACAGCTCGCGCGCCAGGTCAGCAGCCGGGGTTTCGCCGTGGAGCAAGTCGCGGAACCGCTGAAACTCATCCATGATTATGAGGTCGGGTTTCAGGGCGTCGATGCAGGCGTGCGAGAGTTTGCCGCGAAGACGACCGACCAAGGCATTGCGCCGCTGGTTCAGCTCATAAGGATAGGCTTCACGGCGACGCGGGAAGAGGTCGCAGACCGCTTCCAGTTCCGTGAACAGTTCGGCATCTTTTTCGACGTCGCGGCGGAAGCGATCGATGATCCGTTGATCAACACCATCCAGAGACAGCTCGCGGACGGCGGTATTCCAGCCATCAACACCGGCGGACACCTGAAGCAGATTGTGCAGGCCGCGCGGCCGCGACACCCGGTCTTCGAGCATCCGCAGCAGCAAGGCGCGTTCCTGCGTGACGCCTGTGGTCGAGCGCAGGTCAAAGGTCGTGCCTGGTGTCAGGCTGATGAAGTTGACCTTGTTGGCGTCGAGCCCCTGATCGCCCCGGACCTGGAGCGGGATAAGGGTCATGCGCGTCGGTAACGCCAGCTCGCGTCGGCCAAGCACATTGAGCCGATTTATGTTCTGAGCTGCAATCGCCTGATTGGAACAGATATAGAGGATATCGATCCGGTCGGTGCTGTCCCAAAGCTTCTCGATAGTGCGGGCGATGACGCCGCGCGCGACCATGGTTTTGCCAAGGCCCACTTCGTCCGCGACAAGGAATTGCCTGACGGGATCCTGATCGCCGTAAAGCCGGTCAAACACATAATCGACTGTACGACGCTGAAAGGCTTTCAGCGGAGCGAGGGCAGCTTCGGCTTCAAACCGGTTATCCGTCATGGCTGAGGCCCTGATCCTGGAGGGCAATGCGGAAAGCATCCCAAAGGGTTCGGAAATCGCTGGGTATCGGATCGGCGCCGGTAACGTTGCCAGCCTCCAATCGCGTCATCAGGCGTTCGATTGCATGAAGTCTTTCGCCTCCACGACACAAGGCGCGAACCATATCTTCCAAGAGCGGTGCGTCGTCGGCGGCACTGGCCCAAGCCATGCTGCCGGAACCTTCCTGCGCCGCCAAGGCCGCGCCGAATGGATCGCCGAGTTCTGACAAGAGGAGCCGCAGATAGCGAAAGAACGCATCTCGGCTGTCGATCACCCAGCGAAGAATGGCGGCATGGCGTTCAGGTGGAAGGCCTTCCATCACCAGACTGGTGCTGAACAGGGCTGACACCTGGGCACCGTCTGCGGTCAACCGAAGGGCCAGAAAGCGGGTGAGGTCGACGATCGGCATGGCACCGAGATCGACAGCCGTTCCTGCGCGAAGGGCATCCAGCACATCGCTGGCATGGCCATCTCCTCGGGTGATGGGCCAAACCTGCAGCGAGGCGATCCCGACAAGCGGCAACGGCTCCGTGGGAATAAGCCAGACGCGCCACGGGTGCGCATCGCCGTCAATGCTTTCGATCCGCTCACAGCGCAGGCGCAATCCACCGCGGCACAAAGCGCGGCGTGCGTCGTCGAGCCTTGCCTCTGCGGCGATGGTGGCGGGATCAATGGGTTCAAGCTCGCTGGCAACGAAGGTGCGGGTGAGGCGCCCAAAGCCCTTCTCGCCCATGATCTGCTCGACGCTGCCGACCTTAGATCGCTTGCCTCTGAGCGAAGCGAAGAGCTCTACATTGTTGCCCGACAGAAGGGCAGGACGCGTCGCGTTGCCGGACCCAATCGTCAGGATCGTGTCCCAGCCCGTCTCGGCGATGAATGCCTTGGCGTGTAGTCCCTGAAGCGCGCTGGTGGAGACCTCCTCGCCGTCTTCGCTGGCGGCCATTTCGTCGAGGACGGAAACGCGTTCAAAAGCGTCTAGTGTGGCGCTGTCGACGCAAGCCAATTGATCCGGGCGGCTGATGATGACGGCCTTTTCTGCTGTCGGCAGCCCGCTGAGCAGGTTGAGCGCACTGGTATCGCAAAAGGGCGAGATGACGCCCAGTCGCGCGCAGGACGTAGGCTGCCAGATTTTGCCGCCGAACCCGTTGACCGCGAAGCTGACCTCGTCGAACCGGTCGGGCACGCTCCACCGGGCGCGCCGAATATCTTCGGCAACCTCAGCGGTCAGTGTGCGCGCATCGTCGGAGATGCCCGCGACGGCGAGGTCTGGCAGTCGGCTCAGAAGATCGAACAGCGGCCGGTTGTTCGCATCGGGGCGGCGCGTCAGCTCGCCATCGAGACGTAGCGAGATGTCCCAAGACCGATCTCGCGTAAGGTTGCGCGAGAGCACCAGCAACCGCAGGAGCGTCGGATCTTCGGCGCGCGTCGGCCGATAGCGGAGAGCCCAGAGCTTGGGATGGAACGCACCTTCGCGCGGTGCAGCGACTTCGACGATAATGCGTTCGAGCAGAGAGCAGAGCCGTGAATGAGGGCGGCTTTGAGCATGTAGATGCCCTGCATCGGCATAGATGACGAGGCGTCCAGCGATCCGCTCGGCGCCTTCGAGCAACGCCAGCGGGTGGGTAAGAATGTCGTCACGATTTTCAGCCGCGAACAGGGCGAGGCTGACGGGTGCGGCGAGCGCGGTTTCGAAATCGAGCGAGAAAGTCGTCGCGATCGCAGCGTCGAAGACATAGCCCGGAGGGGGCTGAAGGCTGTCGCCGTAGAGAACGCGGGTTTCCGGATCGAGCGTCGTTCTATTCAGCACTGGCAAGATCCCGCAGGTGCGACTTGGCTTGCGCCCATCGGAAGGTCAGCGGCTCGACACCAGAAGCGCCTGTCCAACGGTCTCGCACGGCTCGATTGGCAAATCGGGACTGGCTTGTTTTCAGTCGCCGCTCGCGATCCTGCACAAGACGGGCGGCCGGCGTCAGCGCACCGTCTAGGACGCTGCCCGATGTCAACAGGCCAAGCCATTCGGCGACGAAGCGTTTGGCTGCGGGCCGGATGCTGTGTGCGGGATGATCGATCGCCGCCCAGAACGCATCGAGTGACCAAGCCCGGATTGCGGCCATGTCCAGGCTGGATTGCCATTCGGCAAACCGCACCTCGTATTTCTCGATCCATTCGGCCCGATCACGGAGCCGACTGAGCAGCAAGTTGTAGAGCAGCGAGGCGCCGTGCATCACGCTAGAGAATATGGCGCCATGGCCGACCAATGTACGGGCGTCGTCAGGGAAATCGGCAAGATGGGGGTGCTCCCAGATGTTGTCGCATTCAGCTTGGCTGGACCCGCTTCGCGCTAAAAACGCCAAGAGGCTGTGCGGTTGATGGGCGATGAGCCGATCGATGATGAACTGGGCCTCGTCGAGCGAGAGCTTGAACTGCGTATAGTCGAGCAGGTCGGTGGGACGCGCTGGCAGCGTCGGGGTCCAGATCTGAAGGGCTTGGGCCTCGGACGCTGAATCCTCGCTTTCGCGGACACGAGGCCGCGCGCGTTGGAGATGGCGCATGGAGGAAAAGAGGTTGTCGGTTGAGCCTGGGAAGAGACGGATGCCCCATGTACCGAGCCCGGCCCAGTAGACCGAACTGGGCAGTCTCTGGAGGTCCGCACCGGCATCCCTGCCAATGATGCCGTTGGACTCGCCGCCGGCCTTGAGCGCGTTGGCGAGCCGGTTTTCGAGGGCGCGCGCTTCGCTCGCGAGCTGATCCGCCCCGGCCGATGATCCTTCGAGCATCTGGAACAGCCAAGGGATGAACAGCATGTAGCGTAGCCGGGTTTGGATCGTGCTGGTGCCCGGGAAAAGGTGATCGGCGATCGAATCGCGGATGCCGCCCAGACCCAGTTCGTCGCGGGTTTCCCGCTCCTGGAATAGCGCCATGATCCGCTGCGCGCGCTGGCGCTCGGCTTCATCGAAATCAATCCAGGCAAGTGAAGACATTGGCCCCCCGTGGCTTATTCAATGGACGACTAGCGTCCCTAGTGATCGACTGTCAGTCGCTGCCTATGACACGAAGGCGCATTCCGCGAGTTTCGAGCAGGTAGGTCTCGACGCCGGCCAACAGGTGGAGGCCCTCTTCCCCGATGGCTTTGCGCGACAGGCCAGGTTGCACGATCCGAACGTCATATTCGAACCGATAATCCTGCCACCCCGCCTTCAGCTTCTTGATCGCGGCCGCGGAGCCCGTTTCGATCCGAGAGCTGAGACCTCTGTCACGACGCTTCTGCTCACGCTTGAGCATATGCTGCAGCATTCGGTTGGGGCGGTCGCGCCAACGCGCCGATTTCTGGGCCTGTCCACAAACCTCGTACAGGTCGCTAAGCCGCGCGCCTGGCGTATCGGCCCCGGAATATTTGCAGTGGAACAGGGTGGCCGAAACGACGCTGTCGGTAATCCGCAGGGCGACGACGTCTGCGATCTCACCCTTGCCGTCATCATCGAAGATCACGTCATAGGGATCGGGGTCCGTTAGCAGGGCCTCGATCACCGTGCGCTGGACGGAGTCTGCGCGCTTGGCCGTGCCCTGCGATTCGACGCGGATATTGGCTTTCGACCAGTCCCAGGCTTCGATCTTGGCCACCGGGTAGGGCTCGACCGTCTCGCCTTCCGGCAGGCTGTAAAGGTGGCTGTAGATGAGCAGCGAGCCATCGCCGAAATCAATCTGAGGCGAGTCGTCGGCAAAGGATTCCGAAAGCGACTGGAACTTGCTGCCGATCTTGATCGTGGCCTTGGGACCACTGCGCTGCGGATAGCGGGCGCCGCCATCGCTGAACACGATCTCGAACTCGGCCGAATGATCGTCGCTACGGACCGCAAAACGCAGCGGTCCCGTGCGGGCATTGTCGAGCAGCTCTATATCGCATTCGGTGAACGAGACCGGTTGATCGCCGAACGAGATCTCGATGCGTTCTTCGATCTGCATGATCAACGATTCAGGCCAGTGGATCGCAACGGGTGATACGGTCGGGCGCTCGTTGATTTGGCAAGGGCGCATCGCGCTCTTGAAGACCCCATCGGTCGTGATGCTTGGGTCGTTGACCGTGCGGCCGACATCCTGACACCAATCAACCCAGTCGGTGAGGTCGCGAACCTTCGCGCTCGACCAGAACTTGCCTTTGGCGGAGCAGCCGCGCGAGGCGGGCATCCCGTCAAGAAAGCCCGTGGCGAAGATGTTGTTCTTGATCCTCGATTGGGACTTTGCGCTGTCGAGACCGTCGGCGACGTCAACGCCCATGTACATTGAATAGCGAACCCCTCGGCCCTGGTGATGGGTAAGTCCGAGATTGCGCAGAATGAGTCGCTTGAACCCATGGAGGCTGCGAAACACTTCTTCGCCTTCGACGCGGCGGGCGGTCTCACCGCACACCGCTTTGGCGAGACGATCAAAAGGCCCCTTTGCGGAACTGCTGATGTAGAGCAGTCCGCTAGCCTGATCCCAGTGCAGCATGTGCAGGTCCCAGGTCACGTTGACCGCTTGTTGCGCGGTGGTCCAACGGGCCTGTTCTTCGGCGCGCGTCACGAAGATCGCCACGCGTTTGTGAGCGTTGAGCTTCATGCCGAGATAGACCCCGGCGTTGTAGAGCTCTTCGGCCTGGAACGGGTCCCAAGCGTCGCAGGCCGTGCGGTAGACCACGGCATTCATCTTTGGCTCAAGCGTCTGGAGCGGAATGTCGCTCAGATCGCCGGAGAACCCCTTGAACATCTCGGCGCGGCGTACCTGACGTTCGATCTTTGCCGAACTGAGGGCCTCCACCAGCGCGTTCCAGTCTGCATCTTCTGCATAGAGCCTGGCGAGCGAACGATCCACGTCATCGACGCCGGTGTTGGCAATGACCGTGGCGTCTCCCAACCTGGGATCTTGGCGTGTAAAGCGGCCGACGAACTGGATCGTGACTGCGACGCTCTTGTGATGATCGTGCAGCGCCGCGATTTTCAACTCCGGTAGGTCGAAGCCCTCACCGAGCATGTCGACGCAGACGATGATCCGGCTGTCGAACCGTCGCAAAGCGGCAAGATTCTCGCGACGCTCCTTAAGCGACTGCTGGCTGTGAACGATGACGGGTCGGTAGTCCGGGTAGGCAAGCGTGTAGAGGCGATGGAGATGCTTGGCGCGCTCAATGGTGCTGCACCGGGCCATCGCCAGATGATTGAGGCCGGCATCCAGATCGGCGGCGAGCACGTCACCCAGCTTGTCGATGATCGCCTGGTCCGCGTCGAGTTGATCGAGTCCGAACACCGCCTCGAACCGGATCGGCTTGAAATACCCCTCCTGCTGCGCCTTCTTCAGCGGATAGGTATAGATGAACTCCCCGTCGACGCGGCGACCATCTTCGCGGAACGGTGTGGCAGTGAACTGGACGACCGGAATGGGCGGCGTGCGTTCGGCGAACAGTCCGCGAAAGGATGCCCAGGTACGAGCCCCGATGTGGTGTGCCTCATCGATGAAGAGCGCCGAGGCTCGGGTCGCCATATGCTCCTGAACCGGCGGTTCGGCGCGGCCGGCAATATGCATGGTGGTGACGATGACATTGGCGCTGTCGAAGATCTGATCGACTTCGGCGATCGAGGTCGGGATGCGGGTGAGCCGGGTGACCACGGGAAATAGCGCAGAGACGTCGAGACACGACTGTGCCTTTAGGACGCCAAACGTCTCGAACTTCGCAGCGATCTGCTCGCGCAGCGCATCCGTCGGAACCACGACGAGCAAGCGACCAAACCGCTGACGCGCATTGAGCGCAAGCATGGTCTCCGTCTTGCCCGTGCCGGTCGGCATGACGATCGTGGCGGGGTCCGTCGAGCGCGTCGCATGAGCAAGCGCGGCGTGAAGGGCGCCGATCTGCGGCCGCCGTAATCCCGGATAGAGCGGTTTGTCATCTGTGGCCGCACGACCTTCGCGCAGATGAAACGCATCCTCCCAGGATGCCGTAACCCCGGTCAGCCGCTGCAGCATAGCCTGGGCACCCAATGCTGCCGGATCGATCGGCTTTGGATGCAGCCAACGCCCTTCACCACGTTCGAGCGCCTCACGGATGGATTGGGTCGTTGTCGCGCCGGGGACAAGCAGGACGAGGTCGGCATCGAGCGAGGCTGCCGTTTTGGCGCTAATGATTTTCAGCGTCTCGCCGCTTTTCAGGTTCGTCTCAAAGCCGCTTACCCGCCGAACCGTGAACGGCTTCAGGCGGCATGGGGTTAGAGCGGAGGGAACCGCCTGCTGACGCACAGCGCTGCCCAGAAGCCTGCCTTCCAGCGCCAGCAAAGCCGGGAACAGAAACGTCACCTCCTCGCTGAACAGATCATCCTGTTCAGGCGCCTTGGCGGTCGCTCGCGTCAGCATGGCGTCCGTTCCCTTCTCTTCAGGCGGCCAGGGGCGCGGTTGTGGGCGTGACGGCGATGACCTGCCCTGTCGTGACGAGGACAATCAGGCCGCGGTCAGTCCCCGTCATGTCGAGATAGGCTCGTACCTGCGCGCGATAGTGATTGAGGGTTTCGGCTGTCGGCTGCACATCGCTTTTCCAGTCGATCACAACGGTTGGCCTGTCCCCGTTGTCGAAGCTGGTGGCGTCAGCGATTCCCACAGTCGCCTGTTCGACGCCGTCAACGTCCACCGCTGCATAGACCGCCAGCTCGGGCACCAACGTAGGACGCAACTCCGCGATCTCGGGGAGCGCCAATGTGCGGACTACGCAACCGGCAAGCTCGTCTGGAGAAAGGCCCTGAGAAGGGTCTGCCATAACGGGCCTGCCGATCTCCCCGATGAGCGCTCGTGCGCGCTCGCTGAGGGCTCCGGCATCGTCCGGCGTCTCGCCGGTCAGGACCTCTTCCAGCAGCTTGTGCAGGATCAGGCCCCTTTCGCGACCGCCCTGAACATTGGGGCGCACCGCCTCGTCATCGGGCTGACCGGCCTCCGACGCTGCCCAGATTTCTACCGCTTCCGGGGTCAAAACCGGTCCATCGGCGCTTTCGTCGCGGCTTGGCGCAAGCCAGATCAGGCGACGCTGTCGCGCTACGATCGATGCCGCTTCAGCGGCAAAATCATCCCGGGTCTGGTCGTTGGCCTCGCCGCCTGCCGCAAGGTCGAGCTCGGGCGGCAAATGCGACAGGTCGAGCGCCGGCAGTTCGGCAAGCGAAAGATCCAGAAGCGAAATCCATGCAGATTTCGATTGCGCCGCATCGAGGCGCGGAAGCACCAGAAGCTCGCGGGCGCGCGTTGCTGCGACATACCACAATCGGATGCGCTCCCGGTCGAGTTCGGCCTTCTCGGCGTCCCGCGCAGCTTCATAGCCAACAGGCTTCACCCCAAACACCGGGCAATAGAAGGTGTCGCTGTCGCGGTCGGTCACGGCGCTTTCGGGCGCCATGATGCCGGTCATCGTGTTGATCGGGACGACGATCGGCCATTCAAGGCCCTTGGCCGCGTGCATCGTGTAGAGCGCCACGGCCTCTTCCTGAGCATCGGGCCGTCCCTCGACCGCCCGGGCCTCATCGGTCCACGCCGCTGTCATCGTCTCGGCGAAAGCGCGCAGACCGCGAACAGCAAAGGACGTCGTCAGGCTGAGATAGAGATCGACGTTGGCAAGCGCGCGCTCTGCTTGGCCGCGATGGCGTTCCAGCAGGATGGGACGGACCCGCAGCGCGTCGATCGCTTGCGACAAAAGGTCGTGCGGTGTGGTGCTGTTGGTTTGACGATAGAGTGCCTGTAGCGTCTCGATGGTCGATCGGGCCAGCGGATGCGCGATATGCTCGAGCTCAACGCCGAGGTCGAGGCGGGGCAGCCGTTCGGGATCGTCTTCTGCACGAGGAAGTGCCCAGATGATGTCGAGCAGTTCTTCTTCGGTCAGACCGACGAGCGGGCCGCGCAGCAATGCCCCGAGGGCGAGCGTGTCACGGCGGTCGGCGAGAACACGCGTCAGCGCGATCAGATCCTGGATCTCCTGGCGGCGGAACAGGCCTTTGCCTGCCTGCGTGGCGACCGGGATGCCGTGGCGTTCGAGCGCCTCCTCGTATCGCCAAAGATCACTGCCGGTGGGCGCTAGCAACGCGATGTCGCCTGGCCGGCAAGGTCGACTGGCGCCTGAGCGACGATCGAGGATCATCTCACTGCCAATCAACCGGGCGCACATTTGGGCGATCGCGTCGGCTTCACCGTCGCGCTGTTGCTCAGCTGAGGCCTTGCCATTCTCATCGGCAACGGCAACGTCGAGAGCCGCAACGCAAAGGGCCTCGCCGCGATCGGCGTGAAAGGGATCGAGCGCCGTGAAGCCGGGTTGGCCCTCGCTCGAAAGCAGCGCCTCGAAGCGGTCGTTCACATAGGTCAGGATCGGCGCGCAGGAACGGAAATTGGTGGAGATCGCCAGGACGCTCTCAGGGTCCTGCGCGAGATAGGCATCGCGCGCGCGGACATAGGCGCTGACATCGGCGCCGCGGAAGCGATAGATCGCCTGCTTGGGATCACCGACGAGGAAGAGCGCGCCGGGACGGATCGTGAAGGCGCTCCAGTCTGCGCTCGCGACCCCGGCCGGCGGCTCGCCGCAGAGGCGCCAGAAGATTTCCGTCTGAAGCGGGTCAGTATCCTGAAACTCGTCGACAAGGACGTGGGCGAAGCGGGCGGCGAGGGACCGTCGGACATCGTCATGATCGCGCAAAAGATCGCGCGCCGCGAAGATCAGATCGTCGAAATCGAGCTGGGCGGCCGAACGCTTGTAGTCCCGGAAACGGGCCAGCACAGGCTGTACCTGAGCGATGAGGTCGCACAGGACGCGACTGGCGACGTTCTGGACCAGATCCTGCCAGGCTTGGCAGCACGCGGCGTAATGCGCATCCGCCGCGATGTTCAGCCGTTCGCCTTCGGTCTTGGCCAAGCCTTCGCGCTTGGCGGCTTCGACCCATTTGCCCTTCTTCTTGTAGGCAAGGAACGAGCCGGTTTTGGTGCAGAGGTCGGAATGCGGCTGTGTAACCAGCAATCGCACCAAGCCGACTGGCGTTTCGATGACCGGCCCGCTGTCGAGCCCTGCGGCCATTCCGGCGAAGCGCTCGGCGAGCATGGCGGTTTCTTCCTCCACCGCTGGTGCGGTGCGGATGAACTCCATCAAACCATCGACGGCGTGATGGAAAGCGCCCAGGTGCGGGGCCAGGCCGCTGACCGGCGGCGCGGAAACGGTCCTGCGTTTGCGCAGGTTGGCGACGATCTTGTGGATCAAGCCGACGGTTTCGCCGGGATTGTGCAGCACCATTTCCGCGATGATGCCGCCTTCACCGCCCGAGAGCTGTTCGCGCAGCCACGTCTCGACGATTTCGATGAAAGCGAGATCGGCTTGGTTGCGGTCCATCACGCTCGCGCCGGGATCGATGTCCGCCTCGACCGGGTAGGGCTTGATCAGGCGCTGGCAGAAGCCATGGATTGTCGAGCAGGTGATCTCGTCGATGACCGATGCGGCGGCCGCAAGGTTCTCGTTGTGGTTGGCTGACAAGCCGTCGGGAAATGCGATGCGCAACTCGGTCGGAATTGTGCCGGTCGCGAGGTCGGCAACGAAGTCGCGAACGCGGATCAGCAGCTCGCTGGCTGCCAATTCCGTAAAGGTGACGGCTGCGATCGACTTGGGCGCGATGCCCTCGGCGAGCATGGCGGCGATGCGGCCGGCCATCACGGCTGTCTTGCCGGAGCCTGCGCCGGCTTCGACCAGGATCGAGCGATCATGGACGCCGATGGCGGTGCGGCGGGCGGCGTCATCGCGCAGTGTGTTGGTAGCAGCGGTCATCACTGCGCCTCCCAGACCAGCGCAGCATCGCCGAAAGCTTCGGTCGCGGCGGGCAGTTTTCGTTTGCAGTAGGTGGCGCCCGCATTGGCCGGCAGGGCGAACGCCAGATCGTCGTATGCGCCGCCGGTGTCCGGACCGATTAGGGCCTGGCCGGATTGAAGGTTCGCCCTAGCGGCTTGCAAATAGCCGGTGATCTCGGTGAGTGTCGCTTCCGGGTCGCCGAGTTGGAAGTCGACCTGATCGCGCGGAAAGAGCAGCGATGCACTGATCGACACGTCGTCGCCAAGAAGGGCCTTGACGGCGAAGGCATAGAGGCAGCGTTGCAACTCGCGGCCACCATCGAGACTGATATCGTCCTTGGGCGGCCGTCCGGTCTTATAATCACGAACGAGCGCGCGCTTGCCGTCTCCGGCAATGTCCAGGCGATCAATATAGCCGGCGATGCGAAAGCCGGTTGCGGGGATTTCGACGGGTGTCTGCGAATCCCACGGGCTGGCGGTGTCCGCCTTGGGCGTCGCGCCGCCGAAGGCGACTTCGCCAAAAGAGCGGGCGTCGGGCAGATGCTCGTCGCCGTAAGTCAGGGCGCGCGTGGTAAGAATCCGGGCGTCGTCGAGCGTCCGTCGCCAGATGAGCGCCGGTGGGACCGCTCGTTCGCTTTCCCACACGACCGCGATCCTGGCAGCAGCATCCTGCACGGCGCCAGCGATCTGCGCTTCGTCAGCCGCGGCGAGGCCGCCGCCCTTTTCAAGCGTCGCAAGCGCCAGATCGAGTGTCATGTGAACTAGGTCGCCCATTGCCAATGCATCAAGGACAAGCGGGTCCGCGCCGCTCTCTGGGGTGCGCAGGCGCATCCCGTAGCGCCATACAAAGCCGAGCGGGCTGCGGAGCAGCAGACGAAGCGAACTGGCCGATTGAGTCCGGCCGAGGATGGCCTGCGGGAGAGGATGGTCAGCGCGAACCAGTCCATCGTGCGGTGTAATCTCCTTGCGATGCCAGTTGCGCCAAGCCGTGGTGGCGCTGATGGCCTGGCTGTCCCGCGCGAACTCATCGGGTCGTGCCATCAATCGATCGGTCTCGCTGAATGCGTGAGCCGGAACCGCATTGCGCCGGATGTAGATCTCCTCAGATGCCGGACCGAGCAGCGCGCTGCGCCCCAGCAAGCGGCCTTCGCTGTCGCGGCGAGCGCGCGACATGACGATCTGACCGCTCGTCGTGGCGAGGATGGTCTCAAAATCTCGCCGATCCGCCGCGCCGACCGGCAGCGGGTCCAGCTCAGCGGTTGGGATGATGTGATCGGAAATCAGACGATCTTCGGAAATGCCGCGCGGCCAGCGCGATGAATTCATGCCGATGAGCCGAACAAAACGGCGCGGCGAAGCCGCCAAGGCGCTTGCGGGCATCCAAGCCACGGAAACGCAGGCCTCAAGCCCGTCATCTTGTTTCAGGCTGTCCAGGGTCGCATCGAGCGACCCCGATGGTCCAGCCAGCAGTGCCTTGCGCCAGATCGCCAGGGCGCGTCCGGACAGAAAGGCTGCGCCGATCTCGTCGGCTGCCGGATGTCCCTTCGCCAACAAATCAATGATGCCACGCAAGGTCGGCGTATGATCCGTCGCGTCGGGCCAGTCGTCGGCGGTCAGCCGGTCCAGCAAGCGTTGCCAAGATGCCGGTGAAGCCAGCGGCGCGTCGGTCGGCAGGACGCGCAGCCAGCCCTGCGGAAAGCCGGCAAAGGGGCCGGTTTCCGAACCGCACAACGCTGCGAGCCGACGTATCCGGGTCTGCGAGAAGCCGCGAATGAGGAGATCCGCGAGTGCCGCAGCCGCCTGACCATCCCGGGTTGTCGTGACCTTGATGCCGTGGACGAAGTGAAGATCCAGGTTCGCATCGGCGCGCAGGGCGAGGAGGTGATCGTCATAGTCACCGGTCGATGCGGCCGCGATCGCGATGTCGGCGGCCTCCGCTTCTCCTGAAGCCATCAGGCCCCGCGCCCATCGAATGGCCTCGATCGCCTCGTGATAGGCAGTCGCGGCGCTGACCGTACTGATTGCCGGAGCGGTTGGGTCTGCCCGGTTGATCGTGACGTCGAACGCGTCCAGCCACAGCGGGGTCGGCCGAGGGCCGGCTGTCCAGCTCACCGAAGTATGCGCGGTGAGCTCCTGCAGGAGCGGACGCCAGCACGGCGAAAGCTCGGTGATACCGACGATCTCGAGCGGACCCAAAACCGCATGAGCATGAGCAACGCGCTCCAATGCGCGGGCCACGAGATCGGTAGGACGCATCATACCGGGCGGCAACTGGGCTAGAACCGCAGCTTCCAGGCGCGCGATCGAGTCGAGCCGAGGATGATCCCCGGCGCGAGCGGCCAAGTCGATACCGGCCCGCCACGCCTTGTGGAGGGTGTCGGCCGCCGCATCGACCATGCCAGGAAGCAGCTTGATGCTTTCCAGCTCTCCGAGGGTCGTGTCCGGCAGCACGGCCTGGATCGCGGTTCGCAAACACTCGTCATCGATCGGACGGGCGAAGCCACCGGCCAGACGGACCGTGAGTTGTTCAAATGACATGATCTGCACGCCGTGTCGGCGCTGCCGCGCCGCGTCGAGGCGCAACTCGCGCATCGCCAAACGGCCATGGGCGACGATGGTCCGCCGGTTGGAAAGGGTGGTCATCGTCGTTCTCCCTGACTTACTTCTTGTTCGGGCGCTGCGTCAGCGCCGAAGCCGCCGCCGATTTTGCCGCTGCGCTCGACTTGGGGTCGCGCAGCACCTGCGATGCCGCACTCGCGGCTTTCTTGCTCGTTACTTCATTCTTCGAGGGGGTCTTGGCCATGTGGTCCTCCTGTTGCCCGGCACGGTTTCGCTTGACGCGACTCCGTGATGGGAATAGAAACTACACACGTCGTGCAGATGTGTCCATATAGTTTTTATCTGCATCCGTTTTGGAGGAAGATTCGGATGGCGGAAAGCCTGACGACATTGAAGTGGGGCGTTGAGCGTCGGCTCGAGTTCATCGAGTTCCGCCTGTTCTGGGAAGGCGGGGTCAATCGCTCGGACATCATCGAGATGTTCGACGTCTCGGTGCCGCAAGCATCAAAGGATTTGACGCTCTACCAGGAGCGAGCGCCCAACAACGCCCTCTACGACAAGAGTGCCAAGCGGTACGTCGCGAGCGAGCATTTCGAGCCCCATTTCCTCAAGCCCGATCCCGACGGCTATCTGTCGCGCCTGCGGTCGGTCGCTGAAGGACTGATCGATCTATCGGAATCCTGGATCACCCAGGTTCCCGACACTGACATCGCCTTGACACCCCGGAGAGATATCGACGCGTCCGTGCTGCGCACGGTCCTCAGCGCCGTGCGCGATCACCGGTCGGTGGACATTCACTATCAGTCGATGAGCAAGGATCGGCCCGATCCGATCTGGCGACGGATCACGCCCCACGCCTTCGGCTATGACGGCTTCCGCTGGCACGTTCGCGGCTATTGTCACGTCACCGACAAGTTCAAGGATTTCCTGCTGCCGCGCGTTCTCGGGATCGGGAGCCTCGGCGAACCTGGCGCGCCCGCAGAGCATGACGCGCTTTGGCAAGAGCGGTTCGGTGTCGAGATTGGCCCTCACCCTGATCTGACCACAAGTCAGAAGGCCGTCGTCGCCAAAGACTATGGCATGGAGAAAGGCTCAGCGGTCCTAACCGTGCGCTACGCCATGCTGTTCTATGTTCTGAAGCGGCTCGGCCTCTTGGGCGACGCCGCCAAGCTGCCGGCCCGGAGTCAGCACATCGTTGTCGTCAATCAGGCCGAGACCGAGGCGGCTTTGGAGAAAGCCGATTTTGCGGTGTGAGCATCAGGGCGGTCGGGGTCAGTAAGGGTAGATATGGCAAGGCTTGAAGAGATTCGGAATGGCGCGTCGGTGCGCGGCATCGCCTCACCCCAGGCGGCCCAGATCCTGTCTGTCGACTGGATCGGCGATCAGGCGATCAACGTCGTCTACCGCGATCTGAACGGTGCCGTTGCCGAAGCCGTGCTCTATCGCGACGACGAGTACCGGCTCGAAGTCGAGGTCAACGGGCGGCCTTGGTCTTTCGACGGCGATGGTGCGCTGCTTCGACTGGTGACCGAGGCCAACCGGATCAAGCTCGCCCATTTTTTTGATCCCTATCTGGCCATCCACACGAGTCTGGTCGATCCGCTGCCGCACCAGATCTCGGCCGTCTATGGCGAGATGCTGCCGCGCCAGCCACTACGCTTCCTGCTGGCCGACGATCCCGGGGCGGGCAAGACGATCATGGCCGGCCTGCTGATCAAGGAGTTGATCGCGCGCAGTGATCTCGAGCGCTGTCTTGTGGTGGCGCCGGGCAGCCTGGTGGAGCAATGGCAGGACGAGCTGGGTCAGAAGTTCAATCTCGAATTCGACATCCTGACCCGGGACATGATCGAGACGTCACGGTCAGGTAATCCGTTCGAGGACCGCAACCGGCTGATCGTTCGCCTCGATGTCCTGGCGCGGAACGAGGAGTTGCAGGAAAAGCTGGCGAGCGCCCGCGAGTGGGACCTTATCATCTGCGATGAAGCGCATCGCATGTCGGCGACCTATTTCGGCGGCGACGTTAAATACACCAAACGCTATCAGGTTGGTCAGAAGCTCGGCGAAGCGTGTCGCCACCTACTGCTGATGTCGGCCACGCCGCACAACGGCAAGGAGGAGGATTTTCAGCTTTTCATGGCGCTCCTCGACGGGGACCGTTTTGAGGGACGCTTCCGCGACGGCGTTCACTACGCCGACACCGCCGACATGATGCGCCGCCTCACCAAGGAGGAATTGCTCCGCTTCGACGGTCGACCGCTGTTTCCGGAACGCCGGGCGTACACTGTCAAATATCAGCTCTCCGAGCTGGAGGCGGCGCTCTACACCGCCGTCACCGAGTATGTGCGTACCGAGATGAATCGGGTGCAGCGCTTCGCCGAAGGAGACGGAAAGAAGCGCAACAATGTCGGCTTCGCCCTGCAGATTCTCCAGCGGCGCCTCGCCTCATCACCAGCGGCGATCTACCAGTCGCTCAAGCGCCGGCGCGAGCGGCTTGAAAACGAACTCGGGGAGGCTCGGCTTGCCGCCAAGGGCCGCCGTGCGGGCTTTGCCGCGCCGGACGTCAATGCCGACATCCTCAAGAATATCGAGGAATATGGCCAGGACGAGATTGACGACCTCGAAGACCTGATCGCGACTGGCGCGACGACCGCGGAGACGGTCGAGCAGCTCGCGCTCGAAGTTGAGACGCTCAAAGGCCTGGAGACCATGGCGCTAGGGGTCCTGCGTTCTGGCCTCGACGCCAAGTGGACGCAGCTCAATCGTATCCTCGACGATGACCTCATGGTCGATGCCGACGGCAATCGTCGCAAGCTGATCATCTTCACCGAGCCGAAGGACACGCTCCATTACTTGGTCGACAAGGTCCGCGCTCGGCTCGGCAATCCTGATGCGGTCGATGTGATCCATGGCGGCGTGTCGCGGGAAGAGCGGCGCAAGGTCATCGAGCGGTTCATGCAGGACCGCGACATGCTGGTGCTGATTGCCAACGACGCAGCCGGCGAAGGTGTGAACCTTCAGCGCGGCCACCTGATGGTCAACTACGACCTGCCCTGGAATCCCAACAAGATCGAACAGCGTTTCGGCCGCATCCACCGGATCGGCCAGACCGAAGTCTGCCACCTGTGGAACCTCGTCGCGGCCGATACCCGCGAAGGCGAGGTATACGCTCGGCTTCTCGAGAAGCTCGAGGCGGCGCGGGAAGCCTTGGGCGGCCGGGTCTATGATGTCCTGGGCGAACTTTTCGAGGGTGTCGCGCTCAAGGATCTCCTGTTTCAGGCCATCCAGTATGGCGAGCAGGAGGACGTCAAAGCCAGGCTATTCCGCCAGGTCGATGGCGCGGTCGATCAAGGGCACCTGCTTGAGTTGCTCCAGCGGCGTGCGCTGACGAACGACACCATGCCCGAGGCCAAGGTCGAGGAGCTGCGGCTGGAGATGGAGCGCGCCGAGGCTCAGCGGCTGCAACCGCACCATGTCCAAAGCTTCTTCGTTGAAGCTTTCCAGCATTTGGGCGGCAAGATGAAGCGCCGGGAAGAGGGGCGTTGGGAGATCACTCATGTCCCGGTCCGGATCCGCGAGCGGGATCGCCAGATCGGCACCGGCGCGCCGATCCAGAAGAAGTATGAGCGCATCTGTTTCGAAAAGGGCCGGATCAACCAGCAACCGGTCGCGACATTTGTGTGCCCGGGTCATCCGTTGCTCGAAGCGGTGATCAGCATCGTGCGCGAGCAATATGAGCAGATCATGCGTCAGGGCGCGATCTTGGTCGACGACCTTGATGCTGGGACTGACCTGTCTGCGGTCTTCCTTCTTGAGCACAGCATTCAAGATGGCCTGGCGACCAGCGCGGGCAAGCCGCATGTGGTGTCGCAGAAGCTTCAATTCGCCTCGATCAACAAGGCGGGGGAGGCCGTCAACGCCGGTATCGCGCCGCACCTCAACCTGCGCCCTGCCACCCCTGAGGAGATCGCCAGCGTGCAGGACGTCCTCCTTGAGGACTGGCTGACGACTGAGCTGGAAAAAACGGCCGTGCGGTTCGCCACTGTCGAGCTGGCGCAGGCGCATGTGGCCGAGATCAAGGCGCGCCGCTTGCCCGAGATCGAGAAGGTCGAGCGCGAAGTGCGCGCCCGCCTCAAGAAGGAGATCAACTACTGGGACTCGCGCGCGTTTGAACTGAAGGAAGAAGAGAAGGCGGGTAAGAAGACGCGCTTGAGCTGGCAAAACGCCCAGCGGCGCGCTGAAGACCTAGCCGAGCGCCAGAAGCGTCGCATGGATCAGCTCGAACAAGAGCGGTTCATATCATCGCAGCCCCCGAGGGTTCGGGGCGGGATGGTTGTCGTCCCGCGCGGCCTTCTCGACGCTCGCGGCATTCCGGGTGCCACTCCTGCCGAGGGAGCGCCACCCCCGTTCTCGGCCGACGCTGACGCGCGCCGCGCTATCGAGCTGGCTGCAATGGACGCGGTCATTGCGACGGAGCGGGCACTCGGCAATGTGCCCAGCGACGTGTCGGCGCAGAAAATCGGGTACGATATCGCGTCCTATGACCCACGCACCAAGCACTTGCGGTTTATCGAGGTAAAGGGGCGGGTTCACGGCGCGGACACCGTGATGATCACCCGCCAGGAGGTGATCACTTCGCTTCATGAACCGGACAAGTACATCCTCGCCATCGTACAGGTCGAAGATGGTACTGCGCGCGACCCGCGTTATGTCCATGGGGCGCTTTCAGATCACGAGCCGTCCTTCGAGCATACCGCCATCCAGTTCCATCTGGCGCGTTTGCTGGAGCGGGCGGAGGCGCCCCAATGATCTCGGAACGCAAGGGCGCGGCCAGGTCCGCCGCGCCACCGGGCTATTTTCAGCCGATCAAGGACCGCGCAGCCAAACGATGGGACCAGCTTGAAGCGGATCCCGAACTGGCTGGCCCATGGCATCAGCTTTTCAAACAGGTGCAGAGCCCGCGTCATATCCTCTCGGAGCTGCTGCAGAACGCGGACGATGCCGGCGCCAGTGAGGCGCGGGTCTCGATCGAGAATGATCGCTTTATTTTTCAGCACAATGGCGAGGATTTCATCGAGGCCCACTTCGCTTCGATTTGCCGCTTTGGCTATTCCAACAAGCGAGCGCTGCACACGATCGGTTTTCGCGGAATAGGCTTCAAAAGCACCTTCAGTCTCGGCGACAGGGTCGAGCTTTACACCCCGACCCTGGCCGTCGCGTTCGAGCGCGACCGGTTCACCGAGCCGCATTGGGTCGATGAGCAAGAACTGTCCTTGGGTGGAACGCGTGTCGAGGTCGCGATCGCCAACGCCTTTTTGCGGCGTGATGTCGAGAAGAACCTGGAGGAATGGCTGAAAAGCCCGGTGTCGCTGCTGTTCTTCAAGAATATTCGCCGGCTTCAGATTGGTGACAAGGCCGTCCAGTGGGATAGCTTTGGACCAGGCCCCATCCCCAGTAGCGAGTGGATGGCGCTCGATGCGAAGGCTGACGAGCCATTTTTGCTCGTTCGCTCGGATGAGGAGGCCTTCCCGGCCGAGGCGCTCGAGGAAATCCGCCAGGAGCGAATGCTGGGGGCCGAGGATGGCGGGGATTTTCCCCCGTGCCGGATCGAAATCGTCCTCGGCGCCAAGGGCAGGCTGTATGTCGTGTTGCCAACCGGCGTGGAGACGACGCTCCCATTCGCCTGCAACGCGCCGTTTATCCAGGATCCGGCGCGCCTGAAGATCAAGGATCCAGAAACTTCGCCGACCAACCGTTGGCTGCTCAAGCGCGCCGGTGAACTGGCGGGCCGGGCGATGATGCAGTGGCTTGAGCAGACCACCACCAGCCCGCTGGATCGCGCGACAGCCTATGGGCTGATGCCGGACGTGGATCGCGAAGCAGCCACCCTCGAAGGCTCATGTGGAGCGATTGTCGAGCTGGCTTTTGACGAAGTCGTGGCGGAGCAACCGATCCTGTTGACGGAAGACGGCCAACTCTTGCCTGCCAAGAGCGCGATCGTCATGCCCTTGCCGATCTTTGAGATATGGCCTGCCGACCAAGCGATGGCATTACTCGACAAGAAGTCGAGGCCGGCGCTTTGCCGTCACGTCTCAGCCAAGGATCGCACAAAGCTTGTAAACTGGGGCTTGGTCGATGCTTTCGCGAAAGCTGACCTGCTCGACCGCCTGCGGACGAACCATCTGCCCCGCCCGGCGACCTGGCGTAATTTGCTGAACCTGTGGTCCTACATCGCTCCTGACGTCACCGGTTATCAGTGCCGGGATGCCGATCGCCTCAGGATCGTTCCCGTCCAGGGTAAGGAGGTCCTCTATTCGGCATCCGAGGTTGTCCGGCTTGGTGAGAAGAAGCTTCTTCAGTCTGACGACGACTGGGAGTTCCTCGCCGCGCATTTGATTGTCCTGAACCAGAATTGGACGCGTTTTCTCGCCGATCAGCGCCGTGACAAGGGCGATGGCGCAGGCACAAGCTCCGACGTCGTGGAAACGGCGTTTGCCGTTCTCGCGAAGATCGGCCTTTCCGACACCAGCGATGTTAACGCTGTCGTCGAAAGAGTGGCCGCCGACTACTTCAATACCGGTCAGCCCAAGATGACCGAGTGCGTACAGATCGCCCAGATTGCGGCCAAGCTGGGTGCGACGGCGGGGGCATCCTTTCGATACGCCTGCGCAGATCGGAAGCTTCGTCCTATAGCCAAGACGGTCCTCATCGATGATGATGGCACGCTCGAAGATCTGCTTCCGGAGGCTGTCCAGGAAACCCAGCTTCTGCACCCCGACTACATGTCGAGCTTCACCTCCTGCACGCGGGAAGACTGGCAGCGTTGGGTCGGTTCAGGTCGCTCTGGCCTCCAGACATTCGCGCCTTTTGTGGCCAGGCGGGGATCGATTTACTCGCGCTCGCGGCATCTGGCGGAAGCCCAGGCCAGGGGCCTGAAGAGTGCGCTGTATTATCCCTACGTCACGGACAATTTTGTCATCGAAGATTGGGATTTCGAGGCGTCGTACTGGAAGCATTGGGAGGCGTCGGCCACCACGGATCCGGGCGTCTGGGCCAAGGTGGCCGCCCGCATCCTTGGCCAACGCGAAGGATATTGGTCGCGGTGCTCCAGCGCCCGTATTCTGCAGGTGGCCACCACTGGCAGCACGCGATCGCTGACATCCGACCCACTGCTGTCCGAATGGCTGCTCAAACTTCGTGACAAGCCGTGCCTCCCAGATACCCGCAATGTGGTCCAGGTTCCGTCCGAGCTGCTGCGCCGCACGTCCGAGACAGAGTCGCTCATCGACGTCGAGCCGTTCGTTCATGGTCTGCTCGATCGAGAATCAACACGCCCCCTCTTGGATTTGCTTGGTGTTCGGCGATCGCCGACCGGGCCTGCCAGGCTACTCGACCGGCTGCGCGCGCTTGCCAAATCCACCAAGCCGCCGGTTCAGGAGGTCGAGAAATGGTATCGGCGATTGGACCAGATGCTGGACACCTGCTCGACCGCTGACGCCCAGAATATCAGGGAGGTATTCAAGGCCGAGAAGCTGATCCTGTCGCAAGATGGCGCTTGGGTGACTACACCTTCGGTGTTCCTCACCGGTGATGAAGAGGATGTCCCTGGCGCAGCATTGATCCGTGGGTCGGTCGCCGATCTCACGCTCTGGCATCGGATCGGCGTAGCAGATCGTCCGTTCGTGGATCTCGCGATGCAGTGGCTCGCGACTCTGCCATCGGGCGTCGTGCTGTCAGCGGAGGACGGCCGTCGGGTGAGGACGCTGCTGGTTCGATACCCGATCCGCATCTGGGAGGAGTGCGGGCACTGGGTGAACTTGATGGGGGAGTGGGCGCCGGTTGAAACGCTGACCTACGCGCTCAGTATGCAGACGCTGATACGGTGGAGCCATCTCCACGACTGGGTCAAACGAAAGACCGCGGACCTCCAGCGGCTGCCGGCCGAACTCGTTCAGGCGCCGCCGTTTTCAGGATTGCCCGCGCTTTCGGCCGTTTGCGAAGAGCGCTTCAACCAATCTCCGCTTTTCCCCGGACTCGAGGATCGCGATCGAGCGCGCCACCAACGCCGCCGTTGTGATCGACAGCGACAGTGTCATCATCAAACCTGACATCGTTGAAGCGCATCGTCCGGCGCCGGTGCAGCCCGGCCCGCCCCCCGTTGCAGGCGCTCCCGCCAGTCCAGAAGGTGTGCCCCCGGCCGCTGGTCCTTCGGATGGAACGCCGGATGCCCCGGCACCGGAGCGTAAGCCGACCCGGTTTTTCGGGACCGTCATGATCTCGGCCGAGCGACCGGCGCGCGAAATCCATCAGATCGTTGAAGCGATCGTGGAGCAACTCACGACGATCCCGGGCAGCGAAGTGACGCTGAAGCTGGAGATTGATGCGGAGGTGCCGGGAGGCCTCGATCGGGCAAAAGTCCGCACGCTCATCGAGAACGCTAACACTTTGGGGTTCATCGACAAAAGTATCGAGTAAAGGTCATCAACCCTTAAGCATCGCAAAATTATCGTGCTGATAATTGGCGTGTATGAGTAAGCTGGCGATGTCGATCTTGGGTATCAAATGACGGCTGGCGTAAAACCCAGTCGCCGCCTTGGCCTCGATCTGGCGTCCATTCGCTTGGCGCTTTCCATTGCCGAACATCGAAGTCTTCGCCGCGCCGCCTCCGTGATCGGCATCAGCGAGTCGGCACTGAGCCACCGGCTGCGCACACTCGAAGACGTTCTCACCGTGTCGTTGTTCCACCGCTCTTCGGAGGGTGTGGAGCCGACCCAAGCGGGCCTGATCTTTTTCGACCAGGCCCGTGAGGCGCTGCGCGTGCTGGATCTCGCGGTCGCCAATGCCGGGGCCATCAGCCGCGGTGTCGCCGGCCGGTTGACGCTCGGCCTCTATACTTCGCTCTCGACGGGACGCCTGCGCGACGCGCTTGCCGCCTACACAGCGGAACATCCCGAGGTCGATCTCCAGATCGTGGAGGGGGATCGATCGCAGATGGTTGAGGGCATAAGTTCGCGGGCAATCGACATGGCCGTGCTGCTGGGCGCGCCCGACGACAAATTCGGCGAACCAATGCCGCTATGGCGCGAGCGTCTCCACGTCGTCCTGATCGCAGATCATCCCTTGGCCACGAGCGCCGACATTGCGTGGGCTGATGTCGAAGGCGAGGATTTTCTTGTATCTGCGCGGGGGGCCGGACCCGAGGCCCTCCAGCTATTGGCGGCGAGGCTTGCTGGCCCAGGTCGGAGCCTCGCTACCCGGTCCCATTTTATCAGCAGGGAGACGGCGCTATCCATGGTGGGCATGGGCCTCGGCATCACCTTGATGATCGAATCCGATCTGGGGCGGCTGCCTGAAGGTGTGGTGGCGGTGCCGCTCGCCAGCGAGGCGGACGACGCCCTGGTGCCGCTGACGGCGTACCGTGATCCAGGAAACGATAACCCACCGCTGCGGCGGTTCTGGTCGTTCCTCAAGAGCGGCTATGTCGAGCCGTCGCCGTCGCCCGAGGGCTGAGCCTTAGCCCGACGGGCTTTGGCGAAAGCGCGATCCGAAGCCATGAACCGCGCTAGCATTGGCGCGATCAACTTGGTCGGCTCGGTCTTCGTGCCGGTCTCCCGCGCCAAGACGTCGGCATAGGCAGCCAGGTCACGGTGAATTGCAGCGGGCAGATCGATCGTCAGACGAACCGGGCGATCATCAACCAGCGCGCCGAGTTTGAGCATTGTCATCGGTTCAGCCTCTATAGGGTTCGAGGACGAGATCGCGGGTGACGATCACGCGGACCGGGAAGCCAGGGCGGATGGTGATGGTGGGCTGGATATTCAGCGAGCGGCCGACAATCTGCCGTCCTGTCTGGCTGATGCTGTCGGATCCGCCACGCCGTATCGCCTGAAGCAGGTCGCTCTCATCGGAGGATGTGCCTGCTTCCGACCCGACGCTCAGCAGGGTGGACAGCATCGCGGCGCGGAAAAGTTGCCCCCAATGATTGTCCACCTTGTCTTCAAGTCCGGCATAGCCGGAGGCGTCGGCACCGGGCTGACGCTCCAGGATGATCGAGCGGCCGTTGGGGAGGATCAGGCGGTTCCAGACCAGAAGTGCTCGGGATTGGCCGAAACTGACCTGTGCGTCGTACTGTCCAATCAGCCGGGCACCTTGGGGGATGAGTAAGATGCGCCCGGTGGGGCCATCGTAGACATTCTCGGTGACTTGCGCGGTGATCTGGCCGGGCAGGTCCGAGCGCAGGCCCGTCACCATCGCTGCGGCAATCACAGCGCCCGCTTGGACGGTATAGGGACTCGCCGGGGCCTGAAGCGTTTCGGTACTGATCGTGCGCCGGTCAGTGGGACCGCCCAAGAATGCCGACCTCCGATCGCCTTCGCTTGGCGGCGGTGTCGGTTGACCGCTTCCGGCCGCGAGGGCGCCGAGTTGCGGCGACGCCGCTCCCGGCATCTCGAGCCCACCGGCTGAGGGACCGCCGCCGGGCGTGCGGGATTCCCCCGCGAACAGTCGACTGGCGCGAGCGGCCTCGCGTTCCTGAGCGATCCGCTGACGCTCCTGCGCAACGCGCTGGGCTTCCGGATCCGGCGCGGTCGCGGTCGCGGGTGCCGGAGCGCCCGGGATAGGACCGGGCTGGATGCCGTTGTTGAGCATGGGGCGTCCGAGATCGCCGGGGAGCGGCGGCCCGAGCGGCGGCACTTCACGAGGCACCCCGGCATAGGATGTAGGCAGCCGCGACAGGCCGTCGGCCGTGGTCCTGTTGTCGGTGTTATAAAGCTCGGCGGTCGTTGTCGGTCGGCTGGATTGCAGCGCCCATATCAACGATCCGCCGATGGCGACGGCCGAAACGCCCGCGATGAGGCCGAGCACTTTTCGCGACAGGCGGACGACCTTGGGCCGGTCGGGCCGAAGACGCAGCTCAGCGGCGATTTCGCGCTCTGGCCGAGGAGGATCGTCCGGCGTTTGCTCAGGAACGGGGCCGGTCACGATGCCGGCCTCGCGTCAATGCGAACGATACGGACGCGCCGTTGGCGATCTCCGCCCAGGCGAAGCTCAGCGCCGCCAAAGAGACGGTCAATGACCATGTAGCGGCCGCGCACACGGTAGTTCACCAGTTCGGCATCGCCCTGCGCGCCGATGATCCAGAGCGGGGGCATCTCGCCCTGCGCAATGCCGGTCGGAAACTCGATGAAGACCTGCCGCCCGTCGTCGAAGGCTCTAACCGGTCGCCAGGCCGGATTGTCGCCTTCGATCCGGTAGCGAAAGTTCAGCGACTCCAGCGCCGGCAACGGCGAGGTCGCTGCCGTCTCCGCGGCCTGCGCTTGTGAGTTCTGGCGGCGTAGGGCGATGAGCTGGTCTTGCGGATAAGACCAGGAAACACTGGCCATGTAGGTGCGCTCGGCCGCCCGCAGTTCGAGATGATACGTCCGGCGATCGGTATTGATCACCAAGTTGGTCTGAAGATCGGCGCGCGTCGGCTTGACAAGGATATGGATCCTTCGGGTCGGCCCGCTGCCGCTTTCCGTATCACCGATGATCCAGCGCACCGTGTCACCGGCGGCCACAGGTCCTGTGCCAACCAGTTGCTCACCCGCTTCAAGGGCGATGTCGGTCACCTGGCCCGGCGCTGTGTACACTTGGTACAGCGCGCCATCCGAATAGGGATAGAACTGAACGGCGTTGAAATAGCCGGATCGGCTTGGCTGAATGCGGGCCGCGCCATTTGCGGCTTCGACCCGTGCGCGCGGGTCGGCCGGCTCCGGTGTCGGCGAGGAGGGCGGTGGAATGCGCTGAAGTTGGCCCGGCAGAGGCAAGGGCGTCGGAATCTGCACGATTTCAACCGGCTTGGGCGGCTCGACCTCGGGCGTCGCCGGCTGCGGGGCCGCGATAGGATCATAGGTGATCTCCGGCGGCTTCCAGGTATGCGAACAGGCCGCGAGCGATACCGACGCAAGCATGATGGTTGTAACGGGGATCAGTCGCATCAGCCGAGCTCCTTCGACCAATTGAGGGCATGGACGTACACACCGAGCGGATTCTTGCGCAGGCGCTCGACGTCACGAGGGGTTTGGATTGTGATGGTCAGGATGGCCGTCCAGCGCTCGGTGGCCGCGAGCGCCCCATCGACGTATCGCCGCTCGACCCAAGCAACGCGAAAGCTCCCCGGTGACGCTCGGATGACGCTGGAGACATCGACCGCGACCTGTTCCCGGCCGACCTTGGCAAACGGGTCGTTGACCCGGGCATAGTCGTTAAGCGCCAGCGCGCCTTGGTCGGTCGTATAGTCGTAGGCGCGTAGCCAGTTCTGGCGCAGCACGATCGGGTCCGCCGGGATTGAGCGGGTTTCCTCGATAAAGCGGGCGAGATGCCAAGCGATCTGAGGATCGGTCGGCCGATAGCCGGTCTCTGCTGGCGAGATCGCTTGGGCTTGCCCGAGCCGGTCAACCTGCACGACCCACGGCACGACCGTTCCAGACATGGCTTGCCAAACGACGGCAGCGGACAGGCCGGCAGACAGGAACAGCGAGCCGAACGCCATTAGTCGCCAGTTGCGAGCCTGGATGCGCGCAGACCCGATGCGGTCATCCCAAGCCTGAGCGGCACGTTGATAAGGGGTCTCGGGTTCGGGCGTCCGGCCGTAACGGCTGGACGGTCGTTTGAAGAACATCATTCACCCTCTCGAATGCTGACAGAAGAGCCCGCGCCGCCTCCATCGCCGGCACGGACGGCATGGATGGCGGTCTGGATGCCGTGCGCGGCTGATTGGCGTCGACGCATCGATTTGGCCCAGGCGGGCTCCCCGGAGGCGGAGCCCGCATCGTTGGCCGGGCTGGCGTCGGTCCCTCCGGTGACTTTGCCGCCCATGGCTTCGAACGCCGCCCGGCCACCGGCTTGGTAGCGCTGCCCCATC
The DNA here is from genome assembly GCF_008710155.1 of Sphingobium limneticum. Classification (GTDB taxonomy): domain Bacteria; phylum Pseudomonadota; class Alphaproteobacteria; order Sphingomonadales; family Sphingomonadaceae; genus Sphingobium; species Sphingobium limneticum. The sequence goes on from NZ_VYPZ01000016.1 coordinate 52,450, forward strand.
TCAGCGGCTGCTCTGCGGAGCGGCGAGGCCGCTGCGGAAGCCCCGGCTTGCGCGACGCCGGATAGTCCGCCCGCAACGCTGCCCCCTTTTGCGGCGCTTCCAAGTTGATAGGCCGTCGAAGCGCCGCCAGCGACACTGGCTCCGCCCCGCACGGCCGCCATCGCCGCACCGCCCGCCATGCGCGCGCCGGCTGCGCCAGCAAGGAGCGCGCCGCCGGCAGCCAGTCCAGTGCCAACGGCTGCCCCGGCGCCAAGCTGCGGGCCGCCCGAGACGATGCCATTGGCGATCGAGGGGCCAAAAATGCCAAGGCCGAGCAGCGACAGCGCAGCAAGCACCAGCGCCATCGCGTCTTCGATTGTGGGCTGGGCCTGAAAACCTTGCGTGAACTCGCCGAACAACGTCGATCCGATGCCGACCACAACGGCGAGCACCAGCACCTTCACGCCTGAACTGATCACGAGACCAAGCACTCGTTCAGCCATGAACGCGGTCTTGTTGAACAGGCCAAAGGGCACGAGCACGAAGCCGCATAAGGTCGCGAGCTTGAACTCGATCAAGCTGATGAAGAGCTGGATGGCGAGGATGAAGAAAGACAGCAGCACGATCGCCCAGGCCAGCAGCAGGACGACGATCTGGATGAAATTCTCGAAGAAGCTGATGTAGCCCATCAGCCCGGAGATGGACTCCAGGATGGGCCTGCCGGCATCGAAGCCGACTTGGGCAACGCGACCGGGGCGAAGAAACTCCGCAGCCGTCAGCCCTGTGCCCGATGCCTTCAGCCCAAGCCCCGCAAAGCTTTCAAAGACGATGCGGGCCAGCGTGTTCCAGTTGCCGATAATGAAGGCGAACGCACCCACGAAAAGGGTCTTCTTGACCAGGCGAGCGAGGATATCCTCGTCTGCACCCCAGGCCCAAAACAGCGCAGCGAGCGTTACGTCGATGACGATAAGGGTTGAGGCCAACCACGCGACTTCGCCCTGAAGCAAGCCAAAGCCGCTATCGATATAGCGGGTAAAGACTTCCAGAAAGCGGTCGATGACCCCGGTGCCCTGCATCAGCGTTGCTCCTGTCGGCTAATCGGAGCGCCGGCATGTTCGTTGACGGCTGGCGCCTGCGTGTTGGGGGCGCCGAGAAACCGGCGGCGATTTTCAGACCACGCCCGTTTGCAGCCTGGATCATCGATCGCGGGCGAACCCAGGTCGTTGCAGCGGACCAGTTCGGCTTCGAGCGGATCGCGCGCGATCGTCGTGGCGGGGCTTCTTTCGGCCGGCCTGTCGGAGCGTGCCGCCGTCGTGAACCACACCGCGATCGCGACGATCACCGCCGCGACAGTGCCGACGACGAGGATCCGACCAGGCTTTGGTCGCTGGAGCCTGTCGGCGAGCAATCCAGGCCAGCGCATCGGCCCGCTCAGCGATCGTGGAACATGGTGACCTCGGTGGGCTGGTAGCCCTGACCCGGAGTCAGAAAACGGCGAAGCTGCTCGCGACCTTGGTCCGCAGCCGCCGCGCGCTGCGCCGCTTCGAGGTTTTGCGCACGCCCCTGCGCCGCGACGGCGGCAGTCAGATCGGACAGTTGCTGGGCCTGGAGCGCCAGAATCTGATTGCCGGCTTGGGTCGCCTGCAGTGCGCCGGTGGCGGACTGGCTGGAACCTACCAATGCCGCCATCTGCGTGCGGTTGGTTTCGATATTGCCCACAACGCCAGCCTGAACACGCATCGCATCCTGAAGTGCGCTGACCGATGTCTGCCAACGCTGGCGGGCCGATGCGAAGAGCGCCTGATCGGAACTGGAGGCGCTGGCTGGCGCGTAGCTGGTCTGGAAGGCGCGATCGATCTGCTGCACGTCATAGGCAATGCTCTGCGCCTGCCCCAGCAGTTGCTGGGTCCTAGCGACCGACTGCTGGAGTTCTTGCAACGAGGAATAGGGCAGGCTCGCCAGATTGCGGGCCTGATTGATGAGGCTTTGCGCCTCGTTTTGCAGCGAGGTGATCTGGTTGGTGACCTGCTGGAGCGAGCGCGCGGCCTGCAGGACGTTTTGGGTATAGTTGGTCGGGTCCCAGACAGTGATCTGGGCCTGAGATGGCATCGGCAGCGTGGCCAATGTCAGGGCGGCGAGACCGGCAGTCCATGCCGGACGGAATTGGAGCTTCATGGCAGTTTCTCCTCTTGTGGGGTGATGATGAGATCGGTCGCCCAAGCGACGCCGCGGGCCTCAAGCCAGGCCTTGGCAAAGCCGGTCGGGCCATGTTCGGCCATCAGCCGAGCAATGAGGATTTGATCGCCCTTGCTGGAGGCCGCTGTGAAGGCGAGCGCCACCTCGCCCAGACCCAGCTCGAACAGACGATTTCCGCGGCGTGACTGGCAGTAATAGTCACGCTTCGGGGTGGCGCGGCTGAGGATCTCGATCTGACGATCGTTGAGTCCGAAGCGTTCGTAGATTGTCGCGATCTGGGGCTCGAGCGCGCGCTCGTTAGGCAGGAAGAGCCGCGTCGGGCAGCTTTCGATAATGGCCGGCGCAATCGCCGAACCGTCGATGTCGGCGAGCGATTGGGTGGCGAAAATCACGCTCGCGTTCTTTTTCCGCAGCGTCTTCAGCCATTCGCGGAGCTGGCTGGCAAAGCCTTCGTCATCGAGGGCAAGCCAGCCTTCGTCGACGATCATCAGCGTCGGACGACCATCCAGACGATGTTCGATCCGGTGAAAAAGGTAGGCAAGCACGGCTGCGGCGGCGCCCGTGCCGATCAGGCCTTCGGTTTCGAAGGCGAGCACGTCGGCTGACCCGACACGCTCGGTCTCGGCATCGAGTAGACGACCCCAAGGCCCGCCGACGCAATAGGGCTTGAGCGCTTGTTTAAGCGCCTGGCTCTGGAGCAAGACCGATAGGCCCGTGAGGGTGCGTTCGGACTTGGGGGCCGACGCCAGATTGTTGAGCGCCGACCAGACATGCTCCTTTACGTCGGGCGTAATGTCGATCTTCTCGCGGGCCAGGATGGCGGCAACCCACTCGGCCGCCCATGCGCGTTCTTCTTCCGCATCGATCCCGGCCAGCGGCTGCAAGGCGACCGGTTCGCTCGCGTCTTCGGCGAGTGAGCCGCCAAGGTCGTGCCAGTCACCACTCATCGCCAGCGCGGCTGCCCGGATTGAGCCGCCGAAGTCGAAGGCAAAGATCTGCGACCGGGCATAGCGGCGAAACTGGAGCGCCATCAGCGCCAGTAGCACCGACTTGCCGGCGCCCGTTGGGCCGACAACCAGGGTGTGGCCGACGTCGCCTACGTGGAGCGAAAAGCGGAATGGCGTCGATCCTTCGGTCTTGGCCAGAAAGAGTGGCGGAGCATCAAAATGCTCGTCGCATTTCGGTCCAGCCCAGACTGCGGAGAACGGCATCATATGCGCGAGGTTCAGGGTCGAGACCGGCGGCTGGCGGACATTGGCATAAACGTGCCCCGGCAGGCTGCCGAGCCAGGCCTCGACGGCGTTGACGCGCTCGACCATGCAGGTGAAGTCGCGGCCCTGGATCACCTTTTCGACGAGCCTCAGCCGCTCATCGGCGATGCGAGGGTCATCGTCCCAGATGGTCACGGTTGCGGTGACATAGGCCGCTCCCACCAGATCAGAGCCGAGTTCCTGAAGCGCCATGTCGGCGTCCGCGGCCTTGTTGGCGGCGTCGCTGTCCATGAGGGCTGAGGCCTCGTTCGTCATGATCTCCTTGAGCATCGCCGCGATGGATTTGCGCTTGGCGAACCATTGGCGGCGAATGCGGCCCAGGACCTTCGCGGCGTCGGTCTTGTCGAGGCAGATCGCCCGGGTGACCCACCGATAATCGAAGGCAAGGCGGTTGAGGTCGTCTAGCAGGCCCGGCCAGGTTTGTGACGGAAAGCCCATGATGGTCAGCGTGCGCAGGTGAGCCTTACCCAGGCGAGGTTCTAGCCCGCCAGTGAGCACTTGATCGGCCAGGATGGCGTCGAGGTGCATGGGGGTTTCAGGCACGCGGACTTGATGCCGGTGGGTCGAGACCGTGGCGTGCAGATAGGTCAGGGTCTCAATGTCGCTGAGCCACGCGGTTTCGGGCATGAACCCGTCAACGAGGTTGAGGACGCGGTCGGTGCGATCGATGAAGGTGGCGAGTTGCTCGTGACCGTTGACACCGGATTGCTCGCGGCCCTCGTACAGCCAGGCCTCGGCGCGGGCGGCGTCCTCGGCCGGCGGCAACCAGACCAGTGACAGGAAATAGGACGATTCATAGTGCGCGCCGGCTTCGTCGAACTGCGCTCTGCGCTCGAAATCGACGAGATTGGAGACGCCGTCCGGAAACGTGCCAGGCGGATAGGCACTGGCCGGATGGCGCTGCGCCTCGACGAAGATCGCCCATCCGGAGCCAAGACGCCGCAAGGCATTATTGAGCCGTGAGGTCGTGGAGACCAACTCGGCGGGTGTTGCGCTATCGAGATCCGGACCGCGGAACCGGGCAGTGCGCTGAAAGCTGCCGTCCTTGTTGAGGATGACGCCTTCGGCAACCAATGCCGCCCACGGCAGAAAATCGGAGAGAGCTTGGGATTTCCCGCGATACTCGGAGAGATTCAGCACGATCGGTCTCACGCGCCGAAATGGGTCGGGTAGCGAAGGTGGCGGCGCACCACGTCGACGAAGGCGGGGTCGCGCCGCGCTGCCCATACGGCGGCCATGTGCCCGACGAGCCAGATCAGCAGGCCAGCCAGCCAAAGGCGCAACCCCAGCCCCAGAGCTGCGGCGAGCGTGCCATTGATGATGGCCAGCGAACGCGGAGCCCCACCGAGAAGGATCGGTTCGGTCAGGCTGCGCCGAACCGGGGCATAGAAGCCGACGGCGGGTTCATCTGCGCCAAGCATCAGACCAGCGCCCCACCGCCGAACGAGAAGAAGGACAGGAAAAACGAGCTGGCCGCGAAGGCGATCGAAAGCCCGAAGACGATCTGGACCATCTTGCGAGCACCGCCCGAGGTGTCGCCAAAAGCGAGCGTGAGCCCGGTGACGATGATGATCATCACCGCGATGATTTTGGCGACCGGTCCCTGAATCGACTCCAGGATCGACTGGAGCGGCGCCTCCCACGGCATGTTGGAGCCGGCGGCGTAGGCAGGTGCGGTTGTGATCGCGAGCAGCGCGAAGGTTGCTGCGCCGGTCAAGCAGCGACGGAACATGGTCATGGCAGGTCTCCTGGCGAAGGTTGGAGGTGGTGGATGAGCCGGTAGTCGCCCTCCGGGGTCAGCCCTTCGACGCGCATGAGCTCGGCGAGCCGGCGGGAGGTGCCACGGCCAGAGAGAACAGCGATCAGGTCAATGGTCTCGGCGATCAGCGCGCGCGGCACTGTGATCACCGCTTCCTGGATGAGCTGTTCGAGACGCCGCAGAGCGCCAAGCGCGGAGCCGGCGTGTAAGGTGCCGACACCGCCGGGGTGGCCTGTGCCCCACGCTTTGATCAGGTCGAGCGCTTCGCCGCCGCGCACCTCACCAATCGGGATCCGGTCAGGACGCAGGCGCAGCGCCGAGCGAACCAGGTCGGTCAAGCTCGCTGCGCCGTCCTTGGTCCGTAGCGCGACCAGATTTGGCGCCGCGCACTGCAATTCGCGGGTGTCTTCGATAAGCACCACCCGGTCGCCGGTTCTGGCGACCTCGGCGAGCAAGGCGTTGACGAGTGTCGTTTTGCCGGTGGACGTACCGCCAACCACCAAGATGTTCTTGCGGGCGTAAACGCCAGCGCGGAGGCTCTCGGCCTGCTCAGCGGTCATGATCCCCGCCTCGACATAATCGGTCAGGGTGAAGACGGCGACGGCGGGCTTACGGATGGCGAAGCTGGGCGCGGCGACGACGGGAGGCAGCAGGCCCTCAAAGCGCTCGCCGGTTTCGGGGAGTTCGGCGGAGACCCGCGGGTTGCCGCCATGGACCTCGGCTCCGACGTGGTGTGCCACCAGCCTGACGATGCGCTCGCCGTCTGCCGCGTTGATGCGCGCGCCGGTATCCTCCAAGCCGCCCGCGAGCCGGTCGATCCACAGACGGCCATCAGGGTTGAGCATGACTTCGACGACGCCCGGGTCATCGAGATACCCGGCGATGTCGGCGCCCAGCGCGGTCCGCAACATCCGTGCGCCGCGTGCGAAACTCTCGGACCGGAAAGCAACTGTGGTCACGAACGTCGTCCCGTTTTCGCGTCTCGCCGGAGGCGAGACAGTCAACGGGTCGAGCAAGAAGCGGCGATATCGTACTGATTCAATAGGCTTGAGGGCGTAGTAGGGCTGTAGCGTACAATGGCAGGGAAACGGCGGTTCACTCCTCGTCGGGATCTGCGCTCGTGGTTGCCGGAACGTCCTGAACGATCTCGTCGGCGAAGCTGCGCCCCTTGGCGAGGCGTCGCCCCAGGGTTTCAACAAAGCCCTCGAAGCGTTCGCGGCCCTTTGCCTGAGCTGCCGCTTGGGCTGAGTCGGGGAGCGGCGGCACGGCCGTCAGCCAGAAGCGCACAAAAAGAGCCAATGTTTCGTTGCTGATCATGATGTGGCGCTCAAGCCGGTCGATCTGGCGGGTCATGCGATCGAGCCGTCTCGCCAGCGCCGCCTCCAGGCGGTCGGCGCCGTCTGGTGATAGGTGGGATGACAATGCGGCTTGCACCACGTCGCCCTGGGCGACCCGCCGACGCCGGGCATAGTCAGCCAAATCCCGGCTCAGCTCAGCGGGAAGGCGGAATGTCTGTTTGATTCTGGGAGGCGGCTTCACAATACGATCCCATCATCAGGATCGAGAGAAGCCTGGCGCGCCATGCCACGCATTCGCGCCTGCAGCGTCTGAGCGCGAAGGGCGTTGTCGTCAGGTTCGTCGTCCAGGGCGTCGAACTCGCGCACGGGCAGCGGTGTCTCCGGCGCTATTGCCTCATGCGCGGGAATTTCCGGCTCCCGCCGGATTCCGGCATTGGCAGAATCGTCGGCGTCGCCATCGATGGCATCATCCCCTGAGGTCCTTGCCGCGGTCGGCGCAAATGGCAGCGGCGCCAGCGCGCTCCAATCATCGCTCTGCGCGCCAACCTCCTCGCGCTGGGTCGGTTCGGTGGGAGGAGGCAGTAGTCGCGCCTTGAGTTGGCGGTCCTCATAGTAGCGCGCCTTCGTCGCCCGGACCGGGAAGAGTCCTGAAACGAGCACGATCGCATCGCTCGGCGGGAGCTGCATGATTTCGCCCGGGGTGAGCAGCGGCCGCGCTGTTTCCTGACGCGAAACCATCAAATGGCCGAGCCAGGGCGACAGACGATGGCCGGCATAGTTGCGGGCATCGCGGATCTCGGTCGCGGTTCCCAAGGCATCGCTTACACGTTTGGCGGTGCGCTCGTCGTTGGTCGCGAAACTCACTCGCACATGGCAGTTGTCGAGGATCGCATTGTTCGGCCCGTAAGCCTTTTCGATCTGGTTGAGACTTTGAGCGATAAGGAAGCTGCGGATGCCGTAGCCAGCCATGAAGGCAAGCGCCGACTCGAAAAAGTCCAGGCGACCGAGCGCGGGGAACTCGTCGAGCATCAACAGCAGGCGGTGGCGCCGTCCCTTGGCGGCAAGGTCCTCGGTCAGGCGTCGCCCGACCTGATTAAGGATCAGCCGGATCAGGGGCTTGGTTCGCGAGATGTCGGATGGCGGGACAATCAGATAGAGCGTGACCGGGTCTCGCCGATCAACAAGATCAGAAATCCGCCAATCGCATCGGCGCGTCACGCGCGCGACGACAGGGTCGCGGTAGAGGCCGAGGAACGACATCGCGGTCGACAGCACGCCCGATCGCTCGTTTTCGCTTTTGTTCAACAATTCGCGCGCGGCCGACGCAACGACGGGATGAACGCCGTCATCGCCGAGATGCGGAGTCGTCATCATGGCGCGCAGCGTCGTATCGATGGGACGCCTGGGATCCGAAAGGAAGTTGGCAACGCCCGCCAACGTCTTGTCGGCTTCGGCATAGAGGACGTGCAGGATCGCGCCGACGAGCAAGGCGTGACTGGTTTTCTCCCAGTGATTGCGTTTTTCGAGTGCGCCCTCGGGATCGACCAGAATATCTGCGATGTTCTGCACGTCGCGCACTTCGGAGGGGCCGCGGCGGACTTCGAGCAGAGGGTTATATGCATCCGAGCTGATATCGGTGGGGTCGAAGCGCAGGACGTGGCTGAACCGGTTGCGCCACCCCGCCGTCAGTCCGAAATTTTCGCCCTTGATGTCGTGAACAATACAGGCGCCCGGCCAGGTAAGCAGGGTCGGGATGACGAGGCCGACCCCCTTACCGGACCGCGTCGGCGCAAAACACAGCACATGCTCGGGACCATCATGGCGCAGATACCGCTGGTGAAAGCGGCCGAGAATGACGCCATCGTCGCCAAGCAATTTGGCGGTTCGTAATTCGCCAGGCGTCGCCCAGCGCGCCGACCCGTAGGTCGTGACATTCTTCGCCTCACGGGCACGCCATACAGACATGCCGACCGCGACGGCGGTCGACGCAAATCCGCCTGCGGAGGCGATGACAGCGCCCTGATAAAAGATCTTGGGGGCGTAGGCGTCGAAGAAATACCACCACCAGAAGAATGCGGGCGGCGCGTAGATCGGATGCCCCATAAGGACAAGCCATGGTCGTCCCAGTTCGGGCTGATAACCCAACTGCCATGCGGTCCATTGCGTGGCCCCCCAGACCGAAGCCAGCACAATGAGGGCGACAATCAGAACCTGGCCCCAGAGGATTTTGGTCGCGGACATAAGGAAACTCCCGCAGCGCAGGCGCTGACGGTGGGGTGCGCGTCTTGCTTTGCAAGGGCATTGTCAGTCGCGTCGTAGGATCGGCTAGGCTGTCGTGCAGAACGGTGGGGTCAGCCGATGCCGAGCCCTCGCTTGCGACCCATCGACCAATCGACGCCCCCGCCAGGAAGCATCACGCCTGTGACTTGGCGGCCGAGATGCTGATCGAGGGCAGGTTTCCAGGGCACGAGCTCAAAGCCCAGGCCGTTGTCGATCATGGCGAAGCGGCCTGAGGCGAGGTTGACGCGCTGGCGGTAGAGGCCGGCGACATGATTGCCCGGCTCCGAGGGCCGATAGGGAAGGCCGGTCTCGCTTGCCAGATGACCTGAGGCATTGGCCAGCTCGCTTTGTCTCAGCGTATCAATGAGGTCGCGTGCGAAGACCGCGCCTTGGCGGCGTCGATTGGCCAAACCCACTGCGGCAAGTGTGTCTGTGCGCTGATCGAGCGCCTCGCGAACTTCGGCGCCGAACCCTGTGCTGGCGACTGGCGACGGATCTCGGCCGACGAGATGACGATCGAGCCAGGTCGCACCGGTGGCGGACACCTGTTCGGCCAGATCGAAATCCGATCGCACCGAGAGGGTGAGACGCTGCTGATTGTCCGCGCCGGTGAAGGGACGCACCTCCACGATTGCACCGATCTTGGCATCACCTGTGGCTTCGATGCTCGGTAGCCGGACATGATGGGTTCGGCCATCGATCCCATCGATGACGACATAGCCGGTTCCTGCCAGTTCATCCTGGAGGCCGCGATCGACGAGGCGGCCGAGGACGTTCGGCGAGCCCTCGCCGTGAATTGCGAAGTCGGCGACGCCGCGCGATTGACCTTGCCGATTGAGCGCCCGATGCATCGTTTTGATGATGTCTCCGCGTTCGCCTAACGCCCGCAGAGTCGTCTCGGCGTCGGGTGCGATGGTCCATTGCGCGGGGCCAATCTGATCGGTGATGCCGAGGCGCTGCAGATGCTGGGCACGGCCGACCAACAGATCGTGCAGGTCTTTGTCGCCGTGAGCGTGCCCACCAGGACGGAGATCGATGACGCCGCCGGTGTCGTCCGCATAGTCGCGCAAGGTTCGATCCAGGCGGGTCCACCGCTCCGCACTGACCTCACGCCGCAGGGTCACGCTGACCTCTTGGTCGCTTCGCGGCCCAAGCTCCAGTGACACGAGCCGCTCAGCCTGACCCCGCAGACCGCGACTGATATAGTCCCGGCTGATAACGAGGTCGGCGCCATCCTGATCACGCCCACGGACCAAGAGATGGACGTGAGGGTTGTCGGTGTTGTGATGTGTGACCGCGACCCAATCGAGCCTGGTTGCCAGATCTGCTTCGGCCTGCGCCATGAGGTCGCGCGTGAATTCTCGGAGGTCGCTCATCTGCGCCGCGTCCTCGGGTGAGACGATGAACCGAAAATGGTGGCGATCCTCTTCGCACCGATCGGCAAAGGCTCGGCCATCAGCATGGTCGCTTGCGCGATCGAACAGTTGACCGGGACGACCCTCTCGGTTTGTCCCGTCGCGTTGAAGGTAGGTCAGGTGAGTGGAAAGCGGGGCGGCGCGAAAGTGACTGCCACGGTGACGTGCGACGCGCGTCTTGATGAGCACCCGGCGTGAGGGACTGCGTAGCGCCGCACGCGCGGTCGCAGCGCGGCCACGACCGAACGAAGATTGCCGGACGCTGACGCTGGAAAACCGTCGTCCGCCATGTCCGGCCCGGCTGGCCGCTCGCATGACTTTGGCCACGAAGCTTTTGGCTTTGCCCCCAGGTGTTCCGCCGTCACGGCTTCGACCGGGCCGGATACGCAGGTCGTCGTCGCCCCGCTTCATCGGTTCATGTCCTGCGACAAGCGCTTGCTGGCGTCTAAGCGAATGAAATGAAATCGAAAATCTCGAGAATGTCTGGCAGGGTATCGGCGGGTGCCAGACAAAAATATCCAAGAATACCAACCGCATAGACCCAAGCCGCAGGCAGGGCTTTTATCTTGCCCTCTGCTCTGTTTCCGACAGTTTTTACGCCGACCAACCTGCCCATCACCGCCGACAGTACGCCATTGCCGCCGATGGCTGCCCGGGACACGATTTCGCAGGGGGTGCTTCATTGCGCGGACCGGGCCTCGTTGCGCGCAACGAAAAGGGGGCTTTCGGCCGGGAGGAGCGACCGACGGGAAGGCGCTGGCGAAGACGACGTCTGTGCAACCCCGGTGGCGACAGATGGATCGTCTCGAAACATCGGCGGTGCATTGGCAGTGGTAGGCGATGGCGCTTGGTCACGCCCCACGCGCGTTGGATTGGCGACGAGAATTTCGAGAATTCGATTTGCGTCGCTGGGCGCAGACTGCGCGACCGAAACACCATTGGCGCGCACGAACAATGGGGCCTCGAAGGGGGAAGGTGGGCGCCTGGCAGCAGGTTCGCTGGCGCTATCGACGGCGGCGAATCCGAGCGCCGGGGCCAGCCTCGACAGATAATTGACGGTCTCTGAAGGTAGGGGACGGCTTCCGTCGAGGTGGCCTTCCCAGCGCCCTGGCCCAGCATTGTAGGCCGCCAAAAAGCCGGGCGCTCCGTAGCGATCGTACATCTGGCGCAGATAGGCCGTGCCCGCGAGAATGTTGTTGCGGACGTCGAAAGGGTCCATGCCAATCCCGAGTTGCCGGCGCAATTCGGCGTAGGTCGCGGGCATGACTTGCATTAGCCCGATCGCGCCGGCGCGCGATACCGCGCGGCGATCGCCATTGCTTTCAACGCGCATGACGGCGCGGATCCAAGCTTCGGGAATGCCGAACCGCCGGGAGGCTTCGTCGATGGCCGTCGCTATCGGATCTCCCGCATTCTGTGCTGCTACCGGCTCCTTCGCGGGCGTTGCGTTAGCGCCGACTGTCACGCTCAAGAGCAGCGCGACCGTCGTCAAACCGAGTCGGCTGGCGCGAGGGAATGTCATGATTGCCGATCCTCCGCGGTCCAGAGCGGTCGAGCGACCCCGAGGATGGCACTGGCAGGAAGTGGCCCGAAGTACCGACCGTCCAGCGATCCGCTGCTGTCAGGATTGAGCAGAAAAACCTGATCGGCGGCGAGTGTTTGGCAGCCGCGCCAGACGGGCAGCCGGCGACCCCGCCGATCCCGACTGAGGGCCTCACCCATCATGACGCCGTCGACGGTGATGGTGCGATCACGCCGGCAGACGCGTTGCCCTGGAAGGGCCGCGACATGCTTGAGAAGCGGCACCCCTTCAGGCAGATAGCCGCCCTCCGACAGAAATCGCGCGAGTGGTTCTGGCGGATGGACGACGGCGATATCCATGCGCTCGGGTGAGCGGCGCGGATCAACCGCATACAGGCCGATCGGCACGCTTGCGCTGGCATTCCAGATCACGCGCGGGAGCGGGTGGATGACGGTGGTTATGGCAAGAATGCCGATCGCCGCCGTCGCTGCGGCGAGAGGTTTCCATGGCAATTTCATCGGTTCAGACTCCGCCGTGAAAGCCAGGCCGCGTGCCGTCGAACCGAGTAGGGACGCGGCTCCTCGGCAGCGGCAAGGCGGTTGTGGATGTGTCGCCAGTGGTCCGGACAGGCGTCGGCGGGCTGCACGCCAAGCGCCTCGACCTGATCGATCAGTTGCAGGACGCGCTCGACTTTGGCCCAACCGTTTGCGCGCAGCAGAACCTCACCCCCTGGCGCGACGCCGGGGATGGTCGTGTAGGCTTCGTTCGCATGGCAGGCGCGCAGAATATCGATGCGGGAGACGAGGGTTCCGTGGTCCCCGGCGGCCCACCGGATGAAGGCGAACACGCTGTCGGGCCTGAACCAAAAGGCCCGACGCCGACGATCGAGAATCTCTTCGTCCGCGACATGGCCGAAGCGGATCCAGCGCTCGATCTTGCCCTCAAGATGGAGCAGTTCAACGCGTGTTCTGAGGACGGTATCGGTCATCCGGGCGAACTTTCGTCGTTCGGAAATTCGCGATCGAGCAGCGCGCGCAACATATCGGCGACGGTTTGGCCGTTCCGAAAGGCGATAATCTTGAGTCGGCCGCGCATCGCCGGCGTCACGTCGATGGTGAGGCGCGCCGTATGGCTGTCACGCAGCCCGGATGACGGTCGATCAGGCGCGCGCACCCAGGCGTCTGGGTCGCTGGGACGACGGACGAAGGCCGGCTTGCGAGGATCGGTCATTGCGCCAATCCATCGAGTTCATCGGCCAGCGCCTCGATGTCGCGTGTCGCCATTTGTCCGGTGTCGCTCTCCGACGCGAGGCGGCCGGTGCGTGCCGCGTCGGCGAATGCGACCCGCTGGCCGACACGGCTCGCGAGCATCGGCGGATCCTGGTCAGCCAGTGCCTCTGCGGTTTCGCGGGCAATGACGGTGCGCGCCGCGCAGCGATTGAGGAGCATCCGGGCGCGCAGTTCCGGTCGGAAGATACGGGCTTCGTCGAGCAGCCTGAGCATCTCGCTGGAAGCCCAGCCATCGAATGGCGAAGGCTGAGCCGGAATGAGCACCAGATCGGCTGCGAGGAGTGCGGAACGCGCGATGCCGGCGACTCGCGGTGGGCCATCAATGATCAGATGGTCGGTGTCGCGGGCAAGGTCGGGAAGCTCCTTGTGGAGTGTTTCGCGCGCAAGCCCGAGGACGCCGAAAAGTCGTGGCAGACCCTCGCGCAGCCGTTGATCTGCCCAGTCGAGCGCCGACGCTTGCGGGTCCGCATCGACGACCAGAACACGCCGGCCGCGGGCGCTCCAGGCGCCCGCCAGATGCAAGGCGAGCGTCGTCTTTCCAACGCCGCCCTTCTGGTTGAGGAAGGCGACGATCATCGCCCGCTCCGATCCGCGCGCTGCAGGCCGCGCGGAGCCGCCAACTGGGTTAGAAAGAATCCGAAGGATTCTAGGTTAGAGATGTTAAGGGCGGAGTATCGCGTTGAAATCGCAACGAATATCGGCGATTTCGGTCCTCGATAGCACGAGGCGGCGGTCCCCGATGGCACGATAGCGGCGGTCCTTGATAGCACGACGCAATTCACAGCTTATCCCCAGCGAAAGCGCCGCGCAGCCGACGTGGGATCGCAAAATCCAGCGGGTCGGTGGTGGGGACGAAGACCAGGCGATCAAAGCCATAGGGACGTTCAAGCGTCAGCTTATAACCCGGCAGGGGCTGGCGGCGGACGATGTCGCGCAGGTCATAAGCGAAGTGCTTGAGCGGGCTCAGCGAGCCGGATTTTGCGTGCAGATGGGTGAGGTCGAAACTCCAGCCGCCGGGCTGGCGCCCGCCATGCTTGCGGACGATCCGATAGAGCCAGCGCTCCAGCCCGCCGGTCAGATCGAAATAGGCCCGGTCGATCGTCAGGATCAGAGCATCGTCGAGGACGGCCGAGTAGAACCAGTCGGGCAGGATAAGTTCGACCCCGTAGGGGCGGCCTTTGCTGTCGGACGTTTCCTTCCACTCGTTGATCCAGGAGAAGCGGTGCCGACGCCGTTCACTGGGCTGGCGGATGGTTGTGGCGACCGTCGTTGCCTGAAGACGGTCGAGGCCGGCCTTCAGGCGATCATAGTCTCGCGCTGACGTGCCACGGCCCACGAAGGTCAAGATCTCATAGGGCGTCGCCGCAACCAGCCTCGATGTCCGAAAGCCGTGGTCGCGCGCTTCGACCAACTGACTGGCTGCCCAGATCAGTACATCGGCGTCCCAGATCGTAGCCATACCATGCTCGGGCACGGCCTCGACGCGGATCGCGACGGAGCCTGCCTGAAAGTCGATCGGCTTGAGCCGCTTGGATTTCGCCAGGCTGAAGAATGGGTAGGCCATCAAGTCCTGGGCATCACGCGGCGCCAGATCGCCAGGGATGGCGCGGAAAAGCTCAAGCTGGTCGCGCTCGGGCGTCGGGTGGCGACGCCCCGGCTGCGCGCTCGGTCGCGCGCTCATCGACGGTGCTCGAAGGATGTTTCTTCCGTGTGCCGTTTGGCGGGAAGGACGACGCTTCCGGTCTCGTCTGTCGTGGAAGACTTCGCGCCGCGATCAACCCAGATCTGGAGGTCCTCGACGCGATAAACCACGCGGCCGCCGATCTTGGAGTATCGCGGGCCAGTTCCGTAGGTCCGGTGCTTTTCGAGCGTGCGCCCTGAAAGGCCGAGAAAGCGCGCGGCCTCGGGTGTACGAAGGCAGCGGGGTGGTAATGTCGCGGTCGCGGATGAGGACATGATCGAACCTCCGAAAGCTTGCGGCGGCTCTGGCGAGCTGCCGACGGTCGAAGGCGAATGTGGCGAAGTAGGAAAAGGCCGAGGCGGGTCGCAAACGACGCCCCCTGTTTCCGACCCGTCAGCCGGACATTTTCGCGGCCCAGCCGGGCGCCGTGTCAGGATTTCAGGAGCTTGCGGTATCCGCCGGCTATGAGGGCCAGGCCGTCCCGGATCAGGCGGGCGGTTCGGCTGCGCAGATGATGGTCGTCGAATGCGACGCCCTCTGGCACCTGCTCCGGACCAAATATGGTCACTGCGATGTCACGGCGTGTGGCGCCGGCATGGCGGGCGTCAACGGCGCGCAGGCTCATCGCCAGACGCTCTCGGCGTGACGCTGGGAGCTCGCTTGCATAGGGAAGAGGCTGTTGGCCCGTCAGCGCACGCCATAAGCGAGCCATCGCTTCGATCCGCGTTGGGATGTTGGCATCGAGCGGAACGATCGCCATCAGCGGCGCGTCAAGCGGCAGGCCGGGCGCGAGCTTTGCCGTGCCCGAGGCCTTGGAGGCACCGATCTTTGCGTAAGCGCCATCATCGCTGGCAATATCGTGGCGCAGCGGGAGCTGCCCAGCCGTCACGTCGCCTAGCCCGGTAGTATCGGCGACGAGCTGGATCAGGCGGGGATCATAATTGGCAAGCCAATAGACTTCGGTCTCTTCCGCCGCCCGGCGAGGGTCCACCGCGAAATCGCAGGCCCCAGCGCTGTGCCATCAGGTCAGCGGCATCTGCCGAGGAGCGCATCACCGACGCATAGGCCCTTTGATACGCTGGATTGCGGCGCAGAAATTCCCAGGCCAGATCGGCCGCCGGAAGCTCCTTTGCCCGAAGATAAGGCCCAGAATCTCGCCAGTTACGCTTACTCGACATCGCGAACTCCTTGCACAGGACGCGCCACGGTTGCGCGCCGCTATAGGATTCGGGATGGCATTCTTGGGATTGAACCCCGGTGAGCTAGGCATGGTGTTCGTGAAAACCGATCACGCCAAAATGGATATTCTATCGCGTGATGGCGGGCAGCACGGACGTCAGGCTTTGGGCCAAACAAGCGATTGATACCCCTGCGCGCTGATCCACCGCGCCCGTGCCAAGTGGCTGTCGTAGATGGCACGCGCCCGCTCAAGGTCGGCGTTCGGATCGACGCCAAATATGATTTCCACCGCCTCGCGCCAATCAGCGCCGTCGTCGGCGGCATCAATCAGACGCAAATAGGTGGGCATCTGGTCACGATCATAGGCGGTGAGATCGGGAACGTCTGGGGCGAGATCTGAAATCGGCGAGTTGGCCATCACGGACGAGCGCGGCTGAGAGGGGGCTGAATCACGAGGTTAATGAAACTGCCAAGCGTTGCCGCACAAGCAGTTTTTTGCACTGCGGCACTGCTGAAAATGGGACGCGGTCGCACGCTCACAGCCTTCAAGCCAATGGTCTGTAGAGAATACTCCGTGGTGAAATACTCTACAAGCCAGTGCTGTCTCGTTCATGGAGATACGAGAGGTACTCGCGCTTAACCTGCGGAATTACCGGCAGGCTCAAGAGCTTTCCCAGGAAGAGCTCGCGCACCGTGCCGAGATCGACCGGACGTATATCAGTTCATTGGAACGGTGCGTTTATGCCGCCAGCATCGATGTGTTGGATCGGTTGGCGCATGTTTTAGGTGTCGAAGCGGCCGATCTGTTGCGTCGGCCCGACCCCGAGGCGGAACCCGCGCCGACTTCTGAGACTTAACCAGGACCGATAAAAATACGCGGTGGGGCGAGTCCCCGCCCGGGCTGGCCCGGGCGGGGTGAGAGGCTCAGTCGCCGTTGCGCTTGGCGGCGCGCGACCAGATCAGGCTGAAGGTGTCGCCCTCTTCGTCGTCGAAGAGATTGGCGTAGATCGGAGCGGTGAAGCTGGGATCATCGAGCTTGAGGCCCAGATATTCGCGGCCCTCGTTCGAGGTCTTGCTCCACGCGGCGCCGATCTCGGCACGGCCGACGTAAACCCGATGGCTCGGCGCGTTGTCGCCGCTGCGGTTCGCCTCGGGGACGATGCGGACGCCCTTGGCCTGGACGCTGAGCGTCACGATCTCGCCGCTGAACTCGTTGCCGCTCTTCTTGAAGGTGCCGATGGTCGCCATGTTAAGTCTCCTTGGATGCTATTTCGAGCACCGCGCCCATCGCGGCCTCGATGGTGATCAAGGGGCCGGAGGTGATCGACGCCGCACCCTTCAGGGCCGCAGCGCAGCGGAGGATGTCGGTCGGGAGACTTTCTTGTCCCGCGAGGAGGCCCGCCGGGCCGGGGAAGAAAGTCGGACGACAGGCGTTGCGGCTGAGGCGATCGAGGCGAAGCCGGCCTTCGGCCAGATCAGTCCATCAAGAGACCGCTTGGGTGTGTGCATTGATAGCCGATCCAACCGCAGACCTGGCGAATGTCCTTGGCTCCAAGCAAGGCAAAAACGCAGACGGCGCATTGTCGGATAGTCCAGCGTACAAAACGGCGCGCACGGCCCGATTGTCGGGGCGGCAGTATAGAAGTGAAATGCTCATGGGGGTTGTCGATCTTCGCCGAGTCGCCGTGGGAGGCTCCCTGAACGAAAGCGGCAATGGGCAGGCTCGTTTAACCGGCAACCGCACTTAATCGTCAATCTCAGACAAGAAGCGGGCCATACTCTCCAGCCCCGTTCGCGCCCGGTGCGTCATGGTGATGACCTGAGCTGCTGCACCTGCTCGGGTAGGTAGGGGCGGGGAATCATTCTGGCGAGACGTTATTGCCCTGATAGACGCGCGTCTGAAGGGGTGGCTCGAAAGCCTGCCCCGCGGGGCAAAGCAAGTCGAGCCAGGGCAGTGAGGCTGATCGCTCCAGCGCCGAAGACGGCAAAGGCTTGGCGCCATCCCTCAGCCGGGATCGCCAGCGCGGCGAGCCCGTGCGTGGCATGATAGCCCGCAATCGCGGCGGGGATCGCAAAGAGACCTGCGACAGCGACGCGGACCAACGTAGACGGGACGAGCGTAAAGACCATTTGGCCTGCGGTAAGCGTGGCGATGCCAGCTAGGAGACCGAGAAAAATTGCGCCGATTGGACCGGCACCGGTATCGGTCGTCGCGAGCCCCACGGACACAGCGGCGAACAGCGGAAGAGCGAAAACGGCGAGGTTGAACAGCAACCAACACATCGCACCCAGTACGATGATCAGCATGATGATGCCCAGAATGATCATGGCGGTGTACTCCGTTGCAAACAGGAACGGTCGCGCCTCCACCACCACCACGGCGCAGCGTAGAGTATAGCCCAAAAGTCGGCTGGGCGGGAGCGCGTTTTTGCGCTTCCGCCCAACTGGTATGGCTCACGACCAGGGGTCATATTCATGAACGACGCTGTCGGGGTCGCCGTCAAACTCGGCCGAGGGCATGACGCCGAACTCGGATCCTGCCTTGAAAAGGGTGACGCAGACCATGAGGGTCTTTGCGAGGTTCCAGGCGCTATGTTGGGCGAGAGAAAGCGACATCGTTCCGGCTCCTGTCTGGAGGCGGGGACCATCCCCGCTCGACAGGCGCCCGAAGTGTCCGGGAAACGGCCGCGGTCACCGCGCCAGGCGTTAGCCCAGCGGCCGCAAGCTCCGCTTAGCGGACCCTTTACGGGTTGATCGTGGAAGGCCGAGGCCTGGACCAAGGATGCGGCTATGAGAGCGGGGTGCTCCCCGCAGTTGGGGCCGAGAGGCGTCAGGCTGATCCAGAGGGTTTTGGACGGATGCTCCCTTTGTCGTGCGCCAGCTCACATCAGGCGATGACAGTTTTCATCCACCAACTTAGACCGGGTGGGGAAGGCAGGGATTGATGACGGCGATTACGAGAAAAAGTCCGGATGCGAGCGCAGTGCTCAATGCGGTTTCGAGTGAGGTGTTGCAGGCCTTTTTCGACGCCAAAGAGCAGTTTTTCTACTATCGACAGTTCAACAACCCATCGCGGCGGCGGGACTTCGCGCCATCGTTCGTCAGCACGATCGAGCGGTTTTTAGTCGAGTCCGCAGGGGCGCTCGACGCTCTCTACGAACTCTATGTCCGGCCGCGTCCGAAACCTGCCCACGGTTCATCGCCGCTCGCGCTCCAACAAAGCGATTGGCCCCGGTTTTCCGATTTTTTTGATCCAAAGGCGATTGCGGATCTGGCTGCGGCAAAAGCCGCTTACCGCAGGGCTGCCATGCTTCTGCACCCAGATACCGGCGGCAATGCCGCTGACATGGTCGCCCTGAATGCGGCATTTGCGGACGTCCTCGATATTCTGATGCTTAGCGAGACAGAAGCAACGCTCCAGCCCGACGGGAACATCGACCGATCAAGCCAGGACGGAACTCGCGGGGGATCGAGCTTCGCCTGCGGTCCGGTGAGCCCAGGATTCTGGCTCGGGTCAGTTCTTCAATATCCACGTTCTGCGCACGAATTTGAAATCCTTCTACGAACTGAGGCTCTTCTCGCTGCGGCCGACATTTTCGATGAGGATCGACACGCGGGCCTTGCACTGGGGCTGACGTTCAATCCCGCCTGGGCGGTCGATGCGGACGCGAGCTGGGAAGCTTTCGACAAAGCGAACGCCTGCGAGCGTCTTGCCGATATCATTCGTATCGCGGTCGAGGCGACGAAGGACGCGGCGCTTCCCAATGGGCTGCAAGGGTTGGCGGCGTTGGGGCATGTCTGGATTGAGGCGGCGATAAAAGCTTGGATTGAGCATGGGAGACTTGCGGCGCGAGAGAGTGCATCGGCCAAGAAGGTGCAGGCACTTGAAGAAAAAGCGATTGCGGAGGGCCGCTACCCTTTCATAGATGAATGGCGAGAAACGCGGCTGCGCGCCCTGTCAAATAAGCTCGACCAGCCCGGAAGCCGGGCCGATGACAGGTTCCAGCTCAACCATACCCTCCAAGCGGAGAATGCTTTCAGGCGGCAATTGATCACCGCTACCCGCTACAAGACGGCGGTGGAGAGGCTGGAGGGAAAACGCGACGCGCTGGCGGTTGCCGCTGCGGGCATTGTAGATCTCGCGGCAAGCTCTGGCTTTATGCCGCTAGAGCATGATCCCGCTGAAGCCGACAAGGCGGTCTCTGTGCGTTTTGTACCCGAGAGCATAGCCGGATCTGCCTTTGGAAATTGGAAGCTCGACTCCAAGCAAGCCTGCCGTGCTTATGGCGAGGCCTATTATCGATCCGATACGGTCGACGGAAAACTCAAGTTCGTCCGCCAACGCCTGTGGATCGTGCTCAGCTCGCTCGTAGCCAATCCCGATCGTTGGGTCGCCGACCGGATCGGTGCTGCAGCGCGCGAAGTTGCGCTGCTGGAAAAGGCGGCGCGCGCTGGACGCGAGGGGCAAGCGGGCGACCACGCGGCAGACCTCCATAGCTTCCTGACCGCGTTGATCGGCGAAACGGAGATCGATCGCGGTGCTAGGTTGCGGCTGCTCGGCCGTTTTGCGCGGGAGGACTTCCGCGACGCCTTGCCTGATGGCGTCGATCCGGTTCACGATAGCAGTCGGGCGCGCGGTCGCAGTAGTGATGGTTCGCCGTTGAGCCGCGTCATTCCGGCTCCCGAATATTATCGCGCGGCGATGCGTCCGATCGGTGAGCTCAAGATATTCAGTGCGGGAAAAGCATGGTCTGACCCTGATGCGGATGCTCGGCAGGACGGGGTCAGCTATTATTATGACCATATGCAGAAGTTGTCGAACCGCATGTTTAAAGCGGTGGAAGCAGAGCCGGCCGTCAAGAAAATCGCCAAGCTTGGACCTCTTATCCGACAGGCGATCGACCAAGACGTGCCGCTGAACGCAGCCGGCGAATGGCAACTTGGCTATTATATGGACAAGCTGACCGGCGCGATGGTGCGTGCGCGGCAGTTCGCCGAGGCGGCGACGGCTCTAGCCGAGTATTTCGCCTTGCCAGATGCCTACCGCACACGGTCCGCCGCATCGGAGGAAAAGGTGCTGCGCGCTCGCCTCGTTCGCTGTCAGCGCGACGCGGTTGGTCGTTGATCGGTCAGCCTCCTTTCCGAAAATCGAACAGCGGGATGCCGAGTTTGCGAGCTTTGTCCGCAAGATTGTCGGAAATGCCCGATCCTGGAAACACGATGACCCCGATCGGCAGGATGTCGAGGAGTTGGTCATTGCGCTTGAATGGCGCGGCTTTGGCGTGGCGGGTCCAGTCTGGTTTGAAAGCGACCTGTGCGACGTGGCGATTGTCGGCCCAGCAGGCCGCGATGCGCTCCGCCCCCTTGGGGGAGCCGCCGTGCAACAGCACCATGTCTGCGTGTTTGGCGCGGACCCGATCAAGTGCTGCCCAGACCGCCTGATGATCGTTGAAGTCGGAGCCACCCGTAAAGGCGACCTTGGCGCCGGCGGGGAGCATTACCTCGTTCTCGGCGCGCTTGCGGGCGGCAATGAAGTCGCGGCTGTCGATCATCGCCGAGGTCAGCGCCTTGCGATTGACCATTGAGCCTGAGCGCGGGCGCCAGGTTGACCGGAGGTGGGTCTCGAACTGGTCGGCTGCCTGGTCACGCATAAATTCAAAGGCATTGCGGCGTTCAATGAGCGTCATGCCTTCTGCGATCTTACGCTCCAGCTCGACGGATTTGACCTCCGAGCCGTCCTGCTCGCGCTGTCCGCGCTTTTGGGCTTGCTCGTTATCGTCGAGTTCGCGTTCGATCCGTTCGGCGGCGCGGTGGAAGAGGTTCACGGTCGCCCACAGCAGGTCGTCGAGGTCGGGTTCAAGACGTGTGTCTTGGAATGTGGAAGCGAGGGCGTCGAAGATGTCGGCGATCGCGCCACGGACGTGGCGTTCTTCGGGCAACGGCCTGGGATCGGGTTCATCCTCGAAGGGCCTGTGTCCAAAGAGTTGCAGCTCATCGAGGAGGCTGGAGGTGGGGGATTGCTCGTGCAGCGGTTCGAAATCGGGATCGGTGCTCATGGTGTCCTGCCTGTCCGTTTGCCGGCCGCGCCCATCGCGGCCTTCGCAGGCGACGAAGAGCGGGGGCGGAGCGGGCCTGCACCGCCGGTCCGAAGGACCGAGCGGCCGCAGCGCAGCGTAGGACGGCGAAGGCGGGCTATTTTGGCTCGCGATGCAAAGGTCCGCAGGACCGGCGGAAAATAGCCCGCCGCAGCCGTTGCCGACCCGAACCGCGTCCGGTCCGATCGCCCTCTCAGAAGGCCGTGGGCGCCGCGCCTCAAAGACAAGGTCAGACCGAGCGTTCCTCCTGCTTTACGGACAACAAGCGTCTTCCTGGCGATCACCATCGATCAAGGAAATCGGACAATATCGTCGGGCAGGAGCTGATCGCGGAGCTCGCGCGTGACCGCATCGCGTCCAAGCCGCTGCAGATCGTCGTTGAAGTCGCCGAGGTTGGGTTTCAGGGGAATGACTTGGATCCCCAGGGCGATCGCGCGTTCGGCCAGCGTTTCCTGCGCCCGATCACCGGCCGGATCGGCATCGTGAGCGATATAGAGCCGACGGAGCGTGGGGGGCAGGATCAACGCCGCGAGGTGGTTGGCCGACAGGGCGGCGGCCATCGGTAGGGTTGGCAGGATCTGACGAACCGAAAGCATTGTTTCGATGCCCTCACCGGCAACGAGCACATCCACAGCATGACCGAACCGCACTGCATTGCCCAACAGCTGCCCCATGGCCCGCCTGGGGGTGGAGATGTCGGCCTTGTGCGAGCCTGAAGGATCGAGCCAGGTCCGATGGGCTCCGGTGATCGTGCCGTCGAGATCGGTGACCGCTGCAATAATGGCTGGCCAGGCGTCGCGCGGGCGATCACGCGGGTCTTCGTCATCACCGCGATACCAGCAGCGAGGATGAAAGCGCAGGGGGTCGCCATGCCGCACATCCGTAATGCCGCGTCGGCGCAAATACGATTGTGCGACTGTGCCCGTGATCGGCTTCGACATCGCAAATAGGCGACGCGCCGCTTCGGGCGACCCTGTTGGGACCGGCGTGGCCGGTCGCCTGTCGGCATGAGACTCGGTTCGTGGCAGGCTGAGGAACAGGCGAGCCTCGTCCAAGGTGTCGCGCAGGCTTTGCAGATTTCGGCAGGCGGCGATCAGGTCGAGCAAATCGCCATGATCGCCCGTCGCGGCGTCGGTCCATTTGCCGGCCGCGCCGCTGCCGGTTTCGATGCCGCGCAGCCGGACATAGAGACTGCGGCCTGGGTTGTTGTTGATGTCGCCGACAAGCCAGTATCGGCCTTCGCGGCGTCCATTGGACAAATAGTGTCGGCAGACCGCCTCGGCGTTCCGCGCGAGACGGTCGGCCAGCTCAGCAGCAGGGCCGTGCATTGCCGGTCTCCGATCAGGCTGCGGCATGGCGGGTTGCCACCCGAGGGGCGATCCGTTCGATAGGGTGCCGACTGAGCAAACGCGCTGTAATCGAAGGACCGTTGCTGCCCGTCGGGATGAACAGGCGCAGCTTCCAGGCGATAATTTCGGAGGTTAAGCCGATGGCTTTCAGCCGCGCGACCATCGCGCTGGTGAAACCCACCAATTCGATCCGTTGAACGCCCATGACGAGCGAACGCCGCAGGGACATCGCATCGGTAAGGTGAAGCGTATCCCCCTTGGTCAGCACGGCGGCAAACGCATCACCTGCAGCCATGCTTACGGGCGCTTCTCCGAAGGCCTGAGCCACCCATGCTGCAGCGACCTGCCGGCCGATCACGCGCTCGCCATCGTCAGTCTGGAGCCGGTAAACCCGACATCCTTCTCCGGGAAGGCGTCGCCAGATGGGCAACAGCAGCCCGGTGACGATGTGCGAGGTGACTTCGGTAAAGGCGGGCAATTCGGCGATTTCCGCACTCCACGCGTGGGCAAAGCGCTCCGCGTCGACCGTTTCCCAAGCCGATTCTTCAAGAGCGTTTTGCGCCATGGCCATGCGCTCGACTGGGCGGAGGAGCCTTACGCGGCGCTCCACCTCGCCGTCATCGAGCGTCAGACTGGGGGCCGGAATTTGTACCGCTGCCCGCTTCGAACGGTGATTGATCAATAAGCGGCAGTCGCGGTCGGCACCGCGCTCAACCGCTTCGGCAAGTGAAATCGGCCGGGTCGGGTTTCGCTCGACGACCGTAAAGACCTGGGTCTCGGCGCCCGTCGCAGGGTGGGTATAGAGCGTGCGGCGCTCGGTGACGCGTAGCGAGTGCGCCGTGATGGTCTCTACGCCGCGATCATAGACGCCGGCGGCGACCGCGCCTTCGATCTTGGCGCGAAGCAAACCTTCGAATACCTCAAAGATCGTGCCTTGCAGGTCGATGGTCAGCGCCAGCATCCGGTTGAGGAATTGCGTGATTGGCGGCAGTTCCTCGCGCAGGGTGCCGTCGCGATCGGTCAGTTTGAGGGCCGTGGCGTCCTCGAACCGTTGCAGCGTACAGCCCGGCACCTTGCCGAGCAGGAGCAGTGTGTAGAGCTGGCGCAGTGCCGCTTTGGCATAGGCGCTTTCGAGGTTGTCTTCGGCACGGAAGAGACCCTGTCCGCCGGTCTGCCGCTGTCCTTTGGTAATCGCGCCCAACGTGTCGAGCCGCCGCGCAATGGTCGATAGAAACCGCTTTTCCGCTTTCACGTCGGTCGAGATCGGCCTGAAGATGGGCGGCTGAACCTGGTGGGTGCGATTGGTGCGCCCGAGCCCCTGAATGGCCGTGTCCGCCTTCCAGCCTGCCTCGAGCAAATAGTGAATGCGCAGCCGCCTGTTCTTGGCGCCAAGGTCGGCATGATAGCTCCGGCCCGTGCCACCCGCGTCGGAGAACACGAGGACGCGCTTGTCATCGTCCTGAAAAGCAGCGGTCTCCGCCAGGTTGGCGCTGCCCGCGCGATGTTCCACACACAGACGCCGTTCGCCGTCCGCGCCGATGCGGGCGACGACGCGGCGGGACCGTCCGGTGACTTCGGCGACCTGCTCGGTGCCGAACCGCTGGACGATCTGATCGAGGGCGCCTTGCACCGGGGCCAGTGCGCCGAGATGCTCGATGAGACGATCGCGACGTTCGAGCGCATCGCGGCATTGTACGGGCTGGCCATCCCGCATCACCGGCCGCGAGCACAGGTTACCCTCGCCATCGGTATAGGGTTCGAAGAGCTGGGTTGGGAACGAGTGCGCCAGATAGTCCAGGACATATTCTTTGCAGTCGCAGTTTATGTCGAGCGTGGCGGCAGGAGGCGCAGGTTTCCTTCGGTTTTCCATGATTTCACTCCAGATAATATATGAGGATCAGGGGAATGTCTGGGGACGGGTCAGG
>NZ_VYPZ01000017.1 GCF_008710155.1 Sphingobium limneticum
CCGAAACCCGAAACTTCGGCCAAAAGGCAGCGGTATGGAGCCACCACGCAGTACGTAAATCACGCCCATGCCGGCCAATTACGCACCCATCCGCTCAGATCACCAGGTTGATGGAGGTGCCCACCTGTGTCCCGCCCCGAACAGACGGCGCACCGTGCTGACAAGGCGAGCATCTGCAAGAATTCGCTTCGATCCACGCAGCGGAGACACGCATGAAGAACAGGCGCAGCCGGCTTCGACGGCATCAGGGTCGAAACAGTCTCGCACCTGAAGATCCTACGATCGTGAACCGGCTAAAATCGGTAATCTGCAGGAATACGCAGATCATTTAGGCGGCCGGGCACGCAATGCGACGATAACGCACAGGACAATATAGGATGTCGGCCAGAAGATCGCAAAAATCCTGTCACCGAAGGTAATTTTAAAGCGATCTCTCGCTTTGTTCTGCTTTCGCCAAAGGGAAACTCCGCCAGCCAGCCACACTGCCAGGAATAATCCGGCAGCAATATACACAATGCTCGTAGTCATAAATAGCCATGATTACGGCAAAGTTCACAAGTCAACAGCACGGTCCGACCCATCGCAGTACAAATATATTGCAATATCAATTAGGCGCTAAAGGTGACCATTTACTTAATCCCGGAGTTACCGTCATATCCGCTCGACCCGATCCGCGTGATCACCAGGCCTGTCCCGACAAGATCGCCCGCTCGATAGATGTTGCGAAGATCAACAAGCGCATTGCCGTTCATGGTCGCTGCAATGCGCTTGAGGTCCAGTGCGCGGAAGATATCCCACTCGGTGACCAGCACGACGGCGTCGGCGCCCTGCGCTGCCTCATAGGCGTCCTTCACCATGGTGACGCTGGCCATCATGGGGGCGGCGACTTCCATGCCTTCGGGATCGTAGGCGACGATGGTCGCGCCGGCATCTTCGAGCGCCTGGACGATGGCGATGCTGGGCGCGTCGCGCATGTCGTCGGTATTGGGCTTGAAGGTGAGGCCGAGCAGGGCGACCTTTTTGCCGCGGGCGTCGCCGCCCAGCGCCTTGACGATCTTGCGGCCCATGGCGCGCTTGCGCAGGTCGTTGACCTGCACCACCGTCTCGACGATGCGGCTGGGGGCGTCATGGTCCTGGCCGGTCTTGACGAGCGCCAGCGTGTCCTTCGGGAAGCAGGAGCCGCCATAGCCGGGGCCGGCGTGGAGGAACTTGGAACCGATACGGTTGTCGAGGCCGATACCGCGTGACACGTCCTGCACTTCGGCGCCCACCGCCTCGCAAAGATCCGCCATCTCGTTGATGAAGGTGATCTTGGTCGCGAGGAACGCGTTGGCCGCATATTTGATCAGTTCGGCCGTCCGGCGACCCGTGAACATCAACGGCGCCTGATTGAGGCTGAGCGGGCGATAGATCTGGCTCATCACTGCAATGGCGCGTTCCGATCCGGTGGTGCCGACCACGACGCGGTCAGGGCGCTTGAAGTCGCCGATCGCCGCGCCTTCGCGCAGGAATTCGGGATTCGAGACGCACTGGATGTCGAGGTCCGGGCGCAGTTCGCGGGCGATGCGCTCAACCTCGTCGCCGGTGCCCACGGGCACGGTCGACTTGGTGACGATCACCGCCGGGCCGTCGAGCGCTTCGACGATCTCGCGCGCGGCGGCATAGACATAGCTGAGGTCGGCATGGCCGTCGCCACGACGCGACGGCGTGCCGACCGCGATGAAGATCGCGTCCGCGCCCTTGACGCCTGCCGCCAGATCGGTGGTGAAGGTCAGGCGACCCGCCGCGGCATTGCTGCCGACGAGCTGGTCGAGGCCCGGCTCATAAATCGGCATCCGACCGGACTCGATGGCCGCGATCTTGCCCGCATCCTTGTCCACGCAGACGACGTCATGCCCGAAATCCGCGAAACAGGCTCCCGACACCAGACCTACATAACCTGTGCCGATCATCGTGATTTTCACTTATGCCCCACCCACCAGCTCCGACGAGCCAACTATTATCACTCTGCTGGCGCTGTAAAAAAAACTACCGATTTTGTAAAGTGTTATACACGCGCGGTACGAACAGCGCACAGTTGCGCGGCTTCAGCCAAGCAGTGAACAGGCGGCCAGTCTAGTGCGTGAAGCCAAAGCACGCCTTCAGTTGCTCTCTCGTGGCAATTTTTCTGGGCGCGGAAGTCGATCGCGAGACATATTCGTAAACGCCCGGTTTGATTTCTCGCCACCAGGGCAGATCTATGGCAGCGTTGCTCCGAAGATGCTCTAGATATTCCTCCAGGCTTCCGAACGCGCGCCCTCGCGCGTAAGGCAGGCCGGACACGGCGCCTGTCGCATCATCTTTCTGCCGCCGGGGAAAGGTCTTGCAGGGCTGAACCGGGCTGCCCTCGTTTGTCACCTTGCCACCCCCGTCCAAAGCGCTGATCGACAGAAGAAGAGCAGTTGCGAACAGCATGCTGAGAAGATGGCATAATAGCTTTGCAAGGTCCATTGACAATCTGCCGCTTTAAGTCCTTCATCTCCCCCAGCGGATTGGGGCACTGCTAAAGAGGGGAGTAAACCATGTCATCTCCGTTCATTGTCGTCGAAAAAGATGCTGCTGGAAGCTATTCATTTCTGGACGCGAAAAGTCTGGGGCTTTCACAATCGTTGCGGAAGACTTCTGCGCTATCGGATAATGGCGCGCATAATTACGCTTCCGTCTCGACCGGATTGTCGGGCGCCAACCTGTCGTATCAGCCGCATATTGCAATGAGCGCCGCCATCATGACGGACGGCAGTATCTCTGCCGGAGAGATCGACGCTTATGGCATGGACCTTGTCGCAGGACAGACTTATCTCTTCTCGGTGCGCGGCAGCGGAAGCAGCCCGCTTTCCGACACCTTCGTCTATCTCTTCGATAACACGCTCAGCGCTGCAGGACTGCTCCTCACCGATGATGACGGGGGAGATGGCACCAACTCCCTCATAACCTATACCGCCAGCTATACCGGCACACATTATCTGGGCGTGGGAGCGTATCCGGATTCCGGTCTGGCCGGAAGCTACACGCTGGACATGGTCACCCCACCATCTGCCGATGCCGTACCGGACAGTTTCGCTTCAGCGCCTGCGCTGGCGCTGAACGCCGTGACCTATGGCTTCATCGACGCTGGCACCGGCCCTTATGGACCTGATTATAGCGAAGTGGACACCTACGCCATCGAGGTGGTCGCTGGACGATATTACACGGTCGAGATGGCTGGCGGCGCCGACTATGCATCCGATTATGGAAATTTGCCGGCCGGAGAAGTTGATCCGAGACTGGCTCTTTATGACGCGCAGGGCAACGTCGTAGCGTTCAACGATGACATCAATTTCGCCTCTGGCGACCTCAGTGCGAAAATCGGCTTCTTTGCGCAGGAATCCGGCACATATTATCTCGATGCCCACAGCTGGGCGCCATGGACCGGCGGATATTCCATCACGACCCAGGAAGTGGATATCGAAGACAAGAACCCGCTTGACTCGATCGACTGGGAAAGCGCCAGCAACGTGCCGTTTGTTGACGTGAACGGCACGCCGACCGCTTTCGTCTACTTCGGCGATTCGGACGAGAATTTTAATCAGACCGCCGATGACGGCGTTTCACCCATGATCACCTTTGACTGGAACAACTTCGAAAAAAGCCAGATTATGGCAGCACTCGAGCAGTATGAGGCAATTCTCGGCACAAATTACGAGATCACGACTGACCTCGACCAGGCCACTTTCCGGCTCCTGAAAGCTGAGTCCGAGGATTATGGTGCATATTTCTTCCCCCAAGATCCCGTATACGGGGCTGACCAGGGCGTTGGCGTCTTCAACATCCTGAGCGGCGGATGGAGCTTTGATCAGCAGCAAAGCCTCCAGCAGGGGGGCTATTCTTTCGGGGTCATCCTTCACGAATTTGGTCATGCACATGGTCTTGCGCATCCTCACGACAATGGCGGCGGGTCTGAGGTCATGCTGGGCGTGACGGCGGCAACCGGATCCTACGGTATCTACGACCTGAACCAGGGCGTCTACACCGTCATGTCCTATAACGACGCCTGGGATTTTCATCCTGACGGCCCCTCGCCCTATACCGGAGCAGGCATCGACAATGGATGGTCCGGCACGTTGAGCGCCTTCGACATCGCCCAGTTGCAGATCCGATATGGTGTCCATGAGCATAATGGAGGGGCAAACGTCTATCGGCTGACCGACGTGGTCAACGACGCTTTCTACCAGACGATATGGGACACCGGGGGCGTTGACGAGATTGCGTATAGTGGAACGCTAAACGCAACCATCGACCTTCTGGCTGCGACACTCGACTATTCTCCCACAGGCGGCGGTGTCCTGTCCTACCTCAACGGGCCTGGCGACAGCGGCCTGCGCGGCGGATACACCATTGCAAATGGCGTCGTTATCGAAAATGCAACCGGCGGTTCTGGCAACGACACGCTCCTGGGCAATGACGGTGCCAACAAGCTGGTTGGCAACAGCGGGAATGACAGCTTCTATGGCCGGGGCGGCGACGATATCATCGTGGGGGGGGCAGGATATGATACTGCCGTCTATACCGGGGATATCGACGACTATGTCATTCTGCGCGAGCAGGATGGATCGTTCAAGGTCATCGATCGCGACCCTGGCAGAGATGGTAGCGACGTGCTGACGGGTATCGAGAAATGGACATTTGCTGATGCCTGGCTGACGACCAACCAGTTGCCGGCAACCCAGATCGTGCGTGGAACCGCTGGTAACGATGATGTGCGAGCCAATTCACGCTACGAAAGCTATCTGGAGACAGGCAGCGGAAATGACGTTTTGCGTGGCGGCAAATTCGATGACATACTTCTCGGCGGTTCGGGAGACGATCAGCTCTGGGGTGGCGGCGGCGCCGACCAGTTCCGCTTTTATGGTAACCAGATTGGCGGAAGCTCTGATCTGGACCGGATATATGATCTCAACTTTGCACAAGGGGATGAGCTCGTATTCGGCGCATTTGGCGACGATACCTTCTACGACTCTGCCCATGTCAATGCATTTGACGGTGGAAACTCAGCGATAATCGCAAGTCTGGAGGGGCTGCGCGAAGCGGATCTCGGGTCTAGCCGGATCAGCGTCTCGCGGCAGGCGCTGGGTAACAACAATCTCGCGGTTGCGCTTACCAATGAGGATGGCCAGGTTCAGCGGATCGTGATCACCAATATGTGGTCGACCTACATCAATTCCTTCTCGGATGCGAACCAGGCTGGGCAATTGCTGGTGTAAACCTTTCCCGGACGACAGGATGCGCTGCCTGGTATCGAGCAGCGGATCCTGGTCCGTCATGCCCCGCGCCTTGCAGCTCTTGCTGACAGAGTTTCGCGATTGTGCAGCTTGCATTCCTGACCCTTGGTACATGTCCGCGGTGCTGGCAGAGATTGCACAGAGACCCGGACCCCCACTGTCCTGTAAAAGGACAGTGGCATCAGATTCCCGGCTCGTCCATGAAGGGCGCACGTTCAGATAACAGTCCGCTCTGGATCGCCCGGCCCAGCGCAAACGTCTCGCTTCAGACAGCAGCCGGAAGAACAGTGATTTCTGCTCTCCAGCCGGGAGATTCTGCTGCCTGGCACCGTCCTTATCCTGATGTCCCTCCTCCTTCCGCCGCGTTTTGCCGGCGACAGACTGTCACGGACGGCGAAGACCAAGGAGCCTAATGCCGACCGCCAGAACCTGCGACCAAGCTGCGGGAGGACCGGAACGTACTGAGGTCCATGTCGCGGGATGCAGATTGACGGGGAAGCTTCCGATCATGGGGTTGATGCCCTCACGCGCACCTGTCGCCAAAGCAGCAGCCCTGTCGTTCTAACCCGTGCTATGGCAATGATGCGGCCCGCCACCATCTGGGGATGCAGGGTGTTTCCCGATGCCCCTGCAACCTCCGGTCACTGATGAGCCTTTCCTTGCCATATCCGCCGATGTCCCGTCGCACCCGCGTCAGGGACGCCCGTGCCCGGTCGGTCCGGTCGCACGGCCATAAGGCAAAGCCGCGCGATCCTCCGGCCGCTTCCCGGGCCTTGCGAAACTCGCAGATGGCTGGCCGGCAATTCAAGGCAACCTAATCTGAAGCTGGCTGATCATCTTTGATCGTTATCAGATCGCGGAAACTGACGACCTCGACCACTTTACCGTCTGCGTCTGCGATCTCGATGCGATCATGCAGGTGGATCGGTTCTCCAGCCAGCAGTTGCTCCGCCATGACAGCCCTTCCCCCGCGGACGGCTTCCCTCATGGCGTCGGAGCGATCGGCAAACTCGGTGCCGTCGATATCGATCTCCTGACCGCCATGATAGAGATTCAGGTGATAATGAGGCATGGCTGCGTGTTTCGGAAAATCCCGGACAGTGATTTCACTAAGTCGCGGACAGGCATTTCATTAAATACGGGACAGTGATTTCGCTAAATCCCGGACAGGGTTTGGGACGGGATCAAGGTTGGGCTTTGTGATGCGCCGCTCTGGCATTGTTGCTCCTCATCGTTGCGATGGGAGGGGTGATGCCAAGGCGGAAGCAGACGAGACGAACCGACGTGAAAGACATGCGATCGATCCTCCGGCTGACCTACGAGCAGGGTTTGTCGGTACGGGCCGTGTCAGAGCGGCTGAAGCTGAGCAAGACGACAGTGTCGACGTACCTGCTGCGCGCGCGGCAGGCGGGGCTAACAGTCTGGCCATTGCCGCCGGGCTATGACGATGACGCTGCGGTTGAACGGCTTGTATTCCGGCGCGTGGGCCGCCCTGCGCAGGATCGGGAAGAACCGGATTGGCCGCTCGTTGCGCGGGAGATCAAGCGCAAGGGCGTGACGCTGGTCTTGCTATGGCAGGAATATCGGGCCGCTCATCCCAACGGGTACGGCTATACCTGGTTTTGCGATCGATTCCTGTCCTTCCAGCGGCGGACCCATGTCAGCTTCCGCAATCGGCATGAGGCGGGCGCCGTGATGCAAACCGACTATGCTGGTCAAACCGTTCCGCTGATCGATCCTGTGACTGGCGTCATCACTCCGGCGCAGATCTTCGTGGCGGTTCTTGGCGCTTCCTCGTTCACCTTTGCGATGGCAAGCCTGAGCCAGCAGCTGCCGGACTGGATCGACGCTCAGTGCCGTGCGCTGAGCTTTATCGGCGGGGTCCCGCGCGCGATTGTGTGCGACAATCTCAAGTCAGGCGTTGTCAAAGCGCTATGGTTCGAGCCCACGCTCAGCGCGACCTTTGCAGCGATGGCCGAGCATTACGATACGACGATCCTGCCAACCCGGAGCCGGCGACCACGCGACAAAGGAAAGGTCGAGGGCGCTGTGTTGATAGTAGAGCGCTGGATCCTGGCGCGTCTGCGCAATCGGCGCTTCTTCAGCCTGGCGGATCTCAATGCTGCGATCGCGGACCTGCTGGTTGATCTCAATGATCGGCCCATGCGCCATGTCGGCAAATCCCGCCGGGCGATCTTCGAGGAGATCGAACGGACAGCTCTGGCAGCGTTGCCCACGTCAGTGTTCGAATATGCCGAGTGGAAAACGGCCCGCGTTCACCCTGATTATCATATCGAGGCGGATAAGACCTTCTACTCGGTACCGCATCGGCTGATCGGCCGGCAGGTGGATGTTCGGCTGACGCACCGGGTGGTAGAAATCTTCTACGATCATGTGCGGGTCGCCAGCCATATGCGGACATCTCAGCGCCGCGGGCATGTCACGGTGAACGAGCATATGCCCAAGTCGCATCAGCGCTATGCGAACATATCACCAGCAAGCCTGATCGAACGTGCCAGGAAAACCGGTCCTAACACAGCGATTTTCGTGGAAAGGTTGATGGTCGACAAGCCGCACCCCGAGCAGGGTTATCGCTCTGCGATGGGCATCCTCTCCCTTGCTCGGCGCTATGAGCACGATCGGCTCGAAGCGGCCTGCGACCGGGCGCTGGTGATCGGTGCCGTCACCTACTCTTCAGTCAACGCCATCCTCAAAGCCGGGCTCGACAAGATCCAACCGACAACGGGGCCGCTCAAACCAACACCGGCGCACGGCAACATCCGTGGCGGGTCCTATTACCAATAATGAAAGGACGATCTTGTGCTGACGCATCCTACCCTTGATCAAATGCATAGCTTGGGGCTAGCGGGCATGGCGGCCGCGTGGCGCGACATTGCCGAGCAGGACACTTCAGGCGACCTGACCCGCGACGAATGGCTCGGGCTCATGCTGGACCGCGAGATCGCCGCTCGTGCCGACCGGCGGCTGACCAACCGGCTTGCCAGCGCAAAGCTTCGCTTCGTCGACGCCTGTATCGAGAATGTCGACTTCGCCGCACGCCGAGGCATGGACCGACGTAATATCCTCTCACTCGCGCAAGGCGCGTGGCTCAATGCCCGCGAAAATCTCATCATCACTGGCCAAACCGGCACAGGAAAGACGTGGCTGGGTTGCGCATTCGGGCGACAAGCGGCGCGTCAGGATCACTCCGTCTTATATCTGCGCATGCCGCGCCTGTTCGAAGATCTTGCACTCGCGCGCCTCGACGGTCGCTTCCCACGCGTGGTCGACAAACTTGCACGCGTCCAGCTGCTCATTCTCGACGACTGGGGCACGCACAGCCTCAATGATCAGCAGCGTCTCGACCTCTTGGAAATCTTCGAAGAACGTTACCGCCGGAAATCCACTTTGATCACTGCCCAGCTCCCCGTGGCGGCATGGCACGAAATGATCGGCGAGCCGACCATCGCCGACGCCATCCTCGATCGCATCATCCATAACGCTCATCGCATCGCCCTCGAAGGCGACAGCATGCGACGACAAAAAGCGCCTTCAGGCTTGACCCAGGATCCAAATCCGGAAATCACTCAACCCTAACAGCAACCAGGCATCCAATGCCTAAACCAGCTGTCCCGGATTTACTGAAGCGCTTGTCCGGGATTTAGCGAAGCAGCTGTCCGACTTTTGCGAAATACGCAGCATGGCAGCATAAGGCTAGGTTTTTCCATTACATTCTTCATAGCGGTCGTCACTGCCGGGAATCAATAAAGATAGTGCGGTCAGAGGCGGAAAAGTGGTTTCTCCCAGGTGACTGGGCCAGACATATGTGTTGCTCCTGATACGTAAACGCTGCTCCCGAGGCCGGCAGCCGCCACGCTTGAAGCAAGCGCTGAGGCAAGGTCGCTTTGTCCGGCTCGGCGGCAAGACGCCCATCCCGATGCATGGCGAGCCTTCGGAGGCCTGCCTGGCCGCCCGATCCTGCGATGGTGACGCTGGCGGGATCCCACTGCGCAGCGCGGCCATGTCTGGCTACCGGAAGCAGCTTTGTCCCCAAGCCTGATGCCATCACTACCCCCTACCCTGACGCCAGACGCACGAGTCCTGCGCCCGATCGCAGGTCAGTCAGCGCCCGGCAACGCAACAGGTCCGCGCAACCTGGCAAGATCAGCGATCCGCCCGAAATCGGTTATCTGGCGGACGCCCATAGTTGAACAGACGGGTACACGACGCATTTGCGGCAGGATGCGGGCCTGATGCACCTAGCCATTTCCGGCGCTCATATCGCCTGCCCAAGCTGAAGCGTAGATGGACAGCAGCGGGGCGGCAAACGCGCTGATCGGAAACAGCCCGACAATATGGGTAACAGTTCGTAAACCATCCAGTGCTAGGCAGGCGGTGGAGGCTTGGTGATGGAACACAGAGACAATCATGCGGTGCTGGAAAACGCCCGCCGGGAGGCAAGAAATATGCGCCGCGCTGTTGAAGGCGTCGACAGGACAAATTTTGTCCGCATCAACGTACAGAAGTTTGAGGCCTTGTCCCTGCTCATCGATGATCTTTGCAAGGTCATCTCCGAAAGAAGCGACCATGATATGGGCGGGACGCGCTATTGGGTTCCTCTCCCCGAATTCAGCAAGCTTCGGTCTTCACGCGAAGCTTTGTTGAGCAGGTGCGCGGCGCTTGAAGCAAATCAGAACTGGCAAACCGCGTTGCTTCCGCTCGACGATTGGGGTTGATTGTCCGACTGCTTCCATGCAGCCTTCTCCTGTTGCCAAGGGTCGCTACGCCTTGCTATCCTGAAACATCGCGGGATG
This sequence comes from Sphingobium limneticum, assembly GCF_008710155.1. GTDB lineage: Bacteria > Pseudomonadota > Alphaproteobacteria > Sphingomonadales > Sphingomonadaceae > Sphingobium > Sphingobium limneticum. The sequence goes on from NZ_VYPZ01000017.1 coordinate 10,112, forward strand.
CGGCGGGCAATGCAGGGCGGCTTTGTGAGAACCGCATGTGTCCCGATGACGGATCAGCGTTTCGAAGGGTCGGGACGACGCGCCCGAGTTTCCATCGAGGGTCCGCGACGTTGGCCTGCACGTTGTGCCGTCAGATACGATGTGAACAGGCCGTGTCTGGTCTGGCCTGGACCAGACAGACCGGTTCCACACCGATCGCTGCCCGGTGCTCGGCCCATAAGGGTGTGATCAGGGGCCATCGGTGTGAATCTGCACAATTTACAGGTCCTTAGGATGTTGCAGGTAGGATCGACTGGCACAAAGGAAAGAATGATGTCCGGAGCCATCAACGCTAAGATCGCGCGCGTAGGCCGCATGGGTGAACGTCACAAGATCGGACGGGCCTCCACCATGCGCGATCTCGATTTCGTGCCCACCGATGTGATCATAGACGATATTTCGAGCGACGGATGCCGGCTGTCCGCCGTTCACGGCCTCGCGCCCCGCGACCGCATCAGCATTGGCTTGCCCGGATTTGGCATGATGACGGCCGATGTGATCTGGGCCGGGGACGGGTCGGCAGGTATCAGGTTCAATGCGCCGCTCGGCCCCTATGATATCGCTGGGATCAGAGCGGCTGATACTGTCATCGCGGCACCGTTTCCAGCCTGCGCTGCGCCAAGAACAGAAAGCGCCCGCGTGGAAGGCTGGTCGCTTTCCAAACGCGCCCGAAGCCTGGTCATTTCAGCCGCTGCGTTGGCAGCATGGGCGCTGGGCGCTGGCGGCGCCTGGCTTGGCATACGCCTGGCTGGTTTCTTCTGACAGATTGGTCGCAGGCCTCCGTCTTTCCGGAAGGGCAGACAGACTGGACCGACCGGCAGGCAAATGGCAGGCGCAAGCCCGAGCAGTCATCTCGCCCCGTATTCGCTCACCAATGACAACCGGATCGAAGCGGCGCGCATGCCATCAACCGATCAATCCACAGTCGCTTCCGCCCGCAGCGGCCCCTGGTCCGCGGTTCCCAAATCAATGGCGTCTATCGCGTGCCTGACGGCATCTGCGACTACCCTTGCCAACGGCCTGGCAAACATCATCTGCGCCCGCTGAGGCACTCGCGTTTGGCGAAGCCTTGTCCGAGGCACGCTGGGCCAACCAACGTAGCCATAAGGACAGTGCGCGGCGCCCTCTGCTGCACCTTTGCGCCTGCCCGATTGCAACCAGCCCGCTCAAAGGGGGCCGGTCTTCCTCGTAAGGCGCGGCGGGAACATGGGACAGGTCGGTGGCTTGAGACACGCAGGCGCGCCAGCGCCGCTTGCGGTGGATCGGCCTGCTACCGAAACATGCTCCACGCCTGACACGATCGCGGCCTGGCTACACTTTCCCTGACCGAAGGATCGGCCGGACTATATGGTTTGCTCTGGCTCTGCGATCCGGGCGAACGGGCTCGTGCAGGCTTCCCCGCCTACAAATGTGACCGCGTCAGTTCTGGGATTGATCTTGAGATAGTCCGTCCGCGTGAGAAATGCAGTTACCACGCGCCGTTCGTATTTCTGGTAGCTTTCGCTCATTCGTGAGGGCGCCAGCCTCAACAATGTATCGGGATCCGTGATCGCCACCATATGATAGAGAGCGAATCTTACTCGCCCCTTGTCATGTGGCTCCTCCAGATCTTCTATCAGGGCCTCAAAATGGTCGTCGGCCATTTTGAAGTCGCCTACAGATCGCCGGATAATTGTTCGCACAAGTTCCTCACGATCATCGGCGAGAAAACCGACACCGGCCATTGCAGCAGCTCCTCCGACTGCTATCAGGGCCGCCACTGTCTGGCGGCGAGTTAGAGCGCCCATGCCTTGATATCCTTTAGATGAGGCTAGCTGCCCGAAGCGACAGCGCTGCGGCCGTGAGGCTCGGATTGGCTATTCCGCACGTTGGAAACGACGAAGTGCCCACAACCGTCAGATTCCGCCACCGGTGGTGCACCATCTTTTCATCAATGACAGACGTGCGAGGGTCCTTGCCCATCCGCAGGGTTCCTTGAAGATGGGACTCGGTAGCCCGCTGCGAACGGAAGGAAATCTCCTCGACCGGAAGGGGATCAAGCAACCTCGGAAGCTCGGCCAGCGCCCGCTCCTGACCCCGCCTGGCGTAGTCAGACGGGCCGGCGTACGTTACGACTGCCTCACCGGCGCTGTCGACAGTGACTTTGTTGTGATCTTCGACCGCCTCCTCGATGACGATCATGAGCGGCAGCGTCTGGCGCCATTTGCCAGGTGTCGCGCGCAAACCATGCGTCCAGCGGTTGTCGAAATAGACCAGTGCAGCGCCGGCGGTCCGACGGTGATCCCCGTCATAAAGACCATAATTCAGCCCGCTCGTAATCGTGCTGCCATCGAAATTGTCCACTCCGTCCAGGAACACTTCAACGTCGCAACCGTAAGTTTCGTGCAGGCCGGCTCCGGTCAGTTCATCAGCCATGTCGGAGCGATGCAGGATCGCGGGACTGTGAATTGCGTTTGCACCCAGAACGAACCGGTCGCCGCTGACCCGCACTTCCTTACCGCCGGTTTCCACTATGGCGGCGACGACAACATTCCCTCGCGTTTCAAGCCGAACGACCTTTGCGTCCAGCGCCAGCTTCACCGCGTCGTTATCATAGAGCTCGATCAGGCCATTGTTCAGCGTGAATTTGGCGTCGACCGGACAGAGCGTGCAACGGAAGCTGGCGCAGCACCCCGGTCGTCGCTCGGTTGCAACGCGAGCACGTGCGGTTGGCATGGGAAAATGCTGGTCAGGCTGCGCGGCCGCCATCAATTTGTCCGGCGTTGTGAACAAATGGGGTGGTTGCGGAAAAGGGGTCGAGCGGGGCAGAATCTTGCCCATCCTGTCGTCGCCGGATATCGACATGATTTCTTCAGCGGCAGCATAATAGGGCTCAAGCTCGTCATAGCCAAATGGCCAATCCATGCCTACGCCATATTTGGATCGCAGCTTGAAATCGCTGGGATGGAACCGCGGTGTCTGGGCAAACCAGCAATTGGTTCCGCCGCCCAGGCCGACAGTGAAGTTCCAGGGCTTTGAAGATTTGGAAACGAATGTCTTGTGAGCAGGGATATCACTATGCCGGTCCTGCTCGATTTGCCAGTCGTGCGGCCTATGCTTTCCCCACTCCAGGACAAGAATGTTCGAATGGGCGCCGCTATTCAAAAGTCTATGCAAATAAAATGAAGAACCAAATCCGGAACCTATGATGACGAGATCATAGGCATTGCCGCTCGCACTGCCAAGGTCGATTATGTTGGGCATAGTTTGATCAGGCGCTCCAGAGGATTATGCACGCTTGCCGCGAACATCGGTTTGAAGTCAAGGTATGACTTCGCTATTCTTCATTACTGAAGTGCAATTTGTCCGATTGCGATACATTATTGGCAGAGTAATATGCGCCGACCAGCCCGTATGATCGCCAGCTGTATCGGGTACGAATAGTGGCGGGTTCAACAGGGGTTGTGCCAGAACATGCCATGGCCCAGTTTCGACCAGCACTTCTCGAGGTGGCGATCATCGATGGCAAAGCCGTAACCCCACCCTCCATCGAGAAACGGCTTGGTCGTGATGTCCACCGTGCCATAGCCGACGGTAACAAATTCCGGGTTCAGCTTCGCGATCGCCGACGGCCACTGGTCTTTGGGAATGTAAATCCAGTCTTGCGTCGCCCGTACCGGATGAGCCGCCATCAGGAGCCGCGCATCGGCCGCGACCGCCTTGAGCGTGATCTGGTTATGCGTAGGCCGCGGCGAAGCGCTATATATTCCAAGCGCGATCAAGACGATGATTGGAAATCCAGCGCGTAAGTATCTGCTTGATCGGGCGTATCTCGGCACATCCATAAAATGGAGCCTACACCTGCCTGAAATGTCTGCAAGTCGATTACCGCGCCACGTCCCTGGCGACATCATGGTGCCGCTCTCGGTCGGCTTGCATGCTCATCATGCCGATAACTTCGCGCCGGATCTGGGACAGATCCGGTACCCCGGCTGGCAGGGGCCTGTGCGATCAAGGGCAGGTTGTCACACAGAGGACGCCCGAGTCCGGCAGCCCTGTATCCGGTGAAACCCGTCCTTCAGGTGGCCGCCAGCTGATCAATAGGCTTTCTTATGCACCACAACCCCGGCAGTTGCCAGAAGTATGCCGATATCCCTGAGTATTGACCAGTTTCTCAGATACTCCAGATCGTATCGTAAACGCTCGGTCAGATCGCGATGCGTATCTGTTGCGCCCCTGAAGCCTCTCACCTGGGCAAGGCCGGTAATGCCGGGCTTGGTTGAATGCCGGAGCCAATAACGGACATCGACATGCCAGAACAGATCGTTGCCGGCCTTCGATCCCAGAGCATGCGGCCGCGGACCAACAAGGGACATCTCGCCTCGCAGAACGTTGAAGAGTTGCGGCAGCTCATCAACCGAGGTCGCACGAATGATGCGGCCTACTCGCGTGATCCTGTGATCATCGCGCGAGGCGGACTGGACACCGTTCATGTCCGTCGCCTCGTTCCGCATGCTCCGAAACTTGAAAACATAGAAGAGCCTGTTACCGCGGCCCATCCGGAGTTGCTTGAACAGAACCGGGCCCTTGCTGTCAATTTTTATTGCAATGGCGATCACGATAAAAAGAGGAGCCAGGGCAAAGCACAACAGGCATGATATCGTTAAGTCAAATACTCGCTTTACCATCCGACTTCGTAAATCCAGGGGGCCGGTCGAGACGCGAATGGATGCCGCTTCCAGATCAAGTTTCGAGTGATCAGAAACCACCGATTGCAGCTCGGGGATGAGGAGATTTCCTATGCATCCCGCTGCCTGCAAAAACAGGGACCACTGTTCGCGATGATCAATCCGGCAATCCACCAGAACGCGATCATATTCCATGATGGTCATGCTGAGCGCGTGCAGTATGACAGGATCGTTGAGGTCGAGCTTCAGGCCAAGCTCCGTGCAGTCCACGACTTCATAACCAGCCATCTGCCGCAGGCCGACGCCGTCGACGATGAAGAGCTTTCGCACGAAGCGGTCGCCTATGACCCGATCGACAAAAAGAAAAACGGGTATACGCACCAGCATCAGGAGCGGAAACGACATCGCGCCGCCGAGGAAGAACATCGTCCGGGAGACATTGTCGGTGTATTTGATGACGAAGAAAGCGAATAAGATGATCGCCATGGTCGACATCAGCGCAAAAATGGCTCTTTGCGTGGACTTTCGCAGGGACTTCATGGAATCCAGCGTGTAGAGCCGACCGTAGAAGCCGACGACCACATAGAGCGGAATGAGAACAAGTACCCAGTCCCAGCTATCTCCCGGCGATTGCTCACCAAATCGGATCAGGCTTGCGAGGAGAAAGCTGCCCGACAGCACCAGCAAGTCCAGAAGCAGCTGAAGCGCATAAACTCCGATACGGACCTGGCTACCGCCGCCGCGAAAATTCGCAACCGCAGCATCCTTTCTGGTCATCATATGCACCGTTGACCCCTTCACTCTACCTGCCGGTCCCTCATGACCCAAGTCCCCTTCGGGCCTATTCTTGTTTTGACATCCCTAACGCTACATTCATATTTTCGCGGCCTAAACCGATTCTTTCAATAGTCCAATCGATTTCTTCGCATGTGCGAAATGCCCCGAATCGGGATTCACCGATCCCGACGAATGCGGGACAGAGCAGCCGGGCGCGTCCGCCCCGGCGGCGACACCGGAACAGCCCTTTCCTCCATGCCGCCAGAATAGCGGCTGTCCGGGCTGAGGAATGCTGCTTCAAGAATTTCTGACGCCTTCATCTTCCTGCGGAATGCACCATGAACGACGCCGGCCCTCCGCGCGCCAGGCAACCAGCGTCATGAAGCGTTGAAGCATCTGCACTGTTCTTATGGAAGTGGAGAAATCGGGGTAGTATTTCCACTCTCTGCCTGCGCCCTCAGCCATGAGCGGTATCATCAGGACAGTTTGACAGCGCAGGGAAAGGCATCCGGGACATATCGGGCCGGGGCCGGCCCGCAAGGATCCTGTCAGGCCGGGGCGCATCGCCCTGTCAAGGGCGAGGCGCCGGCGGTATGGGCCCAGGAGGGGTAATGCGCACGCCGGCGCCAGGATCGGTGATCGGACGGTCGTCGACCCGTGGTCCACCTCCAAGGTGATCCAGACCGGAAAGAAGGGGAGTGAGAAGGGGAGTATCCCCTCTCCCCCGGACCTTTTCAAAATGGACATTCGGATCGTATCGCTCGACATCGGGCACCATCTGCGTGGCGTCCAGCTCACCTACCGCTGCCAGCAGTCCAGCCCGCAGGATATACTCGTCCGCACGGGCCGAGACATATCCATTACGCACGTTCAGCAGATCGCGCGCGAGATCAAGAACGTCAAGTGTCGTGCGGGCGCCGGCGGTCTCCTGCTCCACCGCGCCGTCATAGGCCTTGCGCGCCGCCGCTACGGCTCGCTCATAATTCGCAAGCGAGTCGCGCGTCGTGGCGAGCTGCTGCCAGCTCGATGCTATTGCTTCATTTGTGTCCCGGACGGCCTGGTCAATGAGCCGCCAATCGGCCGAATTCGCCTCCTGCACCTCGCGAAGGCGCGAAAGACGTAGGTTTCCGTCCAGCAGCGGCATGGTCAGAACTACCTCTCCGCGAAGTTCTGTAGCACGCAGATTATCGGCATAGGGCGTGACAGAACCATAGCTGCCTGTGCCCCGCAGGTTGATATCCGGGCCGAACTCGGCTCGGACTGCATCGACAGAAGCGCGCGAGATCTTCTCACGGGACTGGGCCGCCCGGATGACAGGGCTGCGGCGTTCACTCAACGCGTAGGCCTGATCGATCGTCCCGAGCCCGATATCGAGTTCGGTAGGCGGCGCCAACTGGCTCGGCGCCATGCCCACCAGCTGCACGAACTGGGCTTCACTGCCGGCCAGTCGCCCCTGAGCCAGCAGCAGCTGCGCCTGGCCCAGTTCGACGCGTGTTTCGATCTGCTGCAGGTCGGCAGAGGTGATATCGCGCACCTCGTAGCGAGCGCGACTGTCAGTCAGCTGTCGTCCGAGCAGACCAAGATTCTCCTTTGCGATCGACACATTCTCTCTGTCGCGAATGACCGAGACATAAGCGGTCACCGTGTCGAGAAGCGTCTGGGTCTCGGTAAGGCGCAATGTGTCCCGGGCAAAGGCAATCTCGGCAATGGCGATCTTTTCGCCACCTGCACTTCTGCCGGACGTAAAGAGTGGCTGGGTCAATATTGCTGTCGCCGTGCTGGACCATCCCTGGTTGCCTGCCCATCCCAGGGCGGTCTGGAACCGGTCACGCTGGTATCCATATGATCCTTGCGCGCTGAGATTGAGTCCATAAGCCGCACGCGCCTGAGGCAGCCGGTTATCGGACGCACGCACGCGCGCGCGCTGGGAAAGAAGTGTGGGATTGTTCCAGTAGGTCATCCTGATCGCATCGGAGAGTGTCCGGATTTCTCCGGCGACCGGAGCAACCGCGTGCGATGGCGGACGCCGCCGCTCCAAACCGGCATCGGGTCCGGCAACCTGTGCCTGGACAGCCGATCCTGCGCAGGCGACAAGCCCCGCAAGAAGATAGTGATACGCCGTTCGCTGCATTAGATAAGCCCCCACATGATATATCCCCTGGCTGCTGCGACAGGCTTCGCGCGATAAGGGACTGACTATATTTCCGCCATGGACGGCCGATCTTTCAACCGGCCGGACGCTCATGCCCAAGCCTGTGTGCAGCGCTCGCCTCCCGCAACTCTTCCTTCCGCCCCGTCCGGCGCTTGTCCCTTATCAGATCCAGCGCCGGCTTTTCGATCAGATGCCAGGAGAAAACGGCTAGCGGAATAACGCACAGGAAGTTGATGGCGGCGAGGATCAGCGCATTGTCAAAATCAGCAAGGCTTCCCACCGCCATCATTGCAGGAAAAGCATAAATATAGATACCATAGCTGTAATCGGGCCAACCACCCGAAACGGCGCGCTTGCGGGCTGACAGGAAACCGCAGCACAAGATGGCATATCCCACAAAGACGGTCTGGACATGGATATTGACGTTCCAGTGATGGGCGATGAGATTGAGGATGAACAGCGCCCCAAGCCCGCGCCATGATAATCTGATGTAACCCTTCCATATCCTTGCAGCGATGCCGAGGGCGAACAGCGTCCACAAGCGGTCGATATTCTCCGCAAAGTACAGCGCGCCCTTCCCTCCGGAAATCCCGATCTGGCTATTGATCGCAGGGACATGACAGGCAAATGCCCCTATCAGCGTTGCAGGCAAGATCAGGCGGACCATCCATTTGCGCCCCGACATGCCGACAAGCGCCAACCCGGCAAGGACGAGATAGAACAGGGCTTCCCAGTGGAGCGTCCATAACGACCCGTTGATGATGCAGGGATGCGCGCCGCACATGATGCCGGACAGGCTGTAATGCCCCCCGAGCAATGTCAGATTATAGAAGACGAACTTCATCGTCTCGCCTGTCATATAGACGGGAAACGCCAGTGGCGTGACAAGCGCGCCTGCCAGTACCGTGAGCGACACCGACACGAGCAGGCCCGGCATCATACGCGTCAGGCGCGCCGTTATGAAGCGTCCGGCGTTGGCGCGGCGTTCCAGGCTTCCATAGACAAGAAATCCGCTCAGGAAGAAAAACCCGTCTACGGCATAGACCGAAAGCGGAACGCCGAGCCAGCGGCTCAGGCCATCCTGACCTGACACATTGTAGACCCGCCAGTAGCAGTGCGTGACAATGACGGCCGAGGCGAGGACCAGCCGGACAAGCGTCAGGTTATTGCGTTCCGGTCTCAGCCGTTCGTCCGTGATTGTCATGCCACCCCTGTATCAGCCACCCGTTTTGCGACATATCATCGAATGGAGTGATTAGAAATTATTGATTAGAAACGAATTAACTTTAGCACTAGTAGAAGCGTTGTTTCCAACGGAATCGGATCGGTAGGGTAATCAATTTGCTTAGCGGCGAGTCTCGCAGTATGTGCCATTTAACCCACGGGCTGAAAGGGACAATAGCCGGCTTGTTGTTCCTTACGACGGTGCTGGCACTGTTTCCGGTCGTGCTGGCAATTTTCAGCATCCTTCTGTTTGATGTCGCGATGGTGGGCCGTAGCGGGGAAACCCTTGTCGGTGTGATGGCGCTGACGCTTGTGGCCGTTGCGTTCATGACGGCCTTTGCATATCTGCGCTCGCAAGCCCTTCGCCATCTTGCCGACAGCCTCGATATAAGGCTCGGCGAAGCAGCGATCGAGGCGCGCAGCCATGCTGGAAACCCCGATGGCAGCCTCGCTGAAGACATGCAAATCACGCAGGCGCTTGACGCCATGCGCCGTGCATTGTCATGCCAGGGCGCCTCGGCGGCCCTCGATCTGGCCGCTCTCATTCCCCTGTTGATCGTGATGATATTCCTGAGCGCCTGGTTAGCCCTGACGCTGCTTCTTGGCGTGCTCATCATGGCGTCGCTGCTCTATCGCGCTGCAAGGCGCATCCGCGCAGCCAATCGCATGCTGCTGCCGATGCTGAGCGACCGGCATGTGGTCACCGAAAGTCACCGACGTCACTCCGAGCTGGTCCGCGGTCTGGGCATGCGTCCTGACGTCGTCATGGCTCGGCGGCGCAGTACACGGCGCTTCGCAGTGCTCGAGCAGCAGATCAGCGACGTCGAGACGGTGAACATCCTGGTCCAAGATACCATGGCCGTGATCATGTTCATCCTGTTGATGATAATCGGCGCTTGGCTCGCGATGACAGACAAGGCAAGTCCGGGCGTCGTACTGGCCGCTGCAATATTGGGCTGGCGCTCGCTTGCTCCCCTCGTGAGGGTCTCGGAATATCTGAAGCCATTGGTCGATGGGCACGACGCCTTCAGGAATCTGGGCAGACTGCTGGATGCCGTATCGGTTCGGGTCGACAGAACGGCTTTGCCTTCGCCCTCTTCCACCTTGAGCGTCGAACAGCTCGCAGTGGCGCCTCCAGGCACCCGCACGGTGGTCCTGCGCGATGCCGCCTTCCGCCTGTCAGCAGGTGACGTGCTTGGCATCATCGGTATGTCGGGTTCAGGGAAATCCTCGCTGCTGAAGGCTCTTGCCAATATCTGGCCCACCGTTGCCGGCAAAATCCGCCTCGACGATGCGGCGCTCGATCAATGGCAGCCGGACCAGCTTGCGCGGCACATCGGTTACATGCCCCAGACCCTGGATCTCTTCAGCGGCACGATCGCCCAGAATATTTCGCGATTTGATCCCGCGGCAACCGCCGAAGCGGTTATAGCCGCAGGTGCAGCGGCAAAAATCCATGATATGATCGTCCGACTGCCACAGGGGTATGAGACGAGCATAGGGGAAGATGGCGTCACCCTCTCGGTCGCCCAGCGCCAGTTGCTGGCTCTGGCGCGGGCGCTTTATCGTGATCCATTCCTGGTGCTTCTTGACGAGCCTGCCACGCATCTGGACGGGCGCGGCCAACAGGCCCTCAGCCAGGCCATAGCCGATGCAAAGGCACGCGGCGCCATCATCGTCATTGTCGGCAATGCGTCTGCGACCGTCGACGTTGCAGAGCAGATCATGGTATTGCGCGATGGTGCCGTACAGGACTTCGGTCCGAAACAGGATGTGCGTCAACGGTTGCTGGAAGGCCGCAACCCGCCCCGGTCGCAAGAGGCTTCCAGGCCATCCGCAGACGCCAAGGAGTAAGAACAGTTGAGCTATCAGTTGCCAAGCCCCTTCCCTGTCCGGGATCTCAGTGAAGAAAAGCTGTTTGCCCATCCCGAGATCGCGCTTCGGCGCAGCATCCGCATCGGGATTTTCGCGATCGGGGGATTGTTCCTGACACTGTTTCTTCTCTCCGCCATCATCCAGACGCGGGGGGCGGTCATTGGTCAGGGGGAAGTGACAGTCGAAAGTCGAGTAAAGAAGATCGGCCATCCGACCGGCGGGGTGATCTCGCAGATGTTCGTCAAGGAGGGCGACCGCGTCCGTAAAGGCCAGATCCTGATGCGCCTCGACAGCACCGTCTCCCAGGCGAGCGCTGCCAAGACCGGGGAGAGCGTGGATCAGTTGCTGGCCGCGCGCGAGAGGCTTCTGGCCGAACGCGACGGCCGGCCGCTGCGCTTTCCCGTTGACATGACCGCCAAGGCTACGCCGGCCCTGCAGCAGGCCATGGCCGAGGAAGCCAGCCTGTATGCCCTGCGTCGCCGGGCCCGCGAGGGTGAACAGGCGCAATATGCAGAGCGAATTCGACAGGCGAGCCAGGAGATAGCCGCACTGGAGGCGCAGACACAGGCTGCCCAGAAACAGTCGAAGCTCATAGTCCCGGAACGCGATGGCCTGCGCTCGCTGTACGAGCGCAAGCTGGTGACTATCTCTCGCCTGAACCAGCTCGAACGCACCGCCGTCGATCTTGACGGCACCACAGCCTCGCTCGGGGCCCAGATCGCGCAAACCCGTGCGAAGATCGCCGAGCTGCGTCAGCTCTCGATGCAGTCAGAACAGTCTGCCCGAAGCGAGGCGGGCGCACAGTTTGCCGATGTGCAGGCAAGGCTCAACGAGCAGGAGATACGGTCTGTATCCGCAGGCGATACGTTTGATCGCAGCGTCGTTCGCGCACCCTATGACGGCATCGTCGACAAACTTGCCTATACCACGGTTGGCGGCACGGTACCCTCGATGCAGACCATCATGGAAATAGTCCCCGATTCCGATCGTCTGACAGTGGAACTGCGCGTCAGCCCCTATGATATCGATCAGCTTCATATCGGCCAGAAAGCGGTTGTGCGTTTCACTGCATTCAACCTCCAGACCACGCCCGAGCTTGAGGGCACGGTGTCATATATCTCTCCCGAACGCGCCACCGACGAGAGAACCGGCAACAGCTTTTACAAGCTGCGCGTTGAGGTCGATGATGAGCAGATCAAGCGTCTCGGGCGGCTTGAACTCAAGCCGGGAATGCCGGTCGAGACGTTCGTCCAGACCGAGAAGCGGTCGCTGCTGTCTTACATCGTCAAGCCCCTGACCGATCAGTTCAGGCGTGCTTTCCGCGAGAATTGAGGAATGGCCGGGAACTTCTGACCGGCAACCCCCGAGTGCGGCGTCACGAGACTAGTGGAACGGGCATCCCCGGACGCTGTCTGTTGGACCTTGCCTCCCAGGTCCTGGGGCCGACGGACAGCGTAGCCGGTGTGCGGCCCGCCACCAGGCTGGGCTGATACCTTGAGATGGCCGGCAGACATGGCCAGCAGACATGGCGCTGGTTCTGGTCGCGGGCTACCCGGGCCGCTCCGCGCCGGATGTCCTTGAAAGATCCGGGGGCAACTGGCGTCCTGCAGCCGGCGTTGCGCTGGTGACAGGACGTCGGGCGCGAACGGCAGCCCCATGCCTGCGCACTCATGGAAGGCCATGACGCCTTCTCTCTTTTGCGATTCCCTGGTATCTGCGTGCCCGGCCAGAGAATCTCGAGCAGGGCAGGCGTTTTCGCACAGGATATCGATCCGCGGACATGTCCTATATAGGGAACGAGCGAGGCTGAATTTTCTTGTCCAACAGTAAATTAACTTACATATTGCGGTTGCTAATCCATATGACATTCGGTCATTTCAGGTCAGGGGGAATGAGCGGTGCCAATTCTTGAAACTGTAAAGATCATCGTCTCCAAGCAGCTTGGTCGCGACCCTTCGGAATTCACGGCAGAAACTGACCTGGCCGAAGCCGGTTATGAATCCCTTGATGTGATCGAGACCGTCTTTGCTGTCGAGGAAGAGTTCAATATCGATATCTCGTTCAATGCGAACTCTCCCGACACACTGGAGTTGCGGACGGTCGGGGATATTGTGAGTGTTGTCGAGGCCATGCTGGCAAAGCAAAAACCGGCATGACGAGAGTAGCGGTCACAGGTGTCGGCGCGATTTCGCCGGTCGGTAACAATGTGACTGATGCCTGGCGTGCAATCGTTGCCGGCGAGAATGGTATCGGCCCCCTGGACATTGCCCGCGGCCACCTGGTGACTTGCCCGATAGCGGCGCAGGTCCGCGATTTCCGGCCCGCTGACCATTTCTCGCTGAAACAGTTATCGGTCCTTGATCGAACGTCGCAATTTGCCATTCTGAGCGCGCGCGAGGCACTGAGCGACAGCGGCCTCGATCCCGCCGCGACCGCGTCGGCCAATACGCCTGTGATCATCGGTACAGGCGTGGGAGGCATGAATACGCTGGATGACAATTTCCATGCCATTTATGGCGAGGGGAAACCGAGGGTGCATCCACTGTCCATTCCCAAATTGATGACCAATGCGCCTGCCAGTCAGATCAGTATGGATCTTGGCCTGCATGGCATGACGCTTGCCATAGCAAGTGCCTGCGCGTCCGGCGCGCATGCAGTAGGCATGGCGTTCCAGATGATACGCTCGGGCGCCGCACGGATCGCGGTGTGCGGTGGCACGGAGGCATGCATCACCGCAGGCACAATGCTGGGCTGGGAAGCACTGCGCGTCCTCTCGTCGGACACATGCCGTCCCTTCGCGGCAAACCGATCCGGACTCGTGCTCGGCGAGGGTGCAGCTACTCTCGTCCTGGAAGAATGGGCTCAGGCTGTGGATCGCGGCGCCAGGATATATGCCGAAGTGACCGGCTTTGGCGCGAACGCGGACGCGGCCGACCTGACATCGCCTGATCCGGGCAGTACCCGCCAAGCGATGGAAATAGCCATGAAGGATGCCGGGCTCGTTGCAAGCCAGATCGACTATATCAACGCGCATGGTACCGGGACAAACATGAACGACCGGATTGAAAGCGGGATCATCTGCGATTTGTTCAGGGACGCGCCGCTGCCTCTGGTCTCGTCGACGAAGGGGGCGCTGGGCCATAGCCTGGGCGCTACAGGCGCCATGGAGGCGCTGCTGACCGTCAAGGCATTGCATCATCAGGTTGTTCCGCCGACGGCCAATTGCGAACAGCCCGACGAGACGCTGGGACTGGATCTGGTGACGCAGACCGCGCGCCATGTTCGTATCCGTCATGCCCTGTCGAACAGTTTCGCGTTCGGAGGGCTGAATGCGGTCCTCGCGTTCTCGGCCGTTGACTGAACCATCATGGTAATTCTGGCATGGTAACTCTGGCATGGTAACGCTGGACCTGCGGAGCGACATCGCCCGGGGCTATATGCTGCTGGGTGTTTTCTATCTGCATATGCTCTTTGCAATGCTCAAGACGGTGCCGGATCCGGCCTCGGCGACGGCGGCACTTCTTCAGGTGAAGCTGCTTGCCGGTCATGTGTCGGTGTTCTTTTTTCTGAGCGGCATGGGCGCGCGCGGCCTGGGTCGCAGAAGATTCGATACAGTGGCGGTGCAATCGATAATGCTGGTTGCGCTGGCCGCCCTGTCCCATGTCGGCGGATTCGTGCTCAACGCCCTGATCTACGGACCGCCCGAGACCTTGCGGGATATTTTCCGCGCGCTCGTGCGCCCTGTGGTCTACGGCACGGGCTATTCAACCTTTGTGGCCTGGTTTTTCATTGTTCTGGCTGCCGTAAGGCCGCTGGCCTATTTGTTCGAATACAGCAAATTGCGGTTCGCCATCCTCGCTGCGGGGATCGTGCTACTGATCCAGCTGGCCCATGTCATGCATTTTCCCGGAAATCTGTATGAGTGGCGCAATTGGCCATATGCCCTCTTCTTCTTTATCGTGGGGATGCGCATTCCGCGCAACCAGGACGTGCCGGCCTGGCTGGGCCTGAGCGGTCTTTCCATTTCGCTGGCCGCGGCCTGGTTCAATGGACCCGACCTGTTGAACGACGGCTTGTGCTGGACCTGCAATGCCGATTTCCTGCCTTTTCCGATAGTGGGGAGCGAGGGCTTTGTGCCGTTGGTTGTGGCGCAGGAAATTGCGTTTCTGCCATTCCTCCTGTGGGCCTCGCAACTCCGGCTCATTCCGCAGCTGCCCCAGATAGCGCAATGGTTCGGAAAAGCCTCGATCCAGTTCCTCCTCCTCCATGGCTGGCTCATCGCGGCCTTCTATCCCGCGCTTGTCAGACTCTTCCCCTTCCCGCCTGGGCCTGTCCCCTATCTGCTGACGCTCGCGCTCAACCCGATCGTGCACGCTGCGGCGTTTCTCATGCTGCGTCCCATGCTGGACCGATCGCTTGCATGGTGCTTTTCCTTCAGCAGATGGTCTGTTCAACTGGTGACGTCGTCTCTTGGGTCCCGCGGTCGCATTGCGGCATCCTAGGATTGCCCGCGGTGGCCAGTCGAAACCTCTCGCCAAGGTCGGTCAGGCGCCCGTCACCATCGACCAGTTCGGAATTGAGTGCGCTGCCGTCGAGCCCGGCATAGCTTCCGAACCATGCGTGACGCTCCACGAAAGGCAGATCGTCCAGCATCCGGACCGCCTTCTCAAAGAAGGCACGCTGCTGTGCGGCAGAAAAGCGGATTGGTCCGACCCAGTCGGCAAGCGCCCATTCTGTCACCCAGATCGGCCTGTTGTAGCGGGCATGTACATTCTGCAGAAAAGCCTCGAATGCTGCAACATCCGGATCCGTGGCATAGTAATGGACCGCCATGAAATCGATGCGATACCCCAGCGCCTCGGCACGGGACATGAAACGCTCCTGCCAGCTGCGAGGCCCCAGGGTCTCGAAACGCGATGTTGCCGGTGAGGACAGTCTGGCGCCTGTGGCCATAAGCTTTGGCCAGAGCCTGATGGCTTCGCCCACCGACAGGGCAGCCTGTCGCGGCTCATCAGGTTCGTTGAAAGCGAGGAGGATCGCAGTGCCCGGCGGCGCCGACCTGTCTCGTCCCCAGACCATCGGCACAAATCGCCTGTCATCCTGACCCTGTCCCTCGCTCCAATCGTAGAACCAGCGGGCGCCTGTCTTGTCCACGTCAGTCACCATGCGTTGCCGTCCATGCACCGGCCAGGTGCCAACACCGATTTTTTCCGGCCAATCGATCCGGTCTGGATCCACCCTCTCCTGTCCCGATGCCGGCAAGGCAGGAGCAAAGAACAATAGAAAGTAGAATAGAAGCGGGATGAAAGCTGTCGATCCACCTCGATTATGGCCCATCATGGGTCAACTTCCTTTCAGCCGGCGGTTGCGAGTCGAACGACTTTGCTGCATTCAACTTCAGTCCCGCCGGGGGACGCAGCAACGCAGTCGGGGTAGAGTGTCAAAGGGCCAATCGCAACCTCTGCCGGCACTTGCCGGCCTGCTTGGCGTGAGCCATGTCGATCTGGACGTTTGCGGCACAGGCGCTGTTGCCAGCGACGAGGCGGCCATGACCATATTCTGGCGGTCGGGCTATCCGGTGGGGCATATTCTGCAACTGGATGATGGTCGGCAACGACAGGTCTGGGGTACGCCGCAGGACCGGGGGACATCGGCGCCCTTGTCGTCCCTTTCCGCCAGTGTCGTCATCTGCACCCGCGACCGACCCGAAGAACTGGCCCGTTGCCTTGCTTCCCTGCCCCTGCAAAGCTTCCGGCCCAACGAGATTGTGGTCGTGGACAATGCCTCGAGGGACGGACGCACGCGCGAAGTGGCCATCCAGGCCGGCGTGGTATATGTCCGAGAGGATCGACCGGGTCTGGATTTTGCACGCAATACCGGGGCCAAGGCCGCGACGGGCGACATCATCGCCTATACAGACGACGATGTCCTGCTTCATCCACGATGGCTCGAGAATCTGGTTGCAGCATTTGATGCGCCCGAGATCGGCGCGGTGACCGGCCTTGTGCTCCCGGCCGAACTCGAAACCCAGGCTCAGCGTCAGTTCGAGAGCTTCTGGTCCTTCGGGCAAGGATATGACCGCGTCGATTATCCTGCCGCCGACTTTGCGCTTACTTCAGGCGCGCATGTTTTTCCGGCCTGGAAAGTCGGCGCAGGTGCGAGCATGGCCTTCCGCCGCAGCGTTTTCGAGAAGGTCGGCTATTTTGATGAAAGGCTTGATGTCGGACAGGCCGGTTGCTCGGGCGACTCTGAATACTGGTACCGTCTCCTGGCAAACAGGATCGATTGCCGGTACGAGCCAATGGCGGTCGCATTCCATTTCCATCGGCGAGCGATGGAAGGCCTGTCTTTTCAGATCTACAGCTATATGCGCGGCCACGCGGCTGCACTGATGGTGCAGGCCGAGAGAACAGGCCTCGTGGCCAACAGGCACAGGGCGCTTTGGACCATGCCGAAATGGTATCTTGGCCGTCTCTGGCGACGAGCAAGGCGCGGGCCCGCGCTGGAGGATATCTTCCTGCGTCAGGAAATCACCGGATATGCTGCCGGCCTGTACTTCTATTTTCGACAGAAACGTCCCGATGGTTGATGCCCCCCGGATTTCGGTCATCATGCCCGCTCGCAACGCCCGGACAACGATCGCGGCGGCACTGGAGAGCGTGTTGGCGCAAAGCGTCCCTGACTGGGAAGTCGTCGTTGTTGATGATGGATCAACCGACACGACCGGCGCTGTGATAGCGAATATGATGCGCGATGAGCCTCGCATACGCCTCGTCCAGGGGATCGGCGAAGGGGCCTCGGGCGCACGCAATCGCGGTATCCATTCAGCACGCGGCCGCTATCTCGCGTTCCTCGATGCCGATGACTGGATCGCGCCGGAATTCATGGCAACGATGCTGGATGCACTCGAAGATTCGGCCGCCCATGAAATAGCCTATTGCGCCTTTCGCCGGGCCATGCCTGACGGCAGGATGACGAGCGGTTTCGCAGACCCGCGGGTCGAACGCGAACCCTTCGAGATCTTTGCGCGAACCTGCGCTGTCGTGACGATCAACTGCCTCGTGATTGACCGTCAACTGGTTCTTGACGCAGGCGGCTTTGATACGTCGCTTCTCACATGCGAGGACTGGGACCTGTGGCAGCGCCTGTCCCGTGCAGGCGCGCGCTGGCTGATGGTTGATCAGCCAATGTCCTTCTATCGCTCGTCAGACGGCTCGCTCACCAGGAACAGCCGTCAGATGCTGGCGGACGGAAAGACCGTCATCAAAAGGGCCTTTGGCCCGGACCCGCGCGTCGCTCGCCCTCTTCCGGAATATGCGCAGGGGCTCCAGGTCGCCAACGGGCTGTCGGCAGACGAGGCCTTTGCATGGTTCGCCTTCTGGAACATTGTCGTGGCCACCGTCCAGGGGCAGGACGCGTTGCCGGATCTGAACGAGCTCAGGTTTCTGAGCCATGGTCCCGATCGGGCGGAGGCGATCGCCGACAATATCATCGAGGCCTTGTCTGTGACCCTGCGCGTTGTGCCGCAACAGCTTGCCGCAATCTGGCCTTGCTACGAAGCCGGGCTGGATCGACTGCTCGGCCGGCTTGGACGATTATGGCAGGATCCGGTCGCCGAACGGCGCGTTCGTTACGCACTCGACCGCAAGCTCCTGGCCTATGACGATCTGGCAGAACCCCGGCAGCTCTCGCTCACCACAGGGTTGCGTGTCCGGATCGACGCTCCGCCGGTGACATCGATGCATCAAGGCCAGGATCGGCTATACGCCTATATCGACTGGGACACGCAAACGCGCGCGATCCTCGAGATCGGCGCACTGGGCGATTATGGCCAGTTCGAATGGGTCGACCAGATTTTTTTCCCTAAGCCCTCGCGCAAGGCAATCGGACCTTTCATCGGGGCGCTGGGCCGACCGGCACCTGTTGCGGCCCTGTTGCAGGCGCACGGGCTCAAGCCGGAACGCAAATCGATATCCCGCCGTTTGCGCGAAAGGCTGGATATCATCAGGGGGACAGCGCCGTCCGCCTTTCAGACCAGCATCGCCGAAGGCGAGGCGCTGATCTTGCGACAGCAGCATATCTATGCTCCGGGCAGCCACAATCTTGCGCTTGCACGATTGGCAAATCATGCCCGTGCGCAAGCGCTGGCCCTTCCGCCTGCGCGCTTCAAGGATACAGGACAGCGGCAGACGCCTCGGGAATCAGACCGGGGCGGAGATCGCCGGCAATTCTGGGACAGCTATTTCAGCAACACCGATCCATGGAACTACGGCTCGTCCTATGAGCAGGAGAAATATCGTCTCCAGCTCGACTGCGTACCCTCCGGGCCTATCGGCAACGCCCTCGAACTGGCCTGCGCGGAAGGCATGTTCACTGTCCAGCTGGCCGAGCGGGTCGATCATCTGCTGGCGACCGATATTGCCAAGCCAGCGATTGATCGTGCTCGCCAGCGTCTTTCGGGCCGGGAGAATGTGGAGTTCGCTCTCCTCGACCTGTCGAAGGAAAGCCTGCCATGCAATCTGGATCTCATCATCTGCTCTGAAGTCCTTTATTATCTCGACGACCGTGAAGAGCTCGCATCTGTAACGGCACGGCTTGCGGCCGCGCTTGCTCCTGGAGGCGCAATCGTCACGGCCCATGCCTATCTCGCCGTGGACGATCCCGGTTCCACGGGCTTCGACTGGGCCAATCCGTTTGGCGCAAGGGTCATTTCCCGCGCATTTGCGCAGACGCCGGGCCTGGTGCTCGAACGATCCGTCCGGACCGAATTGTACCAGGTCGACCGCTATCGCAAGTGTGCAGCCCCGTCCCGTCTGCCCGAGCCGGAGATATCCCATGTGAAGATGACTGCCCAGCTGGAACCGGCTGTGGCGAGACATGTCATCTGGGATCGCACGATCATGTCACGCGGTGAGGCGGCCGCGCAGCGCCGGACCAGCCTGCCCTCTCTAATGTACCATTCCGTCTCGGACGATGGACCCGTGGCGCTGCGACGCTACCGCCTCCCGCGTGACATGTTCCAAAAGCAGGTGCGCTGGCTCCGCTCCAACGGCTATCATGCAATAACCACCCACGAGATCGCATGGCATCTGAGCAATAACGTGCCGTTTTCCGGGCGCCCGGTGTGGATCAGCTTTGATGACGGGCTGCAGGATTTTGCGGATAATGCCTGGCCGGAGCTGCGCGCTGCTGACCTGACGGCAGAAGTGTTTCTGGTAACCGATCATGTCGGAGGAGGGGCCGTCTGGGATGCCGGATATGGCCCGGCAGCGCCATTGATGAACCACGATACGATCGCGCGGCTCGCGCAAGATGGCGTTCACTTCGGATCTCATCTTGCCACGCACCGGGCTGCCGACGGGCTCTCCACCCAGGTGCTGGCAGAGGAAATGCTGCGGTCTCGCGCCATGATCGAGCGCTGGATAGGCTGGACGCCGAATGCACTGTGCGCACCCTATGGTGCGACGGACGGGCGGTTTGGAAGGTTGGCGGAGCAATGCGGATACGGTGTGGCTATCGGCGGCGGTACAGGGCCTGTTCGCCTTGGTGACGCCATGTTTGACCTCAGGCGCATGGAAGTGCGAGGCGACGGGTCGTTCGAAGGATTTACTGGCATGATGGAGGCGCTCCTGTGAGCGAGGAGCAGCTGGTGAGCATCGTCATTCCCGCCTTTAATGGCGCGTCGACGATCGATGAGACGCTCCGCAGCGTCCGCTCCCAATCACACCGGGCGCTGGAAATCATCGTCGTTGACGACGGATCACGAGACAATACAGCGGCCATAGTCACGGCGCATGCCGCTGTTGATCCGCGCATCCGCCTGATAAGGATCGCCAATGGAGGCGTGGCTGCTGCCCGAAACCGCGGCTGGCAGGAAGCGCGCTCAGATCTGATCGCGTTTGTTGACGCGGATGACCTTTGGGCGCCTGACAAAATCGCTCGCCAGCTTGAGGCGATGGCTGCTGCTGGTCCGCAATGCGGACTGGTATATTGCTGGCATGCCAAAATCGACGTGAACAGCCATGTGACGGACAATCGCGAGCGGCCGATGCGGGAAGGCAGGGTGCTCGATCACCTGTTTCGCGGCAACTTCATCGGCAATGGGAGTGCTGCCCTGGTCCGGCGCCAGGCGCTTCTCGATGCAAATGGCTTTGAGGCCAATCTCTGGCGCGCCGGCGCCCAGGGATGCGAAGACATATTATTCTATGCCCGCGTGGCCGAGTATCACGACTTTGCCGTCGTTCCAGACTTCCTGGTCGGCTACCGTTATCTGCCGGAGAATATGTCGAGCAACATGCGTCGAATGCTGCGATCCTGGATGCTGGTCGTAGACGAGATGCTCGTCCGACATCCCGACAAGCATGACATTCTCATGGAAGGCCTGTCCTCCTACGGCGGCTGGCTGACGCGACGAGCCCTGTATCTCAGGGACATGGGCCAGTTTTTCGGCGTTCTGACACTCCTCTTGCAGCGGTATCCGCGAACCGGCCTGAGCGTCATGAAGAGGGACATCCCGGCGGCAGGCGGGCAATTGCTGCAGCGCAGTGCCCGACACATATATCGAGCGCTGCGCCGCTTTCGACACCGGCGCAGAGCAGCGCCTGCTCCAGCGCCCTATATTTTCCAGATCGGGGAAATCGCGCCATGACCGAGGTGCCAGGCGAAGATATCGCGCCAAAGGCAGCAGATCGCAGCGCTGCCCTTTCATCCCTGAGCGACCTGCGAAAACTGCTCGCCATGGTGGACAAGCCTCGCTGGACCACGCCTGCGCTGATCGTGCTCGGCCTGGTCTCGTCCTTCGCCGAGACCGTGGGGATCACATTGATCCTCCTGTTTCTCTACACTGCAAGCGGCCAGGTATCAGCGGCGCAGGGCGATGGCCTCATGGGCCAGTTCCTGCGCGAGGCCGTAAGCTGGTTTGGAAGCACGACCGATCTTGCGCTGATGATCCTTCTGCTCATCATTGCCCGCGGGCTCCTGGCCCTTCTCTACACCCGCATCAGCTCGGCGATCGGTGAGCGGATCAGCGAGTCGGTGCGCAATCGCATCCACAAGCAGTATCTGACCGTCTCCTACGCCTTCGTGCAGAAACATGAACAGGCCGAACTGATGGAAGTGCTGGGAACAGAATCCTGGGTCATCGCCAGCGCCTACGCCGGCTTCACTCGCCTTATCATCAACAGCTGCTCGATCCTCGTATTTGTCGGCTTCCTTCTTGGCATATCGGTCCCCATCACCCTGACCGCCGTTTCGGGCACGTTGCTGATCGCGACCGTGCTGCGCTTTTTCGCCAATCCTGCGCGTTCCTTCGGCAGTCAGGTGAAAGGAGCGCATCGCCTTCTGGGTGAGCATATGCTGGTGACCCTGCAGGGGATGCGGACGATCCGGGCATATGGACAGGAAGACTATCATCATCGCCGGTTCACCGATGCCTCGGCCCGCGCGCGTGAAAGTTCCCTTGCGATGTTAAGGCTGTCAGCCTGGATCGGACCGTTGACCGAGATCGGCTATCTGGCAATCCTGTGTACGATCATCGCAGCGGCTGGATGGTGGCATACAAGTTTCGCCATCACCCTTGGCGCCGTCGTATTGTTGTATCGGCTCCAGCCTCATGTCCGCGAACTCGAGTCAAACCTGCTCTATATCGCGCAAGTGCAGCCACAGTTGCGATCGGTATGGGAGATGATCGAAGAGCAGGACAAGGAGTATCCAGCTGCCGGAACACTTCCCGTAGACGCGCTTCACGAACGCCTGGCCTTCTGTAATGTCGATTTCAGCTATGGCCCTGATCAGCCCAGGGTGCTCGATGGCGTGACCTTCGATATACCGGCGGGCAAGACCACCGCCCTGATCGGCGCGAGCGGTGCTGGCAAGACAACTATCGTCAACCTGCTCCTGCGTCTGTATTCTCCGGTTTCCGGGCATATCGAAGTCGATGGTGTACGGCTCGAGGACTGTTGCCGCACCGACTGGGTCCGCATGATCGGCGTTGCAGGCCAGGATGTCGATCTAGTCGAGGGAACTGTCCTCGACAATATCATGATGGCCCGCGAGGATGCGACCGAGGAGGAAGCAATCGCGGCCGCCCGTCGCGCAGGCGTTGCGGAATTTGTCGAGAATCTCCCTTACGGATTTGAGGAATGGGTGGGCCAGGAAGGTCTCCGCTTCTCGGGAGGACAGCGCCAGCGCATCGGTCTGGCCCGTGCGATCCTTCGGCGCCCGGCGTTCATGATTCTTGACGAGGCCATGAGCGCACTTGACCGCGACCTGGAGGACCGGGTTCGAGCTGCGATCGACACGCACATGCACGGCCGCACGATGCTCATTATCACCCACCGTCTCGAGACGGTAAAGACTGTCGACCACATCGTCTGGATCGATGACGGCAAGGTTCAGGGCTCCGGACCGCCTGCGGATCTCATGGCGCGGTCGCCGCGTCTGGCATCGATATTCGGGAACAGGAAAAGTGACGCTTTGACTTCCGCCTGATATGGATGCGCTCAGCCCATCCCGTGCGGGATTCCGCGCTTGTTGCGCAGCCCCGCCATCCAGCCGGACAGGCCATAGCCAAGCTGCTTCCACGCTCCCCGCCGAGCGAAACGCAGAAACAGCATCGCAAGGGAAAGCGTGACAGCGACAGGCAGTTTGGCAGGACTTGTATCACGCACCACGTTGAGCTTGTTGCGTTCGTCGAGATAGATCGGCAATCGCGGTCGCTGTTTCATGGCTCTTGCCGAACCTGTCGTACCGCCCTGGCCATGGAGAACCCGTGATCCGGGCGCAAATCCCAGGCGCATCCCCAAATGCCGGCCTCGCAAGCACCATTCAACCTCCTCGGCATAGAGAAAATAGTCCTCCCGCATCAGGCCGACGGCTTCGACATACTGCCTGCTCATGAGCATCGAGGCGCCCAGAAGATAGTTCATGCCAGCCTCGACACGATCAGCCTCGATCGGGTCAGCGCTATTGCGGCCGTGCCCGATGGACTCACATCTGGCCATCCATGGTTTCCATCGACCGCCATAGGCCTGGACCTTGCCATCAGCATGGTAGAGCAAGCTGCCCGCCGCTTCGCAGTCACCGCGTTGCAGACGTTCGACCAGAGCACCAAGCGCGGCGCTTTGCGGACGGGTATCGGGGTTGACGATCCACCAGGCATCCGCAGACGATGCTGACGTGATGCAGTGATTGACGCCGCCTGCATATCCCAGGTTGCCAGGCGCCGCCAGGATCGTGACCGGCTGGCCGCCGTTCAGGGATCCGGGCAGCAGAGTTACAAGTGCCTCATAGGCCTGAGAACCCCCATTTTCGCAGATGACCACCTGGAAATCATGATGATCACATCCTGAGAGCGCGTCCAGGCAGCCCTGGATCTCTGGCGCGTTACGATATCCCACGATACAGACACACACGTGCATCCGGTCTAGTCCTTCTGCATCAGAAGACGATGCGCATGGATGAACCGCCAGCTGCGAATACGCGCCAGCGTCACGATCGCGGCCCGCCGCTCGGCCGACGTCTGAAGGGCTCGGCTTTTCAAGACAGCGGGCAGATGACCGAAAATGGACGGAAGCAGGATCCAGCTGCGCAGCAGCCATTGCATTCGACCAAAGCGCCGCATGCGAAACAGGGCAAATGTTTCGATATTCAGTCGTTCCCATTTCCTGCGCAGGTCAGCCCAATTCTCCCGCGCCGGATGGCCCACCCGTGCGTTCCGGGCGTAGCCGATACGAAAGCCCAGGTCGCGCGCGCGATGGCACCACTCCTTGTCCTCCGACACCCCGTTACAAAAACCACCCACGCGTTCGAAAGTGGATCGTGAGGTAAAGAGATTGGCTGTTACCGTGAAAGATTCCTGTTCGACATAGCGGCGATTGTCGAAGGCGAACACGCTTTCGAACGCCTCGGCCCCGCTAATTGACCGCTGGCGGTCGACAAGTACCTTCATTTCACCGCCCACCAGATCCTGTCCGCGCAAGGCCGTCACACCCTCTGAAAGCCATTCGGGCTCGGCAATACAATCGCAATCGATAAACGCCAGTATCCTGCCTTTCGACACCCTCACGCCTTCATTGCGCGCGATCGCCGCGCCGCGCTGCTCCACCCTGACATAGCTTGCCCGGCCAGCCGTAACGGCTTCAAGCTCGTGCGGCGCGACCGGTGAGCAGTTATCTGCAACAATCACTTCGAACGTGTCGCGCGGCTGCGTTTGGCTCGCGAGGGAGGCAAGACAAAGGTCAAGAGATCGCAGATCGTTGAAATGCGGTATGATCACGCTGATTTCAACCATCTGGCAGGCTCGCGTCGAAGTCACGGACTTCCCGGGCCGGAACAGGGCCACGTCGATAACGGCCCGTGCGCCAGCGGAACCTGCAGGCACGGTCGCGGCGTGGGAAGGACGTCTGCGTCACCGCCCCCCCCCGGCGCGGTTCCTCGACCATTGCCTCAGCGCACCTGGAGAAGGATGGAAGACAAGGTCGGGATCGGTCTGGATCAGTTGCCCCAATTCCTCGACATTCAACTCCCACCAGCGGCTTGCCTCGAGCTGCTCGGCCAGTTCGGGCGAAAACCGATCGCGGAGTTTCCTTGCTGGATTGCCGGCCACGATGACATAACGGTCGACATTCCTGGTCACGATCGCTCCGGCGCCAATGATGCTGCCCCTGCCGATGAACTTGCAGCCCGGCAGGATCACGACGTTGTGAGCGATCCACACATCGTCCTCGATCACCAGAACATCGTCCCAGCTTATGTCCCTCGTCACAGCCCCGAACTTGCGTTCATACAGGGCAGGATGCGTGGTCAGGGCATCATAGGGATGGTTGATCGGCGCAGAACGCACCGTACTGGCGATCGAGCAGTAGCGGCCCACCTGGATCGGACCGGGCATCCTCCAGCGATCAAAGCATCCATAGGAGTACATGCCGACATCGATACGATAGCGATTGCTAAAATGACGGCGCAGCTCGAGATTATCATGCTGGGAGCGACGCCAGTACCAGAGCCTGCCGCGCTCGATCAATGTGGCGATAAAGCTCATGCTCCAGAAGGACTTCGCTGCTGATAGCCAGGGTTAACAGCGCCCTCGATCGACTGCATCCACAGATAGACCGGCACACCCTCCTCCACAAACCGGAAGCGCTCGCCCACTTCCTCGCCAACCGGCTCGATCAGCTGTGCCTCAAGGCCGATCCTGAGCGCCTCGCCAAGTTCGGTGCTGCTGCCCACCAGGTCCACGATGCCGGCATGGTGAAGTGCGACATCCGCCAGCTTGAGAAGCTCGGCATACTTGCCTGCGACCTGCAGCCGCTTGGCTGCACGCAGACTGCGGTCGGACAGCCGCTGGCGGGTCTCATCGATGACAAGTTTCAGCGCATTCGTGACGTCGCTCCGCAGAACCTGCGTGCTACCGCGATCCACAGCGCCGATACCCGCATGCTGTCCCAGCAAACTGGCGATATAGGGCAGTCCGCAGGATATCCGGGTTATCAGTTCAATCGCGTCGTCATCATAGCGCAAGCCGCAGCTCTCGCTGCCGCGACCGATCAGCTCACCAACCTCGGCGGCGGTCATATTGGGGATCTGCAGGCCCAGAATATTACGGCGCACCGAGGGGATATGCTCGACAAGCTCGGCCAGGTTGCCGGCGACGCCCGCAATGACCATCTGCACGCGCGTGGAGCGATCGGACAGATTCTTGACCAGCTCGGCGATCATTCGACGGAACGCGCCGCTTGGACTGCGATCAAATTCGTCGAGAATAACCAGTACGCGGGTTGACGAAAGTTTGGAGAACAGATCGCTGATCTGGTGCGGTGTGACTTCCCCGGCAGGTAACAGATCTGCCAGAGTACCGCCGCTCTCTATCTCCGACTGGGTCGGGGCATAGTCGGAGTGAAACAGCATGGGGATCGCTCCGGCAATAGAGCGGAACATGTCGCTGAAGTTCGAATTCTCACCGCACGAAGTGTAGCAGACGATGTATTTTGCCTCGTCCGCAAGCCTGGTGAGGATCCGCAGCAGCGACGTCTTTCCGATCCCTCGTTCGCCATAGACAACAACATGCAGCTGCTGATCCTCAATTGCGCGGATGAGACGCGTCAGGACCGCTTCCCGGCCGGCGAACATGGAAATGCGCGAAACCGGCTGAGACGGGGTGAATGCTTCGCGCAACTGGGCACGGGCCTTGTCCGCCTCGCTGCCGCGGCCCCGGTGAAGCTGATCGGTGGCAAGAACCTTGAAAAAGGGGAGCTCGGCGCTCCCTTCAGCCTTGCCATGCATGCCACCGATAGCTGAACGCACAATCGGATCAGGCGCAGACGCCGCACCTTTCAACTTTTTAGAGAACCAGTTCAAAATCTCGCTCCTGACCCGAATTTGCCCGACCCATCCAGGGGTCCGGCAATTTCTCGACCCGTCGTCATAATGCGCCCATGCAAAGGCCGCTGCATCCTGTATCGCGCGGCAGCCGCCCTCTGCCGCCGCACTTGCGCAACTTATGCAGGGAAATGTGCATCTGCGGCCAGCAAAATTTCATGCACGGGGATCGATTTTGGCACAGCGTTCGCCATACCCGTCATCTGGCTGCACGATGGCGCCGAGCGCTGTCAGGCAGCTTCGTTTCTGATCTCCGTCTCCACGTGGAGTTTCTGAAAATACTCGATTGTCTTGATCAGGCCTTCCCTGAGCTGAACCTTGGGGCGCCAATTCAGCTTCGCCTCGGCAACGCTGATATCGGGTCGCCGCTGGGTGGGATCATCGCTGGGCAAGGGAAGGTAGACGAGCTCGGACCCTGATCCGGTCAACTCGACCACCGCTTCCGCCAGCTCGCGGATGGTAAATTCAATCGGATTGCCAAGGTTAACCGGTCCGGTAAAGTCGCGCCCGGTGTCCATCAGGCGCAGAAACCCGTCGACCAGATCCTCATAATAACAGAAGGAACGCGTCTGGGATCCGTCACCATATATCGTTATCGGTCGACCTTCGAGGGCCTGAACGACAAAGTTGGACACCACCCGTCCGTCATTGGGATGCATGCGCGGGCCGTAGGTATTGAAAATACGGGCGATCTTTATGTCGAGGCCATGCTGCCGGTGATAATCCATGAACAGCGTTTCAGCGCAACGCTTGCCCTCGTCATAGCAGGATCGCAGCCCGATCGGATTGACATTGCCCCAATAGCCCTCGACCTGCGGGTGTATGGAAGGATCGCCATATACCTCGCTCGTTGATGCCTGGAAGACACGCGCTTTGAGACGCTTCGCAAGTCCTAGCACGTTGATCGCGCCGATCACCGATGTCTTGGTCGTCTGCACCGGATCGTGCTGGTAGTGGATTGGCGAGGCCGGGCAGGCCAGATTATAGATTTCATCCACCTCCACATAGAGCGGAAAGCAGATGTCGTGTCGAAGAAATTCAAACCGCGGATGGGTATAGAGATGATCAAGGTTACTCTTGTCACCCGTGAAAAGATTGTCGACGCACAGCACTTCGTCTCCGCGGTCGAGCAGGCGATCAATCAGGTGTGAGCCAAGGAAACCTGCGCCGCCGGTGACCAGGATTCGCCTGCGACGATAATGATTATTGCCCATGCCAAAACAACTGCCCCCTTGTTGTCAAATGCACATCGCGTGAAGCAGAATCATTCAAGCAGCGATGTTGCACCTCTATGAGCCTATATCTGTCCCTCGACGTTGATAAGAGAAATCTTCATCAAACGGAGCAATAGTCCCAAATAGAGACTGTCCAGGATCAGCCGGCGGAAGCGGCTTTGCCCTGGTCAGGCGCGCAGACCAGGCGCAGCTGCTGCCGCATCCTCCTTGCGCGCGCGGTCAATGAGCGCAACCGCTGCTCCCAGCATCGCAAAAACCAGCGGATGGTTGTCGAGCTGGCTCAGGATCGTCTTGATCACCACGAAATTCGCAAGCGCTATCGTTACGGGAATGAGCAGCATGGTTTCATGTTCCCGCGCACCCTTTACCGCCATGGCACCAGCGTAGATCGTGACGATAAACATGCCAAAATAGGCGATCAGGCCAGGTATCCCTACTTCAAGCGCCACCGCCAAGACATAGGTGTCGATCGTGCCGATCCCGGCGCGATTGACAAAGCCCAGCTGAGCGGCGCCCCGACCAAGGCCGTAACCCCATGGCCGGGCGATGACCATCGGTGTGCCCGACCGATACTGATCCTGACGTGCATTGGTACTCGCCTGCTGGGCGCCTCCGCCCCAGACCATGACGCTGATCTGTGGCACGAACATGGTGGACGCCAGGAATGCAACCAGAACTGCCGGGTAGGCGACAATCACGGCTGTTCCGATCAGGCTATCCTTGCGACGAGCCCGCCTCAGATATCCCCAGAAAAACAGGTAGAAGAGAAACGAGAGCATGAAGCCGACCACGCCCAGGCGCGAATCGGTCATGATGATGCAATGAAACATGACCGGTAGGGTGATTAGCGCTGCAAACCGGACCACCAGTTTCCTGCTCGTTACAAGAAAGTGCAGCACGAAAGGCGTTGTTATGCCCAGAAATTCCGCAAAGCCCAGGCTTGTGGTAAATTTGCTCTGGACGCGATAGATCCCGGTAGCGGCACGGGCGGCGCCTACAAGGATCCGTTGCACGCTCTCGTCCTGCACAGCCAGAAATGACGGGATATGTCCCGCCCAGGGGACCTGGCCCAGGCGGTGTTCCCAGTAAGCCAGCACAGCAAGAAATATAATTACGCCCCACATCAGCCAGGCAAACGCGGTAACCCTTCCCGGCCTCGAAAACTGGTAAACGCTCACGAAGAATATAAGCATCCAATAGAGAAGCGCCACGACAAGCTTGTTTAAGGACACCTCTACATTACTGGAATAAGCTACAGATATTGCAGCAAGTACCATGAATGTGGTGAGCCATTTCCACACTTTGGGCGGTGCTTGCAATGTCGTCTTGAGCTGGTTACGCATCGATGGCGATACAGACAGGCTGATCAGAAACAGCAGAGCAAGCGGGAAACCGAAGAGACGCAAGGCCGTGATCCAGGGCAATCCGGCGACATCGAGCGCAAGATAGTCGGGCCAGATCATCTGTGCGACGAGGAAGCTCCAGAAGAATACCGAAACCGCCCGCATCGGCGGGTTTTCAGTATCCGGCAGCATCCAGATGATGAAGAGCGCAAACAAGGCAAGAGGCGCCAGCAACGGCATCAGCATGCTGTAGGCATAAAGCGCCAGCGCTATGCCATAGAGAAAGGCGAGGTTCGCGACCAGCGCGATCTTCAGTTCCCGCCTCCACCCTCGGATGGGCGGCGCAGTGTAGCCCCCGAGAACGAATTTGGCGGGAGGCTGGGGGCGTCGCCATTTCAACGAGAGCATGGCGCTGCCTCCATGTCGAGCGAACCTCTGATGGTCATATGTGAGCTGAGGGCGAGAATTTCACGCGGGATTGATACTGGCTGGATTGCCAATTGCCCGGCTTCTGCTGGGCATATCCTTGGTAACGACTGCCCCGGGCTCGATCACGCAATCCGCTCCGATCGTGACACCTGGCATGATGATCGCGCGCGGACCGACCCGGGTCCCGGCACCAACCCTTGTATCCAGATAGACGCCCCGAGCCATGTCATGGGTGAGAAGAACCGATTCCTCGGCAAATACGCAACCCTCCGCGATATGCACCCCCTTGGGCCAGGTGCGGTCTATCAGGGCGCTCCCGGCGATATGGGCACCGGGCGCGATATCCATGCCCCAAAGATATCTCCGCACCAGCTGAGAAATCATGCCCTTCCATGAAATACGGACACTATGCGGCTGTGAAGTCATGCCCTTGGTGTAATTTGGTTTCTTCGTCCTTTCAACCTCTGCTATTGGCCTGCTCGGAGATTTTATGGCACTTCATTCCTTGAACAAGCTTCGCGCCGTGCGACGGTTTCTGGTGGGCATCCGCCGTTCGTGGCTCAGATATGGCCACGGGGTGCTTGTGGATCCGTCTGCAAGCGTGT
This sequence comes from Sphingobium limneticum, assembly GCF_008710155.1. Classification (GTDB taxonomy): domain Bacteria; phylum Pseudomonadota; class Alphaproteobacteria; order Sphingomonadales; family Sphingomonadaceae; genus Sphingobium; species Sphingobium limneticum. The sequence goes on from NZ_VYPZ01000017.1 coordinate 40,835, forward strand.
CGCTTTCGAGCCGCTTCATCGCAGGACGGCGCAACGATATTGTCGTAGGCGCCCAATCCCTCGTGGCGTTCAAGACCCTTGTCTATACGCAGGACCACGTATCTGGAGAACATAAGCCTGTTCGTATCGGGCGTCACTGCTTTATCGGTGGCGGAAGCGTGATCATGCCTGGAGTGACTGTCGGGGACCGATCGATCGTGGCAGCAGGCTCTGTCGTCTTCAACGACGTGCCTCCCTGCTCGATCGTCGGCGGCAATCCTGCTCGACTGCTCCGTGCCGATGTAGAAGTTGGCCCATATGGCCGGCTGAAGAACGCGGACGAAAACGTGAAGCAGATGTGGCGATGACGACGCTTGACCTGGCGCCAGAACCCGATGATAGATTTTCAGTGATGGATAGATATAGATGACAGCTGGTTCTCTGATTTTACAGGAGCCTTCTTTCTCGCCACTTGCAGAGTTGAAGAGCAGACTTCGCGGGGGAATGGTGTGGGTCGGCGTCCTGAGCGCTGTTCTTAACATATTGCTGCTCAGCGGCTCCGTCTACATGATGCTCGTCTATGACATGGTTCTGCCCAGCCGATCGATACCGACGCTGATGGGACTCCTGATCATGGTGATCCTCGCCTACTCCTATCAGGGGTTCCTGGAAACTGTTCGCGCGCGGATCTTCACTCATCTTGCCTCCACGATGGAAGTCGATCTCACGTCTTTCATTCACAAGCTGGTCATCACCATGGCCCGGGGCGGTTCGGCAAAAGATCCTCTTCAGCCCATTCGCGACCTTGAACAGATGCGCGCATTTCTGTCCGGCGCCGGCCCTATGGCGCTGATGGATCTGCCGTGGATGTTTTTCTTCATAATCGTTCTCTTCCTGCTGCACCCACTGCTTGGCATCACGGTGTTCGTAGGCTCGCTCGTCCTCATCGGTCTGACGGTTCTGACCAATTCGCTCACGGCCGCACGAACCGTTGAGATGACTGGCATAACCAACGACCGCACCAGGATCGCCGACACGTCGCGTCGGCACGCGGAGGCGCTGTACGTGATGGGAATGGAAGGCCGCTTTCGCGATCGCTGGACGGCCATCAGCGGGCAGTATCTTCAGGCACACCAGAAAGTCACCAACGTCACTGCCACGATGAGCACCATCAGCAAGATGGTGCGACTGCTATTGCAATCGCTCGTTCTGACCGTGGGCGCACTACTTGTGATGAACGGGCAGGCCAGTGGCGGCGTGATCTTTGCCAGTTCAATTCTCTCGGCACGCGCCTTTGGACCGGTGGAACTTGTCATCGGCAACTGGAAGGGCCTGGTCGCGGCCCGCGATAGCTGGACGCGCCTCCAGTCCTGGCTGCCTTCGGTGATGGGGCAGCGCGCGCCGCTCAGTCTGAAACCACCGCTTCTATCCCTTTCTGTCGAGAACCTCTCGCTTGCACCGGCAGGCTCTGATGAGCGAACGGTCACTGGCGTGACGTTCCTTGCCAAAGCGGGCGAGGCGGTCGCTGTTCTTGGACCAAGCGGTTGTGGCAAATCGACCCTGGTTCGAGGCCTGGCAGGTATTCTGTCGCCGCTCAGCGGCAGTGTCAGACTGGATGGCGCAGCGCTTGATCAGTGGGATAGCGAGGCCCTTGGCCAGCACATCGGCTATGTGCCGCAGAATGTGGAGCTGCTGACCGGCACGATAGCACAGAATATCGCCCGTTTCGAACCCAACGCGCCTTCGGACCTCATCATCGCTGCGGCGCGCCAGGCGGGCGTTCACGATCTCATCCTGCATCTCCCCGAAGGCTATGAGACACAGGTCGGCAACGACGGCTCGCGTCTCTCGGCAGGACAGCGGCAGCGCATAGCGCTGGCCCGAGCGCTCTATCGAGATCCTTTCCTGATCATCCTGGATGAGCCAAACTCCAATCTCGACATCCCGGGAGAGGAGGCCCTTGGAGAGGCCGTATCTGCAGCCAGCGCACGAGGTGCCATCGTGATCGTTGTTGCGCATCGTCCTTCCATCCTCCGGGCGATCGACATCGTCCTCCTGATGCGCGACGGCCGTGTTCAGGCCTACGGTCCGAAAGAGAAGCTGGTTCCTCATCTGCTTCCAGATTATCATCCGGCCGCTTGAGCCAGACGCGCGCAAAGCATTGTTGCCCCGCACCGCCCCATTGGCTGCCTCCGCGTGTTCCTGTTGCATCTGACAACGGCTGCGCGACAGGGCAGGAAGCTTTCTCGGGTGCCCAGACCTGTCTCGTCAGGAACCCGAGGTGGGGGCACATCATGAGCCGGTAAAGCATATGTCGGCGCGCTGGCACCAAGGCGCAAAGTCTGGAATCAGTGCGAGGTCACCGGCACGGGTCACCTGATTGCCAAAGTCAGGGCCCCTGATCAATCATTCAGGCAGAATGCCGCGCAAATAGCGGCCATAATCGGACTTGCCGAGCATGCCGATCGCTTTTTCCAGCTGAGCGCTGTCGATGAAGCCTTGGCGAAAGGCGATTTCTTCGGGTGCGGCGATCTTGAAGCCCTGCCGCTTTTCCAGGACCCGAACAAATTCGGCAGCGTCGAGCAGGCTGTCGGGCGTGCCCGTGTCGAGCCAGGCATAGCCGCGGCCCATGATCTCGACATGGAGGTCCCCGTGCTCGAGATAAGCGCGATTGACGTCAGTGATTTCCAGCTCGCCGCGGGGCGAAGGCTTCAGGTTGGCGGCAATATCGACCACCTGTTCGTCATAGAAATAAAGACCCGTAACAGCCCAGTTGGACTTGGGTTGTGCGGGCTTTTCCTCGATCGTGACGGCTTTCATGGCATCGTCGAAGCTGACCACACCATAGCGTTCGGGGTCATGAACATGATAGGCAAAGACACTGGCCCCTTCTTTGCGTGACGAGGCGCTGGCAAGGATCTCCGGCAGACCGTGGCCATGGAAGATGTTATCGCCCAGGATCAGCGCGGACTGCTTGCCAGCAACGAAATCGGCACCGATGATATAGGCCTGCGCCAGGCCGTCGGGGCTGGGCTGTTCTGCATAGTCGATCGCCATGCCCCAAGCCGATCCGTCGCCCAGCAGCGACTGGAAGGCAGGCAGGTCGCGCGGCGTGGAGATGACAAGAACCTCGCGAATGCCCGCCAGCATCAATGTGGTGAGGGGATAATAGATCATCGGCTTATCATAGACCGGCATGAGCTGCTTCGAAGTCGACAGCGTCATGGGATAGAGGCGGGTTCCGCTGCCGCCAGCGAGAATGATGCCCTTCATAAATTAATGTCCTCAAAGAAAATCAGCGGGCCGCCGGTTGCAGGCGATCCATCACATCGGACAGCGATACGCGCCAGTCCGGCAAGGTAACGTTATGAACCTGTGCGATCAGTCCGCTATCGAGGCGCGAATTGGCGGGCCGAGAAGCGGGCGTGGGATAATCGCCTGTGCCTATCCGCCGGACCGTTGCCGACGGTCCGCCGCGTACCGCTGAAGCCGCAAAGACAGCTTCGGCAAGGTCCGCCCAGCTTCCTTCACCCTGTGCGGTCATATGGAACAGGCCGCGCAAGGCCGGGGAGCTATCAGCTACCATATTGGTAGCCACCTGCAGGATGGCGTCAGCGATCGCTAGTGCGCTGGTCGGATTGCCGACTTGGTCCGCGACAACCGAAACTTCGTCCCGGTCGCCTGCCAGGCGAAGCATGGTCTTTACGAAGTTGCCGCCGTATGGGCTATAGACCCACGCAACGCGCAATATCACGCTATTGTCCGCATAGGTCGCCAACACTGCCTGCTCCCCTGCCAGCTTAGAGATACCATAGACGCCGCTGGGGTTAGTCAGATCGCTTTCCCGATAGGGCCGGTCCAGCGTACCGTCGAACACATAGTCGGTAGAAATATGTATTAGCGGCACGCTCAACCTCTTGGCCGCTTGCGCAACGGCGCCGGCGCCGGCGCCGTTGATGGCATGGGCGATCTCGCTTTCGTTTTCCGCCTTGTCGACCGCAGTGTAGGCTGCCGCGGAGACAATGACGTCGGGTACCGCGCATTCCAGCGCCTTGGCCACTGATGCCGGATCGGCCAAATCCAGTTCGGGACGGCCCAGCGCGACCACCTCATATCCGGCAGCCGCACCGCGTTCGATCAGGCTGGTCACGACCTGCCCGACTCTTCCGGTGACGGCAATCTTCATGCAGGCACCGTGTAAGCGGTCGACGCGCTCGCGAGGCCAAGCCTTTGGCCGTCATACTGCTCGCGCAGCGGCTGCCACCACCACTGATTTTCCAGGAACCAGCGCACCGTCTTCTCAATGCCGCTGTCGAAATTCTCCTGCGCACGCCAGCCCAGTTCATTTTCCAGCTTGGTCGCATCGATTGCATAGCGGGCGTCATGGCCGGGACGGTCAGTAACGAACTCGATCAGCCCTTCGCGCGGCGAACCGGCTGGCACCAGTTCGTCCAGCACCGCGCAGATGCGGCGGACTACCTCTATATTAGTCCGCTCGTTGCGACCGCCGACATTATAGGTCTCGCCCGGCTCGCCCCTTTCGATGATGAGATCAAGCGCACGGACATGATCGTCGACATAGAGCCAATCACGGATATTGTCGCCCTTGCCGTAGACCGGCAGCTTCCGGCCCGCGAGCGCATTGAGGATGGTCAGCGGGATCAGCTCTTCCGGGAAGTGATAGGGGCCGTAATTGTTCGAGCAGTTCGAGACAACGACCGGCAGTGCCGCGCGACAATCAGGATGAGAGAGCAGCGTCAATCAAGATGAGAATCGCCACCTGCTGATGCGGCGTAGGGCGTAGCCCGGAGCCGGATCAGCAGGTGGCGATGTCGCCCTTTCCGGGGCGTTTCTGATGGTTGCGGCCGGTCAGGTATTCAAAGGCATAACTTCGCGAGAGGGGATGTCGTTCATGCCGGGCCGCCACGTCAACGATCATCAGATGAGGCTCTACATGAAGCTCCGACATACCCATGCCGTTCCGATCGCCGCCGCAAAGGCCAGTATCAGCACGGCGACCGCATATCGCATCGAGGGAGATCCTCGGCTTCCCTCGCAAAGGCAGGTCCAGCGAGAGCGGCGACGCCCGGACCCGTTAGCCGGGATCTTCGACGAGGATGTGGTCCCCATGCTCCAGGCTGCGCCTGGTTTGCGGTCAGTGGCAATTTTCGAGGAGATATGTCGCCGTCACCCTGAGCTTGATGGGCGCATTCGGCGCACATTGGAGCGAAGGATCCGAACATGGCGGGCGATCCATGGTCCCGAGCAGGAAGTGATCTTCCGGCAGGTGCATGAGCCGGGACGGCTTGGCCTGTCGGACTTCACCGAGATGAACGATGAGCACGTAACGATCGTCGGCGTGCCGCTCGATCATCGGCTCTACCATTTTCGGCTGATATGGTCGGGCTTCGAACACGTCCATGTCATTCTGGGCGGCGAGAGCTATGTCGCGCTTGCAGAAGGGTTGCAAAATGCCCTGTGGGCCGTCGGCGGTGCCCCGGTTGAGCATCGCAGCGATAGCCTGTCGGCCGCGTTTCGCAACTTGGACGCTGATGCCCGGCAAGATCTGACGCTGCGATATGACGCGCTGTGCGAACATTATGGCATGACGCCGACGCGCAACAACCGCGGCGTTGCCCATGAGAATGGCGGGATCGAGAGCCCGCACGGGCATTTGAAGGCAGCAATAAAGGACGCGCTGCTGATGCGTGGTTCGCGAGACTTCGATGATCTGGCGAGTTACCGGCACTTCATCGACGAAGTCGTCAGCCGCAAGAACCGGCGCAACGGCCCACGCATAGACGCCGAGCGTGCGGTTTTGCAGCCCCTGCCTGGCGCGCGCACCAGCGATTATGAGGAGACGATCGTCACGGTCACCTCGACCAGCAGCTTCACGCTTCGTAAGGTGTTCTATACCGTGCCCTCACGGCTGATCGGGCATCGGCTGCGCGTTCGGCTTTACGATGATCGCCTCGATCTGTTCATCGGCGGCACTCACCTCATGACATTGCCTCGGGGGCGGTCGTTCAATAACGGCTCCCACGGCCATGTGGTCGATTATCGGCACGTCATCCATAGCCTGCGGCGCAAACCCATGGCGCTCCTGAAGTTGGTCTATCGTGACCAGCTCTTCCCAAGGGAACCTTATCGTCAGACCTTCGACCGGCTCATCGCCGCATTGCCTGAACGGATCGCTTGTCGGCAGATGGTAGAACTGTTGGCAATGGCGCACGAAAGAGCCTGCGAAGCCGAACTCGCGGAACTGCTGGCAGCCGACGTGGCTGCTAACCGTCTCCCCGACATGGATGCCTTGCGAATACGCTTCGCTCCCGATCCGGCGGCGCTTCCCGACGTGGTGGTGGAACTGGTCCCCCTTGTCACCTATGATGTTCTCCTGGCGGGAGAAGCCGCATGAGCCGGAACGCACCCGCTATCGACGCCCAGCGTCTGAGCCTCATCCTCAACGACCTGCGCCTGCCAGCAATCAAACTGATCTGGCCCGACTTTACCACGCGGGCAGACAAGGAAGGCTGGCCTGGGGCCCGACTGCTTGCGGCGCTCGCTGAGCATGAGATCGCAGAACGGGACCGACGCCGGATCGAAAGGCATCTGGGCGAAGCCCGCCTGCCACCTGGCAAGACTCTCGACAGCTTCGCCTTCGATGCAGTGCCAATGATCTCCCGCGCCCGGGTGACGGCGCTGTGTTCTGGTGATGGCTGGCTCGAAAAAGGCGCCAACCTCATCTTCTTTGGTCCACCGGGTGGGGGTAAAACCCATCTGGCTGCCGCAATCGGCCTTGCGTTGATCGAAAATGGCTGGCGCGTCCTGTTTACCCGCACCTCCGACCTGGTCCAGAAACTTCAGGTTGCCCGCCGTGAACTGGCGCTCGAAGCCGCGATAGCCAAACTCGACAAATATCATCTGCTGATCCTCGATGACCTCGCTTACGTGACCAAGGATCAGGCTGAAACGTCCGTCCTGTTCGAGTTGATCAGCGCACGGTACGAACGGCGTTCCACGCTCATCACCGCCAACCAGCCTTTTGGTGAATGGAACCGGGTCTTCCCCGATCCCGCCATGACGCTCGCCGCCGTAGATCGCCTCGTTCACCACGCGACAATCTTCGAGATGAATGTCGAGAGCTACCGCCGCCGCTCGGCGATCCAGCGACAATCACGCGCTGGTCGGCCACCGACCTTCGCGACAATCAAGTCCAACGAGGAAATGTCGCGCAGCGACAATCAAGCCTGCGAGTAGCGCTTGCCAGCGTCAATCAAAGCAGGCACCACTTGAAAACCGCGACGATCAGTTCTCATCCTGATTGACGGAAACTTCTCATCCAGATCGCCGCGCCATACGGCAGCCCATAGGTGCGCTTCCACGCCTTGGCGAGGTGGTCAGACGCGGCCTTGGACGCCGAATAGGGCGAGCTAGGATCGTAGGGCGTAGTTTCCTCAAACAGCCCTTCGTCGCCAAGCGAACCATAGACTTCGTCTGTAGAGACGTGGAGGAAGCGAAACGCCGCTTTAGCCGCGCCTTCAAGGTCATTCCAGTAGCCGCGTGCGGCTTCCAGCAGGGTGAAGCTCCCCACGACATTTGTCTGGATGAAATCCGCTGCACCCGTGATCGAGCGATCAACATGGCTTTCAGCCGCCAGATGCATGATGCGGTCAGGCCTGAATTCTGCGATCGCTGCATCCATTGCGGAACGGTCACAAATATTTGCGTTAAGTAAGCGGTGGTTCTGTTTGCCGTCGACGGCTTTAAGAGACGCTCGGCAGCCGGCGTAGGTTAAGGCATCAATAGTAAGAACATCATAACCCTTGTCCAGCACGAGATAGCGGACAAGGGCAGAGCCGATGAAGCCGGCGCCGCCAGTGATAATCACGCGCATAAATCAGGCACTCCAACAAAAATAAGCTGGCAGATCGGATAGAAGGGGCTGCCCTCGGTCTTTGGACGAAAGCGTTTCCGCGTCTGCTGCATCGGGCCATACGATACCTATAGCCGGGTCGTCCCAAGCCAGGCCTTTGTCGCATTCGGCGCTGTAATAATCTGTCACCTTATAGGCGATGACCGTATCCGGTTCGAGCGAGCAGAAGCCGTGGGCAAAGCCCGGTGGCACCCAGAGCTGCTTACCATTATCGGGGGTCAGTGTTTCGCCGACCCATTGACCATATGTAGGTGAACCACCGCGAATATCGACCGCGACATCAAATAGCGCGCCCGCAGTACAGCGGACCAACTTGCCCTGCGCACGGGGATCGCTTTGATAATGCAGGCCACGAACTGTACCCACCTTGGCACTGCGAGATTCATTGTCCTGCACAAACGCATAGTCACCGACATGCTGCGCAAACAAGTCCGCACGAAAAACTTCGGCAAAGTACCCCCGCTCATCACCAATGTGGCGAGGCGTTAACGACGCTAAACCAGGGATACTGTAAGTCTCAATTTTTATATCTTTTCCCGGAAACGCGCAACAGGTCTACTTCAGTTGCTGTTCTGAATGACTGACACCGCAGTTGCAACCGTCAGGACCGGCGAGAAAAGCCGACTGGTCAACTAAGCGAGCTTGCTCGGCCGATCCGCAACAACATTAGGCCGACCCCTGAATAACGGCATCGGCGCTCACCATCGCTTCAGCCAAGACACCGGCTAACGCCTAAAGGGCACCCGCTCCGCCAGCACCGACTTGGTCAGGATCGGATCATACAAAAGCGTCATCCAACCATCCGGATGGATGTCCATCAGCGCCAAGCCTTCGATCCGCAAGGCAGAAAGCCGCTGTTGGATCCGGGAGAAAGTTGCCACGATATCGACATTAGGAAACGTGAAAAAACCCTAAGTCTCGTTGATGACAGTGCCTGTCACCTCGACCCGGTTCGCGCGCAAGTCAGCGATCAGCGTCCGGACATCATTGACATAACTGTCGTCCTTGCGAACGATGATCAGGGCGTAGCGCAGCAATGTCGCGAGAAGCTGCGCGTCGGCGCAGTTATTGCTGGGCGCTGTGTCCACGATGGTGATCTCATATTCGCGCAGGCAAAGGTCGACCAGCAGGTTGAGCTGCGGGCGTGCGAGCAGTTCCTGCGCATTTGACGAGGGCTCCCCGGCATAGATCACGGACAGATGCGGCAGTACGTCGTCCTGGATAATGTCGCCAAAATCCGAGCCGGCCGTTTCCAGGCATTCACGCAACCCGGACGTTCCCCGTGGCGGCACAATCATTCGCTGGATCGACGGCGCCCGCATATTTGCGTCTATCAGCAGCGTCTTGATACCTGCCTGTGCAAGGGACACGGCAAGATTGACAGCTACAAAAGCAGAACCGGCCTTGTCGTCGGGCGAAAGGATTGCGAGCGCACGTCGCCCTTCCCTCAAATGCTGCGATAGAAGCTGCGTGCGCAGTGCACCGATCGATTCGGCCTGAGCGGCGAATGTCTCGCCCTGCAGCATCACGACATCCTCCGAGAAGCGAAACGAACCGCCTTGTTGCCCTGATGGTGTCACCGCCGCCTCCATCGTTATCGCGTCATCTCTATTCATTGTGCACCTGTCTCAAAAGCGGGACGTGATTATAGGCTTCAGGCCATACCGGGTCTGCGGAAGCCAAGCCGTTGCTGCCAGCCTTTCCTTCCGGCCTTCTGGCCAAATCCGACAATGACGCCGATTACCGGAACGCCGGTCATGCCAAGATCTTCAGGCCCGCGCACGCGACGCCCCAGCAACTCGCTTGCAAGCGCAATGAGGATACCCAGGATGAAGCCCGCCATGAGTGCAACGCCCGTAATCATCGGCACATTAGGCCAACTGGGTGCAGCAGGCGCCACGGCGCTGCCCAGCATTGTCAGTCCGCTCTCGGTCGATTCCGCCTCCACTCCCAGTTCCGCGGCTCGGCCCATGACCTTCTGCGCCTGTGCTCTCAGAACGTCGATCACAGCCTGCATCTTGCGCAACTCGTCGATTTTCTCCCGGTTGGCCAGCACCTTGTTCTGTTGAGCTGCAACTTGGCCATCAATCGAGGGCCCGCCGGCAACCGAACCGCGCGCAGCTGCCAGGGCCTGCGACTGTTCGCGGGCGGCCGTCGCGGCCAGCGATGCGCGGCTGTTGCGCAAGGCGACCAGCTCGGGATGATTGGGTCCAAGCGTTCGCGCGATGGTCGTGATCTGCGCGTCCAGTTGCGCGAGCTGCGCCTGGGCCGGCGAGGCCTGGGGGATCATCGCAGGGCCAAGGGCTGGTGTGGGCAACTGGGATGAAAGCGCCTTGAGCCTGGATGTATCCGTGTCGGACCAGTCATCCTGAAGCACGATGCCATTTGCTTTTTCATAGGCCGTCTTGCGTTCCTGCGCCGCGGTCAGCTGCTCGCGCAGACTTTCCCCCTGCTGGCGGAACCATGCTGCATTGGAACTGGCCCCCTCCTGGCGGAAATTCACGCTCTGATCCACGTAGGATTTCCGAATGGCGTCCGCGACCTTGCGCGCCGCCTCTGGAGAACTGGACGAATAGCTGATGTCCAGGATCGCCGTGGCTGGAATAAGCCTGACAGCGGTGTTGGCAATGACCATCTGGGTCAGCCAGCGGCGAAAGCCGCCATCGCCGGGTCGCGCCTGCGCTTCATAGGCCTTCTTGAATGCTGGAACCTTTGCCCACCCCAGTTCGTCAACGACCGCGCCGGCAAACCGGTAATCGGTGATGAGCTCGATTTGGGTCTTTGTGTAGGCCCGTGCGAAACTGTTCGAGATCACGTCTCCGGTAATGGGATCCGGCTTCATCACGTCAAGCATCACGCGGGAGTGCGCCTCATACCGATCCGGGATCAGCTTGGCGAAAATGAATGCGCCGCCAACGCAGGCGAACGTCGTAAGAAGGATAAGGAAGCGGTACGCCCACAATATCCGAAAAAATTGCACGAAGCTCATGATAAATTCCCTCCGGATATCGCGATCAGAAGAAACGCTGGCCGACCACAATCACGTCCTTGTCACGGATCTTGTCATCCAGGTTCAGCCTGATCTCATTCCCGTCACGAGTTACCTTGACTTTCTTTGTCGAACCAAGCGTCGTGAGGCCACCGCTGCGTGCAAGTGCCATGCGAACAGTCATATCGGAATCGATCCGGTAATTGCCCGGAGAATTGACCTGACCATAGACATAGAAACTGGGCGCTGCAGGCAGAAAGATTTTGTCACCTGCGCTCACCAGCGGATCAGCTTCACCGGAACCCATGGCGATATCCTTGAGATTAAGCTTAATCTCTGCGCCTGACTGCCGCGTTATCGTCAACGTATCCGATCCACTTTCCTTGGCACCACCCACACGCGCCAGGATTTCAGAGATGCGGTAAGCCCGGTCGATCGGGACAATGCCCGGCGAACCGACCTCGCCAAGAACCACGACATAGCGGCTGGCATAGGTGACCACGGAGACGTTGACGGCGGGGTTTGTGAAATATCCGCCGCTTTTCAGTTTGGCACGGACATCTTCCCTGAGCTGGAGGACCGTCTTGTTGGCTGCCACGACATTGCCCACGAGCGGCAATTCTATCGTGCCATCAACCTGGACCTGGACGCGGGACCTGGTTTCTTCGCGACCAAGCACTCCCAGTTCCAGAACATCGCCTGGCCCAAGCACATATCCGTCCGACAGTGATCCTGGCGGTGAAGCTGGCACCGCATTCTGTGCGATGGCGGGATCGACAATCAGCAATCCCAGAAAGATCCAGCAAAAGCGGACCATAGCCTTTAAACCCATAACGCCTCCCGGACCTGCGGCCCAATCCCTAAGTTTCAGAAGCTGGTGCTTACGCCCATCCCGACCTGATAGCTGCTATAGTCATACAACCCGCCGTTCGCGTTGCGCTTCTGATAGCCGCCGGTAGCATCGAGCGACACCCGGCTTGTCAGCTGATAGGCAAGGCCAAGTGACACGCGCTTCATATTGTCGTGGACGATTCTGCTGACGGCAACGGCCGGTTCATAATCATAATCCCTTACAGCGATGCTGCCGGCCAGACTGCTTGTCAGACGAGCGCTTAGCGCATAGCGGACCGTCAGGCTGTGATTGCTTTGAAGAACATAGTTGGCATCAAAGCCCAGCGATGGATCGACGGAGCGACTTGTCTCAGCAATAAACTGCAGCTGCGTGAAGGATATGGTGGTGGCAAAACGCCAGTTCGTGCCGCTGAACGCATCACGGCCATTCCCCAGCTTGACATCAGAGTAAAGCAATTCGCCTTCCAGCTTTACCTGAGACCCGATATCGCGATTGAACAACACACCATAGCGTGAGGCGCTGAAGCTGTTCAGCGCAGTCGTCAGCAAGGGATCGCGATTGGGATAGTCGACCTCCCTTTTGCCGGCATATAATGTGATATTGCCTATCACCGGGTGCGTGTAGAGAAGTCCACCGCCGTAGGTTATCGACTTGTTGTCGGCCGTCTGGCGGAGCGAGGCGCTGTTTTGCGCGTCGGACCAGTCCACGATAGCCGAGGGCCTAAGACCAATGCTGCCCCCGCAGCTGGCCGTTGCTCCGGCTGTCACCACATTCTCGATATTTTTCGAGCTGGAAGCAGGATCGCTAGGCACTATGGCCAGATCGCCAAGGTCGCTCTGGCGACGACTGATGCCGCTGCGAAGGTCCAGGCTGCAAATCGGAAATCGAAACGAGCCTGTGGCGTTGGCCTTCAGCCGTTCGCGATTGAGACGCTCGTTGCGGGAATAGAAATCATATCCGGCGGTTCCGACCAGGGTCGCCGCATGCGGGCCGAAGGACTGGTTCAAGGTCACTCCGACGCGCGGGGAGAAGCGCACGTCCTCAGGCTTGATCCCTCGCGCGATGGCAGCCTGCTCGCTGCCACGGGCAACATTACTATCATAGAGCATGTCCGCGCCAAGATCGAACTCCAGCCGCTTTCCTTCCTGCGCAAGGGCCCTCGAAGCAACAAGGCTTGCCATCGCTCCCAGAGACAGAGTTGCGATCCGTCCAATGTTCATAGTTTTGCTGATCATCGCCCCGCTCTGCTGCCCCTTTCCCCATAGCGTAACTTTAGCTGACTGCGCTAGCTGCGCTTTATCTTCGTCCCAAGACGATACGGCGAGCCGTCCCGATGAAATTTTTCGCTTTTTCCTGCAAGGTGGCGTGACGAGAGGCCACAGCCACGTCGAGACCTTTCATTGCGGGACGTGGCTGGAACAGGATCGCGCTTGCCGCCAATCTCGATCCGACCAGGCGTTTGCGCCGGGCCTGGGCAGGCTGCATCAGGTCCACTTCCTTGATATCGAGCGGTTCTGCAACCAGTGCTCCGCTACGGAGCGCGCCGTCCAGCAGAGCCTCGCCAACCGCGGTCCGGCTCATGATCAGACTGCGGCCATCCTGCTCGTCGAAGCTGGGATAACCACTCTCGCCCCCGTACCAGGCGTCAGCGCACGCGATATCAGCGACGCCTCCGACGGCATCGGGACAGATCTTGCAGCGAAACTGCACTTGAGCCGAGAGGTGACGGCCCCAGCTTTCGGCATATCGCATCTCGCCAAGCCGCCCGTCGGCAGTTCGGGCGCGCGTCAGGCCCGGCCAGCCATTGCCGCGATAGCGGAATGCCGTGACCTCCTCCGGTTCCAGCCCCATGGCCCTGATGATACGATCCGCGCCCGCATGGGCAGGAAGGCCACCGCAGAAAAAGGACAGCTTGATCGGAATCTGCCGATCGACCCTGGGATCGGACAAAGCCAGCTGGCGCACGGCGGACACGTCGCAAGGCTTTCCGACGAACGCAAATCGTCTGCCATCATCAAGCGCCTCATCCATAAAGGCGAGTGGCGAAGATGCTGCGTAGCGTGATCCCGCGCCTTCGATGATCTCTTGCGGGCTGTGCGACCAGTGCATGATGTTGCGGGTCGGGTTGTCGGGGTCCGCCACGACGTGCAATACGCGCTCGACAAGCCCGCTGGCCATGGCCTCGATCAGAAGAGCCGAAATGGCACCTCCCGAAGAGGCCGCATGACGGACCGAGCTGTCCCCTGCATAGCCTGTCAACGTCCGGTGCCATGGCCCCCAGCTGGGATGCCGTTCAGGCGCGCGCATCCACGGCGCGACGACAGATCCCGGGCAGGCGGTCGCGACCACCTGCTCGATGTCCGGTGCCAGCGGGGCCTTTTGGACCGGGCGGCTATAGCCAGGTTCGGCTGTCTCCATTGCGATCGCACCGCGCGACAATCCTGCACACAGACCACATCCGGCACAAAGTTCGCCTTTCGCGACCCGCTCAAGAGTTGGGGATGAGGGGATCAATCTGCCCTCCTGGCCATCGCTTCGGCAAAAACCCTGTGCAGTTCGCCACGATAGATATCGAGCAGTCCGTCCACGCGCGTCATCCCGCGCCGTTCTGCTGCGGCTATCTGCTCGCGTTGCTCAACTGCACCCAGAACATAGTCGACAGCGCCATCATCGGTCATGCCCGTGACAGGCACCATCCATTCATGCTCCAGCATTCCGAAAAGGCCGCTGAACTTGCGGCTATACGCCACTGCCACCATCGGAACATTGGCAGAATAGGCGCCAATGCAGGCGTGCATGCGTCCAGCCACGAGAAAATCCAGTCCGGAAATATAGGATTTCGCTTCGCTGGCGCCGGAGAATTCAGCCACGCGCACGGCCTGAGGAAATTCGCTTGCCAGTCGCTCGGCCAGGCTGCCGTCATCATCCTTGGGATCACTCTTGCTTGTGGCATGGGGTACAAGATGGACCTCGGCACCGGCTGCAATGAGCCTGGCAATCAGCTTGCGCGTAAACTGAGCATAGTCATAAGAGAGGCCGAAGCGATTCCGGCCCGTTTCAGCCTCATGGAACAGGAGACCTGACGCGTTCACCCCTATTTTCAGCCGGCCTGTGCCTGCCGGGCCGCGCCGGCTCTGAAATGGCAGTACGAATGCGACATCGACCGCCAGTTTGATCGTGGCGGACGGAGCCATGGCCTGCGCGACCTCAAGCGACTTGTCATCCCGCGCGATGATGGCGCTCGCGCCCCGCATCGCCATTGCGCCCAGGGTCCGATATCCAGGCTGCGTAAAGGGACCGATCGTCTGGGGCGAAAGCACAAGCGGCTTGCCCCGTGCCAGCGCCATCATCTTGGTCAGCCACAGAAAGCCGAAACGCTTTGCACCGTAAATATCCGCAAAGCTGTCTCCAGCGCCGATATCCAGCACACAGTCGACCGTGCCAACCGTCCGCCAGAAGCCCGTCGGGTTCAACATCCGGCGGGAGTTGATGATATATTCCTCGATGTCGGGGCCAGTGATACGCGGCGCATCGCCATCACGCATGCCCATCACGACAAACTGCGGCGCCAGCCCCATATCATACGCGACCTGCCGCGCCAGCGCCATGTTCGCAAGGGTAAGGGCGCCGACACCCAGATTCCCAGAACTCAAGGAATGCCACAGCAACCCGATTCGTATCGGCGCAACTGATCCAGCCGATGTCGACAGAGATGATTCGGAACTTGCGCGCGACCCTGCTTCATCAAGCATGAATATCTCCAGACACCCAAACAAATATATGCACCCGCACCCGGCGGCAAACCGTGCTTTTCACATCCGCTACTACCTACCGAAGTGACGGAATGCCCTCATAAGGCCGCTTTGCAGAGGATAATAGCATCTAAGCTTTTCGACCGTCCCAAATTTGGATGCCCCATTCTTATGTTCGCACTTGCAAAATGGCCATAACCTAATTCAAAGAGACGGAACAGAATGTTTACCGGATGTTAATCATCTTTCTGTTCGGCGGACCGGGGGTACCAAGCATGCATACAAGACCGATCCGGATTTGCTTAGCGGGGTCTGGCGGAGGGCATGTCCGCCAGTTGCTCGATCTTGAACCCCTGTGGTCAGGCCGGGACTATTTTTTTGTGACCGAGAATACCGCACTCGGCAGATCGATTGCAGCTGCGCACGAGGCCTATCTCGTACCCCATGTCGCGCTGGGTCAGGCGAGGCTTGGCGCACCGTTCAGAATGATGGTCGCGGCGGCCAGAAATCTCGTGCGCTCGGCCATGGTTGTCTGGAGGAAGCGGCCCGATCTCGTCATCACGACAGGTGCAGGATCCGTCTTCTTCATCGTATTATGGGCCAGACTTCTTGGAGCAAGGATCGTCGCGATCGACTCTTTCGCACGGTTCAAGGGCCCCTCGATGTTCGCGCGGATCGTCGGGCCGATCGCACATGTTCGCATCGCTCAATCACCTGAATCTGCAAAATTGTGGCAGAATGCGCTTTGTTTCGACCCGTTCCTCATTCTTAACGAGCCACGGCCGGAGAAAAAGCCGCTGCTCTTCGCGACGGTTGGCGCCACCCTGCCCTTCGACCGGCTGGCCGAAATGGTGGCGCGGGCCAAGGCTCGCGGCCTCATCCGGGAGGACGTTCTCATCCAGACAGGCGTCGGCGGCGTCCGTCCGGCGTCGAGACGGTCGAGACCATGCCGTTCGACGAGATGAAGCGCCAGCTCTGCGACGCGGATATCGTTGTCTGTCACGGCGGGACAGGATCTCTGGTTACTGCGCTGCGCCAGGGATGCCGGGTTATTTCCGTACCGCGGCGGTTCGACCAGGGTGAGCATTATGACGATCACCAGCACGAGATAACGAGTGCGATGTCGATGCGCGGCCTTATCGCTACCGCCGAAACAGATGAGGAGTTCGCTGCCGCGCTAACCCTCGTCCGTTCACGCGACCCAATCCCGGCGACAACGGATCCGAGCGCGCTTATCGAATATCTGCGCGATTTTGTCGACGATCTCGAAACCGGTGCGTTGCCGCCAGTCCAGCCCCTAGCAACATGAACGCTGCCCCTGTCAGTTCCAGCGAGGATCGCAACCAGGACGATGTCATGACCGTAAGGCCGGGCACATGCAGAATGGTCGCGCTGCGCAGCAGGACAAACAGGGTCGTAATCAGCCCGCCGGCCGCCGCCAGACGCAGGGCCAGGTCACGCCCGCGCAGCAGCAGGGTCAGTTTCGAAACAAGCATGAGCAGGCCAGCTGAAATGATAAGCGCAAAGACAAGTTCAATGCCTTTCCGGTGCCCGGCCCAGCCATTCTGCTGTGCAACGACCCGGCCACATCTCAGGATCAGCGTCTGAAGATCCAATTGCTTGTTGAAAGCAAGTCCCAGCGCAAGACAAGTCAGCGCCGCCCAGAACAATGTCTGAGCCTGTCCCTTTCCTGATCTGGCAGCAACACACGCCAGGCCACTGGCCCCAAGATACAGCATGACAGCGACCCAGGGCAAAAGCCCCGGGTCGCCGCTCTGATCAGCCCAGCGCAGGATGGCCAGATCGTTGCAGAATGTCAGCATGTAGCTTGAACGAACGCTGTGCGATTAGAGAATGAAGTCGCTGGCGCGCAGCGTGTCGACGTCCTGGAGGACTATTGCAAAGTCTGCCACACCGTCGCCATTCACGTCGCCATAGACGTGCGCATCGCCGTCCACGACGTCGTAACGCAACTGTCCGGCCGCCTTGGTGAATGCGTTTGAGCCAATGAACTTGAACGCGTCATTGGCTGCCGTGTTGCTGTTGGCATCAATGAGCGAAAGTCCGATCCTGTCCTTCTCGACCGAACTGAAATCGGTGATCAGCGTGCTGCTTGCCTGGTCCAGCGTACGGAAGTTGAACAGGTCCGAACCTGCTCCGCCGGTAAGGACATCATTTCCGGTGCCGCCTTCCAGAGTGTCGTTTCCGGCCCCTCCATCAAGATAGTCGTCACCAGCCCCCCCGGTCAGAATGTCATTGCCATCGCCGCCGTAGAGTTGGTCGTTGCCATCGCCGCCCTGGAGCCTGTCATCGCCGGCGCCCCCATAGATGATGTCGTCGCCGCCCTCGCCCTGGATCTGGTCGTCGCCATCATGGCCGTACAGGATGTCGGTCCCGGCCGAGCCGATGATCCGGTTATCCAGGCCGTTGCCTTCTCCCGTCAATCCGGCTTTCGCAATGCGCAAGGTCTCGACATTGTCGGCGAGCCTGTAGTCAATATAGGCGTAGACAGTATCACTGCCTCCACCGGCGGCCTCCACCACCTGGTCCCCGACCCCCTTCACATGATAGACGTCATTCCCGACGCCGCCGACCAGCTCGTTGTTTCCGCTGGCATGCCCATGCAATGTGTCGTTCCCTTCACCCGCCAGAAGGCGGCTGTCGCCGCTCCCTGTAGCCTTGAGGGTGTCATTCCCGTCCGTTCCCGTGATCTCGGTCGGAACCGGCTTGGCTACGGCCACCGGGGGCGCAGTGACGAGCGACGGCCTGTTGCCCGACAGGATGCCGGCAAGATCGAGCACCTCGGTCAGCAGGCTTCCCAGCCCCGAAATCAGGCTTGCATGCGATGCGAGCCACTGGCCAAGGACAGCTTCGCCCCCGTCGCCAGGCGTCGCCACCGTCTTGTTGTTCGTGCTTGTCAGATCCGTGTTGGATTTCTGGAAGTTATAGGTTGTCGCGATATTGTTCGATGCCACGGCGTCGCTTGCGCTGGCAATGTAGATCCACGATTTCTGGCCAGGCAGCGCCACGACGGTATTGCCTTTCAGGTCGAGGCCCTCGACATGACCGATCGCGATGCCGTTATACATTCCACCCAGCACCAGGTTGCCGGTGATCGAAACATCCTGATAGGGCAAGGTACCGACCTGATCGCGCATGAAGATGCCCTGAACAGCTGCGCCCGATCCTCGCGTGATGATGTTGTTTGATATGACGATGTCGCTCGCCGAACTCGTCGTCCCGGTCGTCCAGAGCTGGATTCCGTCCGGATGGTCTCCGCTGAACGGCGCGAAATCCGTCATGTAGTTGCCCGATATCGTCAGACCGGACGTCCCGCCACTCCGTACGCCATCGGTTCGGATGTCATGGAAATAGTTCTCCGTGATGCTCACATTCTTGCTGTCAAGCACGGATACGCCGTGCCAGAGATGACTGAACTCGGAGTTGGTGACCGAAACGTCGCTGCTTCCGCGAATCATGAACGGAGAAGACTTGTAGCCCGCAGTTCCAGCAGGACCACTGACGTCGACCGACGAGAAATGAATATCCGACGAATTGGTGACATTGAACGTGTACATTCTATCCGTATTTGGCGGAGAGAATTTCAAATTGTCGAAAGACAGCCCCTGACTGTTCTTGAGAGTAAGATCAAGAAGTTTCGCGGGCGAATTACCATTCGCTGAAGCAATGGTGACATTGCCGTCAATCTTTATGTTTGACAGATTGACAGACTTATAATCGCCCTCCTTGAGTAAAACTACATCTCCGTCTTTGGCTGTTTTTACGGCAGAAATCAGTTCGGCAGTACTGCCGACATATATTTGGGACATCGCGCTCACCCCCGACTTCGACATCAGAAAATATTTCTGTGTCATATTCTGCGGCTTCTCTACGGTGCAGGCCTTGAAGTAAGGTGTGATAGTTTGGTGACCCGGGGGTTAACCTCAATTTCCAAACTACTCTCGAAGACCAAAGGCGCGAAAACGGATAGTCGATGCGCGAGATAACGCACGCTTCTCCGACTCGGTCATCAAGAATGTCACGCCGCTCGACGGCCTGCATGAGTCGCGTTGGCGAAACTTACCCGAGACGGCAACGAGATTGCGCCAAAATGGCACAGACGAGCGTCAGATAGCCAACTCACAAATGACCCCAATCCCTCTCCATCGCGGTCCGCGCGCTCGGATTCCCGCCATTTTCAAGCCGGTCGGACGGAGCCTGAAGACAAAAATGCGAGTATCATGAGGAACATATTGATTAATAAATCATTTACACTTAGGACACGTCATATATAAGATCCACTCGGGTTCGCTTGTTCAAGCATCAAATTTCATGAGGATTGGTCAATGTCTCAAAACTACGTTGGTGGAAACGCGGGCGATAACGATATTCAGTCGTCGGGTCGGGCTGGCACTATCCTGAATGGTCAGGCGGGCGACGATATTCTTCGCGGCAGCCGCGGGGATGACATTCTGACTGGCGGCTCGGGCAATGACCAGCTCTGGGGCGGCGATGGCGCGGACCAGTTCCGTTTCTTCGGTAACAATATCGGTGGCGCTTCGGATACTGACAAGATCTATGATCTGGACTTCAGCGAAGGCGACACGCTGGTCTTCGGCAACTATGGCTCGCTGCAGTTCTCCGACGCTGCCGGCATCAATGCCTTCAACGGCGGTGCTGCTGCTCAGGTGTCGTCCTGGGCAGGCCTGGTTCACCTGGTCGAGGCTTCGGACCTCGCTTCGGTGTCGCGCAAGGGCCAGACCGACGTCCTTATCCTGACGCTGGACAATGGCGACGGCCAGATCCAGAACATCCACATCACGGGCGGCTGGGCTGCGTATTCGGCTGCCGCGACCGTCGACGTCTGATTGTAGGACAAGACACGCTCAAGTATAAAAATGGCGCGGGAGCTTCCCGCGCCATTTTTATGGTCCCTTGAGATCCGAACCGATCAGCAGGCGTTCAGAACGCCAGCGTCTCCTCGGGTCCCGGTCCATCCGGAAGGCCGCTGGTAATTTCCTCATCCATTGCTGCGAGCTGGCCAAGTACCGCCATTGATCGCGTGGCGATCCAGGGCCCATCGATTTCATCCGCTTCAAACGAAGCAAAGCTTCTTGCCGAACTTGCCGGATAGCGCGCCCTTCCTCGCACGGTACGGATGATTTCCGTCTTGAGGCTTCGTGCGGCGCCGCCGCGGTCATGCTTCATGGCGGAACCCAGGTTTCGAATGGTGCCAACAGCGTTCATTTTGCCGAAACTGTTTCTTGCCCATTCCACATGGAGCCGCGACAATTGCTGCTGAATTACAGGAGAGGCGGTACCTTCGATCTGCGAAGCGACAATTTTGAACATCGCTATGTGAGATCTGATCATGCGCTCGACATGAGACGACATCGCACCAGGAGTTCGGCGATAACCCGTCAGAAAGGCCGGCACGCAGGCAAATCTTGCGCGCCGCGCCAGCTGGAGCTGCAGAAGATAGTCCTCGCATCCCTGCAATCCCTCGTCACGAAGGAAAGGTTCATAGGCAAGCGATCCAAGATGCTCGCGCCGGATGAGCGGCGTGCTGCCGTTTGAGATGAAATTCCATGCAAGGTGGCGATGAAAGACCTGTCCTTCGACCATCGGGCGTGGCGATCCCGGGATCACCATATCATCCTGATCGATGCGCCGGAACCAGTTGTAGACCAATCCTACATCCCGTGATTGCTCCTCCAGGCAGCGGGTCTGGCGGAGAAGCTTTTCGGGGTGCCACAGGTCATCGGCATCAAGCGGAGCGATGAGGTCACCTCTGGCCTGATCAAGCGCCAGATTCCGAGCACGGGCAACGCCGCCATTGGACTGGGTGAGCAGGATGATGCGTCGGTCGCGATCGGCGATCTGCGCTACGATATCGGCCGTGCGATCGCTCGAGCCATCGTCAACAACAATGATCTCGAACTCTACCCCGCCCTGCTGCTGCGCGGAAGCCAGCGTGCGCGCGATCGTCTGTTCTGCGTTGAAGGCAGGTATGATGATTGATATGAAATGAGCCATTGTCTATGCTGTCGAAGCCCGCCTCTATTCGACATAAATCAGTCGTTATTCGTCCCTTGACCTGCCGCATAGTCTGCGGCCAGCCGATAAGGAAAGTCAAGTTTGCGCCTTGGTTACATCTCGATTGCAAGCCCGTTCGACCGCGCATCCTGGAGCGGCGTACCCTGGTATAGCTATAATGAGGTAAAGAAGCGGTTTCCCGATACGCATGTAATCGACACCCCGCGCCTGGACAAGCTGGTTACACGGCTGGCCCCGCTGGCACGAGCCGGCATATTGGTCAGTCGCGAACCTATCCTGGCCAGGGCATTCAGCACCTACGTCGATAAGCAGCTGGAAAAAATCAGACCCGACGCGATCGTTGCCATCGGTGCTGCGCACAAACTTGCCTATATCAACAAGAAATGGCCGATGGTCTATGTGGCAGACGCGCTCTTCGACACGATCATAAACTATTACGACCAGTATCGCGGCCTCAATGAACGCACGCGCCGGGTCGGCAACATCATGCAGCGCGAGCTCGTGGACAGATGCGACATATTGATGATGACGTCGCAATGGGCGGCGGACGCTGCCGCAGCCGATTATGGGATAGCAGCTGAAAGATTGTTGCCAACACCCTATGGAGCCAATCTGGAATCCGACCCGGGGTTCAAGCCGCCCTCGCCTGGAGGGGTGCTGCGGCTGCTGTTCGCCGGCTATGCCTGGGAACGGAAAGGCGGTCCCCTTGCTCTTGAGATATGGAAAGCGGTGCGCGCGCGACTGCCTGATGCCGAACTGCATATCATAGGCTGCAGGCCCCCGGCAGCGACGGGTCTGGAGGGCGTGCATATCCATGGTCTGCTGCGTAAATCCGTTCCGGATGAATATGCCAGGTTTGTCCAGCTCTTTGCCGCATCATCGTTTTTCTTGATGCCAAGCCGCCAGGAAGCCTTCGGACTGGTCTTTGGCGAGACGGCAGCCTTCGGACGGCCAGCCGTCGCCATGGCGACTGGAGGCGTACCTACGGTCGTGCAGGACGGACGGACCGGGCTTCTGATGCAACCCGATGCGAGCGCCGCGACATATGCGGACCGGATCCTGTCTGTATGGTCTGATCCAGCAGGCTATTCTTCCCTTTGCCGGGCAGCAAGGCGCGATTTTGAGCAGCGGCTGAATTGGGATGCATGGGGACAGCGCCTCGAAATCGCGCTCGAGCAAGTGACTCGATCGTCAGGCGTAGAACAATGGTGATTGCGTCCGAGAGGGCTTTTGGCAGAGCGCGCACAGCCCCCTCCAGTGCCATCCATCAGACGACAGCTTGACAGCCCGCGGTATTCGCAATGCCAGGACATGCAGTCGGTCGCCGGTTCTGCAGCTCAGAACGGCATCCTCTTGCCCAGGTCCGCCAGAATCAAGGCAGCAACTCGGTAAGGCGCGGCCTCGCGGCATTCCACGCACGGCTTCCATCTGGCATTGCGGTTATTCCATATCCCATCACGCGGTCGACCGGAGCATCGCTACGGGCAACCGCCTCATAAGCGCGCTCGCCCCTACTGCTCCCTTGATCGGTTCAATGACAGATCGTGACTTGCCCCCGCTCCTTCGTCCCTGCCGTTCTGTCCGCCAGCGCGCTACTTCCTGCCATTGCCCGCAGGAGTTGCATGGCTGACGGGGCGTGATGCGCCCTTCACATGCCAGGCGAGCGCAGTTTCCACGATATTCCCGATATCGGATTGTCGTGGAATCCAGCCGAGAATCTCCTTGGCCTTGCCGGCAGCAGCGACCAGCATGGCCGGGTCACCGGCGCGCCGTGGCCCGAACTGTACATCCAGATTGCCGCCTGTCGCTCGACCGACGGCAGCAGCAACCTCCAAGACGCTGGTACCTGAGCCCGTACCGAGATTGAACACGTCCGCGCCTTGCGCGGTCAGAAGTCGTTCTGCTGCAAGGACATGAGCGTCAGCCAGGTCAGACACATGGATATAGTCGCGCACGCAACTGCCATCGCGGGTATCGAAATCTGTACCGAAGACATTAAAAGCCCTGCCATCAAGCGCTGCTGCGATGGCAAGCGGGATCGCATGCGTTTCCGGATCATGGCATTCGCCAATCTCTCCGTCCGGGTCGCACCCGGCCGCATTGAAATAGCGAAGCGCGATTGATGAAAAGCCATAGGCCCTAGCGTAATCTTCCAGCATTCGCTCGATGATGAACTTTGACCAGCCGTAGGGATTGATCGGTGACTGTGGATGAGATTCATCTATCGGCAGGCGAACAGGTACACCATAGGATGCGCAGGTGCTGGAAAAGAGCAATCGCTTAACGCCGCTGGCCCGCATGGCTTCCAGCAGCGCCAGAGTGCCGGCGCCGTTATTCTGATAATAGATGTCCGGCTGTTCCATCGACTCGCCTACATAGGCATAGGCAGCGAAATGCGCGACAAGATCGGGCTTATACTGCCGGATTGTCTCCTCAACCACCGGCCGGTCGGCAATGTCAGCCTTTATCAAAGGCCCCCATTTGACCGCGTTCGCCCATCCCCGCGAAAGATTGTCCAACGTGATCACCTGCCAGCCTGCTGCAGCGAATGCTTTGGCGCAATGCGAGCCGACATATCCAGCTCCGCCCGTCACAAGAACGGTCTTCATATTGGATAGTCCCCTTTCTTCCTCAAACAGCCTCGTGATCTGGCACACGTCTTTGGTAGCGCGCCTATCTGATATTCTTGCATTCATCATCAGAAAAATTTTCGAGCATCTGTCTCATCTTTAGACGACGGTGCCGAGATCGAATTAAAAAATCCCATTTTCGGCACTTCGTCTCCTGTGCCTCTGGCCCTGAGTCGAATTTGGCCTTAGAAGTACACGTCCACCCCCGGGGAACGTCATTGAGCATGAAGTCTGATCTTAAACGGCAACCGGTTCATGGCGGACTGGGAGGCCAGGCAGCACGCGGAGCGGCTGTCACCGGCTTGTCGCAGGTTGTGAAACTCGGCACTCAGTTTCTATCGGTGATTTTTCTTTCCCGCTTGCTCACCCCGGCCGATTTCGGCCTCGTGGCCATGTGCACTCCTGTGATTGCCTTTGTCACCATGGCCCAGAATATGGGCCTTTCCCAAGCCGTAGTTGTCGCTGAGGAAATCACTCCGGGCCAAAGCAGCACCCTGTTCTGGGTGAATGCGGGGCTTGCACTGGGGCTGACAGTCGGCCTGATCGGACTCTCGCCGATCATTGCCGACTTCTACCGTGCACCAAACCTCGAACAGCTGATCGTCGTCATGTCTTTCTGCATCCTGATGTCCGGCCTGAGCGCCCAGCACGGAGCGCTGGTTACCCGGGCGATGAAATTCAGCCGACTGGCGATCATAGATATGGCGTCAGCCGTTCTTGGACTTGCGGCAGCTTTGCTCTGGGCCATTTTCGCCCCAGGCCCGATGGCACTGGTCGCCATGAGCCTGACAAGCGCTCTTACCCTTCTGATCGGCGTGTGGTGCTCGTCCGAATGGCGACCCGGCAAGCTTGCGCCTTTCCCGGCAGTAGCCGGCATGCTGAAGTTCGGGGGTGGACTAAGTACTTTCACCCTCAGCAATTTTTTCGCCCGATCGCTCGACAATATACTCATCGGGCGCTTCATCGGCGCGCAACAGCTGGGTCTGTACGACCGTGCATATAAGTTGCTGCTTTTTCCTTTGCAGCAGATCACCTATCCGCTGAGCCGCGTGATGGTACCTGTTCTTTCGCGACTTGTGCACGAGCCGGACCGCTACCGGGTCGCCTATGCCCGTACGGTTGGTCAGATCCTGCTTGTGACAACGCCGGGCACCCTTACACTCTTCATACTTGCCGACACGGCCATTCCGCTCGCGCTCGGGCCTCAATGGTCTCATGCTGCCGCAATTTTCAGATGGCTCGCATTTGCCGCTCTCCACCAGTCTATGACGGCGACTATCGGGTGGCTGTTCATCAGTCAAAGCCGGATGCGGGAATATGCCCACTGGGGCATTTTCAATGCAGTCTCCTGCGCGATCGCCTTTGCCATAGGAATTAGATGGGGCGTCGAGGGCGTGGCGGCATGCTATGCCCTGAGCGATGTCTTCATTCGTCTCCCCGCGCTATGGGTCGTTATCGGGCGCCGCGGCCCTGTGTCCACGCAGGACCTCGCCCGCATCGCGATGCCCTTCCTTCTTGCCGGGACAGGCAGCGCGATGACACTGACCCTCATTGCGCTGCCACTGCAGATGCCCCCCCTGGCTTTGCTGGTCGCGGGCCTCATCATCTCCTATACAACCTTCCTCGTCACGCTCTGGCTTTCCAAACGCGGGCGCGCGATCGTCATTGAAACCTTCGGCATGATGAAGATGATCCTTCAGAAAGTTTAAAAAAGGTTCGCACAGTGCATGATATCAGCGTAGTTATTCCGGCTTATAAGGCATCTGAGACTATCGAGCGGGCCGTGTTATCGGTCTTTGGCCAAAAGTCGATACGGGCGCAGGTTGTTGTCGTGATCGATGGCCAATGCGCCGCGACAAAGGCGAAACTCGAGGCTATTGCAGACCCGCGCCTTTGCGTTCTGGTCAATGACGTCAATGCCGGCGCGCAGGTCAGCAGGAACAGGGGTCTGGCTGCCTCGACCTCGCCTCTCGTCATGTTTCTGGATGCAGATGATTATGTAACAGGCGATTTGCTCTGCGCGCTGGCCGATTCCATGATGCTCAATAAGGCAGATCTCGGCTTTGGACCGTGGATTTGGCTGGATGAAGAAAAGAATCTCATTCGCCGGAACGTCAGGCGCTTTGGATCCTCGCAGGAGGCGTTCGAGCAGATCCTGCTGGGCGGAAAATTTGTGCATCCGTCCGCCACATTGTGGTCAAGAGACTATGTGACCGCGATTGGCGGATGGGACGAGGATCTTGCGAGATTCCAGGACGTTGAAATCGCTTTGAGAGGATTATTGCGCAATGGCAGGGTCTGCTATTCCGACAAGGGGGCGGGCGTCTATGTGCAGCATAACTCGGATCACCGCATTACCGGAAAGGGCAAGAATGCCGCATCGCTTCTGCTGGCTGCCGAAAAGCTTCTGGCTATCAAAAGCCAGGTTGTGGATGATATTTCTCAACGGCGCGCGATTGCGGGCTTTCTCCACAATATCGGCTCGGGCCTCCTGCGTGATGATCGCGCGGAACTGGGGCGCGACATTGTAGCGCGAGCCCGCGAGCTTGGCTGGGGTCGAACCACGTCATACCTGAACAGCGAAGCACGGAGCCTAATGCTTCGACAAACATTTCGCCACCTGAAAAATCGGATAGGCCTTTCATGATTGTTTCGAAAAATCCGATGATATCAAAGCGCCGGTCGGGCCGGATCGCCGCCGGAAGAACCGGGAGAACAGGCCTGCTTGTCGGTGGCGCAGCCTTCATGTTGCTGTCATCGTGCGATGGCAGTTCAGGCAGCGCCACTTCAGCAGCGGCTGGCAATGCCAGTATATCCCAGGCCAGAATCACCGACGCGGCAAGCCTGCTGTCTGCCCTGAAGCGCGCCCGCGAGGGAGACACGTTATTGGTCGATCCTGGCCGCTACGACATGCTTTCTCTCCAGAATCTTCACTTCTCGAAAGCGGTCACGCTGGCATCGAGAGACCCCCGGGATCCCGCCACCTTCACCGGCTTCAAGATGCGCAATGTCAGTGGCCTTACCATCAGAAATGTCGAGTGCGAGGTCGTCGCTTCCAACGGAATGTTTTCCTATTCAATCCTGGACAGCGAAAATATCATTCTTCAGGAACTGAATGTACACGGTTCATTGAATGGCAACCCGGGTGACGACAAATCGCCAATCATGATCCGCGGGTCCCGCTCTATCACCGTTCGCGACAGCGACTTTCGAGAGCTGTTCCATGGAATCTCTTTCCTCGACAGCGAAAACCTCATCCTGTCGGGGAACAGCTTCCGCATGCTGCGTACTGATGGGATTCGCGGAGGCGGTTCGTCTCACCTTATCATCAGAGGGAATGTCTTCACCGATTTCAAACCCAATCTCAAGGATCATCCGGATGGCGTGCAACTTTGGACTACAAATACCAAGGCGGCAGCTCGGGATATACTTATAGAGCAAAATATCATGATGCGCGGTGACGGTGCTGCCATCCAGGGGATCTTCATACGCGACACCTTCAACCAGTTCCCGTTTGAGAACCTCGTGATCAGAAGTAATCTGATTCTGGGGGGAATGTATAACGGCATTGGTATTGGCGGCTCCAAAGACGCAATAGTCGAGAAAAATGTCGTGGCGGCTTTCCCGGGGCAAAAGTCATGGATCCGGGTAGGTATCGCACAAAATATGGTACTTTCGGGCAATCGCGCCACAGCCTATGTCCTGTCCGACGCCGCTCAGGTCGTCCAGAAATCAAACGGAAAAGTATCAGCAGTTCGAGATGGCGGGAAGGCGTTGCTTGCGCGATGGCTCGAGGAAGATCGCAACGGCGCTGCAGTCGAACGCGCCTTGAGCGTTGTCCTTGCAAACTGACGGATCGAGACGAAGGGATCGAGGTTAACCATCGCTTTGCCTGAGTGCCAGGCTGCGCGCGCGTCCGGACATCCATCACGCTGACAGGGTGATGACTGTGTGTGATCATTCGGCATTGTCGGCGCCGATCACCTCAACATCTCTGTTCGGTGATCAGCAGGCCTGAGCGAGGCAAGACCGGGCCAGGCCCGCGGGAAGTCCATCACGTCGCTTCCGTCGCGCGAGCCAGAACTATCCGGGTAGATGGCCGCAACGGGATCAGCGCACCAGAACGACCATCGCGCGCGAAGGTGCACCGGCATAAACTGCGGCTTCCACAGCCCGACGGCAACTTGATCCCGACCATGTCGTGGTTGCGCACCGTAACCGCCGGAGGAGTCTGGGCACGCTGCCTGTCAGTCCATGCCGCAGCAAGTCCAGGCTCGATCGACTGCGGGAGCCGAAGTTTTCCTGCGCCGATGGGTCCTAGGATTTCGCTGCCATCTGTCGCTCACGGCGTTTCGCTCTGCGCCACTGAACCAGTCGTTCGAAATGCCCGGCCGGTAGCACACGTTGTAAAGCGCTTTTGACTACAGGAGCGAAACGCGTCTGATTGAGCGCTCGTGCCTCTGCACGCCGTTGGACGTAGCGACGGCGACGTGCCGCATGGTCCAGAAGATTGTCGGGATAAACGATAGATTGCGTTTCGATGCTCAAGACAGGCTTGCCCGAAAGCCGGGCAATCTCCATTGCCTGTGCATCTTCGCTTTCAATAAAAAGATCGGTTTCGAGCTGGGCGTATATCTGGGCCTTGAACTGGCCATGTGCTCCCCGTCGACGCCGCTCTTCAGCATTAGGGAGATCCAGCATCCATAGCTTGTCATATTGAATTCCGCGCATTTCGAGCCAACGCTCGGTTTCGGCGCGATATTTCTCCAGCCGGCTTGTCACCAGATGTCCAATCCGGAAACCGGGAGTATAGAGTGGTCGGGCATTGCCCAGGAAAAGGGAATAGAGCGGGCCATCATCATTTTCCGCGTCTGTCGGATCGATGCACAGAACGCCGTCGATATCGACGCAGCTCCTGACCAGAACGGGATGATGCATCAGGTTCCATTCGAACACTCTTGGCGTGGGCACCCGTTCGAGAACGATGTCCGCCTCGGGATTGTCTTCCGCCGTACCGTACACCGCACAGAACAGAAACCGATCGGGGCTGTCATCGACTTCAGAAATGCGCTGCCTTGCCTGTTTCATCGCCTCTCCGGACGATATACTGTCATCGACGACGAGTATTTTGCGATATGCGCTCGTATCGGGGTTTGGAGCCTTCCGTCGCGTTTTGCCCGCGGAAAGAATGCGGCCGGCACAGAAGCCATCCAGATCTGCCAAGGGAAGGTTCAATGCCAGGCTCATGATGTTGGCAGGCAGAAGTCCGCTCCGCGGAATACCAATGATGAGGTCGACGTCGCGCGGAATTTTCTGAAGCCCGTGAAGAACGGCTTGGTTGAGTTCCGCTACTGACCTGTACTGCATCATATTCTCCAGAATGACGCCGGCAAGCTAGTGAATGCGCCGACAGATGACTAGCATGTCATTGCACAGGCCGCATTTTTTCTAGGGACCGATCAATCATCCGATATCCCAAGCCCGAAATATGCGAGGATTGTCAAGCCATGGCATAAGGCATGCTCTGAAGCCATCATTTACACGTGGCTCCGCAATCCCCTTTCCCAGACTTGCCCAACCAAGCCTCGGCCTGGAAAGAAGCAGGTGGCCTCGGCGCTGCTGCAACGCAATGCGCCGAGGCCGAGGGCATAGATCAAGATTATTGCGATTCGGTCAAGAAGATATTAAACACATTCTTTACCTACATCACCGACCTGCTCAATCGCATCCACGATCACAAGATCAACAGGATCGGCGAGCTGTTACCCTGGAACTGGGTGCCGCGCACCGTCCCGCAAGCACTGGCCGCCTGATGGCCGCCGTCACCTCCTTCCTCACCCTCGACTATGTCGCCAGGACACTCGACGAGAACGTGGAGTTGCTGGAAGCCATCGTTTCAAACGACGACAACCTCACCTATGGCGCCATCGTCAGCGTCTACACCGGTCCGGACGAGGCCATCACCGCGCTGACCGATCACGGCGTGCAAGAACTGACGGACATGCTCAGCGAGGCGCGTCTCACGACCAAGGCCTGGCACCAATTCCTCGATGACTTTGTCGACGATCCCGAGCTCGCTGCGCGCTTCAAGGCCCATAACCCGCGGTAACAATCGGGCGGTTACGCTCTAAAGGCCGCGACCTCATCGGCTATCTCTGCGGCTAAGGTCTCAGGTGAGACAGTGCCTGACAAGAATTCGACGATTGAGGAGTGTTGCATTCGGTCAAACTGCATCGTTGGCCGGGTGTCAGCAATCGTAATTTGCGCAGATCGCCATTGACGGCAAAAAAAATGGTCGGCTTTATCCGGTCCGCTCTTTCGCCGGAAACCGGACGGGCGGCTGTCGCGACGATCGAGGCCGGATCGGCCTTGCTGAAGGACGATCGCGGGTGGTTAGGGGACGGACAGGTTTGCGCTGATACAGGCGAATAGCGGATGCTATTTCAAATTCGCAACGGTAGATAGGAACGCTTGCCGCTTCGCCTGTTTCTTTAAGCGCCGCCAACGCAGAATAAATCCCACCACGACAAATGGAACGCACCATAATAATGCGATGCCCATGTGCGCAAATATCTCATGCGCTCGGTCAGGATTGTCATTTACCTCAATTCCGTCTGCGAGAATCGCTAAGGCGGACATGACAATCCACAGCACGAAGAAAACTCGTTCATGGATCGCAGACGGGACTGATTGGTGGGACGGATAACGCTGCATCAGGTCATGGTGCCATCGACCCAGAATGTCCGCAATCGAGAACGGTTGAACGCGGTTCCACCGGCGAACAATGGTCGTTTCAGTTCGTCCGTTTCAGCCATCGGTCAAGAAGTCCACGCTTTCGAATTATCTCGCCAGCCCCCCACACAGGGGTGTGGTGATCGGGATCGAGAAAGCCTTGAACCTTGATGAGAATTGCGCCGCCAGCCTGTCGTTTCCAATCGGCATCCCAAGTGACTGCCATGTAGCGCCCGTCGGCCTCTGGCCTGACATAGGTCCGCCCTCCTGGAACGCGCCTTGCTAAATCTTCCCATGCGAACCCAGCAACCTCATAAAGGACGTCGCTGACTCTCGCTTCTAATTCATCCCGTTCGGCGTCTGTGGGAGCGTCCATGAACCCTGCTTATCCTAGCCGATGAATGTCTGCTATCCGGCGAGTGAAATTGCTTCATCAATGACAATAAATGGTCGGTCGCTGCCCACCTTTCCCCTTTCTGGTAGAAATCTGCAATGGATGCTGCCGGATCATCTCCAGAAGGGGCGAACGAAATGAATTTACGCGCATTTTTTCTGGCTCCAGTGCCAGCAGCAATCATTGGTGGCATTGTATCTTGGGCAACCGGCGGCTTTCCGCGCCCAATACCAGTGGTAATCTTCTATCTGTTTCTGTTGTATGGAACTCAGATTATCCTTGGGCTGATCATCCGTGCTTTCCTTTTACGAACCAACCGCCGCTCTCCAATACAATTTGGAATGGGCGGATTGTTCATGACCGGCGCTCCGTCAGCCTTGTATCTCGTTTGGGCGACGACCAAACATCCCGCATCCTCCGCGAACGCTCTGTTTGTATTCGCGCTGTGGTCAGTGCTCGGTGCCATGACAGGCTTGTGCTACTGGTTTCTAGCCCAGCGGCACCATGGAAAGCCTATCTGAACGTCTGCAAACCGGAACTCGTTTTCGGGGTCAGAGCGGCAATAAATGGTCGATGGGCGACAGGCAGCTATGTCCGCCCACGATCGTGTCGCCTGCCCAAGTGAGGACCGGCGGCTATCCCCTCTTACTGATCGGTAAGCAGACATTCCGAAATCGGCCAAAAACCGCACGACATACGGGTGTTTCCGGCCCATCAGCCGATGAAGCGTTATCTCGAACAATGCCATAAGAGTCTATGCGATCCTAATGGACAGATGGCACTTGTGATGGTATTAACCGGGGGTCGGAGGCAAGAACCGACGTTAAATCAATACCTTGCCGTGACTGCCGGGTGCCCGTAGGGGTCACCAGCAACATCAATGAGTTAGCGCTCTCTAAGCTTTAGGTGTCAAATATACGTCAAATAAACGACGACGATCTTTCGCGATGTTCTGCGAATGGCGCTGCTGGAAAACGCTCCTGACGTAAGCGATGTCGTGGGCCATGGTGTGCAGGCGGATCCAACGCTAACCTACATAGATCACAGGGTGTGTCGGGACGTGATGCCGCTGAACAACTGAAACTTCGCGCTACGATGGCATTTTGCCGCTCCATCTACAGCGGGTTGAGACTGCGCCCGGCGATCATTTGCAATAAGCCCGCGATTTTCGTCACAATAAATTTAGTGCCTGGTTACTTGGCGATGCCCTTTCCCATGCACAGTGACAACGAAGCAGAGCGCAAATTATCGTCATGGTAGCGCCCTCGAAAAGCGGCGTGCGATCATGAATAGCTGGGCAGATTTTTGCACGAAAACAGGAAAATGAACGCAGCTTCGTAGTGAAGGCTGTGTTGTCAACAGTATGGAGAGATACAGCATATCGGCCATATATCTCCAAATCACCCAAGCCTCATTCCTTCCTGCTTCCCCCAACAATTAGTGTACCAAATTATCTACAGACCTTCATTTTTCCTGCCCGCACACTGAGCTTCATCATCAACGCCAAATCCTCCAATTTCCACTGATCGATCCACAGCAAAAACATTGTGTGATACGGCTCGGGAATGCGGTGCTTCTTCCCTCGCTTCCAATCGCCTGTCACGCCGTCGTGATATCCCTTGCGAGGCCAATATGACTGGCAGCAATAGCTAAACGGTCCGGGAAGATTTTTAAGCGGCTTTTTCCTGATCAGGACAGGAGACCGCTTAACCGAGTTTGTCGTTTTGCGAAGCCGAGCCCTTTCCACCGTCTTTAGTCGCTTCACCACTGCGATCATGCCCTTGGACACCAGGCAGTGGACATGGAGGTGGAAACAGCCGTCGTCCAAATTATACTCGCCGTGGAGGAATGCGAAAAAGAAGCCGTCCGCTTTCTTCGCGCCGAGCCGGTTCAGGTCGCTTCGAAGGCGTTTCATCAGCTTTTTCGAGCTTACTCGCATAAGTTCGTCAGGCGTCAAAATCCATTTGGTGGGCAGGATATGAGCCGTGGTCACTGGTGCGCTGCGAGGATCAGCATAAAGCTGCCACAGCCACCCTACGACGCGCACGCGCCAATTGCGCATGTAGATGCTGCTGGCGGGAGTACGATCTGGCCTATGGCCTTCTACGCCTTTTCGTAGCCGCCTCCTTAGTTGCCGGATGTAGTTCTTTTTGAACAGGCTGGGGTATAGACGGGCCACGCGGCGTAGCTGCCCTATGCGGAATTCATCCTCTGTGTAGCTGGCTTCCTCCGTTTCAAACTTGATCAGTCCATCTTTGCGCGTTGCACGGCGGTCGGGACGATATTTCTTAGGAGGCAAGCCGAGCTTGCTGATTCCGGGTCGAGCCAAGAAATTTCTCCATGATTATGGGCGCGGGGAAGCGATGGCTCCCGCTTGATGCGCTTTGATTGTTGGGGTGAATGGGTGCTGGTACGCCGAACCGACGATCGCCAGCACCATCATTTTCAGGCCAGGGTGTGCAGTGCCGGTGTGCCCGGCACAGTGATTTAGATTTTCACACGCTGAGGGCGAGGAAGCCCAAGCCGGACGGCTTCATCCCAGTAGCCATCGATCACGTCATCGCGACTGAGGGCGCTAGGATCGCATTTGACAAGCTTAACGCGTTGTTGGGGTTTGACGAGCGCGACGCGCCTGAGTTCCTCTCCTTCACCCACGCCAAACACGCTTTTGGTAATCGGTATCAGGCTGCGGACCTGCTCGATCACTCGCCTGCGCTCCCGTTTGGCCTTACGCCATTTTGTACTGTCGGCGGTTTTAGCCGCCTCACGTGCCTCGTCTGCCAAAATGCGCGGTGCGTTGATAAACGCTTCTATAGCTTCCTCCGGCGTACTGTTTTCAATATGCCATATGGAATGCGAGTGGTGGCTAACCCGCTCGGCGGTAGACCAGCTTAGAGTGATGATTTCTGCTGTCAGGAAAAAGGCCGCTTGAACCGCACCGGGATTGCCGGAGGCCTTAACTCCTGAGAGTGAGGGTTTACGATGAGCAAGACGACGAACAAGTTTGCCCCTGAGGTTCGGCAGCGGGCGACCCGGATGGTACTGGATCACGAGGGCGATTATCCTTCTCGCTGGGCGGCGATCACGTCGGTGGCCGAGAAGATCGGGTGTTCCGGGCACACGCTGCTGGAATGGGTGAAGAAATCCGAGGTGGACAGCGGCAAGCGCGGTGGTGTGCCGACGGAGACCGCCGAGAAGCTCAAGGCATTGGAGCGTGAAGTCCGCGAACTGCGGCAAGCCAATGAGATCCTGCGCAAGGCGTCGGCATATTTTGCCCAGGCGGAGCTCGACCGCCCGTTCAAACGATGATCGCCTTTATCGACGAACATCGCGATGCCTATGGGGTCGAGCCGATCTGCCGGGTTCTGCCGATCGCCCCATCCACCTATCACGAGCGCCTTGCCAAGCGGCGAGACCCGGCTTTGCAATCTGCTCGTGCCCGGAGGGATGAAGAGCTGAAGCCCGAAGTTCTGCGGGTCTTTGCCGAGAACTTCGGCGTCTACGGTGTGCGCAAAGTGTGGCGGCAGATGAAGCGTGAGGGCTTCGATGTTGCACGCTGCACTGTACAGCGGTTGATGCGAGATCTTGGTCTGCAAGGGGTGATCCGCGGCAAGCGGGACTGTCAGGATTTCCGTGTGCGGCCGGGCGGTTGATCATCAGGCCGCCATGGCTCTGATGAAACGTTCGCCGAAGATCACGGCAAATGGGACTGTCAGGATTTCCGTGTGTGGCCGGGCATAATGGGCAACAAGGAGTCCCACTATGTCACGACGCAAAGAACCTGCCATACCGAATGAGCTTCTCGATCAGCTTTTGGCGGGCGGCGCTGCCAGTGCCGCCTTCGAGCAGGGCGGTCTGCTCGATTCGCTGAAGAAGGCGCTGACAGAGCGTGCCCTGAATGCGGAGATGGATCACCACCTCGCTGGCGAAGACGGCGCCGGCAACATGCGCAACGGCTACGGTCGGAAGACGGTAATGACCGACACCGGCAAGTTGGCGATCGACGTGCCGCGCGATCGCCAGTCGAGCTTCGACCCGCAGTTGATCGCCAAGTATCAACGCCGCTTTCCCGGCTTCGACGACAAGATCGTGTCGATGTACGCGCGCGGCATGAGCACCCGCGAGATCACCAGGCACCTGCACGATCTATACGGCATCGACGTCTCACCCGATTTGATTAGCACGGTGACCGACGCCGTGCTCGATGAGGTCGCCACTTGGCAGCAGCGGCCGCTCGATCCGGTTTACCCGCTGGTCTTCTTCGACGCGATCCGGGTCAAGATCCGCGACGAGGGCATGGTGCGCAACAAGGCGATCCACATTGCGCTGGGCGTCCGCGCCGACGGCGCAAAGGAGGTGCTCGGCTTGTGGCTCGAGCAGAATGAGGGTGCCAAGTTCTGGCTTCGGGTGATGAACGAGCTTCGCAACCGTGGCGTTGAAGACATCCTGCTGGCCGTCGTTGACGGCCTGAAGGGCTTTCCCGATGCGATCACCGCAGTGTTCCCCGATGCGATCGTCCAGACCTGCATCGTTCACCTGCTGCGCAACTCGATGGACTTCGTCTCCTGGAAGGACCGAAAGAACCTCGCCAGCGCGCTCAAGGAGATTTACCGTGCCACCGACGCAGATGCCGCCGAAAAGGCGCTGACAGCATTTGAGGCTAGCCCTTGGGGGCAGCGCTATCCCGCCATCGGCCAGAGCTGGCGGCGCGCCTGGGGCGAGGTGATCCCGTTTTTTGCGTTCCCCGACGAGGTCCGCCGGATCATCTACACTACGAACGCCATCGAAGCTTTGAACTCGAAGCTCAGGCGGGCTGTCAGGGCCAGGGGACACTTCCCCAGCGACGAGGCCGCCACCAAGCTGCTCTACCTGATCTTGAATCGGTCGGAGAAAGAGTGGAAGATGCCACCACGTGAGTGGACCATGGCGAAGGCGCAATTTGCCGTGATCTTCGGCGAACGTTTCATCAGAGCCATGGCGGCCTGATGATCAACCGCCCGGCCGCACACGGAAATCCTGACAGTCCCGATAATCGATGCCGGAGAGCTAAAAAGCTAGAGATTTCGGTGCTTTTCTGCTACGCCTTTGGGCATGGGTGGCGCGGCGCAAGCAGAGATCCAGAGCCTTCGCGCGCAGCTTGCCGCAGCCCAGGCT
>NZ_VYPZ01000018.1 GCF_008710155.1 Sphingobium limneticum
GAAGCCCCGCGATCACATCCCATTCCTCGTCCGTCAGATCGCCTCGGCCCATCATCGCTCCTCGCAAAGAGAAGCTGTGAATCAGAAATCAGGCAGATTGGGAATCCACTTTGTCAACGCTGCCTAGTTGGGAAATGCGCCGCCGTTAACGCAGGCCAAAGCCAAGCGCCTTGAGCGCGGCGCCAAGTCGCTGCCGCCCGTTGAGCGAGGCCGCCGACGCCCCGCGTTGAAGCAATTGCGCGATCCAGCCGACAGTCGGCAGCCCCTGTCCGTGCTGGAATATGCGGGAGGTCGCGTCGTAGCTGTCGATCGCTGCCTGCTGCGGCTCAAGCGCATAGCCTTCATGGTGCAGCACGGCGGCCTGCGGCAGGCGTGGCTTGATGGATGCCGGCCTGTCGGGATCGGGCCAGCCGACAACCAGGCCGAATACCACGCCGGCATTGGGCGGCAAGTCGATCAGGGCAGCCACATCTTCCGGCCGATTGCGCAGCGCGCCGATATAGACGGTGCCCAGACCGAGCGATTCCGCCGCCACGACCGCATTTTGCGCAGCCAATGCGGCATCGATCGACGCGACCAGAAAGCTTTCGAGATAACCGAAACCTTCGGCCGGCGCATCGCTGCGGGCGGCGATGTGATGCGCGCGGGCCAGATCCGCGATCCACAGCAAAATCAGCGGAGCATGCGCGATATGCTGTTGTCCGCCCGCCAGCTGCGCCAGTTGCGCGCGCTTGTCCGCATCGGCGACCGCAACGACGCTCCACAATTGGAGGTTGGAGGAACTGGCCGCAGATTGCGCTGCGGCCACCAGCGTTTCTACGGTCCCGTCCGGCAATGCATCCTTGCGATAGGCGCGTATGGAGCGATGTGACAGGAGGTGCCCAATCACATCATTCCATAGCAGGGGGCCGGATGGTTCATCGCCACCATAGCGCCGTGCCAGCGCGGCATGGAGGTCCGGGTGCGCGATTGGATCGTCCAAGGCCATGCCCACAGCGCCTTTCTATGCGAGTGCCGATCAATATGAGAAGCGAACGCTCGCCAATACCGTCGCCGGATCGGCATAGTTGCGATAATAGACCCCGGTGGTCGGCGTATAGGCCGAACTGACCGGTTTGTTCGCACCCAATATATTCTTGCCTGTGAGCGCGACCTGGAAGCGGTCGTCCGGCAGAACCCAGGTGACGGACCCGTTGACGAAGGTTTGCCCCGGCACCCGATCCTGCGTCCGCGCCAGCGCATTGGCATAGAAGCTGCTTTGATATTGAGCGTTGGCGGAGAGCCGCAAATGGCTGCCGCTCGCGCCCAGGGGCAGGTCATAGGTCGTGCCACCCGACAGCGACCATTTGGGCGCGTTGGTCAGCGGATTACCGTCGGCATTCACGCCGTTGCCACCGGCCCCCTTATAATCGTCGTAGACCGCCTTCAGATAGCCGACCGACCCCTGGAAGCTCAGGGCATCGGTCAGCCGCAGGTCGTTTTCCAGCTCGACGCCCCAGCTATGCGCCTTGCCAGCATTGCCCCGCCGGCTGCCGACATAAGCGGGGTCATAGAAGGATACCTGCAAATCCTTATAGTCATTGTAGAAGACCGCCAGATTGCTGCGCAGCGCCCGGCCGAACAATGTCGCCTTCAAACCGCCTTCATAGGTGGTGACCTTTTCAGGATTGAAGGGCAAGGTCGCCAGGTCCAGTCGGGTGGCGCGATTATCGAAACCGCCCGATTTGAAGCCGCGCGACCAGGTCAGATAGTTGAGCAGGTTGGGTGTCCATTGCGCCTGCACCGAAACCTTGGGCGTCAACGCCTTCCATGTCTTTTCCGCTTCCCCCGCGATGGATTGCGACACGACATTGCGGTTATCGTCGATCACCTTGTTATCGAAGACGAACCGTTTCTTCTCGATCGTGCCGCGAATACCGGCCGTCACACTGAAAATATCATCCGCCTTCCAAGTCCCTTCCCCGAAGACGGCATAGGCGTCGGTATAGGTGATATTATGCGCACGCTGCTTGTTGACGGGCGCGGTCGCAGCCGTGCCGGTCCGGCTGAAACCATCGCGTTCCACGAAGAAACGTTCATGCAGGTAGAAAAGGCCGCTGGTGAAGCTGACATCGCCAAATTCACCATTCAACTGCACCTCCTGGCTCAGGAACTTGTCATTATAATGGATGAGATTTTTCTGGATCAGTGCGGCCTGCCCGTCATTTTCATAATAGACGGGGTTGAGGTTGAAGCCGCCGGCCGCCGTGATCGACTTGATCGAAAGCTGGGGCGAGAGCGTGTAGATAAGGCGCAAGGAGCCGTTGAGCGCATTGAGATGCTGGAGCGGCTCGACTTCCGAGTAGGATCGACGGCGGCTGAACGTCCCGCCCGGCTGGTTGACCGGAATATAGGATCGGCTGTCGCTGCGGTCGCGGATCACGTTGAGGGTCAACAGCGCATCGAGGTCGTTGATGCCGGTGAAGCGCAGCTTGCCGCGCCATCCGTCCAAGTCGATGCGATTCACATCATGGCCCAGCGTCGGGTTGTAGGTGACGCCGTCACGCGTCCGGTGAATGTAGGAGATGCTGGCCGAAAGCACGTCCTTGACGATGGGCCCGCTGACAAGCGCGCGCAACTGCACGTCATTATAGCTGCCATAGCCCGCCTCGGCCGTCACATGGGTCGTATCGTCCGGATCGCGGGTGATCAGGCGAAGAGCGCCCGCGCTGCTGTTGCGGCCGTATAAAGTGCCCTGCGGTCCGCGCAGCAGTTCGACCCGCTCCAGATCGACGAATTCACTCATCGATCCGATCTGACGCGGAACATAGACGTCGTCGACATAGACGGCCAGCACAGGTTCCTGGATCGGATCGCTCTCACCCACGCCACGTAGCGAGAAGGTCTGGGTCGTATGGCTGATCGACGTGCGGGCTACGAACAGGTTGGGCACTTGCCCAGCCAGATCGCGCACGCTGGTGATATTGCGCTGTTCCAGCAACTCGGGCGTGAAAGCGGAAATGGCGATGGCGGTCTTTTGCAGGTCCGTCGCGCGGCGCTCGGCGGTAACGATGATTTCTCCCCCGGACCCGGTGTCTTCAACCGGGGTCACTTGGGTCGGTGCCGTCTGGGTCGGTGCCGTCTGGGCCTGAGCGGTTTGGGCCTGGGCGGTTTGGGCCAGGACCAGGGCCGATGCCAGGGACAGATAAAAATCAAACGAGCGATAAGTGAATTTCATGGACGTGCATTTCTCTAACCACCCGCCCCGCGCGGATTTGAGAATTTTCTACTAGATTGGTAGATATTTTGAGCAAACAAGTTGTGCGCATGCGCTGTTGAGAAGCGCTGAAGTCATACGGCTTGCCATATCGCCTCGTCCCGGACGCTGGTGAGCGCAAGTCGTCTGCAGTCACTCCATTCTGACATTCAACTGGCGGTCCCACCGCCATTTCCTCCCCGCCGCTAACATGCAGCCAGGTTATGGTTGGAACATATTGCCGTGATCACGCCGGTTCGAGAGCTGCCTGTCGAGAATTTTTCCAAAGCCCGATGTGCAGCAGCAATCGCAGCCAGAAGGACCGAGCAACGGATCATTCCTATCTGAATGATGTGCCAACGACCTGTCTGTCTGAATAGCTATGTTTCCAGTTCACAAAAGCTAGCTGTCCAGAAGGGCCGTCACCGTCTTGGTTTCGGTGTAGTGAAGCACCCCTTCCTCGCCGACCTCCCGCCCCCAGCCGGATTCCTTGACCCCGCCAAAAGGCGCGGAGGGATCATTCATGCCATGGGTGTTGATCCACACCGTGCCGGCTTGCAGCTTGCGGGCGGTCAGATGGGCGCGCGACAGATCGCGGGTCCAGATGTTGGCGGCCAGACCATAGCGGGTGTGGTTGGCCGCCCGGACCACCTCATCTGCATCGTCGAAAGGCGTGGCAACCAGCACCGGGCCAAAAATCTCCTCCCGCACGATGCTGGCGTCGGCGTCGGGATTGGCGAAGATGGTCGGCTCGACGAAGTAGCCGTCTTGCTCGCCTGTTCCGCCACCGGTGACGAGGTCCGCCCCGCTCGCCTTGCCCTGGGCGATGAAATCCAGCACGCGGCTCTGCTGTACCTTCGACACCAAAGGCCCCAGCATCGTGTCAGGATCGCGCCCATGGCCAAGCTTGAAGGTTTTCGCGACCTGCGCGACTCCTTCGACCACCTTGTCGAACACGGATCGTTCGACATAGAGGCGCGAGGCGGCAAGACAAACCTGCCCGGAATTGAAGAAGATGGCGAGCGCGGCGCCGATCGCCGCCTGGTCGAGGTCGGCGTCGGCGAAGATCAGCGAGGGCGACTTTCCGCCCAGTTCCAGCGTCACGCGCTTCAGATCCTTCGCGGCGGTCTGGACGATCTGCTTGCCCACGCGGGTCGATCCGGTGAACGCGATCTTGTCGACACCTGGATGTTCGACAAGCGCCTGCCCCGCCTCATGCCCGTAGCCGGTGACGATGTTCAATACGCCCTCGGGCAGCCCCGCCTCCAGCGCCAGTTCCGCCAGGCGCAGCGCGGTCAGCGGCGTGACTTCGGAAGGCTTTAGAACGATGGTGCAACCCGCCGCCAATGCCGAGGCGATCTTCCACGCGGCCATGGCGAGGGGGTAATTCCACGGCACGATCTGGCCCACGACACCGATCGGATCGCGCACGGAATAGCTGTGATATTGGCGGCCATCGCCGGAAATCGGGTTCACCTGCCCATAAATTTTCGAGCACCAGCCCGCCATGTAGCGGAAGATATCCACGGCGGCCGGGACATCCACCGCCAGCGCATGATGCACCGCCTTGCCATTGTCATAGCTTTCCAGCAGCGCCAGTTCCTGCGCGTGATCCTCGATCTTGCGGGCGATCGCCTCGATGATCTTGCCGCGATCGAGCGGCCGCATCCGTGCCCAGACTGCGGATTCGAACGCCGTGCGCGCCTGCCGCACCGCCCGGTCCACATCGGCCGCCGTGCCTGCCGGCACGCTGGCGAAAATCTTGCCCGTCGCCGGATCTTCCACATCGATGCGGCGCCCATCCGCTGCCTCCTCCCACCCACCGCCGATCAGCATGCGCGTGGTCGGCAAACGGACCTCATGTCCCGGTTCGCCATGCAGGCCGGCAACGTGGGAGGAGCGTGCAGTCATAGGGTTTCTCCGGGAAGCAAGAAGGAGCCGCGTCCACCGTTCAGGACGCGGCCCAGGGGAGGTGGTTCAGAAACGCGCCGACAAGGTTGCGCCGAAAGTGCGGGGGCGCCCGGCGAAGCGGACCGTCGTGTCGGTGATGCGGGTGGCGTTGGACCAATAATAGGTGTTGCCCAGGTTCCGCACGAACGCGCTGATCTTGTAACGCTCGTCATCGAAGGACAGGCCGGCGCGCAGGTCGATGAGCGTATAATCCTCGATCGTCAGGCCACCCTGCGCGGTGAGCGCTCGCGACGGCGTAGCGCGGGCATTGCCCAACACCGCCTTGGTATCGCTCTGAAAATTGAGGTTGGCGCCGATAAATGCTTCCACATCGTCGCTGAGCGCCCAGTCATATTGAGCATCGGTTACAATCTGGAATTTGGGGGTATAGGGAAAGGCCGATCCGCCAAAGTCCAGCTGGTTGCCATAGCTGTCATAATTGACGAAACTGCCCTTGATCTTGGTATCGAGGTAGGTCGCGCCTATGCTCACGCGCAGACCGTCGGCCGGCGCCAGATCAAGCTGCATCTCCGCACCCTGCACGCGCGACTTGGGCACATTGACCAGCGCTTCGAGCGGGCCGAACACATCGGGATTGGCGATCACGCGGCCCTTCAACTGCTTGTCGCTATAATCATAATAGAAGAGCGCGCCGTTGATCTGAGCCCTATTCTCCAGCAAGGTCAGCTTGGCTCCGACCTCATAGGCAGTCACCGATTCCTGCGTCACCGGATTAAACTGGTTGGCATCGCTGGCTGACAGCAGCGGAAAACTGCCCGATTTGTAGCCCTTGCTGACCGAGGCATAGAGCAGCACGTCCTTGCTCGGCTTATAATCGATACCCGCACGCCAGGAGACATTATCCTCATCCAAGGTCCGCTGCACTTCACCGACGGTCAGGGTCGGACCATCGATCGTCACGCAGGCACCATCGCGAATGGCGATGGGCGCCAGTCCCGCGCCGCCACGGATGAAGTTCACCAGATTCTGGATCCCCTGCCCCAGAGCAAAGCCGCGATCAGCGGTACAGCCCGCGAAATCGATATTGGTCTTCGTATAGCGCACGCCGCCATGCAGGGTCAGATGATCGCCAATGTCATAATCCAGGTTGGCGAACACCGCCTTGTTCACGAACTTCTGTTGCGCGTATTGGCTGTAGACGAAGAAGGGGATGCCCAGGCCTGCATCGACAAAATTATAGGCCGATGTCGATTGGTCGTAGGGACCGGCATCATCCTGCTGATAGGTTTTTTCCCGCGCATAATTGGCGCCCAGAATATAAGTCAGGCCGCCCGTTCGCCCCTGCAGCCGCAATTCCTGCGACAATGATGTGATCTTGCCGGTGGTGTTGTAGAAATAATCGCGCAGCGCCACGCCGTCAGGATCGATGTCCTGATCATTATGATATTGGGAATAGCTGCTGATCGACGTCAGCGTCAGATCGTCGGTCAGGTCGATATCGCCCCGAAAGGATGCCTGATAGAACCAGTCGTCGCGCCCTGGCTTCTGCTCCGGTGTCCAGTCCGCATCGCGATTGTTGCGCGGTGCGATCGGATAGGTGGCGAGTGGACCCAGCCGCGCCGGATTGCCCAGCGGCACCACCCCGATCAGTTGCGCCGCCTGGCCGTCGCTCTTGTCGATAAAGCCATTGAGATTAAGCGAAAAGCGCGCGCCATCGGACGGCTCGAAATCGATCAGAATACGCCCGGTCGTGAAGTTGCGATCGCCCAGCTTCTCGTCACGGGTATAGCTGCGCTGCCACGCGCCGCCCTGCTCGGTGCGCAGCGCGACCCGCGCTGTCAGCGTATCGCTGATCGGTCCGCTGATGA
The DNA here is from genome assembly GCF_008710155.1 of Sphingobium limneticum. Classification (GTDB taxonomy): domain Bacteria; phylum Pseudomonadota; class Alphaproteobacteria; order Sphingomonadales; family Sphingomonadaceae; genus Sphingobium; species Sphingobium limneticum. The sequence continues at coordinate 7,015 of NZ_VYPZ01000018.1, forward strand.
AGCCGCCGCCCGATACCTGTCCGAAACTGTCCACCCCAGCGTCGATCCCCGCCTTGAAGGTCGATGTCGGCTTGGCCGCGATATAGTTGATCGCGCCGCCGGTCGCATTCGACCCGAACAAGGTGCCCTGTGGTCCTTTCAGCACCTCGACCCGCTCCAGATCGAGCGTCGCGCCACGCGTCATGATGGAGAAGGGGATCGGCACCTGATCCTGATAGATGCTGACCGTAGGCTTGGCCGCCAGGCTGGTGTCGTAGAAGCCGATGCCGCGCAACGTGTAGACCGGCGTTGCGAAGGCGCTTTCGGTATAGTTGAACCCCGGCACGATCTTCACCAGATCGGCGACATTGGTGATCCCCTGATTGGCCAGTTTCTCCCCCGACGCCGCCGTAATCGAGAGCGGCACATCGTTGATCGCCTGCTCACGCTTTTGCGCGGTGACGATGATGTCGCCCAAACCGGCAGACTGCGCCTGCGGCGCGGCCTCAGTCTGCGCAAATGCCGATGCGTGCATTGCCGCCATCGATACGCTGGCGACCAGCAGGACTATTGTCTTTTGCATGTCAGGCTCCTCCCATATTGCCCGGATTGTCCACCCTTGGGCATTGTGCCGACCCCGCGTGCGCGATGTCCCGGCTTTTGAAAAATCAGGCTTTCTTGAAACGGATCGGCAGCGCCTTGTAACCGCCGACAAAGTTCGTCTCGACCAGGCGCGGCGGTCCGGCCATTTCCACCGACGCCAGATGGGGCAGCAGTTCCTCGAACAGGATGCGCATCTCCAGCTTGGCCAGATGCTGGCCCAAACACATATGCGGGCCAAAGCCGAAGGCGATATGCGGATTGGGCGAGCGGGTGATGTCGAACCGATCCGCGTCCGCGAACACCGCCTCGTCCCGATTGCCCGACGGGTAGCAGATCATCAGCCGTTCCATCGCGCGGATGTCCATGCCCCGCACCTGCGTGTCGGCAGTGGCGTTGCGCATGAAATGCTTGACCGGACTGGTCCAGCGGATCGCCTCGTCCACCAGGCCCGGAATCAACGCCGGGTCTGCCTTCACCTTCGCCCAGTTTTCCGGATAGGCCATCATTCCGTGCAGGCCGCCAGCGGTGGACGATGATGTCGTGTCATGCCCCGCCGTGGCGATCGCGACATAATAGCCATTCGCTTCGTCACGCGGGATGGGCGCCCCATTGATCCGCGAATTGGCGATCAGCGACAGCAGATCGTCGGTCGGCTGCTCGCGCCTCTGCGCACTCAGCCTGTCGAAATAGGTATAGAAATCCTCGATCGAAGCCGCCCATTGTTTCGCAGCTACCACAGGGTCAGCCACCATTTCCGGCCGCTGCTCCTCAGGATCATGGACGCCGAAAAATTCCTGCGTCAGCTTGAGCATCTTCGGCTCGTCTTCGGGCGGTACCCCGAACAGCGACATGATGACACGCAAAGGATAGTGGAGCGCGAAGTCGCGGACGAAATCGCATTCGCCGTCAAAACTCAGCAAATTGTCGACCGACTGGCGCGCCAGCACCCTCACCTGCTCCTCCAGCTTGCTGATCTTGCCCGGCAGGAACCAGTTGGAAGTCAGTGTGCGGTAGGATGCATGTTCGGGCGGGTCCATATAGGTCAGCGACGACAATAGTCGCGTCGTCCCCCCGGTAATCTCCCGCGTGAAGGCGTCAGATGCCTGATCGTTCAATACGGGATTGTGATCGGCATTATGGAACAGCTTGGCATTGCGTTCCACTTCCCTGATGTCGGCATGTCTGGTGACGATCCAGAGCGGATCATAGCCCGGTACCTGCGCGATCCCCAACGGCATATGCTCACGCAGCCATTTGAACGCACCATAGATGGTCGCATCGTCCGTGTAGCTTTTGGGCGCGACCACGATCCGCGCGATATCGTCGGGGATGATCGGACGCGTGTCTGCATCCAGCGAAGTCGCCATGAAACTACCCTCTCCTGCCACGCTGCCCTTGGGCCATTTGCGTATTGCGTATGCTTATTACGTAGTTGTGGACAAGGCCGATCGTCAATCGTAAAAAGCGGTCGGACCATTTAGTGATGACGTCGGGCAAAGCGACGCTTTTGTGCGGCTCGCAGGAAAGAAATGGACTGCAAGATCCCGGCTTTTGAATGCAGGGGCACAATTTGAATGAGAGGATGACCATGGAAGTAGTGGCAGCGGTCGCCCGGACGGCGGGCGGAGAATTCACCATCGAGCATCTGACGCTGGGCGACATACGCCCTGACGAGATATTGGTGCGGGTCGTGGCGACCGGCCTTTGCCATACAGACATCGTCGTGCGCGATCAGCTGTTGCCGACGCCACTGCCTGTCGTGCTGGGCCATGAGGGGGCCGGCATCGTAGAAGCGATCGGCGCCGAAGTGGCATCAGTTGCGCCGGGTGACCGGGTGGTCATGGGCTTTGCCGCCTGTCGCCAATGCCCGCAATGTCTAAATGGCCAGCCGGCCTATTGCACCGATTTTGCCGCGCTCAATTTCGGCGGATGCCGCACCGACGGTTCGACTTGCCTGCATGATGGAAAGGCGCAGGTCAGCAGCCATTTTTTCGGGCAATCCTCCTTCGCGCGTCATGCCATCGTCGCGGCGCACAATGTGGTGAAAGTGTCGGCCGACGCACCGCTGGAGCTTCTGGGGCCATTGGGCTGCGGCATCATGACCGGCGCGGGCGCCGTCATGAAGGCGCTCAAACTACAGGTCGGCGAAGCCATTCTCGTCACCGGCGGCGGCCCGGTGGGACTGAGCGCCGTTATGGCGGCCAGCGCTTCCGGTGCCGGGGCGATCATCGTCGCGGATCCGCTGGAAAGTCGCCGGGTCATGGCGCTGGATCTGGGCGCCACCCATGTGATCGATGTGGCCGCCGGCGACACGGCAGAACAATTACGCGCGATCAGGCCTCAGGGCGTCGATTGCGTGCTCGACACATCGGGCGCCGTACCTGCGATCGATGCAGGCATGCGCGCGCTCAGTCCACTCGGAAGGCTTGCCATGGTCGGCGTGCCCAAGGCACTGGACGCCGCGGTCAGCGTCAATATCCTGCATATGCTCTCGCTTGGCATCAGCATCTGCGGGGTCACGGAGGGCAATGCCGATCCGCAAAGCTTCCTGCCCGAACTGATCGCCCTCAATGCAAAGGGGCTGTTCCCCTTCGAAAAGCTGATGACCCGCTATCGACTGGAGGATATCAACCAGGCCGTCACGGACCAGCATGAGGGTCGCTGCGTCAAGGCCGTGCTGACGATGGCGTGATACCGTCTGCGGGGCGATCCGTTTCCTTGCCGGCGCGGATCGCCTCGACATGCCGGAAAAACGCACGCTGGCGCATCAGGCCAAAGAAATCGAGCATCAGCGGCAGAGCATGTTCCACCATGGTCGCAGCTTCGCCGACGTCGATATGTCCCTCGACCCGCTCCATGAAGGTCTTTGCCTCCCACCGCCCGACAAAGTCGGCAGCATCGGTGTAAAACCCCAATATCTCTGGCGTATAGTCCAACCGCCGATCAAAGCCCGCCTTGCGCATATCACCCCAGATGCGCACCAGTTGCGCGCAGGTGATGCTCAACGCCTCCCCTTGATCGGTGTCGATGATGGACAGGATACCGATCTTGGCGAGCGTGCGGGCATCCTCCGCCGCATGCGGATAACGATCCAGCAGCGACGCGATCGTCACCGGCGGACCATCCACGCCGGCACGGTGCGATACCAGCTGCTCCAGTTGGTCGAATGCACTGGCCTCCACCCGGCCGTCCATACCCTCGCCGCCGATAATCGCCTTGATCTGCCCCAGCGTCAGCCGGTTCTCTCGCTGCAATCGCCGCACCGCCAGGATCGCCTGGACATGCTCTTCGCCATAATCGGCAACGGTCTTGCGCGGGCGGGCGGGTTCGGGGATTACTCCTTCGCGCAGATAGACGCGGATCGTCTCGCGATGGACCCCGGTCCGCAACTCCAGTTCGCGCATCTTCATTCCACCGCTACAGCATGACGAGCAAAATGTGGCAAGCTGCTATGTTTGATATATACGCAACAGCCTCACGACGCCTTGACAGCATAGCTGATCTTGCGTCTGCGGAATGGCCAGAAATTATGATTGAGGGCCGTTGCCAAAGCCCGGATAGGCCAGCACATCATCACGTCCACAATGTGGGTTAACGTAATTCCCATCCTTGATGAAATCCAGGATCCTTCAATTTATATTGACTGTTAACTGCTCAATTTCAAACATTGACCTGCAGATTCTCTTAGAACGATCTTATGTTCCAGATATATCAGCATTGATGGCTGTCCCACACTGACGTCTTTAGCGAGTTTCACAGCCAGTGTCGCCGCGTCGCTGGAGATTTGCCGCCCTGGATGCTTCACGGTCGTGAGCGATGGCCAAATCTTTACCGCGATCGGCGTGTCGTCAAACCCCACCACCGACAGGTCACGCGGCACATCCAGCCCGCGCCGATGCGCCAACGACACGACGGCGGCGGCCATGTCGTCATTGCTGGCGAAGATCGCGGTCGGCCGGTCGGTCAGGTCCAGCAGCGCCGCGCCTGCGACCAGTCCGGATTCAAAGCTCATGTCGCCGGTCGCGATCAACTCTGGCTGGACCGGCAAACCCGCATCGCGTAGCGCCGCCTGATAGCCTTCGCAGCGGGTGCGATGGATCAGGTGGCCGGCGCCGCCGCGAATGAAGCCGATATTCCGATGGCCAAGGCCGATCAGATAGGCGGTCATATCCCGCGCTGCGCCATAATCGTCAATCCGCACGCAATGGTCGCCGGACAGCGCATCACCCGGAGACATCGCTACCACAGGCACCGGACAGTCGCGGGTCAGGCCATGGCGATTGGCAATTTCGCAATAGGGCGGGACGATCAGGATCGCATTCGCGCCATTTTCCACCAGCCCCTGAATCTGCTGCGCAATTTCCTTGGGGTCACCATTTTCCAGCGGCCGGAGTAACAGCTGCGCGCCCAGCCGGCTGGTTGCATCCAGTGCGCCAACCAGAATGGAACTGAGAAATGCGTTTTCGATATTGCGATAGAGCAGGCCAATTCGCGTCGCGCTGGCGCTTGCCAGCGACCGCGCGGCCATATTGGGCACGTAATTGAGTTCACGCACCGCCGCCATCACCGCGTCGCGCTTGCTTTGTCGCACCTTGCTACTGTTGTTGAGGACGTTGGACACGGTCATGGGCGACACACCGGCATGGTTCGCAACCGTCTGAATGGTAATGGCCTGGTTGGCCCGACGCCCCGATCGGGCCATGATTGTTACTCCCTGTGCCACGCACCGCACGCTTTCGCTATATGTTTAACGCTATATTTCTGGCGGTTGCAAATGGCTACGGACGATCCAGCTGTCAGAATTCCACGATTGTTCATTAAAATGTAGCGCTATAATATTGCTGTTGACAGCATCGCGATACTGGAAGATGTAGCGCTACAACCAAGCGGCCAAACCGCTGGTGGGATCAGTTCATACGATCGCACGCCCAAACTGTGCGAATAGGGGAGGATATATGCGTTTTTCCAAGACCATGACGTTGCGCCGCGCCGCGGTGTCCGCTCTCAGCCTGGGCATCGCCCTGGCGCCTGCTGCCGTGATGGCGCAAGATAGCGCGCCGCAGGCCCCGCAGGACGGTACCGATATCGTCGTGACCGCGCAAAAGCGCGCCGAGCGCCTCCAAGACGTGCCGCTGGCCGTGACTGCGGTGGGCGCCGACACACTCGCCAATCGCCAGATCAATGACAGCAGTTCGCTGGTACAAGCCGTCCCGTCGCTGACCTTCCAGCAGGGCGCCACCCCCACCAACAGCAGCTTCCGCATTCGCGGCATCGGCACCGCGCTGTTCGGCCAGGGCGTCGAATCTTCCGTCTCCACCGTCGTCGATGGTGTCGTGGCCGTGCGCCAGACCCAGGGCTTCACCGACCTCGCCGATATCGAGCGTGTCGAAGTGCTGCGCGGCCCGCAGGGCACGTTGTTCGGCAAGAATGCGACCGCCGGCGTCGTCAATGTTACCACAGCTCGCCCCTCGCGCGATTTTGAGGGCAAGGCCGAAGCGACCATTGCCGAACATGGCGAATATCGCGCCCGTGGCACCGTGTCCGGCCCGATCAGTGACACGCTGCGCGCCCGCGTTACCGGTTTCTACAACGACGTGCGCGGTATCGCCCGCAACATCGCAACTGGCGGCTGGGACAACGGATCCAAGAGCTGGGGCGTGCGCGGCAAGCTGGAATGGGATGCGACCGAAAATCTGAACCTGCTGTTCGCGGCCGAATATCGCAAGACCGACGCGGATTGCTGCGCCTCCACCTGGATCGCAATCACCAATCCGAACCTTCAGTCGCTGGTCGGCCCGATCAACGCCACCCGTGAAAACCGCACGCTGAATGACGAAACCGTCACCTATTCCAATAGCAAGCAACAGACCTATTCGTTGCAGGCGGACTGGGATTTGGGTGGCGCGACTGTCACCTCCATTTCCGCCTACCAAAAATATCATCTGGACGTGAACCAGCCGATCGAACGCATCAACAGCAATGTGCCGCTGTTCGTAGGCAGTGGCGCGACCTATTCCTATTTCAGCCAAAATCATGGCATTGTCGACCTTGATGCCTTCAGTCAGGAACTGCGCATCGCCAATAATGGCAATAGCGATCTTAATTATGTCGCCGGCGCCTTCTACATGCATTCGGATATCGAGCGCCCATTTGATCGCCGCCGCGCCCGCTGCACCGCCGGCACCTTCGGCCAAGCCTGCGCGCCCACCAATATCATCTGGCAATCGGCCAAGAGCGACATCCGCCTGAAGCAAGAGAGCATCGCTGCATTCGGTCAGATCGATTACCGCATCATTGGCGGTCTGAAGGCGATTGGCGGCCTGCGCGTGCAGTATGAGAAGGGCACCAACAGCGGCACCCGTACCGCGCCGATCGTGGCGGGAGACGTAATCTTCCCCGGCAATGCATCGACCAGCGGCTCCGTCACCGCCAGCGACACGGCAGTCACCGGCAAGGCAGGCCTGCAATATGAATTCAGCCGCAACGCGCAGGTCTATGGCAGCTATACCCGCGGCTACAAGGGGCTGGGTTATGAGATGGAAATCTCCGCCAACCTCGCCGACCAGCGCGTGCTGGAGCCAGAACATGTCAACGCTTATGAAGTTGGCTTCAAGGGTCGCACCGCCGACGGTGTGCTGAGCGTCAGCACCGCCCTGTTCCTGGCCGACTACACCAATCTGCAGGTGCAGGCGAACCGCTCCGACATCACGTCCGGCGTGGTCCAGTTCGTCTCCACCAATGCCGGCAAGTCGCGCACCAAGGGCTTCGAGATCGAGGCCACCGTGCGACCCGACGATCATTTCAGCCTGACCGGCGCGGTCACCTATTCGGACGCGAAGATCGACATCGACGGCCTGAATTGCCCGCAGCAGATCGCCGCCACCGCGCCGATCAGGACTGGCACGCCGATCAACGTCTGCTACCGCACGGCGGCGGGCGTCACCCCGACGCAAAATCTGCGCGGCGCCACCTTGCCGGTCAGCCCGAAATGGAAGATCAGCATCGCACCCCGCTATGAAGCGCAGATTCCGGGAACCGACTATGCCAGCTTCATGCAGGTGGGCGTCAATTTCCAGAGCGCGATGAACTTCTCGGTCGAGCAGGATCCGCTGCTGGAACAGCCCGCCTATACGCTGGTCGACGCCAGCATCGGCGTGAAGCAGATTGATGGCCGCTACAGCCTGACCCTGTTCGTCAAGAATCTGTTCGACGAAAACTACCTGACCAGCATCGGTCACACCTCCTTCCTGGGTGGCAATTACGATCTGGTCGGCACCTACAACAAGGATGCGGATCGTTACTTCGGCGCCACGCTTGGCGTGAAGTTCTGATCTTTCGGGCGCGGCGGCACGGCCGCCGCGCCTCCTATTCACACGGTATGGAGCAGGACGAATGGGCAAGCGCATCCTGATGGCAGCAACCATGCTAACGGCGGCGCTCGGCCTGTCCAGCGCGCACGCCGCGCCCAAAGCTGAGGCACCGGCCAAACCCAATATCGTCCTGATCGTCCTCGACGATGTAGGCTTTTCGGACCTTGGCGCCTTCGGTTCCGAAATCCGCACCCCCAATATCGACGCGCTGGCCGCCGGCGGGCTGCGCTACAATCGCTTCGACAGCAAGGCGATCTGCACCGCCACCCGCGCCGCGCTGCTGACCGGGCGCAATCACCAGACCGTGCGGATGGCGGACCTGCCGACCAACCAGCGCACCAACGACATGAGCCGCGATCGCGGTGAACTGCCCGCCAACGCCCAAATGCTGCCGCAAGCGCTGAAAGCCGCAGGATACCGGACCTATGGCGTGGGCAAATGGCATCTCGGCCCCGAATTTGAGGACGGCACGCCCGGCAATAATGCGTCCTGGCCTTTGCAGCGTGGCTTCGACCGCTTCTATGGTTTCTACAGCGGCTGGACCGACCAATATCATCCCGACCTGATCGACGGGAACGCCACCCTGCCCAAGCCCGACGGGCCGGGCTATCATTTCTCCGCCGACATGGCCGACCATGCCATCGCCGACATAGACGATGCGGCGGGCAAGCCCTTCTTCCTCTATTTCGCGATGGGCGCGGGCCATGCCCCGTTGCAGGTGCCGCGCGCCTATATCGACCATTATCGTGAGACATATGAAAAGGGTTGGGACGCGCTGCGCGCCGAACGCTTCGCGCGGATGCAAAAGCTGGGCATTATCCCTGCCCATGCGGTCAACACCGTCCGCGCCGCCGGCGACCGCGCGTGGGACCAGCTCAGCGCCGATGAGCAGGCCGTCTTCGCCCGCTATATGGCGACCTATGCCGGCTTTCTGGAACATGCCGACGCGCAGATCGGCCGGGTCGTCCAGCGGCTCAAAGACAGCGGCCAATATGACAACAGCATCATCCTGCTGATCTCCGACAATGGTGCCGCCTCCGAAGCGGGTCAGGATGGCAGCTTTGAAAAAATGTATCGCCCCAATAAGCTGAGCTTCGCAGAGCAGCGTGCGCGCATCGACGATATCGGCACGGACAGGCTGCAACCCGAATATCCCCGTCCCTGGGCCTGGGCCGGCGACACGCCGTTCCGCCGCTACAAGGTATGGCCCTATGCCGGTGGCGTCCGCACGCCGATGATCGTCTCCTGGCCGGCGGTGATCAGGGACAAGGGCGCAGTCCGCAGCCAGATGGTCGATCCGATCGACCTCGCCCCCACATTGCTGGATGCCGCCGGCAGCGACTTTGCCCGCAGCGTCGATGGCGTGGCGCAGGTGCCGGTCGCCGGTCGCTCCATTCGCGCCACCTTCCGCAATCCGGCCGCCGCTACCCGATCGGTCCAATATTTCGAACTACGTGGTCAGCGCGCCATCACTTCGGGCCACTGGCGCGCGGTCGCGATGCACAAATATGGCACCGACTTCGCCAAGGACCGGTGGGAATTGTTCGACCTGTCGAAGGATTTTTCCGAAAGCACCGACCTGGCCGCCAGCCACCCCGCCAAGCTGGCGGAGATGAAGGCGCTCTGGTGGCGGGAGGCGCGCAAGTTCAGCACCCCCGCCCTCGCCGAACCGCCGGAAATCTTCGCCAGGCGCGCCCGCTACGACGACGCCTTCACCGATCCGAAATGAGTAACGCCATCACCACTCTGCTTTCCCCCCTTTCACCCAGTGCCGGTCCTCTGTTCCTCTCCCCGGAGGACATGGCCTGGGTGGAAAAGACCCGCGACGCGATGAGCGTCGAGGCGCAGATCGCGCAACTTTTCGTCCTGTCCGCGCGCCATGACAGCATCGCGGAGACGGACGGGCTGCTCGCCCATACGCCGGGCGGCATCCACCGTTTCCCGACCCATGATCTCGATGCCGCGTGGGCGGCGACGCGCCATGCCGTGGAGCGCTCCGAAGTACCGCTGATCCTGTCCGGCGATATCGAAGGCGGCACGGTCAGCGCGCCCTTTACCACCGCCATCCCAAACCAGATGGGCATCGCCGCCTGCGACGACCTGACTCTAAGCGCCGACCTGGCCCGCATCGTCGGGCAGGAAAGCCGGGCGCTCGGCTATAACTGGTCCTTCACCCCCGTGGTCGACATCAACCGCGCCTTCCGCAACGCAGTGGTCGGCACCCGTTCCTACGGCTCCGATCCCCACCGCATCCTGGCGCAGGCGCGCGCCTATGTGAGCGCGCTACAGGCGCAGGGCGTGGCCGCCTGCGCCAAGCACTGGCCGGGCGACGGGCTGGACGATCGCGACCAGCATCTGGTCACCAGCGTCAACGACATGGATATGGACGAATGGCGCGCGACCTTCGGCCGCATCTTCGGTACTTTGGTCGATGATGGTGTGATGACGATCATGTCCGCCCATATCGCCCTGCCCGCTTATATACGCGACAAACTGCCACAGGCCGGCGCGCAGGCGTTCGAGCCGGCTTCCGTCTCACGCCTGCTGAATCAGGATTTGCTGCGCGGTGAGTTGGGCTTCAACGGCCTGATCGTGTCCGACGCCACCGTGATGGGTGGCCTGACCAGCTGGATGGACCGGGCCGAAGCCGTCCCCGCCGTCATCGAAGGCGGCTGCGACGTCTTCCTCTTCAGCCGCGATCCGGTCGCCGACATGGATCTCATGTTGCAAGGACTTCGCGAAGGCCGCCTGTCGGAACAGAGACTGCATGACGCCGTCACCCGCTTCCTGTCCTTGAAGGCCAAGCTGGGGCTGCACCGCAAGACGCCGGACGAACGCATCGCTCCGCTCGATCAGACCCGCAACCTGTTGCGTCAGCCCGCGCATCTGGACCGGGCCGCGCGCGCCGCCGCCGCCAGCATCACCCTGGTCAAGAATCGCGACACGCTGATCCCGATCACACCGGACAAGCATAAGCGCGTGCTCATCATATCGGACGAAGGGGCCAGCTTCTTCTCCGGCGCACCCGAACGCGATTTCACGCAGTTGATCGCAAGTATGGAAGGTCACGGCTTTACCGTCCGCCATTTCGACCCCGATACGATGCCGACCCCCGACGATACCGACCTCATACTCTATCTGATCGGGCAGGAAGCGACGCCTTCGCTCAGCCATATCTTCCTCGACTTCGCCAAGCTGCACGCCAGCCCGCGCAACGCGATGATCCAGTTCAACCGCGAAATCCCGACCCTGCTCATCTCCTTCGGCCAGCCTTATTATCTGTATGACGCGCCGAATTTCGCGACCTATATCAACGCCTATGCCTCGCTGCCCGATGTGCAGACGGCACTGGTGGAGCGGCTGGTCGGGGATGCGCCCTTTACCGGGAACAGTCCGGTCGACGCCTTTTGCGGTAAGGAGCAATTGACATGGTAAGCGCTCGCAGGATTGCCGCCGCATCGCTCTTCGTGCTGGCGCTGGGCGGCGCGGCGTCTCCGCCCAAGGGCTGGCGCGACCTCAACCATAATGGCCGGATCGACCCTTATGAGGATGCGCGCGCGCCCATCGACGCACGGGTCGAGGATTTGCTGAAGCAGATGACGCTGGCGGAGAAAGCTGGCATGCTGCTGCACGGCACGCTGCCCACGCCCGGTTCCGCGATCGGCTTCGCCGGCAAGGCCTATGATGCCGACGCGACCGCGAAGCTGCTGAACGATCGCCACATTAGCAGCTTCATCACGCGCCTCGTCGTGTCGCCGTCCGAATTGGCGGCACAGAATAACGCTGTGCAGAAACTGGCGGAGGCGAGCCGGCTCGGCATCCCCGCCACGATCAGCACCGATCCCCGTCATCATTTTCAGGCGACGCTAGGCGCCAGCACGACAGGCGGAGGCTTCTCGCTCTGGCCAGACACGCTGGGCTTTGCCGCGCTGGGCGACACCGAAACTGTGCGTCGCTTTGGCGATATCGCCCGGCAGGAATATCGGGCCGTCGGCATCCATATGGCGCTCTCCCCACAAGCCGACCTCGCCACCGAACCGCGCTGGCCGCGCTTTGCCGCGACCTTCGGCTCCGATCCGGCCGAAGTGTCGCGCCTTGCCGGCGCCTATGTCGATGGTTTCCAGCATGGCCGCACCGGCGTGCAGCCCGACGGTGTAGCCACGGTGGTCAAACATTGGGTCGGCTATGGCGCCGAACCCGAAGGCTTTGACGGTCACAATCATTATGGCCGCAACGCGCCGCTGACCGATGCATCCTTCGCCCAGCATATCCGCGCCTTCGACGACAGCCTCGCCGCCCATAGCGCTGGGGTTATGCCCACCTATGTCATCGTCCAAGGCCCCAATATCGCAGGCCAGCCGATCGAGCCGGTCGCCGCCGGCTTCAACAAGCAGATGCTGACCGGCCTGTTGCGCGGGGAGAAAGGCTTTTCCGGCCTGATCGTCTCCGACTGGTCGATCACCAATGACTGCCCGCAGGCCTGCATGGCGCCCGACGCCGCGAACCCGCAGACGCCCGCCTCGATCGGCACCCCATGGGGCATGGAGACAGCCGACAAGACGACCCGCTTCGCCAAGGGGCTGAACGCGGGCATCGACCAGTTCGGCGGCGCGAACGATCCCGCCCCGATCCTGGACGCGGTCGCCAGGAAACTGGTCAGCGAAAAGCGGATCGACGACTCCGTCCGCCGCGTACTGCGTTTGAAATTCGAACAGGGCCTGTTCGACAATCCCTATGTCGACGAAGCCGCCGCCGTACGGATCGTCGGCAACCCGCAAGCGCAAGCCGAAGCGGACACCGTCCAGCGCGCCAGCCAGGTGCTGCTGCGCAACGACAAGGCGACCCTGCCGGTCGCGCCGGGTAAACGTATCTGGCTGCACAATGTCGATGCCGCCGCCGCCCGCGCCGCCGGCTTCACCGTAGTGGAAGATCCGGCGCAAGCCGACATCGCGCTGGTCCGCACCGCCACCCCGTTCGAAACGCTGCACCCGCATCATTTCTTCGGCGCGCGCCAGCATGAAGGCCGGCTGGATTTCCGTGCCGAAGACAAGGATATGCGGGCCATTGCCCGCGCATCGGCTCGTGTCCCCACCGTCGTCGCCGTGGAGATGGACCGCCCCGCCATCCTGACCGCGATCGAGCCGATGGCCCGCGCGATCCTCGTCACTTTCGGCGCCAGCGATGCCGCGCTGCTGGACGTCGTCACCGGTCGCGCCTTGGCGAAGGGCCATATGCCTTTCTCCCTCCCCCGCTCCATGGCCGATGTCGAGGCGCAAAGCCCCGACCTGCCTGACGATGGCCCCGCCCCCGCCTATCCGCGCGGCGCCGGGATCATCCTCAAGGCGTCCGCCCAATGACGGACGGCATGATCCACCTGCCCGGCGGCGCCTTCCTGATGGGGTCTGACCGTTTCTACCCGGAGGAAGCGCCGGTGCGCCGGGTACAGGTGGACGGCTTCCGGATCGACGCAACCCCCGTCACCAACCGGGATTTCGCCCGCTTCGTGGACGCGACCGGTCATGTCACGCTGGCCGAGATCGCGCCAGACCCCAAGGACTATCCCGGTATGGACCCGGCCATGGCACAGGCGGGATCGCTGCTGTTCCAGCGCACGGGAGGTCCGGTATCGCTCGAAGACTATAGCCAGTGGTGGCAATTCAGCTTCGGCACCGACTGGCGCCATCCCCATGGCCCGGACAGCCGGATCGAGGGCTTGGAGGATCACCCCGTCGTCCATGTCGCCTATGAAGATGCACTGGCCTACGCCAAATGGGCCGGCAAGGCACTGCCGACCGAGGCGGAGTGGGAATATGCAGCGCGGGGCGGGTTGGACGGCGCAGACTATGCCTGGGGCGACCAACTGGCGCCCGGCGGCGCGATGTTGGCCAATTATTGGCAGGGCGCCTTCCCCTACGGCAACACGCTGGCGGACGGTTATGAGCGCACCTCCCCCGTGCGCAACTATGCGGCGAACGGGCATGGCCTGTACGACATGATCGGCAATGTCTGGGAATGGACGACCGACTGGTTCGCCCAGCCCCGGATCGAGCGCAAGGCCAAGGGCAGCTGCTGCGTCCCCGCCAATCCGCGCGGCGGCACGAAGCGGGAGAGTTTCGATCCCGCCACGCCCGACATCGCCATTCCGCGCAAGGTGCTGAAGGGCGGATCGCATCTATGTGCGCCCAATTATTGCCAGCGCTATCGTCCCGCCGCCCGCCATGCGCAGGCGGTGGACAGCGCGACCAGCCATATCGGCTTTCGCTGCATCATCCGGGACAAGAAGGGAACCCGTCCATGACCCACGCCCGCCGCGCGCTGCGCGCCGCCGCGATCGCCGCCTGCACCCTGCTGGGGCCGGGCGCCTTTGCCAAGCCGGTGAACGCGCCACAGCCAAAGCCCACGAACATGATATTCGTGCTGGTGGATGATCTGCGCTATGATGCAATGGGCTTCCTGACGCCGGGGCTTCAAACGCCCAATATCGACCGGCTGGCGAAGGACGGCGTCTATTTCCCCAATGCCGTCGTCACCTCCTCGCTCTGCTCGCCCAGCCGCGCGACTATCCTGACCGGCCAGACCGCGCGCAACCATGGCGTGGTGGACAATAATAATAGTTCGGAGGAAGGGCTGACCTTCTTCCCCAAATATCTTCAGGCAGCGGGCTATCAAACCGGCTTCTTCGGCAAATGGCATATGGGCTTCGATACCGATGCCCCGCGCCCCGGCTTCGACAAATGGGTCAGCTTCAAAGGGCAAGGCACCTATTTCCCGACCGAGCAATTGTCGCCGGAGAAGATCGCGGCGGGCGAGCGGCAGATGCTCAACGTCGATGGCGCGCATGTGAAGCGCGCCGGCTATATCACCGACGAACTGACCGATTATGCCATGAACTGGCTGGAGAAGGGCCGCGATCCTTCCAAACCCTTCTTCCTCTATCTCAGCCACAAGGCGGTCCATAGCGATCCTCTGCCGCCAGACCGCTACAAGGCGCAATATAGCGACCTTCAGATCAAGCTGCCCGCCAGCATGGCAAACACGCCGGAAAATAATGAAGGCAAGCCGCTCTGGGTCCGCAACCAGCGCAACAGCTGGCACGGCGCGGACTTCCCCTATCACACCAACAACCCCATGACGGAGCAGGTGCGCGACTATTATCGCACCCTGTCCCCTGTGGATGAGAGCCTAGGTCGCATCCTGGCTTATCTGAAGAAGAACCATCTCGATAAAAATACGATGGTCGTCTTCTATTCCGACAATGGCTTCCTGATCGGCGAACATGGGCTGATCGACAAGCGCAACGCCTATGAACCCTCGGTCCGCGTGCCGATGATCGTCTGGGCACCCGGCATGGTGCCCAAGGGGGTGACCAACCCCGCGGTCGTGCGCAATCTCGACCTCGCGCCGACCTTCCTCGACATCGCCCATGTGGCAAAGCCCGCCCAGATGGAGGGCAAGAGCTTCCTGCCCGTAGCCGAGGGAAAGATTGACGAAAAGACCTGGAACCCCGGCGATTTCGTCTATGAATATTATTGGGAATGGAGCTTTCCGCAGACCCCCACCACCTTCGCGATCGAGCGCGACCGGGTGAAATATATCCAATATCATGGCGTCTGGGATCTGGAGGAGCTGTACGACCTCAAGAGCGACCCTGACGAGATGCACAATCTGATCGAAGATCCCAAATGGCTGGATAGCAAGATCACGCTGCGCAAGGCGCTGTTCGATCAACTGGCCAACAACAAGGGTGCGCATGTCGTCCCCTATACGCGCAAGACCAGCTCTGGCCTTGTCGATCGCAATATCGATGGCCCGCATGCCGCCGACTTCCCGGCCGACTGGTATGTGCAACCCAACCTGCCGACCAAGATGAACGATCTCTTCGCCGACAGCCCCGCCAAGGCTAAGGCCGACGCGCAAGGCAAAAGCTACCACCCCTGATCCGGCCTACAGCCCGCATTGAAAGTTCGCGTCGATGACCGCATCCCCTTCGCCGGAAACCACCCGCCCCGCCGTGTCGCTGGGTTTCGTCGCCATCTATGTGCTGGCCCAGTTCGGCATCTGGGTCGCACTACTGACGCCGGTGGTGATGACGCTGGCGCTGCGCGTCGGCGAGATTGCGAGCGAAGCGGAAAAGGGTCGCTGGCTCGGCATCATCCTGGCGATCGGCGGCTTCGTCGCACTGGTTGCCACGCCGATCTGCGGCGCCCTGTCGGATCGGACGCGCAGCCGCTTGGGTCGCCGCCGGCCCTGGTTGCTGGGTGGCCTTGTCGTCGCGGGCGCTGGTCTGCTGCTGCTCGGCCTCGCGCCCAATCTGCTGCTGCTGGGCGTGGGCTGGATCATCTGCCAAGCCGGGTTCAACGCCATTCAGGCGGGGTGCCTGCCGATCCTGCCGGACGTCATCCCGGTCCGCTGGCAGGGCCGGGTCGCGGGCATGCTGGGCATGACATCGACCATGGGCACCTTCGCGGGCAGCTGGATCACCCAATATACGCAGGGCTCGCCTCTGCTGATGTTCCTCGCGCCTTTCGCCATCACGATCATCAGCATCACTATCTTGTGTCTGATCCTGCCCGATCGCCCGGCCGACGGCGGTGACGACCGCCGCCTCGGCCCCATCGCCATGCTGCGCGCGATCGGCGCGCCGTTTCGCGACTGGGACTTCAGCTGGGCCTTTGGCAGCCGCTTCCTCATCATGATGGCCTGGTCGTTCCTGCTGACCTACCAGCTTTTCTTCCTGACCGACCAGCTCTCGCTGCCCAAGGCCGATGCAACGCAGGTCATGGTCAAATCCATGGCGATCATCGCCACTGCCACCATCGCCATCTCGCTGGTCGGCGGCTTCATCACCGACTGGACCGGCCGCCGCAAGCCGCTGGTCTTCCTCGCCGCCGCGCTGGAGGGCGCCGGTTTCCTGACGATCGCGCTCGCCCCGTCCGTCTCGCAATTCCTGGTCGGCGTCGCCATGGCGGGTATAGGCAAGGGCCTTTATTTCGCGGTCGACCTGGCCCTGCTCGCCGCCATCCTGCCCCGGCCGGAGGACAGCGCCAAGGATATGGGCGTGTTCCAGATCGCCAACAGCCTGCCCCAGTCGCTCGCCCCCGCCATTGCGCCGGTCATTCTCGTGATCGGCAATGCGCATGGCAATGGCTATGCCGCCATCTATATCGTCGGTTGCCTCTTCGCCGTGCTTGGCGCGATCACCATCTGCCCGGTGCGCCGATCTAGGTGACAAATTACTGATTTTATAGCGGTTTTGCGGCAATTCTGAATCGCAAAGGCATTCCTATCCGCCATGATTTTGATGGGGTCGCCTAAATGACTGCCCGGTTTTAGACAGGAAGTGTGGATCGGCTCCGAAGCGGGGACCAGTCAAATTTCACATACGCCGCTATATTTCAAATACAGTCATGCACATGCGGAAATTCCACTTGGATCTCCGCAAATATTCATCATTCCGGGGTATAGCCGGATAAATCCTGTAATTCGGCATGAATATCGCGCAGAGTTCTATACCTTTATCTGCATTTCGATCTTAACCGGGAGGCAGAAGCGATCGAATCGCCTTTTCCAGTGCAGCCATATCTGCCGCATTATTGAACAAGGCTGGCGTAACACGAATACACGCCCCGCGCGCGGGTCCGTCACGATGGACCGTGAACATCCGATGCTCGTCCAGCAGACGCTTGGCGATATTGACGTTGTCCTGCACGCTGGCACGCCCCTCGAAACGAAACGAGGTGATACCGCCATGTAGGCGAGGGTCAGCAGGCGTCAGTATCTCCAGACCCTTGGCTCCCCGCAAATTTTCCGTCCATAGATCGCGAAGATGGCGCAGACGCGCGGCGCGGGCCGCATCGCCTATACCATCCTGAAAATCCAGAGCAGCCGGAACGGTCAGTTGAGCGGCGAAATCCACCGTGCCGGTATGGACCCGTGAGTAGGCGCTGATGGCAAATGGCGGGCTGTTGGCGCTGTCCGGATCGATCAGATCGATCTTGTCCTTACGGATATAGACAACCCCTACGCCCAACGGCGCGCCCCACCATTTATGCAGGTTGAATCCGATGAAATCGGCATCGAGATCGGCAGGACGAAAATCGAGCTGGCCCCAGCTATGTGCCGCATCGAGGATCGCATCCACGCCGCGTGCGCGGGCCAGCGCCACGATTTCCTTTACCGGAACCACCAGGCCGGTACGGTGGCTGAGATGCGTCAGGAGGATCAGGCGGGTTTTCGGATTGGCCTTGAGCGCGGCGTCATAGGCGTCGATCAGTCCCTGATAGGTAGCCGGCTCGGGCAGGTCGATCCGCACGACATCTACGCCACGGCTGTGCTTGAGCGCGTCAAAACAGGCCTGCATGCTATCATAGTCGAGATCGGCATAGAGCACCGCATCACCCGGTCGTAGCCGATTATAGCCGCCGATCAGCGCCTTCAACGCTTCGGTCGCGTTGCGGGTGAAGGCGATTTCCTGGGGTGCGACGCCCATTTTGGCCGCCACGCGATCCCGTACGGCGATCAGGTCCGGCGTAAGGCCGCGCCGGGCATAATAGCTGGTCTCTCGATTGACCCGGCGCACAGCCTGCTCATAGCGCTCGAGAACCGGCTGGGACATCATGCCCCAATTGCCGTTTTCCAACTGGATGACATCGCGGGTGACGTCATAGTGAGCGGCGACCTTTGCCCAATAGCCTTCATCATCGGGACGAACGACGGCGGCCGGCGACAGGGCGGCATCCAACCGTCCCGCAACCGGCGTAACCGCCGTGGCCAACATCATCTGTCTGCGGCTGATATCCATATCCCATCCCTAACCGATCAGAAGGTCAGGCCCAAGCGGACATAATATTGGCCACCATCTGTGTCATAGGGCGCATTGCGCGAATAGATGAGGCCGCGAACCGCCTGGTTGGTTGCTTCTGCCGGGTAAGTGTTGAGGATATTTTCGGCACTGCCCCGGATCGAGGATGGTCAAATCTGGCGATCGCCGACCGACCGCTTTTGCGTCGCCTGTTGCATGATGGAAATCTGAAAGAACGGCAGCTTTTGGGAAATGGAATTTGCCCGCTCGCAGCAATGAACGGCGCAGAACGGACGCAAAACGGCTTTTATCCGAGCAGCCATGTCTCTGCCTCGGCCTCATCTTCAAAAAACCTGACGCCTGCCCGATCGGTCAGTCGCTGCGCCTGGAGGCGGGCCAGAGTTGAACTACAGACAAAAGCAAGTCGTAGCGATCGCACGTCGGGTGACGCGAGAAGTGTGGAAAAGGCACCCACCACCGATTGCGGCTGGATTTGCATCTGCTTGATGTCCACCAGCGTCAAATGTCCGGGAGCGTCGAGTTGCGGCAACAACGAGCGATAGGCACCGGCAAAGCGCTGCACATCCTCCTCACTGAAAAATCCTGCCATCTTTACCCGCATCAGATTGCGACGAGGATCGGCAACACAATCGAATTTAGCATCCATCTCACTCTCCGAGGCAAGTGAACGATCTAAATTAGGGTGAGTTCAAATTTGCTACCCACGCTCATCTGCTACGTGCTTGAGACATGTTGCACATGCGCAGCAACCATCGGAATTTCGGGTTTCCTGTGGCCGTAGCGCCAAATCCGCCGCACGCCATTGCATGAAGAATAGGGCACCGGTCCGATCGTCGCAGCAATATAGCGACCCTAAATTCAATGAAGTTTCAGTCGTGGACGCACGAAACGGTTGATATGACTGACTATTATGAGAGCAGGGCCGCGGATCTTTCCGTGCACGGCGAGTAAATGCATACGATAAAGCGACATGTATACGAAGCGGGCCAGCCGCCCTTCCACCGCCATGCGACCGCCCACCAGCTTGCCCATCAGCGAGCCGACCGTCGAATAGCGGCTGAGCGAGACCAGTGAGCCGTGATCCTTATACTCGAAATTTTTGAGCGGACGATTTGCCATCAGGCGGCCAAGATTGGCAAAGACGGTATCGGCCATCTGGTGCGCCGCCTGCGCACGCGGCGGAATCGGCCGGTCGGCGCCCTCGGGCGTGCAGGATGCGCAATCGCCCATGGCGAAGACATGTGGGTCGGCCAAGCTCTGGAGCGTCGGCCGCACGATGACCTGACCGGCGCGGGAAAGCTCCAACCCATCCAACCCGTCGCGGATATGCGCCGCCTTTACGCCTGCGGCCCAGACCTGAAGATCGGCGGGGACGAAACCGTCATCCTTCGTTTCCATCCCAAGCGGGGTGGAGGCGGTGACGGCCACACCGGCGCGGACCTTGACGCCCAGCGCCTCCAGTTCCTCCCGCGCGGCGTCGGCCAGCCGGTCGGGCAAGGCTGGCAGGATACGTGGCCCTGCCTCCAACAGGGTTACGTCCATCCGCTGGCGATCGAACACCTCCAGCCCGTAATATCCCAGCGCATCAGCGGCATTATAGAGTTCCGCCGCCAGCTCGACCCCGGTCGCTCCGCCGCCGACGATCGCGATCCGGACCCGTGCGTCGGATCCCGGATCGGCAGACATGGCGCGCGACACGCGCAGGCAATGGTCGAGCAGTTGGTCGCGGAAGCCGTCCGCCTGAACCCGGCTGTCTAGGAACAGGCAATTCTCCGCAACGCCCGGCGTCCCGAAATCATTGGTGACCGATCCATAGGCCAGCACCAGATAATCGTACCGGACCGAATGGGCGCCGACCACTTCGCGCCCCTTGGGATCGAAGACAGGCGCGATATGGACGCGCCGCGCCGCGCGGTCGATGCCCTGCAACGTGCCATAGAGATAGCGATAACCCCAGCGGTGACAGTGGCTGCGATAACCTACTTCATCCAGGCTGGCGTCGAGCGATCCGGTCGCGACTTCGTGCAGCAGCGGCTTCCAGATATGGGTGCGATTGCGGTCGATCAGGATGATGTCGTGACGCTTGCGACCGTATCGGGCGCCGAGTTTTCGCGCGAGTTCGATGCCGGCGGCGCCGCCACCGACGATGACGATCTGGATCTTCTTGTCGGGGATCAAGCGTATTCCTCCTCGATCGACAGGGTGATGGAACGGTCTTCCACGCGCCGGTCGTACATTGCAATAGGTCGCTCACCATCGCAAAGCGAGGCATGGACAGGCAGAATTTCACCGAGCGTCAGGCGGCCAAGAGCCGACGTCGGGCGCGAGTGATCGACACTGCGCTGCGCCATTGTCGGGTCGATCCATAGAGGCTGGGTTATGGTCATGGGCTTGGGTCAAAACTGCATCTTGATCTGACCGCCCAGCGCGAGTGCATCAGGGGTTCGGCGATAGGCGAAGGCGCCGGGGTCGAGAATATATTGCACGTCGGGCCGGACGCTGAGCCAGCGGGCTATCTGGATACCGTAGCTGGCTTCGATTGCGGTTTCGCCTGAAGGGAGCGAAGCATAGCCCTCGACCAGTGCATCGGTGGCGAGGTCGGCCTGGGCATGGCGCAGGCGTGGGTTCACCTGCGCATGTACGATGCCAAGCGAAATGGTGTCGGCGTCGCGGCCGGGGAACGTGCCGGTCTTGACCAAGCCTGCCGCATACCAGCGCGTGATCTGCGCCGAGGATGGCGGGTTGGCGGTAAACTGGGCAAAGATGGAGAGGCCGCGGTCACCGGTTCCTTCGCGCAGGATCATCTGATCGGCGAGAGCATAAATGCCATAGCGACCGCGCAACATGCCCAGCTCGCCGCGACGGTCGGCGCGCGAGGTGTCATAATAGACGCCAAGCTTGTAATGGCCCGGCAGCACTCGGCTGCCTGGTAAGATGCCCGGATCATATTCGACCTCCAGCGGCATCAGCATGCCGGTCGTTCCGCCGGTGAACGGACGCCAGGCGGCGCGTTCTTCATTGAGGCGTGGATTGACCTGATAGACGCCGGTGCGGATCGCGACGTCGGGACGGATGCGGTAGCGCACGGCCGCGCCCCAGCGGGCATTGGGATAATTATACCATCCACTATTACCCGATTCCGACAACGGATGGGCGCAAAAGGCGGCGTTGACGAAATTGCAGCCCAGGATCATGCCGCCCAGATCATTGCCCATGGCGAAGTAGCCCAGCCTAAGGTTAAGGCGACCGTCGAGCAAAGATTGTTCGTAACTGAATTCGGCGAGGCGGGCATAATAGCCGCCGGCGGCCTCCTGAACGGGCAGGCGGTTGCCGATATAGTCGGACGAGATGCCGATGCCGCGCCGGTCGTTGAACGTCAGGTGCAAGGTCGCGCCTGACCAGCCAGCGATTTTGCCCATGTCGAAGTCCAAACCGCCCCGCAATTGTTGCGTATAGGCGGTGCCGCGCCGCTCGCCGCCGTCGACGGCGGAAAAGCTTTCCGACACATAGTCGGCGCGCACGGTGACGCCCGCCTGCTTGAGACGAGTGCGCAGGCCGCCCCAGTCGCCCGTCAACGTCTCACGCGGCGGGGCCGGGCGGGACGGAGCAGCAGCGGGCGCCAATATGGTCGCAGCCGTCGTCGCCTCCTGCGAGGATGCAGGCATGGCGGCGGCATTTGCCGCCAGTGCCGTGGCGTTGGGCATGTCGGCGCCATAAGCGTCGATGCTCATCAAAGGCAGGGCAAGCAGCAGGCCAATCATGGTCAGGCGACCGGGAATATGAATATGGTGGGCCAAAGCCCCCTCCGTCTCACGCGCCCCGATCAGGGGCGAGCAGCATGTGAAAGATGTTAAAACCGGCATAGGGGGGCGCGGCGTCCGGGACGCCGCGCCGTCTCTCATTTCAGCGCATAAGCGATGACATAATCGCCCCGGTCGGTGGACTGGCGCGCACCGCCCGCCGTCACCACGACATATTGCTTGCCGGTTCTGGGCGACTTGTAGCTCATCGGGCCCCCCTGGCTGCCGACGGGCAGGCGGGCTTTCCACACTTCCTTGCCGGTCGCCGCGCTGAATGCGCGCAGGTAGAAATCCTGCGTACCGGCGATGAAAACGAGGCCGCCCTGCGTCGCCAGCGTTCCGCCCAGCGTCGGCATGCCGATCGGGATGGGCAGGCCCATGCGGATACCCATGGGGCCGGTATCCTGCACCGTGCCGACCGGAACCTGCCATTTGATGGCGCGGCTCTTGAGGTCGACGGCGGTCAGCGTGCCATAGGGCGGTGCCTGACAGGGAATGCCGAGCGCCGAAAGGAAGCGATCCTTCACCACCGAATAGGGCGTTCCCTTGAGCGGCACGCTGCCCATGCCGGTGTTGACCGCTTCGCCCGCGCTACCCGACTGGCCGCGCTGTGCCGCCGTCTGCGGGAACATCTGAACCCACAGGCCAAGGCGCATGTCGTTGATGAACACGGTGCCGGTGGTCGGGTCGGTCGAAACCCCGCCCCAGTTCATGCCGCCGAGCGATCCGGGGAAACTGAGCGACTTGTCCGTGCCGGGCGCGGTGTACAGCCCTTCGTAACGCATGCTCTTGAACGCGATGCGACAAAGCAGCTGGTCGAACGGCGTGGCACCCCACATGTCGGCTTCAGTCAGCGCGCCGACGCCGATCTGCGGCATGCCGAGCGACTTTGGCTGGGTCAGCGCATAAGGCTCACCCTTGATGTCGGCGGCCTTGACCGGGACTTCCTCGACCCGTGTCAACGGCGTGCCAGTGGCGCGGTCGAGGACATAGATCTGCCCCGCCTTGGTGCCGAAGATCAGTGCGGGCACCTTGCGCTTCGCATCGACCGGGAAGTCGACGAAGCTGGGCTGCATGGGCAGGTCAAAGTCCCACAGATCGTTATGGACGGTCTGGAAATGCCATTTTTCGCGGCCGGTGGTCGCATCGAGCGCGAGCATCGAGGCGCCATATTCATGATCGAGTGCGCTGCGCGTTACGCCATAGAGATCGACCGAAGCGCTACCCACCGGCATGAACACGGTATTGGAGGCCGGGTCGTAGGACATGGCGGCCCACACGTTCGGGGTCGAACGGGTATAGGTCTGACCAGCCGCCGGCATGCCGGTGATGGCGGGGTTGCCGGGATCGAAGGCCCAGCGCAGCTTGCCGGTGATGACGTCGAAGCCGCGCATCACGCCGCCGGGCATGTCGACTTGGACATTGTCGGCGACACGGCCACCGATGACGACGGTTGTGCCGGCCAGGGTCGGGGCGGACGTGAGCTGATATTGCGGATCGGGCGCGTCGCCCAAGCCAGATTTCAGATCAACGATGCCCTTCGCGCCGAAGTCGGCGCAATATTTGCCGGTGTCGGCGTCAAGCGCGATCAGGCGGGCGTCGATCGTGTTCATAAGGATGCGGCGCTGGCACGCGGCGCCGGTCGGCACGGTGACGGGCGTGACCGGGGTCGCGCCGGGCAGGCTGGGTTGATTGAGCGGTGCACGGGCGTCGAAATAGGCAAGGCCGCGGCAACGCATCCAGACCGAAGCCTTGGCATTGACGATCGTCTTCCATTTTTCGCGGCCGGTATCGGCATCGAGCGCAATGACATTATTGTGCGGGGTACAGATGAAGACCGTATCGCCAATCTGGAGCGGGGTATTCTGATCCTCCGCGCCATTGCCGTCGCTCTGCGCGATGTCGCCGGTGCGATAGGTCCAGGCGACCTTGAGATTATTCACATTGTCGCGGGTGATCTGATCAAGGGCGACGAAACGGCTGCCACCGGGCGTATTACCATAAGCGGTCCAATCCTTCTGCTCATGCGCAGCATCGACCGGGGTGAGAGCATCGGCCTTCCCCGCGAAGGGCACCGTGGGATGAGCCATGAACATTCCCGATACGCCGCCTGTCGAACATAGGCCAAGCAGCGCAGCCACGATCAGAGCGGGTCGCCAGGACGGCTTGGAGCCATCCCGCCGACGCAGCAACGGATAGGATAGGGACACGACGGTAGCGCCGACCCCAAACGCCAAAAGGCGGGAGATTAGCGGCCAGAAGCTGAAACCCACTTCCCACAGCGCCCAGCAAAGGGTGAGCAGAAGGATGGCGCCAAACAGCCATGCGCCACCTGCCCTGCGCAACATGATAAGTATGCCGGCGCCGAAAAGCGCAATTCCGGCGATCAGGAAATATGGGCTGCCGCCAAGGCCAACGAGCTTCACCCCGCCGATCGTGAACAGCAGTCCAGCGGCAACTATTACCGCCCCCAACAGAAGCAGCCATCCGCGAACAAGCGGATGGCCGTGCATTTTCGTGCCTGACACGTGGCACCTCCTTCATCTCTTATGGGCGTCGGAGAGTGCCGCTCTGGGGGTCGGAAAAAAGCTGATCCGCCAGATCGTCGCGGCCGCGACGCTGTGTACCATCTAGTACATGTTGCGCGATTTACAAGACGGGATGGCACAAAGGATCCATCCGGCCGATTTCTGGAATTGGATAAAGTCGCAAAGCGGGGCGCTGCGGTCCAACGCGCCTGCAGGCCTCTCTTGGGCCGACGAAGTGAAGTCGGGCGGCTTGCCGTCGGCTCGCTTGCATAGCGAGCCGATCCTGTTCTGGCGCGATGAAGCAGGTGCAGTGCAGGCGCTCCGTGACGCATCACTGTTTGTCATGATAACCGCCGAAAATGCCGGTGAAAGCCGAGCTCAGCCGCTCGATTTCGATCGTTCAGCTACGCAGGCGCCGACTGCTTGTTACTGATTACGAACCATCTGCTGTTGCCGAACTCATTCTCTATCCGCCGCCTGGCGCATCTGCTTTCCGACGAAAGGGATAGGCGAATTGAGACCAATAGCCCTGGGGCACATTTTCGGGAACGCCGTAACCGCTCGGCCAGACACCGTCGGGCAAATGATGGGTGCCGAACAATCGATCGAGGAAAGGGAAGTGGATCGCGAAATTCTTGTCCACCGCCACCGCCTCGATACCATGATGCCAATGGTGGAAGCGAGGCGTCGCGACGAAACGGCCGAGCCAGTTGAGGTCGCCCCCCAGATTGGCGTGCAGCAACGAGGAGTAGATGTAGACGAAGCCGATATAGGCCTGCATCACCGAAGGCGAAAAGCCGAAGGTCAACAGCGGCAGCGACGTGACGCTGCGCAGCGCTATAATTTCAAAGAAATGCATGCGCGCGCCGGCAAGCCAGTCCATGGACTTGGCCGAATGATGCACGGCGTGGAAGCCCCAGAGGAACGGCACGCGGTGGAAGGCGCGGTGGAACCAATATTGGGCAAGGTCGGTCAGCAGCACGACCTCCAGAAACTGGAGCGCCCAGGGCTGGCTCGCCACCATGGCCCGGATGCCCGCCAGCCCGCCGGTCGACGCATTGATGAACCCGGACGGCGCGAGCGCAAGGAAGGTGATGAGCTGCACCAGCATGGAACTGAGCAGATAATAAAACAGGTCTTCACGCCATTCCTGCCGGAACAGGCGCTGCTCACGGCGGCGCGGAAACAGCCTTTCGATCGGCGCGAACATCAGCCCGGTCACGATCATGTTGACCGCAAAGAAATCGACACCGAAGAACACGCCCCAGTCATGGGTTTCACGCGGCTGGACATCCGCGCCGCCGAGCAATGTAGCGATCAATGCGATCACCAGAGCGGTGGCGCCGATCGCCTTGCGTGGTCGAAGCAACAAGCTGAGCAACGCCAGGCCATAGCCAGCGATCAGGATCAGGTGCACCGCCGGACGCAGGCTGCTGGAATCACGCAGCGGTGCCAATTCGGGCATCGCGAACCAGTCGGGCCAGCGGAGCGCCACGACGAGGCAAAGGCCGGTGACAGCCAGGAGCAGACCGAAGAAACCGGAAAACCAGCCGCTGCCGAACCGCCGCACGGCCAAGGGCGATTGCAAGTCACGCTCCAGATTCTCGAGCCATTTCATCGTCCATACTCCCCTTCCACAGCCGATGCTACAGACGCGCGCCGGCTGCTGATAGCGACTCCTTGACCCGCGCGATCGCCATGTCCAGCGGCGCGGTTTCGCCCAAAAGGGCAAAACTTCCGTTAAGCGCAAAGATGCAATGACCGTGGACGGTCGCTACCAGCGACCGGGCCAAGCGCGGCGCCCGATCCTGCATATCGGGCGACAAGACCGCCGCGACTTCGCGCACAACCACATCGGTCAGCGCCCCGCGCCGTGCCGCAAAGCCTTCCGGCATCGCCATATCAGGCGGCAGCCGATGGTCGTATATGGCCGTCCATAAAGGCATATGGTCCGCTGCGAAGCTGAAATAGCCCTCCACCAGCGCCGCGATGCGATCTGTCGATGGCCGGGCTAGCCGCTCTTCCAGATGCGCGGCCCATTGTTCGAACGTGCGCGTGTTGATCGCCACGATCAGCCGATCGTAACTGCCGAACACATTATAGAGGGTTCCCACGGCATAGCCGATGCGCTTGGCGACTTCGCGCGCGGAAAAGCGGGCAAAGCCCACTTCCGCCATATGGCGATGCCCTTCTGTCAGGATCAACGCTTCCAGTTCGGCGCGGCTATGATCGGATCGTCTGCCCATGAAGCCGCTCTAGAAATTTAATTGAACACTGTCTAATATTTTAATTGAACACTGTCTAATTAAAATCTATCTCCTGCTGACCAACTGGAGGGTGAGTCATGCTGGTTATGCTGGTCCTGGTCGTGCTGGGGGTCGTGCTGTTCGACACCCGGACTCGTATGAAACGGCTCGAAACGCGCCTTGCGCTGATCGAGATGGATACATCGCTCGTCCGCGCGGACTTGGCCCCGCCACCTGTCAGGCCGTCTCCCTTCACCCGCGCACCTGCTAAGGCGCAAGCCACGCCGCGCCCAGAACCAGTCGCACCTGTTGCTACACTAGTCGAGCCCGCGAAAGTCAGCCGGCCGGAACCGGCCGCGCCGCCCCCTCCCCCAGCACCACCCATCGCCGCGCCGGAACCGGCCATCGGTACTCCGCCCGTGCCCGCGCCTGTCAGACAGGCCGCCGCCTCGTCGCGTCCCGGCTCCGCGTTCGAGGATCTGTTCGGCCGCCGCCTGCCTATCTGGGCGGGTGGCATCACGCTGGCGGTCGCGGGCATATTGCTCGTCAAATATTCCATCGATACCGGCCTTTTGTCGCCGGTCGTCCGCGTGATGTTGGGCCTGCTATTCGGTGGCAGCCTGATCGCCGCAGCGGAAGGCGCGTTGCGGCAGGAGGAGCGCCTGCGCGATCCGCGCGTGCGGCAGGCCCTGGCCGGCGCCGGCATCGCCACGCTCTATGCCGCCATCCTGACTGCCGCCAACCTTTATCATCTCATCGGCCCGACGACCGCCTTTGCCGGCCTGGCCGCCGTGACCGGGCTCGCCATGGCTCTATCGCTGCGCTTTGGCGCGCCGAGCGCGCTGCTGGGGCTGGTCGGCGGCCTCGCCGCGCCGGCGCTGGCGGGATCGAGCGAACCCAATGTGCCGTTATTGTCCTGCTATCTTGCGCTCGCGATCGGCGGTCTTTGCACCCTGTCCCGCACCCAGCGCTGGCTATGGCTGGGCGTCGGCGCGCTGGTCGGCGGCGCTGGCTGGGGTAGCCTGCTGATCCTGACCGGCGCGCTCGACGTCGCGTCAGCGCTCTCTGTCGGCCTGTTGATCCTGGCATTGGGCATCGGCTTCCCGCTCCTCGCCTTCTCCGGCAGCCGCGCCACCCTGATCCGTGCCGTGTCCGCCACCGTGGCTGCCGCGCAGATGGCGGCACTGGTCGCGACCGGTGGCTTCGCGCCGCTCCACTGGGCCTTGTTTGGCCTCCTTTCGATTGCCTTGCTCTGGCTGAGCGGTCACGAACCCTCGCTTCGTCGCCTGGTCCCCGTGGGCCTCGGCATCGCGTTGCTGCTCGCAGGCGTGTGGCCGTCGCCGCCGCTGCTGTCCTTCACGCTAGTCATCACGGGCATTGCCGCCCTCTATGGCAGCGCCGCGCTCCGGCGGCTCTGGCGTCCGGCTGGCGGCCTGATCGAAGCGGGTCAGGTCGTTGCGGTTGCACTGGGCGGCCTCGCCGTCGCGGCCATCCATTTCTACCGCGCCGCGCCAGCCGACGATATCCGTTTCGCCCTGATCGCTCTCCTTGCTGCCGCCCTCCCGCTATCGGGCATGGCGCAGGGCTGGCGTCGTGCGGACCGGAAACATGGTGCGCGTTTCGTCATGCTGGCAACCGGCGCCGCCGTCCTGCTGACCGTCGCGGGCGCTTTCGGCCTGCCCGGCTGGTTGGCGCCGGTCACGCTGGCACTGGTCGGCGCGGCGCTGCTGACCCTGTCCGAACAGGCGCAGGATTATCGCGTCGAATATAGCGGCTGGGTCTTCACCTTCGTCGCGCTCACCTCTCTGTTCATGGGGGATCGCGGTATGGAGGAAAGCCTGCGCCTGATCGGCGATGCGACGGCCATCGCCCCGCTTTCCGCCATGCTGCGCTGGAGTGTGGTTGCAGCCGTCGCCGCCCTGTTCGCCTGGCGCGCACGCTTTGCCGAAGGACGCGTCGTCGCGCAGGCCGCCGCCGCCATTACCGCCTATGGCACCGTGGCGCAGGTCGTTCCTGCGCTCTGGCTGGCGCCGATCACCGCGCTGTCACTGCCCCTGCTGGCGCAAGCCACGCGCCGTCTGTCGCCGCAGCGCCTGCTGCCTGCGATCGCGACGATGCTGCTCGTCGTCCTGCTCTGGGCGGCGTGGCCGCTGCTCCACTGGACCGGACAGGCTATGCTATCGCTGGTCGGTCAGCCGATGCTGGCAAGCAACTTGCCCGATATGTCTGATATGCTGCGCCGCCTCGCCCTGCCCGCCGCGCTCGTTGCGCTGACGCTGTGGCGCGGGCGGTTCGGCATGATCGCGCGTCGTGCCGGTGTCGCCGCCGCGATCCTGATGGGCGCTGTCGCCATGCACATCGGCTACAAGCAGCTGTTTGCCATCGACAGTCATGCCGGCTTCATCCACGCCGGTCTTGCCGAACGCACAGTGTGGGAAGCGCTGCTGCTCGGTGCGGGCTTTGTCATCTGGCATTTCGCGCAGCATCGGATGGTCGCTTTGGGCCTGATCGCCGCCGCACTCGCACACAGTCTTTTCTACAGCCTGTTCCTGCACAACCCACTCTGGGCCACCCAGGCCGTGGGCACGCTTCCGCTGATAACGCTCCTGCTCCCCGCCTTCGCGCTGCCCTTCGTGGCGCTCAGCCTGACACGCCGCATCGCGCCGGATCTGACCGTCCGTTTCGACCGACCAATCCAAGGCGCGCAAATGCTGCTCATCCTCTTCTTCGCCTATAATGTTCTGCGCCAACTGTTCGAAGGATCGCTCCTCAACGGCCCGCATCTGGCGATGGGGGAGGATATCGGCCGATCGGTCCTGGCCATCGGCCTTGCCATAGGTTTCCTGCTGCGGGGCATCCGCATCGGCAATCGGGACTGGCGCATCGCGTCCCTGCTGCTGATGCTGAGCGCGGTGGCCAAGGTGTTCCTGCTCGACGCGGCGGGCCTGACCGGTTTGCTCCGCATCGCCTCTTTCCTTGCGCTTGGCTTCAGCCTGATCGGCATCGGCTGGCTCTACAGCCGCCAGCTCAAAAGCGACGCCGATTAACGTCCCGTCTATACTTCCTGCCTATTGCTCTCATCCACGGGGGTTCCAAATCATGTCTGCACCTGATCTATCGCTGTTAGGAAAACGTCGCTTCGCGCCCTTGTTCGTCGTCCAGTTTCTGGGTGCGTTCAACGACAATCTGCTCAAGTTCGCGCTGCTGTTCCTCGCCAATTTCGTGCTGTTCCGGACCGAGCCGGACAAGGCCGGATTGCTGGCGACGGTCGCCACCGGCCTGTTCATCCTGCCCTATTTCCTCTTTTCCGCGATCGCCGGCCAGATTGCCGACGCCTGGGACAAGGCGAAGCTGGTACGCGCGGTCAAGGCGGCCGAAATCGTCATCATGGCCCTCGCGCTCATCGGCTTCACTCTGCAATCGGTGCCGCTGCTGCTCGGCTGCCTGTTCCTGATGGGCCTGCATTCGACCATCTTTGGCCCCGTCAAATTCTCGATCCTGCCGCAGCATCTGGGATCGCACGAACTGATGGGTGGCACCGGCCTGATCGAGGCCGGCACCTTCCTCGCCATATTGGGCGGACAGTTGCTGGCCGGCGTCATTCCGGCGCTGACCGCTGGCCTCGCCGCGGTGGGCATTGCCGTGCTGGGTTTCCTCACAAGCCTCGCCGTTCCTGCTGCCCCGCCAGTGGCGCAGGGGTTGAAGGTCGATCCCAACATCTTCCGCAGCACCTGGCAGATATTGAAGGCCGCCCGCCATGGTCGGGGCGTATGGCTTTCGATCCTGGGGATCAGCTGGTTCTTTGCGGTCGGCGCGGTTCTGCTGTCCGAATTCGCACCGCTGGTCAGTGGCGTGCTGCACGCCCGGCAAGAGGTCGCCACCCTGTTCCTGCTGGTCTTCTCGCTTAGCGTCGCGCTTGGATCGCTACTGGTCAATCGCCTGCTGGCCGGTGAAGTGTCGGCCCGCTTCGTACCCATATCGGCGCTGGCGCTCGCCGGCTTCATGATCGACCTGTGGCTGTCGACCAGCAGCTACGTCCCCACTGGCCCGAACGCCGGTATTGCGACCTTCGTCGCCTCGGCGGGCAGCTGGCGCATTCTGATCGACCTGTTCGGTATCGCCTTTGCCGGTGGCATGTTCATCGTGCCGCTCTATGCGATCCTCCAGACCCACGCCCCGCGTGAGGAACGGTCGCGCACCATAGCCGCCAACAATATCGTCAACGCCGCCGTCAGCGTGGCGGTGGTGGCGGTCGTCACGCTGATGCTCGCGCGCGGCGTCGATGTCCCCGGCGTCATCGGCGCGATGGGCTTTGCCACGCTGACGATCGCGCTCATATCCTGCTGGCTGCTGCCCGAAACCGTGATCAAGGCCATTTTCCGCGGCATCCTGCGCCTGCTCTACCGGGTCGATGTGACGGGGGCGGAAAACATGCCCGCCGCCGGATCGCCCGCCGTGGTCGTTGTGAACCATGTCTCCTTCCTCGACGGCCTGCTGCTCGCCGCTTTCCTGCCGGGCAAGCCGACCTTCGCGGTCCACACCCGCATCGCCAAAGCCTGGTGGATCAAGCCTTTCCTGCCGCTGTTCGACGCCTTCCCTGTCGACCCCACCAATCCCATGGCGGCCAAGGCGATGGTCAAGGCCGTGCGCGAAGGGCGCACGCTGGTCATTTTCCCCGAAGGCCGCATCACCGTCACCGGCGCGCTGATGAAAGTGTTCGATGGTCCCGGCATGGTCGCGGACAAGGCGGACGCACCGATCATCCCCGTGCGCATCGACGGCGCGCAATATACCCCCTTCTCAAGGCTGAGGGGCAAGGTTCGCCTGCGCCGCTTCCCCAAGATCCGCCTGACCGTGTTGCCCCCCCGCCGCTTCGCGATCGATGGGGAAATGACCGCCCGCGCCCGTCGCGCCATCGCCGGCCGTCGTCTCTATGATGAAATGAGCGCGATGATCTTCGCGACGTCGAACAGCGACGAAACGCTGTTCGAGGCGCTGCTGGAAGCCCGGCACATTCATGGCGGCAAGGCGCCCGTAGTCGAGGACATCAAGCGCGAGCCGATGACCTATGATCGGCTGGTCATCGGCAGCCTAGCACTGGGCAAGCCGCTCGCCGCCGCGACCCGGCAGGGCGAAGCGGTCGGCGTGCTGTTGCCCAATGTTTCGGCCGTGGTCGCCACCTTCTTCGCGCTTCAGGCGCATGGCCGCGTGCCAGCCATGCTCAACTACACCGCCGGCCTTACCAATTTGAAGGCCGCCTGCACCGCCGCGCAGGTGCGCACCATCGTCACCGCCCGCGCCTTTATCACCCAGGCCAAGCTGGGCGATATCGTCACGGCGCTGGAGGCCGAAGGCATCACAATCCTGTGGCTGGAAGATATCGGTGCACGCATCGGCACGGGCGCGAAATTGCGCGCGATGATCGCCAGCCGCTTTGCCGCGCGCAGCCACAAGAAACTGCGCATCGCGCCCGATGCGCCCGCCGTCATCCTCTTTACCAGTGGTTCAGAAGGCCTGCCCAAGGGTGTGGTGCTGACCCATCACAACCTGCTGTCGAATTGCCGCCAACTCGCCGCGCGGATCGATTTCAACACCGCCGACACGGTGTTGAACGCCCTGCCCGTTTTCCACAGTTTCGGCCTGACCGGCGGCACGCTGCTGCCGATCCTTCACGGCGTGAAGACGTTGCTCTATCCCAGCCCGCTTCACTATCGGATCGTGCCGGCGCTCGCCTATGACAGCAACGCCACGATCCTGTTCGGCACGGACACCTTCCTGTCGGGCTATGCCCGCATGGCGCATAATTACGACTTCTATTCGCTGCGCTACATCTTCGCGGGCGCCGAGCGGGTGCGCGACGAAACCCGCAAGGCCTATGCGGACAAATTCGGCCTGCGCATATTGGAAGGCTATGGCGCGACCGAGGCTGGCCCTGTGATCGCGGTCAATACGCCGATGCACTTCCGCGCCGGCACCGTTGGCCGCCTGCTGCCCGGCATCGTGCCGCAACTGGACGAGGTTCCCGGCATCACCGAAGGCGGACGGCTGTCGATCCGTGGACCCAACATCATGGCGGGCTATATGAAGGCGGATGCGCCCGGCGTCCTGCAACCGCCCGCAGATGGCTGGCACGACACGGGCGATATCGTGACGATCGACTCCGAAGGCTTCGTCACCATTCGCGGGCGCGCCAAGCGCTTCGCCAAGATCGGCGGAGAGATGATCTCCCTTCCTGCCGTAGAGGGCTATGCGTCTGCACTGTGGCCCGATGCCGAACATGCCGTCGTCACGCGTCCCGACGCACGCAAAGGCGAACAGCTGGTCCTGTTCACCACGCGCAAAGGGGCGAAGGCGAGCGATCTCCAGGCTTGGGGCCGTTCGAACGGTATCACCGAACTGGCCATTCCCCGTGACATTCGCGAAGTGGACGCCCTCCCGGTGTTGGGCACGGGCAAGCTGGATTATGTGACGATGGGGGCATTGGCATCAGCATGAATCCGCTCATCCTCTTGGAACGGCAAATCGGCGCGTCTGGGCGGCGGTCATGCGGGGTCTGAACATCGCGATCGCAGGCTGCGGGCCATGCGGACTGGCGGCGGCGTTGTTGCTCAGTCGCGCGGGGCATCAAGTTACGCTTTTCGATCGTTTCGACACGCCCCGCCCTATCGGGTCGGGGCTGATGATCCAGCCCACGGGCATGGCGGTTCTGGGGCAGTTGGGGCTGCTGGACCAAGTCGTGCATGCCGGGTCGCGCATCGATCGCCTGTTTGGCAAGGCGGGCGAGCGCGTGGTCCTCAATGTCCATTATGCTGCCCTGCGCCACAAGGGCGCGTTCGGCATCGGCATTCATCGTGCAAGCCTTTTCAGGATATTGCATGAGGCCGTGTTGCGGTCAGGCATCACTGTCCATACCGGCCGCGCCCTGGTGGACAGCGAGCCGGTCGGTACGCAACGGACGCTGCGCTTTGCCGATGGCGACGCCAGCGCGCCCTATGATCTGGTGGTCGATGCACTGGGGACGCGCACGCCGCTGGCGCCGCCGACCGGTCGGGAATTGGCCTATGGCGCTCTGTGGGCCAGCCTCGACTGGCCGCAAAAGGCCGGCTTCGATCCGCATAGTCTGGCGCAGCGCTATGATCGCGCCAGCATCATGGCGGGGGTCTTGCCGATCGGCACGCCGCCTGACGCGATGACGCCAAAGGCCGCCTTCTTCTGGTCATTGCGTGCCGATCGGCTTGACGACTGGCACAAGGCCGGGCTCGACTCCTGGAAGGCACGGGTTACAGCGCTCTGGCCCGAATGCGCGCCGCTGCTCGACCAGATCGACGACCCCGGCCAGCTGACCTTTGCGCGCTATGCGCACCGCACTTTGCGGTCACCAGCGGAAACTGCGTTGGTCCATATCGGCGATGCCTGGCATTCCGCCAGTCCCCAGCTTGGGCAAGGCGCCAACATGGCCCTGCTCGATGCCTGGGCGCTGGCAAAAGGTCTGGCGGAAGCGAACGACGTGGATGAAGGCATTTGTCGCGCCGTCAAGATGCGCCGCCGCCATGTGATGACTTACCAATGGCTCACCGCATTATTCACGCCCGTCTATCAATCGGACAGCCGTCTGCTGCCCCTTATCCGCGATCATGTGGTCGGCCCGCTATCCAAGCTTTGGCCTGCCACCACCATACAGGCGACGATGGTCAGCGGATTGGTCGCCAACCCGCTGGGGCCGCTTGGGCTGGCAATGGAACATCAGGCAAAAGCACCGCTGTGGGAGGCCGCATGAGCACGGATTGCGCTGGCTTGCATGGCCCGATCACCATCGTGGCCATGAGCCGTGAAGGATCCCCTGAAATCTGCGTACTTCGGCAGATCAGCAAAAAGCTGCTCCCACATGTTCCATGAGCGTATGTCATAATCGCACAGCATTGCGCATTGGTCGCCATCGATGACGCGCCTTAATTTTGGACAGTGCCCATGACGGGCGTCGTTCGATCAGAAAGGAATATCCATGGCGGAGACAGAAAGCCTGACCGCGCAATTTGAGGCCCTGCATGCGGAGCGCGTCCGTACATGGGAGCCGGCACAACTGGCCAAGAATGTCGACCGGCGCGCGCGGCTGGTCGCCGATTTCGATCCCAAGGCGGTTGTCCAGGTCGGCGACGTGGTCGAGCCTTTCACGCTGGAGGGCGCGGATGGGGAGACACTGACGCTGGAAGATCTCGTTGCACGGGGGCCGGCGGTGCTGATCTTCTTCCGCTTCGCTGGATGTCCCGCATGCAATCTGGCCCTGCCCTATTATGATCGCCAACTTCGGCCTGCGCTGGAGGAGGCCGGCATCCCATTGGTCGCAATCAGTCCGCATCTGCCGGAAAAGGGGCTGGGCGCGATCAGCGAACGGCATGGTCTGAGCTTCCCCGTGGCAAGCGACCGGGGCAATAAGCTGGCCCGCCGTTTCGGCATCAGTTTCGATCGGGATGTAGTGCCCGAAGGACAGCCGACGGCCGGCTGGATCGGCGATCTGACCGGCACGGGCAGCGCGGAGTTTCCGCAGCCGGCCGTCATCATCATCGACAACGAACGGGTCGTGCGCTTCGTCGATATCAGTCCCGACTGGCTGGTCCGCACCGAAGCACCGGCCATACTGACCGCGCTGGCCGATCTGCGTAGCAAGGTCGATAGCTGAACCGGAACCATCCCGCCTTCCTGAAGAAGGCGGGATGGCCGGCCAATCAGAATTTCACGCCCAGCCGCGCATAATAGAATCCACCGCTCAGGCCGAAGGGCGCGAAATTGCCGTAAAGGCCGGCCCCGGTATTGGCCTGAATCACGCCGATATCGTCAGGATAGACATCGAACAGATTGTTGGCGCCCACCGCGACATTGATCTTGGGCGTGATTTGCGCAGAGATATCGAGATCGGTCACCCATTTGGGGCTGAAAGTCCGATCGTCCGTGGTCGAAGTCTGGCTGGTGCCGGTTTCGGTATATTTGCCGAACCGGGTCACGCGCAGCAGACTGCGGAGCGCGCCTAAAGTCCATTCGCCACTCAGCACCAGCTTGTCGCGCGGCGTCGCGCTGGTGAGGTCGGCGCGGGCTTGCCGCCCGAACAATATCGTGTTGGCGAGATTGGCGGGATTGGCCGCGACATCGAGCAGCTTGGTCTTGTTGTAGCTATAGGCGGCATTGAGTTTGAAGTCGCCAAACGAGCCGGTGCGCCAAGTATATTCGGCCACAGCGTCAATGCCGCGCGTGCGGGTATCGACGCCGTTGATGAAGAATTGCGCGCTGCTGATCCCCGGCACGCCGCGCGCCGCCAATATGGCGGTCACTTCGGGACTGGCGAGGATCGCCTTAGCCTCTGCGCTGTTGAGGATTTCGGTCTTCACGATCCGGTCCTTGATGCGGATCTGATAACCATCGACCGTCAGACGGAACGGCCCGCTTTCGAAGGTCGCACCGGCGGTAAAGTTCAGCGACTTTTCCGGCGTCAGCGGCTTGGCGCCGAAATAGCCGGCGATCGGATCGTTTGGCGCCAGGAACTTCACCAGTTGCGGCACGCGATCGCCGTTGATGATGATGCTGGTATTTTGCGAGGTCGAAAAGCCCTGCTGCGCCAGCGATGGCGCGCGAAAGCCGGTGTTGACGCCGCCGCGCAGCGCGAAACCAGGAGCGATTTCATAGCGGGTGGAGAATTTGCCGCTGACCGTTTCGCCGGAGCTGTCGGTATAATGTTCGGCGCGGCCAGCGACGCCGACGAACCAGGCCTGGCTGATATTGGCGCCGATATCGACATAGGCCGCGACATTGTTGCGCGTGAGGACAAAGGCGTCCGCGGGAGTCGTGCCGGTGAAGGAGACAAGGCTGGCCGCAGGACGCTGGCCGCCATAGGCCAGCTGGAACGGCGTGGCACCGGTCGGGATCACATAGCCGCCGTCGCGATAGCTGTCGGGTTCGCCGGCCTTGTTCTGAAACCGTTCCCATCGATGTTCGAACCCAAAGGCCAGCGTCAGCGGCTCAGCAAGGCCGAGGTCGAAGGTGCGGCTGAAATCGACATTATTGACCCAGAGGCTGGCAATCTGCTTGCCCATGAAAAAGCTGGTCTTGCTGCTTGGCCCCAGCGACGGGTTGAGCGTATCGACCGCGCCCAGCTTCACATCGTCCCGGCCGAAGCTGCTGCTGAAATCCGCGTCGAAGCCCCCGATCGTGGTGCGGGCACCGGCCGTGATCTGGAAATCCGTTTCCCAGATGCGCCGCTTGGCCAGGAAGCCATTGGGGAAGATTTCGGGCAGGGAATTTATGTTATTTGCGTTGAACTGGCCGCGCCCATCCTTGATGTCGCGATAGCTGATCGTCGAGAAGCTGTAGAGCGTCGTCACGTCGCTGACGGGCAGTTCCGCATTATAGGAGCCGTTGGCGATATAGTCGCGATTGGTGCGGCCATAATTGCCGGCGCGGTTGCGGTCGATGGTCGCTTCGCGCGGATCACGCGCACCGCCCGCCAGACGCGGATAGAGATCGACCGAATCCGCGACGATCGCACCCGACGGATCGGCACGGTCGTGGAACTTGCCCTCCGCTGCAAAGCGAATGAAGCCGCCGTCCGCCCCGATGCGGGTGCCATAGCTGACCGATTGCTGGATCAGTTCCCCGCCCTTTTCATAATGACTGCCAGCGGTGGTGGCGAACTCGCCGCCTTCGGGCGAGGCGTCCAGGATGAAGTTGATCACCCCGGAGATCGCATCCGACCCATATTGGGCGGCCGCGCCATCGCGCAGCACCTCGACCCGGCCGATGGAATTGGCGGCCAGCAGATCGATATCGACCGGCGTGCTGCCACCCGACACGCGGGAGAGATTGTTGATGAGCGAGGTGGTGTGGCGGCGCTTGCCATTGACCAGCACCAGCACATAATCACCGCTCAGGCCCCGGATGGAGATAGGCTTGGCACCCGAAGATGTGCCGCCCCCACCCAGCGCCGGCACGGTCAGCGATGGTACGATATTGCCCAATATGTCCTTGAGGCCAACGCGACCCGTCGCCTGCAATTCGCGCGTGTCGATGACGTCGATCGGTACCGGGCTGTCCGCCACGGTCCGGGGCCGCGCCCCCCGCACGCCGGTCACGACGATGGCGCCGCCATCGGCGACCGCATCGTCCGGCGCGGCCGATGCCTGCGGTTCGGCCGCGTGAACGCTACAGGCCAGTGAGACAACGAGTGAGACAGCCGAAACGCTATGTTTCAGCAATGGCGATAGGATCATCATCTTTCCCTGCGACTATTATCTGTCAGAGATGCTTGCTATCGAACGCGGCGCCGCAGCTTAAACGAGTTAAACCTTGCAGAGGTTTAGTTTAATTTTATTTTGAATTGGCAATATACCCATGATCATTAATCATAGGATCGCAAAGGCCTGATCAAGCGGCCTGGCCGGCTTTATTTCCCCGGCATGCCCGAATGTATCGAGCACGATCCTTTGATCGTCGATCACGGATGGCGTGATCGGCACGGTATGGCGGTTATTCTTGCGCACCATGACGAGCGCGATGTCCAACGGCAGTCCGGTTTCCTTCGCCAGCACTTTGGCATAATCGGCCGAATGTGCCGCCGCCCAGTCGAGCGCTTTCGATTCCCGTTGCAGGAAATCGGTCAGGATTGCGCGTTTATCGCCGATCGCCTGTTCATTGGCCACTTCGAAGGCATAGCCGTGAATGAGATTTTGGCCGTCGGCGACGACCCGTGCACCCTCCGCGATGGCTGTCGTGGTGTAGGGCACCCAGCAGGCCCAGGCGTCGATCGTGCGCGAGGCGAAGGCGGCACGGGTGTCGCCCGGCGTCAGCCAGATGAAATGGACGGCATCCGGCGGCAGTCCGGCTTCATGCAGGGCGCGCAGGGCAAGATAATAGCCGATCGACCCGCGCGTGGTGGCGATGCGCTTGCCCCGGAGGTCGGCGATGGAGCGCGCCGGCGAGTCACCGGGCACGACGATGGCGACAGCTTGGGTCGGGCGCGGATCGCTGCGCTGGGCGGAGACGGCCTTGATCGGCAGGCCGCTCTGATACGCGAACTGGAACGGCGCGTCGCCGGCCAGCCCGACATCGACCGCACCGCTGCCCACGGCTTCCAGCAGATTCTGGGCCGCCGGAAATTCCGCCCATTCGATCGGATAGCCCACTCCGTTCAGCACGCCGGACGAGAGCATCAGCGCTTTCGTCCCGCCTTTCTGACTGCCGACCTTGAGCGTGTCGCCAGCCGCGCCGCGGCCGCAGCCGGCAAAAAGGCCGGTCGCGGCGAGGCCCATAAGTGCCCGGCGTCGGGATAGGGACAGAATAGTCATGCCGGCCACCTATACTCCTGCAGGAGAGGTGGCCTCTGCCACTTGCCGGTTGAACGATCCGTCATAACCCTTGTCCGCCCTTGGCACGTCCGGGATGATCCCGGCCGCATGATAACGCTCGAAAATGCCCGCCTGTTCGCGAATGAGCGCTGCGTCGATCGGCACGGCATTACCGACATAGGATTGGGCGGCGAAGCGCGCGACGTCAAACGGTATGCCGGTTTCCTTCGCCAGAACGCGGGCATAATCGTCGAGATGATCGCGCGCCCAGGCCCGCGCCCGCGCCAGCCGCGCGACATAATCGCCCAGCAAGGCGCGTTTTTGTTCGATCGCCCTGTCATTGGCGGCGTAGAAGCCGACGCCGGTGGGCAGGTTTCCACCATCGGCCAAGATCCGGTCGCCATCTTCCAGAACCGCGATGCCGACATAGCTGCCCCAGGTCGACCAGGCATCGATGGAGCCGGACGCCAACGCCGCCTTCGATTCCCCATTGGACAGATAGGTCCAGCGGATCGTCCGGGGATCGATGTCCGCCCGTTCCAGCAGGCGCAGCACCAGATCCTGTCCGGCCGATCCCCGGATCGTCGCCACCTTCTTGCCGCGCAGGTCGGCCAGCGTCTGGATAGGCGAGTTTTTCGGCACGACGATCGCCGACGCCCTTCCTGCATGGTCGCCGGTGGGGCGATAGGCGGTGACCGCCCTGATCTGCGCACCGCTCGCATAGGCGAAGGCAAAGGGGGCAGCACCGATGCCGCCAATGTCGATGGCGCCAGCGTCCAGCGCCTCCAACAGAGGAGACGCGGCCGGGAACAAGGCCCATTTGATCTGATAGGGCACATCATCCAATTCGCCCGCCGCCTTGAGCAGGGCCTGGGCGCCGCCGCGCTGATCGCCCACGACCAAAGTGCGCGCTTCGTCGGCCGTCCCCCCGCTAACGGGACGGAACAGGATGGTGGCGAGTACGGCCAGAGCCAGCACCACCCCACCCCACAGCCAGAGGCGGGAGCGGCGCTGCGCCACCCCTGCCCCCTGCCGATCGGATGCGACCGGTTCGGTCATGCTTTCTCGCTTTTCAAAGGTCAGCGTAGAGCGGTTCGTCGGCGATCAGAACGCGATGAAGCAGGCGCGGATAGTCGCCATAGTTGCGCACGGCATAATGAACGGCGGCGCGATTGTCCCAGAAGGCGACCGATCCGGGCTTCCACGAGAATCGGACCTGAAATTCGGGGCGCTTATATTGCAGCAAGATCTGATCGATCAGGTCGCGGCTTTCGGCCAGTTCGACGCCCAATATCTGCGGGCTTTGCGTCAGATTGACCCAGAGGATCTTCCGGCCCGTCTCCCGATGGGTGCGCACCACCGGATGGGCGACGATCGGATAGTCATGACCGTCGGCCAGCAGCGAGGGGCGATAATCATGGGTGACGTGCAGCCCCTCCAGCCGCGCTTTCAGGTCGTCCGACAGTCCTTCATAGGCGAGATGGGCGTCGACCCAGACGGTGTCGCCACCGACCGGCGGCAGATCGACCGCGCGCAGCACCGCGCCCCAGGTCGGCACCAGACGCCAGCTGGTGTCGCTATGATAGGCCTCGCCCGGCCTGATCTTCACCTTCGCATGACGTTTGTCGAAACGCGCATTATCCACGGCGGAGATATTGTGGATAGGCGTGACCTTGGGGTCATGAGTCGTGCTGGGATGCGTGTAGAGCGGCCCGAATTCACGCGCAAAGGCGGCGTGGCTTTCATTGTCGAGTTGCTGGTCGCGGAAGAAGACGACCTTATATTCCAGCACGGCTGCGCGAATGGCATCGCGCACGTCCGGGCTGATCGGCTTGCCGATGTCGATGCCGTGGATTTCGGCACCTATCGTGGGTTGGAGCGGGCGAATGTCGAGCCCTGTGGCGGTGATGATCTCGGCTGCGGCTGTGGACATGATGTCATCCTTTCCTGCCTTGAAGCCCCCGAAATGGAGCCATGAGCCAAGGGTATGGAATCCCGCAGGGCAAATCCCATGATTAATTCTTGATCGTCTATGACCGGGCATGAACCTGCCTTCGCACCCAAGCCAAATCGGCATGTTCCGGCCTTTTATGCGGCCTTTCTATTAGTGCGGGACATAGATGGACGAGCGATTTCCATAAGCGGTCGCCCATGGTGAGCGCGATAGCAGGCGGTCAGGCGGTGGCCGGTCCCGACGCAAGGCGCCATCGCCTGTAACCCAGTATCGCCAGGATGATCATCGCGCCGTAAAGGCCGGCCGTCAGCCACAGATGCTTGTACGCAAACATGCCGACATAGACGATATCGACCAGGATCCAGAGCAGCCAGCTTGCCGCATGGCGGCGTGCGGTCCAATATTGCGCGACCAGGCTGAAGCTGCTGAGCGCGGCATCCATCCAGGGCAGCGACGCATCGGTGAAGCGATGCATGGTCCAGCCGATAGCGAGCGCGCCGATGACGCCGACCGCAAGGCCCGCCAGCGCGCGCACGAACGGCAGGGGCGCGACGACGACTTCGCCTGCATCTGCCCTGCCCCTTGCCCAGACGATCCAGCCATAGAAGATCGCTATGCCAAACAGCGCTTGCAGCAGCATGTCGGCATAGAGGCGCACATCGAGGAAAATCTTGAAGTAGAGCGCGCAGGCCAGCAGGTTGACCGGCCAGCACAGCATACGCCGCTTCGCGGTCAGCCATATGCCCAGAAAGCTGACGATCACGCCGATGATTTCGAGCGCCGACATCAGGCCACAGCCTCCCCTGCCAAACGGCGCAGAAAATCCTGCCCCGCAGCAGACAGGAACCAGTCGGCATGGCCGATCAGATAATCCTGCCAGGCGACCGCCGCCTGATCGGAATCCCCGACGATGCCGGCGAAATAGTCGATCTCCGACAGGGCGAATTCCACATGGACGAGCGGCAGCAAGCGAGCAAGCGTTGCCATGTCGGTCGGAAGCGGTAGCAGCGTGCGATAGCCGGCCAGGATCGCGCGCGCCGTGTCGACATCACCCAGCGCATCGTCCTGCCCAAGATCCAACCAGCGGAAGGCGGTCCGCTCGATCGCGATGGCGAGGTCGTGGAGCGCGCATGTGCGTGTTGCCAGCCCGAAATCGATGATGGTGTCGACCTGACCCTCTGCCGTCCAGAGGAGGTTGGACGGGTGCCAGTCTCCGTGCGTCCACAGCGGCACTTGGTCGGGCACGCCTTCGCCCAGCGTCGCGAACAACCGCGTCAGTTCCTGTCGCCATGGCTTGTCCGCCAGCCAGCCGGCAAGCGCCGGGCGCGCAGCGATATAGGCTTCCGCAGCCGCCAGCGGATCGGACGCGGACAGGATGGTGAAGCTGGCAACAAGGGGACGATCGTCGCGGGCAGGTGCCTCATAGCCCTGCGCAGCCCGGTGCAGCCGCGCCAGTGCCGCGCCCGCTTCATGGGCATGACCTGGCGTCAGAAACGGCGTCCAGGACTGGCGATCGCGATAAAGGTCGATGCCAGGCGCGTCATGATGCAGTTCGTAGGTCCATTCACCCAGCGCGATCACGCTGGCGCCGTTTGCCGCCGTTACCACGTCCGGCACCGACAGCCCCGCCGCCCGCAAATGGGCCATGAAGCCATGTTCCTGCGCCAGTGCTGCGGGCGTGCGAAGCCGCTGATGATGGCGCTTGAGGAAATGGACGCCTCGGTCCGTCTCGATCAATGCCGCTGCCGAAAAGGGACGCGGCGAATGCCAGTTGAGGTCAATCAGACGCCCTGCCGCCGGAAAGCGGTCCAACACCGCCTCCGCCTCCGCTTGAGTGATAGCGGGCCAGGTCGGTGCCTC
The DNA here is from genome assembly GCF_008710155.1 of Sphingobium limneticum. Lineage (GTDB taxonomy): Bacteria > Pseudomonadota > Alphaproteobacteria > Sphingomonadales > Sphingomonadaceae > Sphingobium > Sphingobium limneticum. The sequence goes on from NZ_VYPZ01000018.1 coordinate 50,506, forward strand.
CAGCGCCGTCCCCATGCCATGGACCAGATGGCCGCCGCTCATGGTCAGAAAGCTCGCGATAGCGTCGCCACGAAGGCGCGTCCGCTGCCGATATAGTAGCCGGGCGCCGAACCCGCGATCAACGTGCCGTTGCGGCCGGTCACATCCTGCGCATTGGCGCTGATCGCCGACACGCCGGACAGGACGCGCGGGTTGGTGACGTTGATCGCGTTCAGGCGCAGGTCCATGGCGCTCGCGTCGATCAGCCCGGCCAGATGGACGCCGATCGCCAAGTCCAGCGTGGCATAGCCCTTGATGCTCTCATCATTCATGAAGGTCGCATATTGGCGGCCGACATATTTAAGGGCCGTGCTGCCGAACAGGCGACCATCATCATAGGTGCTGCCAAGGGCGAACTGAAAGCGTGGCGCCGCGACCGCGCGCTTGCCCTTCGTCGGCAACCGGTCGCCGCCCACCGACAGATCGTCATCCAGCCGGCTGTGCAGATATTCGCCCGATGCGTAGAGGCTGAACCCCTTGAACGGGCGATAGTCGATCTCGCCGTCCAGGCCATAGCTGGTCTGGCTGCCGCCATTGATCGTCGAATTGACCAGCGCGCCGCCGCTGTTGACCACCGTCGCGACCTGACGATTGCGGAAATGATAGTGGAAGGCGGTCAGCGAGAAGGACAGGTTGGGGCCGATATAGCGATAACCCAGCTCCTGCGAGACGCTATATTCATTCTTCAGCGCGCCCGTCCCCTGGTTGACCAGTTCGCCGCCATAATAGCTGTCATAGAGGGAAAATTCGTTGGGCGTGCGGAAATTGGTAGTGATGTTGGCGAACAATTGTTGCCGCTCGTCCAGTCGATAATGGACCGCCGCGCGCGGCAAGGCGGCGAAGCTGTCGACATGCACTTTCGACTGCGGTCCCGGCAGATAATTGCGGCCGTTGCGCAGCAGGCTCACCCCCTTCAACCCGATATCGATGCCCAGGCGCGGCGTGAGCGCGATACTGTCCGCCAGGAAAAAGCCCTTGGTCACGGTGACGGTGCGCTGATTTTCATAGGCGAGCAGGCGGCCGTCGGCCGTGCGGATCGCCTTGTCCTGATAGCCCCAGGCATCGACCGGCCGCCCATTCGCATCGATCGACGTATAGCTTTGTGTCACGCGGTCGGTGCCATAGTCGAACCACAGGCCGGCGGTGATGCTGTGGATGCCCGCCTGCAAGGTCAGCTTGCTGACGTCGCCGACGCGCCTTTGCTTGCCGGTCCAGTTGCCGAGCACGGTCGCCACGCCATCGACGGCGCCGGGCAGCGCGATCGGCTGCGTCAGTTCTTCGGTGCCCAGATAATTGCCGGTGGTCGCCAGCTGCGTGCCATAGGGCGAATTGCCATGCCCCATCTGGAGATAGGCGCTGCTATCGAATGTCAGGCTGTCGCTCAGCTGAATATGCACCGGCGCGGCGAAATAGAGGTTGCGGAACGGCGCGCGATAGAGGCGCCAATAGCTGGTGTCGCCGTCCGTGTAGCGCTTGGTAAAGTTGAAGCCGCGCCCGCTCGCCTTCCAGTCCGCCATGGTCGGGCTGGGGTAGGTGGAGGTGATGGCATCATTATAGGACACTGCCAGGCTGGCGCGATTGCCCTCGCCCCATTCGTGCAGCAGTTTCGCGTCGATATGCTGGCGCTTGTCATAGCCTGCCCCACGCCAATTGTCCGCGCGGTTGTTGGAGTAGGAGATGAACGCCTTGAGGCCGCTATTCCCGATCTCGCCGGTGTCGAACCGCGCGAAGACGCGCCGCTGGTCGTAGGAGCCGGCCGACAGGTTGATAAGGCCACCCATCTCCTCCTTGGGGTCATTCAGCGTCAGCGACAATGTGCCGCCCGCCGCCGCCACGACCGGCGCGTCGATATCGGCCGCGCCCTGCGCCAATGCGATCTGCCGCACATTTTCCGCGTCGGCAAATTGCGAGGGATAGGCGTAATAATAGCCGATGTCGTTCTGCGGCGCCCCTTCCAGCAGCACGCCGATCTGGTCCTGTCCCAAGCCGCGCAGCGTAAGGCTGGACGTTGCGGACAGACCATAGGGATCGCTCGACGACACATTCGCGCCGGGCAGCAGGTTGACCAGCTGGAAGGCGTTGAGCGTTGGCGCCTGCTTGCTGATGAAGGCTTCGGCGATCGAACTGACCGCCTTGGGCGCATTCTGGTCAGGCAGCAGGCCCTGCGGGTCGGGATAGCCCGTGACCTCTATGGTCGCGCGATCCTGTTCGTCGTCCGCCGCCATCGCGACGGAAGCCGACACCAGCAACGCCGTCGCAAGAGCGGCCCGGCCAACAAAAGTCACATATATCGTCATCGTCTCTCGTCCACTCCACGCGGAGGGACTGGCGGACGCGCCGCCTTGCCCTCCCTACGCCGGTAATCAGCCGGATCAGGTTCAGCGGGTCGTGGTCTGCTGACCACCTCTCAGCCGCGCATGAGCGGCCCCCCGGGGATAAAGCGCCTCTAGGCGTTCGGACGCGATGTGGAAAGCATTATCGAACAGGAGTGGCTAGCCGGCCAAGCAAAACCGAGCCGGCATTCAGGTCCATATCACCGGACTGCTTGGAACTGACATGAATGGTCATTATCACGGCCAGGAAGTTCAGCTTTTACGGCGGCAAGGCTTTTACGATGGACCAAGCGCATTGGAGCCGCCAATAGGGGTCAAGTTCATGCGCCGGGCGACCGGACCATGGCCGGAAAAGGGGAGGAGCGCAGAGTGAAGATTGGTGCACCCAGAGAAAAGTCACTGGGCGAGGCGCGCGTTGCGCTGACTCCAGACAGTGCGGGGCAACTTCAGAAACTGGGCCATATATGCCTGGTCGAAAGTGGCGCGGGTCAGCAGGCCGGCTTTGCCGATGATGCCTACCGCGCGGCTGGCGTGACGGTCGTGGCCGATGCAGACGCATTATGGGCCGAAGCGGACGTGATCGTGAAGGTCCGCCCGCCCGAGGCAGAAGAGACGGCGCGACTGACGCCCGGCAAGACGCTGATCTCCTTCTTCTATCCCGGCCAGCGCGGCGAAGAACTGGCGGCGATCAATGCCACCGGCGCCAATATACTGGCGATGGACATGGTGCCCCGCATTTCGCGCGCGCAGAAAATGGACGCGCTGTCGTCCATGGCGAATATCGCCGGTTATCGCGCGGTGATCGAGGCGGGTGCCAATTTCGGCCGCTTCTTTACCGGTCAGGTGACCGCAGCAGGAAAAGTACCGCCGGCAAAGGTGCTGGTGATCGGCGCAGGTGTCGCGGGCCTGGCCGCAATTGGCGCGGCGACATCGCTCGGCGCCATCACGCTGGCCTTCGACGTGCGGCCGGAAGTCGCCGAGCAGATCGAATCGATGGGCGCGCAGTTCGTCTATCTCGATTTTTCGGAAGAACAGCAGGATGGCGCGGCGACCGGTGGATACGCCGCCCCGTCCAGCCCCGAATTTCGCGAAGCGCAGCTCAAGAAGTTTCGCGAACTGGCGCCGACCGTCGACATCGTCATTTCCACCGCTCTCATTCCGGGCCGCGATGCGCCCGTTCTGTGGACCAAGGACATGGTCGAGGCGATGCGGCCCGGATCGGTCATCGTCGATCTGGCGGCCGAACGCGGCGGCAATTGCGAACTGACCGTCACCGACCAGAAGATCGTGTCTGCCAATGGCGTGACGATCATCGGCTATACCGATTTTCCCAGTCGCATGGCGGCGCAATCCAGCTCGCTTTATGCCAGCAACGTCCGCCACATGCTGGCCGACCTGACGCCGGGCAAGGATGGCGTGATCGTCCATGATATGGAGGACGACGTGATCCGGGGTGCGACCATCGCCTTTGAAGGGCAGGTCAGCTTCCCGCCGCCACCGCCCAAAATCAAGGCGATCGCCGCGCAAAAGCCCAAGCCCAAGGCCGAGGAACTGACGCCCGAGCAGAAGCGGGCGAAGGACATCGCCGCGTTCAAGGCGCAGACCCGGTCGCAGGTCACGCTGCTCATCGTCGCCGCGCTGCTGCTGATGGGCGTCGGTGCGGTCGCCCCGGCCAGCTTCATGGCGCATTTCATCGTCTTCGTGCTGGCCTGTTTCGTCGGGTTCCAGGTGATCTGGAATGTCAGCCACGCACTGCACACGCCGCTGATGGCGGTGACCAATGCGATTTCGGGCATCGTCGTGGTGGGGGCCGTGCTTCAAGTCGGGTCATCCAGCACCATCGTGCTGGTTCTGGCGACGATTTCCATCCTGATCGCTTCGATCAACATCGTTGGCGGCTTCCTGGTCACGCGCCGGATGCTGGCCATGTTCCAGCGGTCATAAGGGGGCCTGCATGTTCGATACTGGCATAGTGTCCGCAGCCTATATCTCGGCCGCGGTCCTGTTCATTCTGTCGCTTGGCGGCCTGTCCAATCAGGAGAGCGCCAAGCGGGCGGTGTGGTATGGCATTTCCGGCATGGCGCTGGCCGTGCTGGCAACGCTGCTTGGCCCTGGCGCGGCCAATCTGCCGATCGTGATCGGCAGTTTCGCCGTAGCCGCCATCATCGGCTGGATCGTCGCGGTGCGGGTGCAGATGACCGAAATGCCGCAACTGGTGGCCGCCCTGCATAGCTTTGTGGGGCTGGCAGCGGTGCTTATAGGCTTCAATGCGCATTTTGAACTGGAAACGGTGCACGCGCTCGATCCCGCCGCGCGCGACGCCCTGACCGGCTTTGCCGGCGTGCTGGCGCACAAGACGCCGGTCGAGATCAATATCCTCAAGGTCGAGGAATTTCTGGGCATCTTCATCGGCGCGGTGACCTTCACCGGGTCGATCGTCGCCTTTGGCAAGTTGGCCGGCAAGCTGGACGGCAAGGCGAAGAAACTGCCGGGTGGCCATTTGCTGAACGCCATAGCAGCCATCGCATCGCTGCTACTGCTCGTCATGTATGTCGGCAATATCGGGATCGAGGGCCGCGAACTGACCGTGCTGATCGCCATGACGGTGCTGGCGCTGTTCATCGGTTTCCATCTGGTCATGGGCATCGGCGGCGCGGACATGCCCGTCGTCGTCTCGATGCTGAACAGCTATTCGGGCTGGGCAGCCGCCGCGATCGGCTTCACGCTGGGTAACGACCTGCTGATCGTGACCGGGGCGCTGGTCGGTTCCTCGGGTGCGATCCTGAGCTACATCATGTGCAAAGCGATGAACCGGTCGTTCGTCTCGGTGATCCTGGGCGGCTTTGGCGGCACCAGCGGCCCGGCAGCGGAGATCGAGGGCGAGCAGGTCGCGATCGACGCCGATGGCGTGGCCGCCGCCCTCAATGAGGCGGACAGCATCATCATCGTGCCAGGCTATGGCATGGCGGTGGCGCAGGCGCAGCAGAGCGTGAGCGAACTGACCCGCAAGCTGCGCGCGGCGGGCAAGACTGTCCGCTTTGCCATCCACCCCGTCGCAGGCCGCCTGCCCGGCCACATGAACGTGCTGCTGGCAGAGGCCAAGGTGCCCTATGACATCGTGCTGGAAATGGACGAGATCAACGAGGATTTTCCGTCTACCGACGTGGTGATCGTCATCGGCTCCAACGATATCGTCAATCCGGCTGCGCAGGACGATCCCAACTCGCCGATCGCGGGCATGCCGGTGCTCGAAGTGTGGAAGGCCAAGCAGGTCTTCGTGTCGAAGCGCGGCCAGGGCACCGGCTATTCCGGTATCGAAAACCCGCTTTTCTACAAGGACAATACGCGGATGTTCTACGGCGACGCCAAGGTCGCAGTGGACAGTTTGCTCGGCAAGATCGGCTAGATCGGCCCTTATCATCGGCGGACGGTACCCCGTCCGCCGATCGTTAATCCGGCACTCATGCTCAGGCAGGTAGGAGCCGCAATCAAGACCATGAAAGCCATATCGGGAGAGGCGAACCAACGGAACGCGGAGACCATCTGGTGAAGATAATCGGCAAAATCGCCCTTGCTATGGCGACCCTGGCCCTGTTGCAGGGATGCGGCCCCATTCACCCCAGATGGCAGAATGCCAGTTCCCACGACATCGTCATCGCCTATCTCAAAGGCGCGGCGCGGTATGACGTGAAGGTCAAGCGTGGCCGGGATGCCGTTCCGCTGGCTCCTGTCGATTTCCAGAGCGTCGACACAATCGAAGTCAAAGACAATGGTCATCTCTACCGTTTCGACCATGCCGAAATTCTGAAACTTCATGCGGAATGTGGTCACGGCTTTGCCTGTTGGATCCGCTATGACGACAGCCATATATTGCACGTTTCGACCAGCCAGCCGGCTACATCGAAGGCCTGACAGGCGGCCGAAGGTGGCACCGTTTGTGCGGCTTACAATGTGGAATGATCAAGAAAAGCCGGCATATATTGCGACCCTCGTTCGCCAAATTGGACAATCATCATGACCGACCTTGCCATTGACGCTGCCGATGTTCGTGATGCCGCAGAACGTATTTCCGGAGCGATCATCCGGACGCCCATGCTGGAATTTGCGCCGCTCAACGAGCGGGTCGGGCACAGGGTGCTGGTCAAGTTCGAAGGTGCCCAACATACCGGATCGTTCAAGTTTCGCGGCGCCTATAACCGTCTGTCCCGTATTCCGGACGAACAGCGGGCCCATGGCGTTGTGGCATGGTCTTCGGGCAATCATGCGCAGGGCGTTGCCGCAGCAGCGCGGTTGCTCGATATTCCGGCGACCATCGTGATGCCGTCCGACGCGCCCGCCATCAAGGTCGCCAATACGCGCGCACTTGGAGCACAGGTCGTGCCCTATGATCGCTACACGCAATCGCGCGAGGCCATCGCCACGGCGTTGGCAGCGGAGCGCGACGCCGTGCTCGTCCCATCCTTTGACGACCCCTACATCATCGCAGGGCAGGGAACGGCCGGACTGGAGATATGGGAGCAGGCGCAGGCGGCCGGGGTTCAGATAGGCCGGGTGCTGGTATGCTGCGGCGGTGGCGGCCTTGTTGCGGGTATCGCCACGGCGATCAAGGATCAGGCGCCCGGCGTAGCTATCTACAGCGTGGAGCCGGCTGCATTTGACGATACCGCCCGGTCGCTGGCCAGTGGTGTACGAGAAAGCGTGGAGGCCCAGGCTCGTTCGATTTGCGACGCCCTGTTGGCGCCCAGCCCCGGCGCTTTGACATTCCCCATCAACAAGGCGCTGCTGTCCGGCGGGCTTTGCGTCACCGACGATCAGGTCCGCGATGCAATGCGCTTCGCCTTCGAAAAGATGAAGCTGGTCATTGAACCCGGCGGTGCGGTGGCGCTGGCCGCGGCGCTGGAGGGCATCGCGCCGCCAGCCGATGGTGCCACGGTCGTCGTGATATCTGGCAGCAATGTCGATCCGCAAGCCTATGCGCAGATCATAGCCGGCTGAGATCGAACGCGGCGATTACCTTATAGAGCATGATTTCGATCGGCTAGCGGAAGTGGCCGATCGGGTTAGGACGCTACTCTGCCGGGCACCGCCACCCGGCCATGATGCATAAATGTCTCACAAACGACAACATTAATGCCGCGTTTCTGAATCGTAACAAAAATGACCAGAAGCGGGCTTAGCGGCCTCTCCGGGGTGATCGAGAGGGTCGCCGGGGACAGGATATATACATGACGAATTTTTCGCGCCGCAATATGCGCCACGGCAAGGCTTACGCATTTTTCATGGCCTCCGTCGCGCTGGTCGCCATCGCGCCCGCCAGCTACGCCGAGACGGCCGCAACCGCCGCACCGGCGCTCGATACCGCAGGCAATGGCAATGTCGACATCGTCGTTGTCGGCAGCGGCGAAACGCGATCGGTTTCGACCCTGGTACCGTCCAACCTGGATGCGCTGCCGCCCGGCACCAGCATTCAGAAGGCGTTGAACATGCTGCCCGGCGTCAGCGCGCAATCCATCGACGCGCTGGGCGTCAACGAACAGTCCCTGTCGCTTCAGGTACGTGGTTTCAGCACCACACATTTGGGCTATACGCTGGACGGCATGCCGCTGGGCGACGGCGCCTACAATAATTATAACGGCCTGACGATCAGCCGCGCATTGATCTCCGAAAATCTGGGACGCGCAGACCTTGCCACGGGCATTGCCGGCCTTGCGATCGCTTCAACCAGCAATCTGGGCGGCGCGGTGATCTACACCAGCAGCGACCCGAGCAAGGATCTGGGCCTGAAGGTCAGCCAGACCATCGGCAGCGAGAAGACCGCGCGCACATTCGTACGCTTCGACACCGGCGAGTATCAAGGCCTGTCGGCCTATGTTTCGGGCCATTACAGCCGACAGGATCTGTTCGTGGATCAAGCCGCGTACAAGAAATCCACGGGCAAGCAGGTCAATGCCAAGATCGTGTATCGGACCGATGGCTTCAAGCTGACGGCCTTTGCCGACATTTCGCGCACCAACCAGGCCGACGATGCCTATCTGTCCAAAGACACGCTGGCGCGCCGCGGCTGGGATCTGGGCGGTTATGCCCCGAATTGGCAGACCTATCTCAGCCGCAACGCCTGCGCGGTGACGACGACACCGATCAAGTGCGTCCCGTCCGCGGCGCCGGAGAAAAGCGGCGACGTGACCTTCACCAACGGCCAGATCCTGCGGAACGACCAGCTCTATTATCTCGCGGCCGATATCGAAATCGCCACGGGGCTGAGCGCACGCGTGCAGGGATATCGCCATACCGACAAGGGTGCCGGCAACAATTTCATCTCCGGCCTGTCGACTCAGGGTACGGCGACCACCGCCGACGACCTGCCCGTGACGATCCGTGATACGCGCTACACCATTGATCGCGACGGCGTGCTGGGCAGCCTTAGCTGGCGGATCGGGTTCAACCATTTCGAAGCGGGCGTATGGACGGAAGCCAATAAGAGCAGCGCCGCCCGCTACATCCGCAACGACGTCACCGGCCCGTTCGACCTCGGCCAGTTTCTGAAGGGCCAGCCGGCCACGGCACAATGGGTGCAGGAAACCGACTGGACGACCCGGCAATTCTACATGCAGGACACGGTGTCGCTGCTCGACGACAGACTGACTTTCGATTTCGGATTCAAGGGCACCTACTCCCGGTCCGATGCGCGGGCCATCCGCGGCATTGCCAAGGCAGCGCCGCCGGCATCCACCCAGTTCGCCACGGGATCTTTGACGGCCAAGGATTATTTCCTTCCCGAATTCGGCGTCCATTGGGAAGTGGCGCGCGGCCATGAAGTCTTCGCCAGCTATGCCGAAAATATCGCCATGTATCAGGGTGGTTTCAAACTTGGGCCGCAATCGGTGACACAGCCGATCTGGAACGCCCAGGGCGCCACGCTGAAACCGGAAACGTCGCGCAGCGTCGAGGGCGGCTATCGCTATGTCGGCCGCACGCTTCAGGTTTCGGCAACCGGCTATTGGGTGAAATTCGACGACCGGCTGTTGCAATATAATCCGTGCCCGACGAACCAGCAGCAAAATCCGGGCTGTGGCAATTCCTTCCACAACGCCGGCAGCGTCACTGCAAAGGGCCTGGAACTCGGTGTCCTGTGGAAGCCGGCGCCGTGGTTGAGCTGGTATAATTCCGCCTCCTTGAACAAGACGGTCTATGATCAGGATCTGAACTTCTGCACCGCCACCTGCGTGCTGTACGCCACCCATGGCAAGCAGCAGGTCGATACGCCCAAGCAGCTATATTCCAGCGCCCTGACGCTGAACTATGGCGGCTTCTCCGCATCGGTGATGGGCAAATATACCGGCAAGCGCTATTACACCTATATGAACGATCAGGGTTTTGGCGGTTATGCGACGGTCGATCTGGGCGTCAGCTACAGCTTTGGCGATCTGGGTCCGCTGAAGAATACGAAGCTGTCGCTCAACGTCACCAACCTGACCGACAAGCGCTATGCTTCCAATTTCGACAATAGCGTGTTCGCGCCGAACGACCCGACCGGCTCTATCCTGGTGTTCCATTCGTCGGCACCGCGGCAAGTGTTCGGGACCATCGGCGTTGCTTTCTAAACATCTGACCATCATTTGGCTATTGACGGCCCTTCTCTCCCCCCTTGCCGGCGGAGAGGGGGCGATCGCCGGGACTGACGGGAACAAGGTTCCCGACGTCCGTAATATCCCGTTTCACGATCAGGTCTTTGTCGATCAAGGCCTGGTCGGCGCCGGGCAATTGCCAGCCGACACCATCGATTTCCTGGGTGACACGCTGGGGTCTTTCTCCTCTCTGAAGATCGCGCCCGGCAGCTGGAGACGCGTCGGCGACCATTATGAGGGCATATTGTGGACCTTGCCGGATCGGGGTCGCAACGATCCGGCGGCCAAACTGTTTTTCGATTACCCCGCGCGACTGAACCGGTTCCGGCTACGCTTCACGCCCGGCGACGGCCAACTGACTTTTACACCCGACGGCGGATTGAAGCTGCGCGACTTTGACGGCCGGCCCTTTACAGGCGCGGACCCGGCCGCCGGCACGAAGACCGAGCGAGGCATCATCCTGCCCGCGCCAGCCGATGGCACCGGCATGGGCAAGATATCGCTCGACGCAGAATCGCTGCAATTCACGCGCGATGGCCATTTCTACATCGGTGACGAATATACGGCCAACATCTATTATTTCGATCGCGGCGGAAAGCTGCGCGGTGTGATCCGTCCGCCCGCCGCAGTCATGCCAATGTCCAATGGGCGCCCCTATTTCGGATCCCTGCAAGCGCCAGATACGGGGCGACGCAATAATCAGGGTCCAGAAGGCCTATCGATATCGCCCGATGGACATAGATTGTTCGTTGTCCTGCAAAGCGCCCTTGTCCAGGACAGCGCGACGGGCAACGCCGCGGGCCGCATCAACAGCCGCGTGCTGATATATGACATCAGCCGAACACCAACCCCTTCGCAACCCATTGCCCATCATGTCGTAAAGCTTCCGGCCTATGACAAGGATGGCAAGGGGCAGCGCCCCGACCGCACCGCCGCGCAGAGCGAGATATTGGCGATCGACGATCATCGCTTCTTGATGCTGGCGCGCGATGCGGCCGGACGCGGCGCAGATCCCAAAACGCCCATCGTCTACAAGAAGATTCTGCTGGTCGACGTCAGCCATGCGACCAACATTGCCGGTCTTCCCTATGAAAATGACACCATATCCTTGCTCCAAGACCCGGCCGGAACGGCACTCAAGCCGGATATCGTTCCTGCCGAACATGGCGAACTGATCGACATGCTCAATCCCGTTCAACTTGCGCGGTTCGGTCTGAGCGTTGATGCCCTGTCCGAGAAATGGGAAGCGATGGACCTGGTTCCGACCCTGCAACCGGGGCGGCCCGGCGATTATTTCCTGCTCGTCGGCAACGATAATGACTTCATCGCGCGCCACTGCCGCATGTCCGGGCAATCCTGCGATTCCGACCTGGACAATGACAACCGCATATTGGTTTATCAGGTGCGGCTGCCGGCACCTTCATGAAGACATGATCGATGGTTGACTTGGGATCGACTTCAAAAACAACCTATCGTCATTAGCCCGGACAATTGATAGATTTTGAGCCTAGATCCTCGCCGGAGGAATGAGCCGGACGAACCAAGGCAGATCTCGCCGCCAACACGCACTTGCACGTTGACGAAGACTTAATGGCCCGGCGAGGTGGGAAATCTGCTTTCGGCTCAATCCCGACCGTTCGCAAAGAAAAGGGTGACGCGGTCTGCGCGCAAAATAGCTGTGAAACAATGCCTGGCGATCTGCGTGAACAGCCGGCTCGCCTCGATGGAAATGCAGCGCCGTCTCGCAGAAGAAGACGGTTCCTGCCGGACCTTCGCAACTGACGATATCCTGATGATAGTCCGCGCCGAGTTTTTCCGTCAGCATATTATCGTCAGCCAAGCTGTAGTGATAGCCGTGAGGCCCGCCCTGTGTGGGGTCGCGGCGGCGTATGAGCTGAAACGGGCCGCCGCCCGCCACGACATCGTTGCAGTAGATGCCGATCTTTATGGTGCGCCGGTCCTCCCAGTCCCGATGCCAGCAACGCGGACCCGCTTCCCGGCCGCCAGATACCGTGTAGATCAAATTGACGCCATCATAGCCGACTGGAACGCCGAGATAGGCCTCGACGATATCCAGCAGGCGCTCATGCAATCCCCATGCGAATATCTCTGGCCGCGACGCGACCGAAGCGGGTGGGGCGATCGTCAATGCAGCCCCATCGGCGGACTGCTGCCGCGCCTCCACCGAGAAGGCATCGCCGACCATCCGCCCTGCGGCCAGCATCGCGTCCGAACCGGGCAATCCCAGCGCCGCCAGATTTGTCACGAAAATCCCGTCCCGCCGCAGTCCCTCCACGATCTCCAGGTCGATCCCCGACAGCTTGGGCGCTTTACCCTCATGCCGGGCCAGCCTCTTGGCGTGACCTCTTTCCAGGCGCCGGTTGATTATTCGCATATTGGCGCAACGCAGCGCCATGCGGGCAGGCAGATCGCGCATCCATGCCATCGCATCGCGCATATTCACCTCAGGCACGAGCCAATATTCCAACGGCCCGATCGACCTGCTCATCGCTCAGATTGGCGTGGATCGGCAGGCACAATATCTGGCGTGCGATACGGCGCGCGACCGGAAGGGCCTGACGTGCCGAGGGAAGGTCGCGATAACCGGGCATGTCGCAGATCAGGGGATGGAAATAGCGCCGCGCCATGATGCCCACAGATTGCAGTTCGCGGCATAATGTATCGCTGCTGACTGCATATTCTTCCGTTACGCGTACGGGGAAATAGGCGTGATTGAGCGTGGTCGCGCCAATGGCGTGGAACGGCATGATACCCGCCATTTCCGCCAAAGCACTATGGTAACGCGCGCTGATCGCGGCCCGCCGCGCGATGATGTCGTCGATATAGCGCAGTTGCAAAAGGCCAAATGCCGCCTGGAGTTCATTCAGCTTGCCATTGATGGATGCCCCCGCCAGCGTCATGTCGCCGACGAACCCGAAGTTGCGCAGCCGGTCGATCTTCGCCTTGGTCCGCGCGTCAGGCGATATGATCGCCCCCCCTTCTATCGTGCTGAAAACCTTGGTCGCATGGAAACTGACAGTCGACAGGTCGCCATGGCACAGAATGCTTGATCCATCAGCCTGCACGCCAAAGGCATGGGCCGCGTCATAAATCACCTTGAGGTCATGAATGTCGGCGACCTCGCCGATTGCCTTCACGTCGCAGGGATGGCCGAAACAATGCACCGGCAAGATGGCGGTGGTCCTCTCGGTGATGGCGGCCTCTATGCCTTGCGGTGAGAGGTTGCAGTCGGCCTCGTCAATATCGACGAAGACCGGCGTCGCGCCGACAAGGCGCAGCGCGTGCGCGGTCGCCACGAAGGAAAATGGCGTCGTTATGACTTCACCACCGATCCGGAGCGCCTGCAAGGCTATCCATAGGGCGGTGGTTCCGTTGGATATCAGGGAAAGATGCGGCACGCCCAGATGCTGCTCCAAAGCCCGCTCCAGTTCCTGGTGGAACGGCCCGGAGTTGGTCAGCCACCGATTGGCCCAGATGGTCTGAAGATAAGGCATATATTCAGCCAATGGCGGCATGAAGGGCTGGGTAACGGGTGTCGGCCATTGTTCCTGCACCAAAGTCAGTGGGGGAGACACGGGGGGGATCGCAGCAAGCAGTTCACGAGGAGTCATGCGTCCATCTCCACCTTGTCAGGCAAGGGTCATACGACATTGCAAAGGCGCATGCCGGACCTGCCATCTGCTATAGAGGATCGTCATGTGCCCGCGGAGACAGCGGAATGCGTGGGGGAAATCCAGACCTTCATCCCACAGGCCATGGCGGCGATCAGGGTGCTTCATAATAATCATATCCATAACGATCCCGCCTCGCGGTTATGGACTTGTTCAGCACCGATCCGACAATCCGCGTCGGGCTGAGCAGCCGCAAGACTTGCTTCACATCCCTCGCCGTGGTGCGCCCTTCCTCTATCACCATCACGATACCGTCGGCATTGCGCCCGATCAGCATGATGTCGTCCAGAACAAGGGCAGGTGGCGTGTCGATAATGCAGATGGGTTGATGGGATGCCGACTGAATCGCCCGTATCGCTCCTGCCATTCGCCCCGACGCAAGAAGGGTCGAGGAATCCTGCCGAGGCAGCCGAACCGGGAATAATGTCAGATCCAGTCCTCTCGCCTTTTGCCCGACATCTTCCCATTCGCAGTCGCCCAGCAGATAATCGTCCACGCCGGCCTTCACCGTCAGCCCAAAGCGATCCGCCATCGTCGGCCGGCGAAGGTCGAAATCGATCAATATCGTCGGTTGGATCAGGCACAGCGCCGTCGCCAGATTTGTGGTGACGAACGTCTTTCCGTTGCCCGCCTGGGTCGACGTAATCGCCAATATCCTGCCGCCATCGGCGTGAAAGCCGTTCATGATCTGGGACCGCAGCAGGATGAAGCTGCGTGCGCGCTGATCCATATGTTCCAGCCCGAATATGCCATTGTCGAGCAGCAGCGACCGGTCGAGAATGACATCTCGTCTTCCGGCTGCATGTGCGACCGTGATCGCGGTGCCCTTGGCTATGGTCGCCATCATTCCACTCCCGATCGAAGGATGTCGGACCGTTTAGACGGCAACCGCAAGAAGCGGCGCGCGCGCTCCAATATCGGCATCGCCATGCCGGGCGCCAATATCGGGATGACGGCAAGCGGCGGACAGTCCATCAACCGCGCCACCGCACCCTCGCCATGGATCGGGCCGGCGATGAATTCCCAAATTATGACCAACATCAATCCGACGACGAACCCGCCCAGAAGGCCGCTGATCAGCAGTTGCATTCTTTTGGGACGAATGGGGTCGAGCGGCGCACTGGCCGCGTTCACGACCGAAAATCGCTCGCCCTTATCCTCTGCCTGAAGGCTGGCGGCGACCTGCGCCTCCATCTGCGTGTCGCGCACGTCCTGATATTGGCGTTTCAGATTGTCGTAATCGCGTTCCAGATTGTTCAACTCATAGGTCGCTTGCGGCGCAAGCGCCGTTACACGCTCCATCTGCGCGATCGTTCCCACCAGTTCGTTCCGGCGTGCGGCCAGCATAGCGATACGCGCGCGCGTGGCCCCCATTTCAGACGCTACCGCGCCGCTGCCCGGCATCGGCCCCGCCGACCTTTGAGCGACGCGCCGCTGCCGATCGACGGCAATTTGCGCAGCGATCACATCAGGATGCGTGTCCGAATAAGTGGCGCCCAATTGCGCGACACGTTCTTCGGCCTTGCGCAACGCGTCCAATTCTGGCCGAGGCGCGGCCGCGATTTCCTCGCTCCGCGTCGCAAGCAGGCTGTTCTGCTGCACAAGGCCTTGTGTTTCCGCATCCAGCCGGGACACCTCCGAACGCAGCGATGACCCCGATTGCGCGCTCAACGCTACCTGATCTGGAAGAGCGCCGGCATAACGGCTCTCTATCTCCCGGCGTTTGCCTTCCAGCGCGACCATCTGATTACGTAAATCATCGACGCGCCGCCCCAGAAAGGCAGCGGTGCCCACGGCCTGCTCGGTCCGTAGCCTCTTGTCCTCGGTCATGAACATCGCGACGAGTTTCTCGGCGACGGCATGGGTGGCGTCAGGGTCGAAATAGGTGAAGGACAGGTCGAATGCGATCGTGTCGGTCGCAGCGCCCGGACGCTGGTTCCCGCTGGCGCTTACCAGATCGACGGCGATGGCGCTGCGCATGACCCCTAGCAGGTCGTCGAACGACATCGAACGCTGCTCCCGTTCGTAAAGCCCCCCTTCCCGGATCAATCTGGTCAGGTTGGAACGGCTCATGATCTGTTGCCGGATCTTTGCCACACGTTCATTGGCGTAATTGGCGGTCCGCACCGGGGCGAAGCTGGTCGGGATCTGCGGCGAATCTATCAGCAGCGTGGCTTGCGAACGATAGGCTGGCGTCATCAACAGCGCGATCGCCAGCGCCACCAATATCCCGATCAGCGTCGGTACCATGATCCACCAACGCCGCCTGTAAATAATGGCCAGGAGTTCCGGCAGGCTGATCACGCTGCCATTCTGGCTAAGATCTTCGTTCATTTGCGTTGTCCGAAATGGTAGCGCAGTTGAAGGCCGATAAAGGCCGATCCGATACGCTTTCCCGTAACCAGTTGACGGCGAAGATATTGAGCGCTGCCGGTCAAAGTCACATTAGGGCGCAACTTCCAGTCCAGCATCACGATGTTACGCACCGCATCCGTCGTACTAGTCCGCATGCCTGGGGCAGGTGCGCTCACGAGCGATCCGCCGATCAGCGAGGAATGGCGATATTCGCTGACACCGCGCAGCTTGAAATGCTCGCCCAGAGCCTTGCTGAGCGATATCGACACCGTCGCGTCGCGGCGCAGGCCGCCAAAGCCGCTGATTTCCGAGTTCAGCATGGCGGAAAAACAGCCCGTCAACGCATGGTCGCCTTCCTCCGGCTCCCGACACAGATCGACCCGGCCTGCAAGCAGGGTGCGGCCTGGCCGACGCATTTTGACGTCTTCCAGCCATTCGATCTGACGCCCTGCCCGTTCCACGCCGAGTTCTGCCAGCAGGCGTGCGCGTGGCCCCAGTTGGCGATTGAGCGTGGCGTAAAGTGCCATACTGTTCATGCCGGCCATGCCGGTCACGGAATTCATGGTATCGCGGGCGCGCAGTCCTATACTTGTGCGAGGGCCGACACGGCGAGCGTAAGCCAGGCTGAAGGTCAAGGCGTTTGCGTTGCGCAGCAGATCGCTGTCCGCATAGACGGCTCGTTCAAATCTTATGTCCGGCGTGATGAGCGTATAGATATTGGGGCGCCACGCCGCATCGACGCCGCCATACCAGCTGTTGCGAATGCCGCGCGGATCGCCGGCCGCATCATCGCTGGATGCAAGCAGGTCGATCGCCAGAGCCCGACTATATCCCGCCCATCCACCGACAGTGAGATACTCGCTATCGCGATAGCGCCCCTCGACACGGAAATCGCCCAGCAGATAATGGCCATATCGCCGTGTATAGTTGCGATATCTGATCGTGCCGCCAGCATCCATGGTCGATCCACCTGGCGAGGTGATGGTGATGCCGGGCGATGCAGCCACTTCTAGCGAGGTCGCGCCTCTGCGTTCGCCTTGCAGCAACAGGGGATTGGGAGATGCCAGAACCGACATATCGACGTCCAGCCGCGGTTCGGTGCGGCTATTGGCCGGCACGACGATCATCGCCGGGATGACGATGGCCGCGGCCCATGCCTGACGATCAGGGAATGAGAAGGACATCGCCCGCCTCCAGCAGAGGAAGAGGCGCGGCGAGCCGCCCCGGATCAATGCCGCGCGCGCCCTTCAGCAAGGCAGAAAGGCGCACCCGCTCTACCGTCTGCCCTTGCGCCGTATGCCTGAGGATGATGGCGTTCTTTACGTCCGCAAACTCCGCCAACCCGCCGGCCATGCTCAGAGCCTGGATCACGTTGACTGCCTTGCCGGACGAAAATCCGCCCGGCGTGCGGACCTTGCCCATCACATAGAAGCGCATGCCTGTGGCCTCCCTCACGGCAACGGTGATGTCCGGCGCGCCTTCCCGGTAATTGGGTGCGATGTTGAGCCGGATCTGGTTGGCGATTTCCGTCACGGTGCGATCGGCAGCCGCGATCCGTCCCGCCAGGGGGAAGGTGAAGGTACCATCGGGCAGGACGCGCACGACGCGCTGCAACCGCTCTTCCCCCCAAATCAATATGTCGAGTTCGTCACCCGGATTGATGCGATATTCAGGGTCGGAACCGCTTGGTGGGGCCAGAGGCGTTATGGGCTGTGCGATGGCAGCAAAGGGGCCGGCAAAAAGCAGTAGTAGCGAGACAACAAGCAGCAGCTTGCGCAAATAAATATCGGATCGCGCGCCAAGCATCGTGACAGCCCCCAGCAGTTGAGCGCCGAGTCTAGTTTGATCGACAGGTGTCCGTCAGTCGTTCGAGGATGGTCCTATTTCTGACCACTTGAAATGCGGAATAGGTGCCCGCGCTTTTACCCGTAGATAGAATATACGGGGATATAATGCCCCCGTATATTAAATCGGCCACGATGTTGCGGCGCGGATGTATAGAAATTTCAAATCTGTTCAGTGCGGATCCGATCTCATCCCACATCTGCCGAGGATGGAAGATTTCATGTCCCTCACATTGTCCGTTCCCACGCACGCAGTCCCTGCGAACATTGGTGAAGAATCCGTTGCTCCGCAATATTCGCAATATCATTCACCGGCGCAGACATTTGAATTTTTCGACTTTGCATTCAGCCTGCGTGATCAGGCCCAGCTGTTGGACGATATCGAACGGCGACCGACAGACGCGGCTTTTGCCTATATCGTCACGCCCAATGTCGATCATGTCGTCCGCATCCAGTGCAAGCGATCCGATCTGTGGCCCATCTATCGCAATGCCTGGATCACGCTGTGCGACAGCCGCATATTGGGAAAGCTGGCGCGACGGGCTGGTGTGGCGTTGCCGGTCGTGCCGGGCAGCGACCTGACCGTCGCGCTGCTGCGAGACATCGCTCAGGCTGACGATCGGATCGCGATCATTGGCGGAAACCCTGATATGGTCGATATATTGCGACAGCGCTTCGGCCTGTCACAGCTGATCCATCATGAGCCGCCAATGGGTTTCATTCACGATGCCGATGCGACGCAAAATGCCGTACGCTTCACCATTGCGGCGCAGGCCCGCTATGTCTTCATTGCCGTGGGATCCCCGCAGCAGGAACTGCTCGCCTACCGCATCAGCCGGACCGGCCAGGCCGTAGGGATCGGGCTTTGCATCGGGGCCAGTTTGCAATTCCTGACCGAGGAACAGGCTCGGGCGCCCAAAATCCTGCAACGTCTTTGCCTGGAATGGCTGTTTCGACTGACGCGTGATCCCAGGCGATTGTGGCGCCGCTATCTGGTGGATGGTCCCCTTATCTTCCAGATCTTTCGCCAATGGCAACGCCGACGGGCGAAGTGATCCGCCGTCGAACGACATGAGGCATCGGCATGGACGCAAAAGCTTATGGATCGCGACTGTCGCTTTGTCGCAAATCGGTCCGGCGACGCCGGTCGTGACGCAGATGACGGGTATCGCGGCACCGATGGCAGCATCCCACCAGCGTCCGGACGGTCCACGGCGGCTGTTCCTGTCGGGCCATAGCCTGATGGACCATCCCTTCCCTGAATATCTCGAACGCCTTGCCGCAAGCATCGACCGCCCTCTGCTATGGGACATGCAGCAGCTGGCCGGCTCGTCCATAAAGGATCGCACCATGGGACAGGGTGCAGGCCGCTGGACCGGCTATGCCGCGGGGACAAACAGGAATGACCAGCCGATAGATGTGCTGTCGGAACTTCAGCGGGCAGGTTCCTATGGAAACCAGCCCTATGACACGTTGATCATCACGGAACAGCATAGCTTGCTGGACGCTGTCGTGCGAAACGACATGATACGATATTTGCGCGATTTTCATGACCGCATGGTCGAACAGAATCCGCAGGCACGGACCTATGTTTTTGAAGCGTGGATGACCGTTGCCGACATGGACAATCCTGCATCATGGATCGCCTATGAGCGATCGGCTGCTCCCATATGGCGATGCGTCGCGGATCGGGTCAACCATGATCTTGCGGCATCCGGCCGCGCCGACCGCCTGATGACGATCCCGGCCGGATCGGCGCTGGCCGCACTGGTCGAGCAGGCGCTGTCGCCCATGTCCGTTCCCGGGTTGAAAGGACATGATGCGCGAGCGACAATGGCCACGCTTTTCCGGGACGACGTCCACCTTACCGAGACAGGCACATATTTCGTCGCGCTGCTGACGTCCGCGATAATATATGGGCGGGCCATTCATACGCCCGAGCGCCCTTTTGGCATGCGAGAGGACACGGCGCAGAGACTGCAACAGATGGCGTGGAATTTCACGACCGACCTGGCCGGGCCATATAGACCGATGTCAAGCGACGCCTGCCTGTCCTATCTCAGCGACGATTTTGCGCCTGCCTACCTGGCCTATCAGCGCGATCTGCAATGGCGCCGCAATCCTGACGCCAAAATCTGGCTGCGATGGATAAAGCTGCGCCTTTCATGGCCCGGCCTGTTCAGGCGCAGAGACGCCAGCAACCCGTTTCACACCGACGAGCCGGTCGTTCCGATCCTCTGATACGAGCCTTGCAAGGTCGATCAGCGCCCCGTCCGAAAAGCGCACATTGGAGATGCGGGTCAGGCTTTGCACGCCGGTAGGACCGATCACCTGCACCACGGCCTGCGATGGCTGCGCCTGGAAGCGATAGGATGTCCGACGCTCCGGCAGGACAAGCATATCATGCCCCCCGCCCCCATCGATGCGGCTGCCCGATCCCCGCCCGGCAAAGAAGCGATCATTACCGCTGCCTCCGACCAGCACATCATAGCCATGTGCGGTTCCGGTAAAGGTTTCTCCCTGCGTCCCACCCAGTGCGATCCGGGCGTCGGCATAGGCAATGGCCGGTCCGCGTGCCGAAGAGGGCGGATGCAAGCGCAGCCATGTCATCAACGCATCATATCGTGGCGAACCAGTCTGCCGGATCGTTTCGAGCGCCGACCAGTTCCCCCATTTGGACGGTGTGCCGATGATGCCGAAGTTCATGAAGAGGCTGCCGCCCGCTTGCGCAAAGGCGCTGTAGTTGGCGGTTTCCAGTGCCTTGAATTCCGGCCTGCGCTGCAATTTTGCCAGAAAATCCGTGTAAGGCTGATTAGCATGCTGGGATATGGGCGTATATTCGCCAAAGCCGCTTTCATAGCTGACGAGGCGAAGGCCATGCGCGCGCGCGCGTCCTGCATGATATTGATAGAGCGGCGCGTTGAAGTCTGTAATCCGCTCGTTCAGTTCTGCGATCGCACGACCATAGCCGCCATCCTCATCCTTCCACCAGCTTTGGACGATGGGCACGGCGTCATCGACGTTCATCGTGCCATCATAATAGCCGGTGATGGCATATTCGTCGAAATAGTCGGCGGCATGCATCGGCCGTCCGTTGCCGTCGCGCCAATGCCGGGTTTCAAGACCGGTCGCTTCCAGCCCGCGCCAGCCAAACTGGGTGCCGAACACCATCGCCACCCTGCCCGATCGCAACCCGCGTTTCTCCGCTTCGCCGAACGCCCGCTTCCAGATCATGCCCACCTGCGCCGCGCGCATGCCATACCATTCCAGCCCGTCGCCATCGGGGCCGAAAATCGCGCGGGCGCGAGCGCGGGCATAGCGCGCCTGCGGGAATATCCAGTTCCAGACTTCATTGGAAAGTTCGACATGGACTTTGAGGTCGGGACGCAGCTGCGCGTGGACATAGGAGGCAAAGCCGCGGACATAATCGTCGCTAGCGTTGACGGGCATGGTGAACCACGGCTCGGCGCCCGTACGATTGGCCAGTTCGACCATGGCTTCGACCGGCACCCCGCGGCTGCCCTCCCCCCAACGCATGGACGTGGGCCTGGGCCGATCCGCCCAGTCCAGTTGCGGCGCACGCTCGATGGCCGCCTCGTCCGTCAGCGGACCACCTATGGGCGCGAACAACGCATTGCTGTTCATCCAGTCCATGAAGCGCAGCGCATGGAAGGATTTGATCCGTTCTAGAAACTCCGGGTCGAATGTCAGCCCGGCCCGGTAGAGCGGCAGATAATCTGCCCTGACGACGCGTATATTCCGTATCGGATCACGCCCCTCTCCATCGGCGTCGATGCGCAAGTAAAGGCTTCCGCCGCGCCCGGCGCTTACATGCAACTCCCCATCGATCCGGGATAAGACCCGCGCTCCGTCCACATCGACGGCCGTGATCGCACCATGGCCTTCATAGAGGACGACATAGCGTTCGGCGGGCAGCGCAGCGGGATTGTCATGCAGGATGTTGACGAGCAGCGTGCGGTAACGGCGCATAGCGGCGTCCACCGGCAGCAGAGGCCAACCGTTACGGTCCTGCGCTATGGCTTCTCCCGTGTCGTAGACACCTTCGGCCTGCGGCAGCCAGACGCTCGCGGATTTCATCAGGTCCAGCACCGGCATGGCGCTGCTCCAATAGGCAAGGCCGTCCAGATTGGTGCCCATCGCCATACCACCCGGGGCCGGCCTCGAAACGGAGCGCGAAACCGGCGTCGCCGCCGCGCGGTCTTTATCCGTCGCGGCGGCGACGCCACCTTCCCCGCACCCCACCAGACACAACATCACGAACAAAGCGGCGGGTTTCCGACACAGAACATCCATGCGCGTGATGCCTGAAATTGCCGGAGATTTCCCCACGCACTTATCCCCTCCCAATGGGCATGATCGGATGTTGCAGGCTGTGTCCATATAGTGAGCGGACACATGGGTTCGAGGAGGCATGCTCCTGCCCCCATTCTAGCCCCCCGCCCCCGATGCGACAGGTAGCGATATTATGGTGGTTGAATGTACCGGGAAGAAATCCACACCGACCGTGCGAAGGCGCCACACCGTGCTGCTGCTGGCGGAGATCGCCAATCCCGACATGGTGAGCGTGCCGCTGATCGGGTGGTGCATTGCCGAGGCGCTGGCCCGGCAGGCGGACGTGCATCTGGTGACCCATATCCGCAATCGTCCGGCCATCATGGCCATGGACTGGCAGGAAGGCCGCGATTTTTCCACCATCGACACCGAAGCCGTGGTGCGCACGATATTTCGCGTCGCGCGATTTCTGGGCGCGAGCGACAATCGTGGCTGGACGATCTATCAGGCGTTGGCGCCGATCGGATGCTATGCGTTCGAAAAAGCGGTCTGGGATAAGTTCCGGCCCGCTTTGAAGGCCGGCGCCTATGACATCGTGCATCGCCTGACGCCGATGAGCCCGACGACCCCCTCCTATCTTGCCGCCCGGCTCAAGCGATTGGGCGTGCCGCTGGTGGTCGGGCCGCTCAATGGCGGGCTGCCATGGCCAGACGGATTTGCGGATCGCCGAACGCGCGAACGGGAATGGCTGTCGCAACTGCGCGGCGCCTATAAATGGCTGCCTGGCTATAAGGCGACCCGCCGCGACGCTGCAGCGATATTGGCAGGATCGCTCCATAGCCTTTCGGAATTACCGGAGCAGGCGCGACCGCGCAGCTTTCACCTTCCCGAAAATGGCATCGACCCTGCTCGCTTTGCCTTGCGCCGGACGAGGCGCGCGCAGGCGCCGCTGCGTGGCGCGTTTGTCGGGCGGCTGGTGCCGTATAAATGCGCCGATGTCCTAATCCGCGCGGTACAAGACATGTTGCGGGCGAATGCCCTGCATCTCGACATCATCGGCGACGGGCCGGAACGCGATATTATCGCCGCGCTGGTCAGGGAAATGCGCGTCGATAAAGCGGTCACGATTCATGGCGCAGTAGAGCATCGGCAGGTGCAGACATTGTTGGTCGATTGCGATTTTCTGGCCTGTCCCAGCATAAGGGAATTTGGCGGAGGCGTGGTGCTGGAGGCGATGGCCTTAGCAGGTTGCGGAAAAAGGCTCTTTCCTTGAGCCGCTTGAGGTGATTCAGACGCCTTCAACTGAGGTTGAAGGATTTGAGATGCGGGGCGGCGATTACCGGAGCGAAGGGTTGTTTTCCTACGTG
>NZ_VYPZ01000019.1 GCF_008710155.1 Sphingobium limneticum
CCGAAACCCGAAACTTCGGCCAAAAGGCAGCGGTATGGAGCCACCACGCAGTACGTAAATCACGCCCATGCCGGCCAATTACGCACCCATCCGCTCAGATCACCAGGTTGATGGAGGTGCCCACCTGCTTCACTGCCGCGATGGTCTTCACCTTCGCCACCGTGTCCGACCCGTCGCGCCGCCCGCAATCGCAGGCATATTGTTTGAACAGTCGCTCGGCCGCCGCGACCGGGCGCAGCGCGTGCTGGCCCGGCTTCCAGTCGTCCAATATGCGGATGCCGTACATGGTGCCGCTGACGTCATAATGGCGGATGTCCCAGGCGAGGATGACGATCAGTTCGCGCGCCTTGTCCCGATCCGCATTGGCAAAGCCGATGGCCAGGATGCGGGGCGCGCCGCCTTCCTGCTCGCCGACTGTGACCTGAACCGGCGCGCGGGTCATCTGCTCGTCCAGCATCACCAGCTGCCGTTCGTCCTCGTCCGGCTTGCCGGTCAGATAGTCCGCGAACACCCATGGCCGGCCATTCCATATCGCCGGGGTAACGTTCACCGCATCGGCCGGCAGGCCAAGCTTCTGCGCTGCGCGATGTTGCGCGCTGGCGGCATGCGCGGCGCCCGGCTGCGCCGTGGCCGCCATCATCAGCAGCGCTGACCCCCATATCACAAGCATATCCTCCGCAGCATCAGGTCGGGCCAGGGTAACGCAGCATTCCACCTGCGGTCCAGACGCCGGGCGTGCCCCATGGCGTGCGAATCTGCCGCACCGCTGGTGGCCGCGAAGGGGGTCAGGAGGCCGATGATCGTCCTTGCTAGCGACAGGAAAGACGCCGATCGCTCAGGGGGTGGCATGACAGGTGAATCGGGCTGGGGGCAGGGCGCCATGGTGCCCCCACGCCCGCGAAGTCGCTGAAATTCCGGAAAATCGACTGTTATCATGTGACAAAAGGGCGGTTTTTATGGCCTCAACCTTGCCAGAGCGAATGAAGGGGCTTGGCGGCCTTGCCTCTTGCCTCTATCGGAGCTTGGCACTAGGGCAATGCCTTAACGGTTATTCAGAACCACCAACGATACCCAGTAAGAAGGACCACTCATGAGTGAGACCGCGGATCGCGTAAAGAAAATCGTCGTCGAGCATCTGGGCGTTGAAGCCGAGAAGGTGACCGAGGACGCCAGCTTCATCGACGATCTGGGCGCGGACAGCCTGGACATCGTCGAACTGGTGATGGCGTTCGAAGAAGAATTCGGCGTCGAAATCCCCGACGACGCTGCCGAGAAGATCGCCACCGTCAAGGACGCGATCGATTATATCGACAGCAAGCAGTAAGGCGTTTTGCGGCCCGCGCGTCGTTCGCTCGGGCCGCCCTGCGCGTTAGGAAATGGCTCCTCCTGTCCGGTGACCCCGGAGCGCGGGGAGCCTTTTCGTATCTGGTGCGCCGTTCACAAATCCGGTTCAAGCGACTAGATGGAACGGCGTTGAGCCAAAGAGAATATTTCGGAGCAAGCATATGCGTCGCGTCGTCGTAACCGGCCTTGGCATGGTCAGCCCGCTGGGCGGAAATGTCGAAACCAGCTGGAAGAATATCATTGCTTCCAAATCGGGCGCGGCCACCATCGCCCGCTTCGACGCCAGCGAATATAAATGCCGCATCGCCTGCGAAGTGAAGCCGGTGGGTCATGAATATGGCTATGATGCCAGCCTGGACGTCGATCACAAGATTCAGCGTCAGGTCGATCCCTTCATCGTCTACGGCATTTCCGCCGCCAGCGAAGCGCTGCGCGACGCGGGGCTGGACAATATGTCGGAAGAAGAACGGCTGCGCGCCGGTTGCTCGATCGGTTCGGGCATCGGTGGTCTGCCGGGCATCGAAAGCGAATCGCAGGTGCTGGCCACCAAAGGGCCGAGCCGCGTGTCGCCGCACTTCGTCCATGGTCGCCTGATCAACCTGATCTCCGGCCAGGTGTCGATCAAATATGGCCTGATGGGGCCGAACCATGCGGTCGTCACCGCCTGTTCGACCGGCGCCCACTCGATCGGCGACGCCGCGCGCATGATCGCGATGGACGATGCCGACGTCATGCTCGCGGGCGGCGCGGAAAGCGCGATCTGCCCGATCGGCATCGCCGGCTTCGCGCAGGCGCGCGCGCTCAGCACCAATTTCAACGACACGCCGGAAAAGGCGTCGCGTCCCTATGACGTCAACCGTGACGGCTTCGTCATGGGCGAAGGCGCGGGCGTGGTCGTGCTCGAAGAATATGAGCATGCCAAGAAGCGTGGCGCGAAAATCTATGCCGAAGTCATCGGTTACGGCCTGTCGGGCGACGCCTATCATGTGACGGCCCCGCATCCCGAAGGCTCGGGCGGTTTCCGCTCGATGCAGATGGCGCTGAAAAAGTCGGGCCTCAGCCTTGAGGACATCGACTATGTGAACGCGCACGGCACCTCGACCCCGCTGGGCGACGAGCTGGAACTGGGCGCGGTCAAGCGTCTGTTCGGCGACAACCTGTCCACCATGTCGATGTCGTCCACCAAGTCGGCCATCGGGCATCTGCTGGGCGGCGCGGGCGCGGTGGAGAGCATCTTCTGCATCCTCGCCATGCGCGACCAGATCGTGCCGCCGACGCTGAACCTCGATGAACCGAGCGAAAGCTGCAAGGGCGTGGACCTGGTCCCGCACGTCGCCAAGGAACGCAAGGTGCGCGCGGTGCTGAACAACTCGTTCGGTTTCGGCGGCACCAACGCCTCGCTCATCATGAAGGCGATCTGACAATGATGGCCCGGCCCGTTTCGTTGTTCCCCGGCGAAGGCCGGGGTCCAGCAGCGGCGTCCGAACTGGACCCTTGTTGGGAGTCACGTGCCTCCCAACAATTTCGCCGGGGAACGCGCTAATCCATGGCAAGACGATCCGGCAATCCGATGCGCCGCCTGGGCTGCGTCGTCCTTCTGATCGGCCTCGCCGTCGCGGCTTTCATCGGCTTTCGCTTCGTCTATGGCTGGAGCGAACAGGGACCGGCGACGCAGGATGTCAGCGTCATCGTGCCCGAAGGATCGACGCTGTCCGACGCGGCGGTGCTGCTGAAACAGGCGGGTGCCGTGCGCTCCGCCGACGCTTTCCTGACGCGGGCCAAGGTTTTCGGTGCGGGCAAGTCGATCAAGGCGGGCGAATTCACCATCCCCGCCGGCGCCAGCAACAGCGACATCCTCTCCATCCTGCAAGGCGGCAAGACGCTCACCCGCCTCGTCACCATACCCGAGGGGATGCCCTCCATCCTGGTCTATGAGCGGCTGATGGCCAACGACCAGCTGACCGGCGATATCAAGGTGCCGGAGGAAGGCAGCGTTCTGCCCGACAGCTATGCCTTCGACAAGGGCGAGCCGCGCGCCGCCGTGCTGAAACGCATGCAGGCGGCGATGGACAAGCTGCTCGCGCAACTCTGGGCCGAGCGGGGGCAGGGGCTGGTGGTGAAGACCCCGCGCGAAGCCGTCATACTGGCCAGCATCGTCGAGAAGGAAACCGGCGTTCCGGCGGAGCGGCCGACGGTCGCGGGCGTCTATGCCAACCGCCTGCGCACCAACATGATGTTGCAGGCGGACCCGACGATCATCTACCCGATCACCAAGGGCAAGCCGCTCGGCCGTCGCATCCGCAAGTCGGAAATCGCGGCGGTGAACGATTATAACACTTATGCGATGGTGGGCCTGCCCAAGGGGCCGATCGCCAATCCGGGGCGCTTGTCCATCCTCGCGGTACTGCATCCGGCGCAGACCAAGGCGTTATACTTCGTGGCCGACGGCAAGGGCGGCCATATCTTCGCCGACACCTACCAGCAGCATAATGAAAATGTGCGCAAATGGTTCGAAATCCGCCGCGCGCGCGGGGAGCTTTGACGATATTTAGCGGATGATCCCCTTCGCCCGCTGTACGCTGGCATAGCGCCATTGCACGATCGCGATGACGAAGATCAGGATCGGAAAGGCGGTCGCCACCATCACGCCCTTGATCGCGATGATCGGCGTGGCGGCAAAGACATAGCCGAACTGCACCACCACCGCGATCAACGACAACAGGAACAGCTGCACCGCCGCCTGTTTGCGCAGCAGCAGGAAGAGCGCGCCGCCAAATCCGGCCAGCACCGCGATGCCATAATCCAGCCAGAGCCAGGCAGGCATGGCGGCGAAAATCTGCGCGCCGCCGGGATCCGTTTTGGCCAGTGCGTTCAGGTCCATCAGATATTGCATGACGAAGGAGGCAATCCCCATCAGGTTCCAGAGCAGGAACGCGATGGCGATGAGAATGAAGGAACGCGGTGCCGACATGATGACTCCCTCCCGAAGCGACGCTCCAATGATACGGAGCCGTCATGATCGCATCCTACGCCTGCTTGGGCGCCGACGGAAGTCCGTCCGATGAGCGCGCCGATCATCGTCACGGCGCTGTTGGGTGCGGCCGATTTCGCCTGGGCGGACGGCCTGCGCCGCGCGCATTTTCCGCCGGATCGCAACATCCTGTCCGCGCATCTGACGCTGTTCCACCATCTGCCTCCCTCCGCACTGGAGGAGGTGTCCGCGCGCCTCAAACGGCTCTGCGCCGGGCCGCCGCCGCCTGCGCGGCTGACGGAGGTGATGTTGCTGGGCCGGGGCGTGGCGTTCCGTGTGGACAGCCCGGCGCTGATGGCGATGCGCGATGATCTGGCCGATGCCTTTGCGGGCCTGCTGACGCCGCAGGATCAGGCCCGCCCGCGCCTGCACATCACCGTCCAGAACAAGGTCGCGCCGGCCGAAGCAAAGGCGCTGGCGGAGACGCTAGGCCAGGATTTCCACCCGCGCCCGTTGAAGATCGCGGGCCTTGCCGCCTGGCATTATCGCGGCGGGCCATGGGAGCCGGCGATGAAGGCCATGTTCAGGGGGTGAGGGGAATGGCGGGGAAGGGGGGCAAGACATTAGCCCCTCCCTTTTAAGGGAGGGGTTGGGGTGGGTGGCGAGCGAAGCGAGTTGCTGACCAATCGAGAATGGAGCGCCGCTGCGCGGCGTACCCACCCCCGGCCCCTCCCTAAGAGGGAGGGGAGAAGTGATGTCCTCCGCCTATCGCACCCAACCCTTACGCCAATCCCACTTCCTTCAACGGCACGCTCGCATCGCCCAGCTGCGCCACGTCCAGCGCCGCACCGGCGATGACATGGGCGCGGCCCTGCACATAATCCTTGACCATGTTGACGCAATCCAGCGCGATCACCTTGCCGCCCTTCAGATACACGACCGAAAAGCTGCGGCTGGCCGGATCGCCGCGCGTGACGGTCTGGTCGAAACCAGTCGACAGGCCCACCGTCTGCAACTTCAGATCATATTGGTTCGACCAGAACCACGGCACGGCGTCATAGGCCTCCGCCTTGCCCAGGATATGCGCCACTGCGACCTTCGCCTGATCGTTCGCATTCTGCACCGATTCCAGCCGCATCTGCGCGCCGCCGGCAAAGCGGTTGGCATGCGCTGCGCAATCGCCCACGGCATAGATGTCGGGCAGGCTGGTGCGGCAAAATTCATCCACATCCACGCCGTTGCCACCGGCTGCGCCCGCCGCGATCAGCGGGCCGGTTTCGGGGATGATGCCGATGCCCACGATCACCATGTCGGTTTCGATCCGCTCGCCATCCTGCATCAGCACGGCGGTCGCCTTTCCATCGGCGACTTCGATACAATCCATCCGCGCGCCGGTGCGCAGGTCCACGCCATGGGCGCGATGCTCCGCCTCGTAGAAGCGCGACAGGTCTTCGCCCGCCACGCGCGCCAGCACCCGGTCCAGCGCCTCCAGCAGCACGACCGTCTTGCCGAACTTCGACAATACGGCCGCAGCCTCAAGCCCGATATAGCCGCCGCCGATGATGGTCACATGGTTGATGCTGTCGATCTTCGCCATCATCGCGTCGACATCGTCGCGGCGGCGCACGGCATGGACATTATGCGCGTCCGCGCCATTGCAGGTCAGCATGCGTGGGCTGCCGCCGGTACACCAGATCAGCTTGCCATAGCCGATTTCCTCGTCGCCTATGGTCACGAACTTGCCTTCGGGATCGACGCTCCTGACGCGCTTGACCAGCAGCATGTCGATCTTGCGCTCGCCCCAGAAAGCGGCCGGGCGGATCAGGATGCGATCGAAGCTCTTGTCGCCCGCGAAATATTCCTTGGAAAGCGGCGGACGTTCGTAGGGCGGATATTGCTCGTCGCCGATCATGGCGACCGTGCCGTCGAAGCCAGCCTGGCGCAGCGCGATTCCCGCCTGCGCCCCCGCATGGCCCGCACCCACGATCAGAACGTCATAATAGCTCATGCCGCCAATATCCTCTTCTGCCCTATTTGGCAGGGTGATTGGCGCGCTTTGCAAGGGGAGGCAAGGAGGATGTGCGTTGTGGCAGTAATAAAATGGTAGCGGAGGAGGGACTTGAACCCCCGACACGCGGATTATGATTCCGCTGCTCTAACCAGCTGAGCTACTCCGCCCCAAAGGGCCTCGCCGGGCGGCAAGCCCTGCGGTGAGGCGGCGCTATACGCAGGGGATGCGGGGTGGTCAACAGCGCTTTTTCAGAAAAGTTGCGCGCTCATTTCCGCCGCACCGTCCAGCCGGCCGGCAGCGCCGTCGGATAGCCGTCCAGCCCATCGTCATCCACGGCCTCAACCGCCTCGCTGACCAGCGGGCCGAGCGTTGCCATGTCCGGGTTGTGGCCGGCGCCCGGCGCGATCAGCCAGTCGGTCGGATGGCCCGCCGCGGCGAACAGCGCGCCGGCCTGATCCATGTCGACCCTGTCGTCTGCGGTGCCGTGGATCATGACCAGCGGCGCCCGGATCTTCGTCGCGGCGTCCAGATTATTCCATTTGTCGGGCAGCAGCGCGCCGATGCCGTTGGGCGCGGATTGCGCCAGCTTGTCGAAGGTGGACAGGGTGATGACGCCGGCGACCGGCACCGTCGCCGCGACATGCAGCGCCACCGCGCCGCCCAGCGAATGGCCGACCAGGAATATGCGCGCGTTCGATCCGATCACGTTCCGCGCTTGCGCGATGAAGCGGCGGCCGTCGTCCACCAGCCCCGCCTGAGTCGGGCTGCCCGGATTGCCGCCGAATCCGCGATAGGACACGACGATGACATGATCGCCCCGACCGGTCAGATGTTCGGCATAGCGGGCCGCGACCCCCTGGTTCGATCCGCGCCCGTGGAAGAAGAGGATGACGTCCCGGTCCATCGGGTCGCCCGGCCAGTAATAGCCGGTCAGGGTCAGCCCGTCGGCCGTCTTGACCGTCCATGTCTGTGGGCGGACATGAGTCCATTGGGCGATGTCGATCGGCGCTTCGCTGGCCTTGTAGATCTGTTCGCGCATCGTGCCCGCGCAACCGGTCAGGGCCAATGACGCGGCGATGGTCCAGGACGCGAAGGTCCGGCGCATGTGGGCCATCCTCGATTATCTCCCTGAAAGCTGCGCGCAAAAACGAAATGATAGCGCATTTCCGCCATATATCATGAAGGCCACGGAAACCTTTTCCTCTCTCGCCATTTTTGCCTTGCAATCGTCACAGGCCGGCGCACACATATTGCAATGCACAACCGGCCGCTGGCCGAGGGAGGATCGTCCACTTGCCCTTCCATGAAATGTTTGAACCGGATGGTTCGATACGCCCTTGCTATGACGAGGTGCAGAAGTGGGTGGAGCGAACGGGCATAGCCGGACTCAATCGCCGCATGGATGAAGCGGAAGCGATCTTCCGCCGCATCGGCATCACCTTCGCCGTCTATGGCGAGGGCGGCGATCCCGAACGGCTGATCCCGTTCGACCTGCTGCCGCGCATCTTCACCGCGAACGAATGGCGCATCCTGGACAAGGGCATCCGTCAGCGCGCGCGGGCGCTCAACGCCTTCCTGCACGACGTCTATCATCGCGGCGAAATCGTGAAGGCCGGCATCATGCCTGCCGACATCATCTATCGCAACAGCGCCTATCTCGCGGAAATGGCGGACTTCTCGCCGCCGGGCAAGGTGTACAGCCATATCGTGGGCATCGACATCGTGCGCACCGGGCCGGGCCGTTTCGAGGTGCTGGAGGATAATTGCCGCACCCCCTCGGGCGTGTCCTACATGCTCGAAAATCGCGAGATCATGACGCGCATGTTCCCCGAATTGTTCGCGCAGGGGATCGTTGCGCCGGTGGACGATTATCCCGCTGAATTGCTCAAAAGCCTGAAGGAAGTCGCGCCGCCCGCCTGCAAGGGCGATCCCGTCGTGGTCGTGCTGACCCCCGGTTCGCTCAACAGCGCTTATTATGAGCACAGCTTTCTCGCCGATCTGATGGGCGTGGAACTGGTCGAGCCGGCGGACCTGTTCGTGGACGACGACCGCGTCTGGATGAAGACGACGCTGGGGCCTAAGGCGGTGGACGTGATCTATCGCCGCATCGACGACGAATATATCGATCCGCTGGTATTCCGTCCGGACAGTCTGCTGGGCGTGCCGGGCATCTTCAACGTCTATCGCAATGGCGGCGTCACGCTGGCCTCGGCGCCCGGATCGGGCATAGCCGACGACAAGGCGGTCTATATCTACGTGCCGGAGATGATCCGCTTCTATCTGGGCGAAAAGCCGATCCTGGACAATATCCAGACCTGGCAATGCGGCAAGCCCGACGAACTGCAATATGTGCTGGAAAATCTGCACGAGCTGGTCGCCAAGGAAGTCCATGGTTCGGGCGGCTACGGCATGCTGATCGGTCCCAAGTCCACGAAGGACGAGGTGGAGGCCTATGCCGCGCGGATCAGGGCCAATCCGGGCGAATTCATCGCGCAACCCACGCTCGACCTGTCCACCGTGCCGACGCTGGGGCCAGCGGCGGTGGTCGGTCGCCATGCGGACTTCCGTCCCTATTGCCTGGTCGGCAAGCAGATCCGCCTCGTCCCCGGCGGCCTCACCCGCGTCGCGCTGACCGAAGGGTCGCTGGTGGTGAACTCCAGCCAGGGCGGCGGGGTCAAAGACACCTGGGTCTTGCAGGATTGATGATGGGTGCACGCATATTTGCCCCGGAGCGGGCTGGAAATGGCGCTGTTCTGCGCTTCCGGTGCTCACGTGCTTTGAGCACGCTGCGCGCCGGTTCTCGAACAGCACCATTTTCGCCTCACTCCGAGGCAAATCTCCGCACACCCATGTTCATGTTTGACCGGGAAATTACCCCATGCTGAGCCGGACCGCCGAAAATCTTTTCTGGATGGCGCGCTATATGGAGCGGGCGGAGGCGACCGCGCGGCTGCTGACCATGGGGCAGCGTATGGCGATCCTGCCCGGCGCGCATCATCGCGACGAATGGCGCTCGGTCGTGCGCGCCACCGGTTCGGGCCATCAATTTCCCGAAGGCCAGCAGGTGACGGAAAGCGACGTCGTCTCCTTCCTGATGCTGGACCCCGACAATCCCTCCTCGATCCGCTCCTGCCTGCTCAAAGCCCGCGCCAACGCCAAGTCGGCCCGCACCATGCTCACGCAGGATATGTGGGAGGCACTGAACGAAGGCTGGCGCAAGCTCGACAGCTATGATGTCGGCGAAGCGCGGCAGCAGCTTCCCACACTGATCGACTGGGTGAAGACCCGCGTCATGACCTTCCGCGGCGCCGCCCATTCGGGCCAGTTGCGCAACGAAGGCCATGATTTCCTGCGCACCGGCTCCGCGCTGGAGCGGGCGCAGATGACGCTGCGCCTGCTGGACGTCAAATATTATGTCCTGCTCCCCGAAACCGAAGTGATCGGCGGCAATCGCGACCATTATCAATGGACGTCGGTGCTGCATGCGCTTTCGGGCAGCCGCGCCTATCATCATGTCTATGGCGGCACCTACACGCCCTGGCAGATCACCGATTTCCTGATGCTCAACCGGCTCTTCCCGCGCAGCGTCGCCTATTGCTACGATCAGCTGGCCTATCGGCTCAATCGCCTGGCCGGCTGGCATGATGCGCGCGCCGCCTGCAACGACACGGTGCAGGAAATGGTGACCGCGCTGGAGAAGCTGGACAGCGGCGAAATCTTCCGTTTCGGCCTGCATGAAACGGTGCAGCACGGCCTGTCCATGACCAACCGGCTGGGCGCGGAAATCGCGCAGGCCTATCATTTCGGCTGACCGCAGGAGGGGGAGGGCGCGTCGATGAAATTGCTCGTTCGCCACCAGACCGTCTATCGCTACGCCGCCAGCGCCGGCCGGGTCGCCATGCGCCTGAAGCTGATGCCGGTCGATACGCCCGCCCAGACGGTGCTGGAATGGCAGGTCAGCGTGAACGGCGAGCCGATCACCGGCTTTCACCCCAACAGCTATGGCGAGCGGGAGGCGATCTGGATCCGCCACGACCGGCTCGACCATGCGACCATCGTGGCCGAAGGGCTGGTCGACACGCGCGAAAGCCATGGCGTGGTCGGCCATCTCAGCAGCCGGGTCGATACCCGCTACTTCCTGCGCGACACCCGCCTGACCCGCGCATCGGCCGGCATCGCCGCCATGGCCCGCGACCTGCCGGAGCAGGACGGCCCGCTCGCCACGCTCCACGCTTTGTCCGCCGCCGTCAGCGACGCGGTCCAGTATCGCGCCGGCGTCACCACGTCGAACACGACCGCCGCGCAAGCCTTCGCGCTGGGCGCTGGCGTGTGTCAGGACCATGCGCAGGTCTTCATCGCCGCCGCCCGCTCCATCGGCATCCCGGCCCGCTACGTCTCCGGCTATCTGCTGGCGGGGGATGGCGATGCGCTCCACGAAACCCATGGCTGGGCCGAAGCCTATCTGCCCCAACTGGGCTGGATCGGCTTCGACCCGTCCAACCGCGTTTGCGTCACCGAACGTTATCTGCGCGTCGCCAGCGGTCTGGATGCGGACGAAGCCGCGCCGATCCGTGGCTCGGTCACGGTGGCAGGTGACATATGGATTGACGCCGACGTCCGTATCGCGCAGGCCGAAGACGGAGTTGAACAGCGGCAGTTGCAGAAGCAGCAGCAGCAGGCTACCCCGCCCGACTCTGAGGCTTAACCCAAAGCGGTCGCACGTCGGATGGCATATCCGACGATTCGCCGATCGCGACGGCAGAATGACAGGAGGCCGGGGGGCCGTGACTTATTGTGTGGCCGTGCGCGTGGACCAGGGACTGGTCATGCTGTCCGACACCCGCACCAA
The DNA here is from genome assembly GCF_008710155.1 of Sphingobium limneticum. Classification (GTDB taxonomy): domain Bacteria; phylum Pseudomonadota; class Alphaproteobacteria; order Sphingomonadales; family Sphingomonadaceae; genus Sphingobium; species Sphingobium limneticum. The sequence goes on from NZ_VYPZ01000019.1 coordinate 11,176, forward strand.
TGCGGGCATGGACAATATCGCGCGTTTCCGGAAAAGCTTCACCTATCATGTGCCCGGTGAGCGCGCGATCACGCTGATGTGTTCGGGCAACCTGTCCATCACCCAGGGGGTGAAGGCCACGCTGAGCAAGGCGATCAAGGAAGCCCAGTTCGACCCCGAAGTCGAAACCATCCTCAATTGCGACACCATGTATCGCGTGGCGCAGATCGTGGGCGATGCCATGCAGAAGATGCAGCAACGCTATCGCTCCAACATCGAAATGGGCGGTTCGGGCGCCAGCGCGTCGATCATGATCGCGGGCCAGCGCCGGGGCGGCAAGCCGCGCCTCTACCTCATCTATTCCGCCGGCAATTTCATCGAGGCGACCGAAGACACGCCCTTCTTCCAGATCGGCGAGCATAAATATGGCAAGCCCATCCTGGACCGCATCATCCAACGCGAAACCAGCCTGGAAGACGCGACCAAGGCGGTGCTGGTATCGATGGATTCGACGCTACGCTCCAACCTGTCGGTCGGCATGCCGCTCGACCTGACGGTGATCCCCACCGACACCTACGACTTCCGCGTCCGCACTCGCATAGAGGCGGATAATGAGGAATTCCTGATGATCTCTCAGGGCTGGAGCGCGGCGTTGCGCAAGGGTTTCGAGGATCTGCCTAACGTGTTGGATTGAGCGGGCAGGGGCGGCCGATTTGCGCCCGTTTAGGTAGTTAGAATTGCTCACTAGCCATCCCGAAAGCGGCCATAATTTATGATGGTGTGAGTAAACAGATGCGGCGCCGTTGACGAAGCCCAACGTCAACTCGGTCTCGCCTTGCGCGCGCGAGGTGTCGTCGCGCCTGCGACCTTCCGGGCAGAGTGGATCGCCAGCACGTTACAGACGAAACGTATCCCGCTCCACCGTGCACTTATCGCGGTGAGAATGAACTGGACGAGGAAGATGCCAGCCCCGATCCATTGCGCCTCTTCCGACGCGCCTGCAAAATATAGGCAGAGCGGAGCTAGACCGACAAAGGGAAGGCTGAGGGTCGCCATATCGCGATACATCAAGAACGAGCGATGCACTTCCAGTATCTCGATTTGGTTCTCCACCAGCTTGTAGAGCTGATACCAGCGCGCGTTCTGCGCCCCCGCGTCGGTAGGCAGAGGCCCGACATTCTTCGTGAGATTTGCCATGTCGATGCGAACATCGTCGGGAGCGAACCTGCTGAACACTTCGCAGCCGGGAAGCCAACCATACGGCTTCCAATAGACCAGCATGCACTTCACCTTGTGCGGTAAGACGTTTACAAGCAGCAGGACGCCGATCGGCACGACAACCGTGGTCAGCAATCGCCAGTTCCCCAATTGTGCAAGGCTAGCGTTGGAAGGAATGCCGGGGACCAAGGCCAGAAGCACAACGATTAGGTCCGCCGTTGCCAGCATCCAGAGCCATTTCTGATACTCTGATTTGAGCGATTTGCTGCTCATCCGGCGTATTCCGTGTCGATAAAGTATCCGCCGTTACCGTCCACACGAAACTGTATCCATCCGTCTCGGCGCGTGGTCAAAACGTGCCTTCGCTTACTGGTCGTCCGAACCATGACACCTTTACCGGAAACCAGACGGCGATAATCAGGCACCATACGCTGCGTCTCGTGCATGATAGGTTTATCGGAGACTACCACGGCATCGGGCGTGAAGTGGTTGAATGCCTCCTCACAGAACCCGCTAAACCGGCCGTGATGCGATGCTACGAGGATATTGGTGTTCATCAGTTCTGCTCGGAAGTCGGCTCGATCAAGCAGGGCGCGCCAGCCTGCTCCTTCCAGATCGCCGGGGAACAGGATCTTGAAACCGGCATATTTGATAAACACGACCAAGCTGAGGTCATTCGTCTTCACGAACTGCGGATAGGGTTTGAAGAACCAAGTCGCAGTTATCCCGGCCATGTGATTGTCGAACGGTTCGCTGACCGGCGAGTTGAATCGGTCACAGGCGCTGACGTACCATTCTGCATCGCGCGTTAACGGACCGCTCACCGCCTTAATTCCCGCCATCTGCTGACCCGAGTAGGTCGGGTTCCGAACGAGCGTCGTGACCGCGACACCTGAAGAGTCCAACCCTTTGAGATCAGACATATGATCTTGGTCGGCGTTCGTGATGAACAAATAGTCCAGCACCGATCTGCCCATGTGGTTTTTGATGTAGGAGCTGGGGTGCCACGTATCCGTGCAGCCAGAATCGATCATGGCCAGGCGACCACCGTAGTCGCCGATCTGGTGCTGAAGCATGGCGCAAGCACCGTGCTCAACATCCCATATCCGAAGAACCATTTCCCCCTGAAGCACGACTTCCCTTCCCTCCATGAAACCCCTGTCATCAAGATAGGCGGTAGTTCCGCATGTTCAATAATTGTTCTCTCTGCGCATTCGCGCTCGGCGTTAATCGTTGGCTTCAGGTAGCTGGCGCGATCGTCTGGTTTCACTATCTTCATGCCGGAAGCTGACAGGCTGCTTCCGGCCATTCCCAGTCCTCTCACACAATCGCCGCCGTCATCCCCCCCCAAAAAACTCCTGCTACCAATGTAGGATAATCTCTGATCTATCCTGCCAGATGGAACCCTTGCGCCTCGTCCCCATGCCCGCACCCTTGGCCCCGCAACCGGGCCGCCAACCCGTAACCCACAAGGCGCGTCACCGGCGCGGTGCTGTGACCCGATCGGCGCGTTCCCGGTGCGCCAGTGTGACCCGGCTGTCGCGTCGCGAGCGCTTTGCTGTCGCATCCCCGGTGCAAAACCCCGAAAATATCGCGCATCGACACTGTGAACTTCCGGCCCGTGACCCCGGTGGCGCTTTATGGTTACCGTAATCGCCCCATCGCAGCGGCGCTTGGGGCGTCCCAAGCAAATCCTTCGCTTGCACCCGCGTCCCCGCTGCCTATCTCTCTGGCCGACACGAATCACAGTTGAAAGCCTGACATGACCGCCACCCATTCCACCCGCATGCTCATCCTCGGTTCCGGCCCGGCCGGTCTGTCTGCCGCCATCTATGGCGCGCGCGCGGGTCTGGCGCCGATCGTGGTGCAGGGGATGCAGCCCGGCGGGCAGCTGACCATCACCACCGACGTCGAAAATTATCCCGGTTTCAAGGATGTGATCCAGGGACCGTGGCTGATGGAGCAGATGCAGGCGCAGGCCGAGCATGTCGGCGCGCAGATGATGTACGACCAGATCGTCGATATCGACCTGTCCGAACGCCCGTTCCGGCTGAAGGGCGACAGCGGCACGCTCTATGTCGCCGACACATTGGTCATCTGCACCGGCGCGCAGGCCAAATGGCTGGGCGTCGAGGGGGAGGAGCATCTTCAGGGCAAGGGCGTATCGGCCTGCGCCACCTGCGACGGTTTCTTCTATCGCGGCAAGAAGGTGGTGGTGATCGGCGGCGGCAACACTGCGGTCGAAGAGGCGCTCTACCTCACCAACCACAGCCATGACGTGACGCTGATCCATCGCCGCGACAGCCTGCGCGCCGAAAAGATCCTGCAAGCGCGCCTCCACGCCCATCCGAACATCAAGGTGTTGTGGAACAAGGCGGTGGACAAGTTCGTCGGCGGCGGCACGCCCGAAGGGCTGGTCGGCGTGGACCTGATCGACACGGTGACCGGCGAAAAATCGCATGTGCCGACCGACGGCGGCTTCGTCGCGATCGGCCATCACCCCGCGACCGAATTGTTCGACGGCAAGCTGCCGCTCGACGAAGGCTATATCGTCGTTGAAAAGGGCACGACCCATACCGCCATCCCCGGCGTCTTCGCGGCGGGGGACGTTACCGACAAGATTTATCGTCAGGCGGTGACGGCGGCGGGCATGGGCTGCATGGCTGCGCTGGATGTCGAGAAGTTTCTGGCGGAACAGGATTTCGAGGCGTTGGTGGAGGCCTGAAGCGTTCTGAAGTCGGCTGGAACAGCCGACGGCTCGCAGAACGCGGAAAACAAAATAACTGCCTCCGACGGGCGGGTCGGCTGTTTCAGCCGACCTTGGCCTGGGCGAAGGCGACCAGCGATCCGAACGTCTCGAACGTGTCGCCGTCTATATCCTCATCCTCGATCAGGATGTCGAAACGATCCTCCATCTCGGTCAGCAATCCGGCGACCGCCATGGAATCCAGTTCGGGGAGGGCGCCGAACAGCGGGGTGTCCGCGTCGAACGCATCGACCCTGTCCTGCGACAGGCCGAGCACGTCGCGCAGCAACGCCCGCATCAGGCTGTCCACATCGATTGTCCGGTCGACCGGCTGAGAATTTTGCGCCTGCATAATGGCCGACTAACTAATGGCTCGCTGCCTAACCTACAAGCGCGGAAATGGCGGTGCGGGCAGCGGGCAGCCAGGCGGATGCGAAGCGCGGGTTGAACGCGTCGATGCGATAGAGGGGGATGCGCTGTTCCATCCAGTCGGTCTTGTACCCGTTGTCGCCGGTGCCATAGTCGATCAGGCGCACATGATCCCCGTCGATCGCCCGCTCGAACATGGCATGGCTCAGCAAGGTGCCGGGGGAGGCGCGGTCATGGGCGGCATCGTGGCTCAGCTTGTGGATCAGCGCGACGCCATGGTCCACCGTCCACAATTGCGTCGCCACCGCGCGACCATCCAGTTGCGCAAAGCCCAGCCGCAACGTCCCCGCCGCGCTCTCCCGCTCGGCCAGATCGTGCAGGAAATCCAGGCCCGGCTCGGCTTCTTTCCAGCTACGGTCATGCACATCGACATAGTCGCGCCACAGATCGTCGGTCAGCCGGCGGGCGATCGACAGGGTGAAGAGGCTGGCGCGCCCCTTGCGCTTGACCAGACTGCGCAATTTGCCCGGCCGCGACGCCCAATAATCGGCAAAGCTGCGGCCCGCCACCGTCAGTAGATGGCGCCCGCCCATCGCCCGGCGCACCGCGAACCAGCCGGCGCGGCGCAGCGCCTGCATCATCGGCGCGCTATCCTCCAGCGGATAGAGGTCGATCTGGGCGCTGGTCGCCAGCAAGTGGCGGGCGATGCTTTCCAGCAACCGCTGCTGCATCGCCGGATCGGGATCGCCGATGAAGACCGGCGCCCAGCTAAAACTATACCAGTTGGCAAGCGCGCTGACCTGGCGGGGGGAAGGAGCGGTCAGGAACAGCCAGGCTTCCCGGCCGTCTTCCGTCGCCTTCAGGATGCGAAGCGGCGTATCGGCCATGCAATGGGCATGGAGCGCGGCATACCAGTCCAGCCGGTCGAACAGGCCGGTCATATGGGCGCGATCCAGCCGGCCGGCCAGCCGCCGCTGCACCTCATCCAGGCTGTGATATTCCCTTACGCCCCGCAACCGACTATCTCCGCCCCAGTCACTGGTCGCATATAGAGTAAAAACATCGCCATGGAGTTAAGCATCTGTGACTAACGATTTCCCGATAATCGACGGGGCGAAGGTGCAGCCGATCGACCATCTGCTGCTGCGCGGCGATCCGGCATGCGTGGCGCTGGACGGTCGTTCGGGCAGCTATAATTATGCGGAACTGGAAGAAACGCTGGGCCGGCTGGCGGGATGGCTGGCGGGCTTCGGGCTGGAAAAGGGCGCGCGAGTCGCCAGCTGGATCGCCAAGGGGCCGGTCGCCGCGCTGATGCCATTGGCCGCGCCGCGCGCGGGGTTGGTCCATGTGCCGATCAACCCGCTGCTCAAACATGCCCAGGTTGCGCATATCGTGGCGGATAGCGGCGCGATGCTGCTGATCGGCACGGCGGCGCGACTCGACAGCCTGTTGCCGGGCGACGTGCCCGCCGGTTGCCAGTTGCACCGCGAAGATGACGCCGCCTGCGCGATGAGCGGCGGCGCGACGATCGGTCCGTCGACGGCGTTGGCGGACGATCTGGCGGCGATCCTCTATACCAGCGGCTCTACCGGCCGGCCCAAGGGCGTGATGCTCAGCCACGCCAATCTCTGGCTGGGGGCGGTCGCGGTGGCCGATTATCTCAAACTGACGCCGCAGGACCGCACTGCCTGTGTCCTGCCGTTCAGCTTCGACTATGGCCAGAATCAGTTGCTCTCGACCTGGTTTGCGGGCGGCTGCGTTTATCCGCTCGATTATCTGACGCCGCGCGATGTACTGAAACTGATCGACCGGCGCGACATCACGACGCTGGCCGGGGTGCCGCCGCTTTGGGTGCAACTGACCGAACTGGATTGGCCGGATGCGGTGGCGGGCAAGTTGCGGCGGCTGACCAACAGCGGCGGCGCGTTGACCCGGCCGCTGGTGGCAAAGTTACGCGCGTTGTTTCCGCAGGCGGACCTCTATCCCATGTATGGCCTGACGGAAGCGTTCCGGTCCACGTACTTGCCGCCCGCACTGGTCGACAGCCATCCCGATTCGATGGGCAGCGCCATTCCCTTTGCGGAGATATTGGTGGTCCGACCCGACGGCAGCCTGACCGAGGATGAGGAGCCAGGCGAACTGGTCCATTGCGGGCCGTTGGTGGCGCAGGGCTATTGGCGCGATGCGGCGCGTACCGCCGAACGGTTCAAGTCGGCGCCGACCGCGTCGCGCTATGGCGGCATGGCGGTTTGGTCGGGCGACACGGTGCGGCGCGACGCGCAGGGATTGCTCTATTTCGTCGGCCGCGACGATGCGATGATCAAGTCCGCCGGCAACCGGATCAGCCCGACCGAAATAGAGGAAGCGGCCGTCGCCGTGCCCGGCGTGGCCGAAGCGGTGGCGCTGGGCATCAAGGACGATCGGCTGGGGCAGGCGGTGCGCCTGTTGCTGCGGTCGGCCGACCCTGACGTCGCGCAGGCCGTTGCCACCCATCTGAAAAGCGAACTGCCCAATTTCATGCAGCCCAAGGATATCGTCGTGCGTCCAGATTTCCCCCGCAATCCCAATGGCAAGATCGACCGGGTCGCGCTGGCGAAGGCGCATGGCGCATGAAGCCGATGGGGCCGATCCCCGGCTGGTTCGCCGAAGAGGAAGGCATGCTGATCATCGGCGGCTGCGGGGCTGCCAGCCTGGTGGACGAAGCGGGCGACACGCCGCTTTTCGTCTATGACATGGACATCGTGCAGGCGCAGGTGCGTCGCTTCCGGGAAGCGATGCCGGACGCGCTGCATCTCCATTATGCGATCAAGGCGAACCCCTATGCGCCGTTGCTGGCGCGGATGGGTACGCAGGTCGATGGCTTCGACATCGCGTCGGGCGGCGAACTGGCCATGGCGCTGGAGGCCGGAATGGCGCCGAATCGGATCAGCTTTGCCGGGCCGGGCAAGCGGGACGACGAACTGGAAGCCGCGATCTTCGCCGGCGTGACGATCAACCTGGAATCGGAAGGGGAAGGGCGTCGGGCGCTGGCCGTCGCCGACCGGATCGGCAAGCGCCCGCGTCTGGCCGTGCGGGTCAATCCGGATTTCGACCTGAAAGGGTCGGGCATGCGCATGGGCGGCGGGGCCAAGCCGTTCGGCGTGGATGCGGATCGGGCGGCGGCGCTGGCACGGGCGATGATCGACGCGGGCGCGGACTGGCAGGGATGGCATATCTTTGCCGGCAGCCAGAATCTCGATCCGCTGGCGATCATAGAGACGCAGGCGGCCACGATCGCGCTGGCGGCGCGCCTGTCCGATGCGGTGGGCGCCACGCCGCCGCTGGTCAATCTGGGCGGCGGCTTTGGCTTGGCCTATTTCCCCGGCGATAACCAGTTGGACATTCGTCCGATCGGTGTGGCGCTGGACAGCGCATTGAACAGCCTGCCGGACATATTGCAGGGCAGCGCCTTCGCGATCGAACTGGGCCGATGGCTGGTGGGGGAGGCCGGCGTCTATCTGAGCCGCGTGATCGACGTGAAGCTCAGCCAAGGCGAGACTTTCGTTGTGGTCGATGGCGGCCTGCATCACCAACTGGCGGCCAGCGGCAATTTCGGCACGGTCGTCCGGCGCAACTATCCGATCGCGGTCGCCAACCGCTTCGGCGCGCCGCCCGCCGCCGACGCGGTGACGGTGGTCGGGTGTCTGTGCACCCCGATAGACCGGCTGGGCGACAAGGTGGCGCTGCCGCCGGTGAAGGAAGGCGACCTGATCGCCATCTTTCTTGCCGGTGCCTATGGCGCTTCTGCAAGTCCTGCCGCTTTTCTTGGCCACCCAAGTCCTCGCGAACTTTTACTTGGCTGATTTGCACAGGACTTAACTCCTAACGGTATCTTTACCCTTTCACGGCATGAAGGTGGTCGGAGCCATATGCCGATCGGTCGCCTGTCCTTCGTTGGCGGTCGATGGCGCATGGCCGCACGAAGGGATGAGATTATGCGTTTTGTGTCGGTTTCCAGGCTTTTGATGGGTGCGTCTCTGCCCGCCGTCGCCTTGTCGGGTTGCGCCTCCGCGCCGTCCGGGCCGCAACTGCCGCCTGCCTCCTTCGTGTCGACGCAGGAGGGGCCGGGCGAGGAATATGTCATCGGCCCGCTCGACGACCTGACCATCTTCGTGTGGCGCAACCCGGAACTGGGCGCCAAGGTACAGGTGCGCCCCGACGGTCGCATCACCACGCCGCTGATCACCGACATGCCGGCCGTGGGCAAGACGCCCAAGATGCTGGCGGACGATATCAAGCTGGCGCTGACCCAATATATCGAAAATCCGCTGGTGTCGGTCATCGTCAACAATTTCAGCGGCACGTTCAGCCAGCAGATCAGGATCGTGGGCGCGACGGAAAAGCCAGCGTCCATTCCCTATCGCGCGAACATGACCGTGCTGGACGCGATGATCGCGGTCGGTGGCCTGTCCGAATATGCGGCGGGCAACCGCGCGCGTCTCGTCCGTTTCGACAAGGAGACGGGCAAGCAGAAAGAATATCAGGTGCGCCTGGGCGACCTGCTGAAGAAGGGGGATACGCGCGCGAACGTGCTGCTGTCGCCCGGTGACGTCATCATCATCCCCGAAAGCATGTTCTGATCATGGCCGGCCTTTACGACGAACTGTTGGTCCTGCTCCATGGCATATGGAGCCGCCGCTGGGTGGCGCTTGCCGTCGCCTGGGGCGTGTGCATGCTCGGCTGGCTGGGCGTGGCGCTGATCCCCAACGCCTATCAGTCCAAGGCACGGGTCTATGTGAACACCCAGTCGTTGCTGGAGGACAAGGTCGGCATCACCCAGGTCCAGTCGCAGCAGGATCTGGACCGGGTGCGCAGCACGTTGGCGAGCGCCGAGAATCTGGAAAAGGTCGTGCGCGACACGGACCTGTCTCAGTCGGTGTCCGGTCCGCGCGATATCGCCGCTAAGATCACCAAGCTGCGCGAGAACATCACGGTTATGGCGCAGGCCGATCCCAGCATGATCGACATCAGCGCCATTTCGGCCGATTCGGGCCTGTCGGACGGTGCCAATGCGCGCATCGCCCAGCAGGTGGTGCAGAAGCTGATCGACATCTTCCAGGAGGAAAATCTCTCCGGCGATCGCAACCAGACCAAGCAGAGCCTGGCCTTTCTGGACCAGCAGATCGCCGCGCGCGGCAAGCAGCTGGAAGCGGCTGATCAGCGCCGCGTCGAATTTGCGCAGCGTTATATCGGCCTGTTGCCCGGCGCCGGCTCCATCAGCCAGCGTATGGATGCGGCCCGCGCTGAAATCAGCAATATCGATTCGCAACTTGTCCAAGCGCAGAGCGCCCTGAGCGCGATGAACGGCCAGCTGGCCGGTACGCCTGCAACCCTTCCGGGCATGACGGCATCGGGCGGCGCGTCGCCGCTGGCACAGGCCCAGGCCAATCTGGCGTCGATGAAGGCGCGCGGCTGGACCGCCAACCATCCCGACGTTATCGCGGCCCAGCGTGAGGTCGATGCCATTCGTAAAGCGGGCGGCGGTGCGGCTGCCGCAGCCGGCAGCACGCCCAACCCCGCCTATCTGTCGATCAAGTCGATGCAGGCCGATCGCGCCGCCACGGTGCAGGCGCTCAGCACGCGCAAGGCGCAGTTGCAGGGCGATCTCAACACCATGATGTCGCGTCAGGTGAATGAGCCGGGCGTCGCGTCGGAACAGGAAAAGATCGAAAGCGACTATGCCGCGCTCAAGGCGCAATATGACAAGCTGGCCGCCGATCGCGAGGAAATCCGCCTGCGCGGTGATGTGAAGACCGAGACGGGTTCCGTCCAGTTCCGTGTCATCCAGCCACCTAGCACCCCGACCGCACCATCGGCGCCGAACCGGCCGCTGCTGTTGCTGGGCGTGCTGATCCTGGGCGTGGGTGCCGGCATCGGCGTGGCTTTCGCGCTTGGCCAGCTCAAGGGCACGTTCCCGACCGCCGCGCGGCTGGAAAAGGCGATCGGCCTGCCGGTCGTTGGATCGATCAGCCAGACGGTGAGCGTGGCGCAGGTCGCGATCGACCGGCAGCGCATGAAATGGTTTGCGGGCGCGAGCGGCGGCCTGGCGGCCGTGTGCCTGCTGCTGATCGTCGTCGAATTCGTCCAGCGCGGTATGGCGTGAAGGAGCCAGGGAACATGAACCAGCATAGCTCCATCAAGGGCCGGGGATCGCTGATCGAACGGGCGACCGAAATCTATGATTTCAACGCCGCGTTGCGCGGTCGCGCGGCGCCGGCGGTCGATCCGACCGATCTGCCGCCTGCGCCTGCAGTTGCGCCGCCGCCCGCTGCGCCAGCGGCCTTCGTCGCCGATGCGCCGGTCGCGCCAACCATATATACGCCGCGCGCGCCCGACTGGACCGGACCGGTGCAGTCGATCGACCGGGTCAAACTGGCCGAAGCCGGCTTCCTGCGACCCGACAGCGCGGTGACCACGATGAGCGAGGAATTTCGCCTGCTCAAGCGTGACCTGTTGTCGCAGCTGCGCGGCAACCCGCGCGGCAACCGCATCCTCGTCTGCTCCGCTCATAGTGGGGAGGGCAAGACCTTCTGCGCGATCAACCTGGCGCTCAGCCTGGCGGCGGAGAAGGATCGCGAAATCCTGCTGGTCGATGCCGATTTCGGCAAGCCTGGCATTCCTGCGCAACTGGGGTTGGAGGCGGGCCGTGGCCTGATGGACGCGCTGGCCGATCCGCTGGTCGCGATCGAGGATATCGTCATCCGCACCGACATCCCGTCGCTCTCCGTCCTGCCCGCCGGGCAGCGCAGCCATGACGATACCGAATATCTCGCCTCTGCCCGTACCGAACAGTTGCTGAAGCGACTGACCGACGGTCGGCCGGATCGGATCATCATCTTCGATTCGCCGCCGTTGCTGGCGGCATCGCCCGCTGCCGTACTGGCCAGCCATGCCGCCATCGCGCTGCTGGTCGTGCGCGCCGACAAGACGCCCGAAAGCGCGTTGCGCGACGCAGCGGGCATGTTGAAGGGCGGAGCGCAGGTTCAGCTTTTGCTCAATGCCGTCCGCTTCAACAGCGGCGGCCGCCGTTTCGGCAGCTATTATGCCAAGGGGGAAGTCCAGTGAAGATCGTCCGGCTCTGGACCGCAGGCGCATCGCTCGCCGCGCTGGCCGTTGCAATGCCCGCCCATGCGCAGTCGTCCGATGGCAAGCGCCTCAATGTGACGCCCTATCTTGGCGTGGACCAAGTCGTGACCGGGCCGATCAAGGGCGAGGGCGACGTGCTGACCTATACCAATGTCACCGCTGGCGTGACGGCGGAAGTGAAGAGCCGCCGTGTCGAGGCGGTGGTCGACCTGCAATATAATCACAGCTTCGGCTGGGGTAGCCAGACGTCGGATCAGGATGTCATCAGCGGCGTCGCTCATGCCAATGTCAATCTTGCGCCTGGCCTTTCGCTCATGAGCGGCGGCCTGGCCACGCGCGTACGCACCGATGGCTTGTCGGGCGCCTCGACGCAGCGCGACAGCTTCAGCAGCCAGGTCTGGTCGGGCTATGTCGGGCCATCCTACACCACCCAGTTTGGCGACTTCAACGTCAATGGTTCCTATCGCCTTGGCTACACGCGGGTCGATGATAGCGTGAATCAGAATTTCGGCGGCTTGCAGTCCAATGGCGCCTTCGCTGACAGCTGGACGCACAGCCTGCTCGGATCGGTCGGTTTTGCGCCTAATACGGTGCTGCCGGGCATCGGTCTTACCGCCAGCGCGGGCTATGATCGCGAAGAGGCGAGCCAACTCGACCAGCGGTTCGAGGATCTGTGGGGCCGTGTCGATGCGACCGTGCCAGTATCGCCCACGCTCGCCCTTGTCGGTGGTGTCGGCTATGAGAAGATCGAGATCAGCCAGCGTTCGCCGGAACTGGATGCGAACGGCATGCCGTTGGTCCGCAACGGCCGTTATGTGACGGACAAAAGCTCGCCGCGTGCGCTGATCTATAATTTCGACGACATCATCTGGGACGCAGGCGTGTTGTGGCGGCCCAGCCGTCGCACGACCTTGCAGGCGCGGGTCGGCGAACGTTATGGCGGCATGACCTATCAGGGCAGCTTCCTGTGGCAGGGGCGCGACAGCAGCGTCGCCATCGTCGTCTTCGACGGGATCGACAGCTTCGGCCGCATGATCAATGCCGACGTTGCCGCCCTGTCGGGCAGCAGCTTCGACGTGGCGCGCAATCCTTTCACCGGCGACATCACCGGCTGCGCCTTCTCCACCACAGGCGGTGGCCAGTGCTTCAACGATGCGCTGTCGGGCATCACCGACGCGAACTTCCGCTATCGTGGCGTGTCGGCGCAATATTCGTTGCGCCGCGGGCCATGGGGCTGGGGGCTTGGCGGCGGCTATTCGCAACGCAAGTTCATCACGCCCAATGGCCAGACGGTGCTGATCCGTGGATCGCGCGATGAAAATTGGTACGGCAATGCGTCGGTCAACTATGCCATCAGCAGTTCGGACAGCATCGACCTGGTGACATATATCAACTATTTCGACGCCAGCGGGGATCGCCTCGATGTGCTGAACTATGGCGCTTTCACCAGCTATTACAAGAATTTGTCGCGCCGCCTGGCGGCTTCGGCCTCGCTGGGGCTGGACGGGGTGAAGGCGGACGATTTCGACACGATCATCAGTGCGATGGGGCAGGTCGGCCTGCGCTACAGCTTCTGACGTCGGCTTGGGAGACGAGGATATGTACGATCAATATTACGGCTTGCAGGGCCGCCCGTTCCAGCTGACGCCGGACCCGCATTATTATTTCGAGAGCGCGACGCATCGCAAGGCGCTGTCCTATCTGGGCTATGGCTTGGCGCAGGGTGAAGGCTTCATCGTCATCACCGGCGATATCGGCGCGGGCAAGACCACGCTGGTCGGCCATCTGATGCAGACGATCGATCCGTCCCGTCTGACTGCGGTCAAGATCGTGTCGACGCAGGTCGAGGGCGACGACATGTTGCGCCTTGCTGCGCAGCATTTTGGTCTGTCGGTCGATGGCCAGCCCAAGGCGGCGATCCTGCATCAGGTCGAAGGCTATCTCTATGCTCAGGCGCGCGCCGGGCGGCGCACCCTGCTGATCGTGGATGAAGCGCAGAACCTGCCGGTTTCCGCGATCGAGGAATTGCGGATGCTGTCCAATTTCCAGCTGGGCGGCCAGTCGCTGTTGCAGATATTCCTGCTGGGCCAGCCGGAGTTTCGCGATCTCATCAAATCGCCCGAACTGGAGCAGCTGCGCCAGCGCGTGATCGCGACCCATCATCTAGAACCGATGATGGCCAATGAGATCGAGCCCTATATTCTCCATCGTCTGGCCATTGCCGGATGGAGCGGCAACCCCGCCTTTACGCCCGGCGCTTTTGCTGCACTTTATGCCGCGACCGGCGGCGTGCCGCGCCGTCTTAATGCGCTGGCCAGCCGCGTGCTTCTGTTGGGCGCGATCGAGCAGTTGCACCTGATCGACGAAGAGGTCGTGGGCGCGGTCGTCGCCGACATGGGGCTGGACACGGATGTGGCGCCGGAACCGGTAGTGCCTTCGACGCTCGATAGGGTGGAGGATGTCCAAACGCCCGATCCTGTCGCCGTTGATGACGCGCTGACCCAAGAGGAGACGATCGAGGTGGAAGAGGCCGCGGACGATGTCGCGATCGCGCCCTTCGCCTATCAGCCAGCCTTTGAAGAGACGGCCGAGGATGACGCGGCGGATTACGACGCCGTCGAACTGGACGCGTCCTGGGCACAGGCCGCGGACTTCGAGCCGATCGCGGAAACTGCGGATGCGCCGGATGCGGACGCTTCGGAAGAGGAGGCGCAGGACTTTGCGCCGAGTACGGTGGCGCCCTTTGCGCGGCCGGGTTTCGCCGCTTTCGCGCCACCGCGCCCGGTCGCCTTTGAGGTTGAGCCGGTCGCGGAAAATGCATGGCAGGATGAGGACGCACCCGTGGCTGAGCAGGATGAGCCTGTCCTGGATGAGGTGACGGAAGTCGAAGACTTTACCGAAATCGAACCCATTGCCGATGCTCAAGCCCAAACCGAACCTCTGGCCGCGATCGAAGCGCCCGATGTCGATGCGCTGCGCGCCGACATGCTCGGTGAGATCGAGGCATTGCGCGCCGAAATCGCCTCGCTGCGGGCGATGCAGGCGCATGCGCCCTTCGCTCAGCCGGTCGCGGCACAGTCGGAAGTCGATCCCGAAGCGCTCAAGGCCTGCTTCACCCTGATCGAAGAACGGCTGTCGTCGCTGGAATTCCGGGCCGAGGAACAGGATACCGCGCTGCGCCGGGTATTGACCCTGCTGGTCGATTGGGTCGAGCGTGAGGAGCAGATGGCGGACCTTCAGGAAGGCGTCGCCGCCTGACTGGGTTTTGCCGATAATGGTTGAAGTTGGAGTGCTATGCAGAACGCCCTGTCTGTCGATGTCGAGGACTGGTTCCAGGTCGGCGCGTTCGAGCGCACGTTGCGGCGTGCCGACTGGGACGCCCTGACCCACCGCGTCGAAGGCAATACCGATGCGGTGCTGGACCTGTTCGCGCAGGCAGACGTCAAGGCGACCTTCTTCACGCTGGGCTGGGTTGCGGAACGTTATCCCGCGTTGATGCGGCGCATCGCCGAAGCGGGCCATGAAGTGGCCAGCCATGGCTATGACCATGCCCGCGTCTTCACCTTCACGCCCGAAGAGTTTCGTGCCGACCTGCGCAAATCGCGGGCGATCCTGGAGGATGCGAGTGGGCAGGCCGTGACCGGCTATCGCGCGCCCAGCTTTTCCATCGACCCGCGCACGCCCTGGGCGCATCCGATCTTGGCGGAGGAAGGCTATCGCTATTCCTCCAGCGTCGCGCCGATCCGGCATGACCATTATGGCTGGCCCGATTCGCCGCGCTTCGCGTGGAAACCGGTGGCGGGATCGCCTTTGGTCGAACTGCCGGTGACGACCGCCAAATGGGGCAAGCGCACTTTGGCGGCGGGCGGCGGCGGTTTTTTTCGCCTGCTGCCCTATGGCTTTTCACGCTGGGCGATCCGCCAGGTCAACGAACAGGCCGGCCGCCCCGCGATCATCTATTTCCATCCCTGGGAAATCGACCCGGATCAGCCGCGCGTTGCGGAAGCGCCGCTGCGGTCGCGCCTGCGCCATTATAGCAACCTGTCGGTGATGGCGGCCAAGCTGCGTCGCCTGACCAGCGATTTCGCCTGGACCCGCGTGGATGCGCTGGCCGATGCGGAAGCGGCGCGGGCGTCATGATGATTGACCATGCCGCCGATCTGGCGGTCGTGACGCTGGATGTCGGCGATGCGTCGCAGGCACAGGCGGCGGACGCTTTCGTCGCGAGCCACGCGGCGGGTATGCCTTTTCACCGCACCGCCTGGCTACGCGCCATAACCGCTGCCACCGGGCATCGCGCTGTGTTGCTGGCGGCCGTGGCACCCTCCGGCGATATCAAGGGGTTGCTGCCGCTACATCATGTGAAGAGCCGCTTGTTCGGGAACGCGCTGGTATCGACCGGCTTCGCCGTGGATGGCGGCCTGCTGGTGACCGACGACCGGGCGCTGGCACCGCTGGCCGCTGCGGCGATCCAATTGGCGCGGGACAAGGGCGCAATATCGGTGGAATTGCGTGGCGGACCGGCGCCGGACGGCGAATGGAGCAGTGCCGAGGGCGAATATGTCGGCTTCGTCCGACCGATCGCGGTCGATGACGAGGCGGAATTGCTGGCCATACCGCGCAAACATCGCGCCGAACTGCGCAAGGCGCTGGCCAATCCTTCGCTCAGCGTCGAAGTCGGACGAACCGATCGGCTGCTGCGCGATCATTATCATGTTTATGCGACCAGCGTCCGTAATCTGGGCACGCCAGTATTCCCGGCGAAGCTGTTCAAATCGGTGTTGCAGCATTTCGGCGACGATGCCGACCTGCTGGTGGTGCGGCAGGATGACCGGCCGGTGTCGGCTGTCCTCTCCCTCTACCATCAGGGTCGGGCCATGCCCTATTGGGGCGGGGGCGTTGCCGATGCACGCCAACTGCGTTCCAACGAGTTGATGTATTATCGTTTGATGGGCCATGGCCGGGCACGCGGCATGACCCATTTCGACTTCGGCCGATCAAAGGCCGGCAGCGGGCAGGCGGCCTGGAAGAAAAGCTTTGGCTTCGAACCGGTGCCGCGCGTCTATCATGACTGGGCGGCGGATGGGGCAGGGCGCGACGTCAATCCGCACAGCGCCAAATATCGACGGCGGGTTGACCTGTGGAAGCGGTTGCCGCTGCCGGTCGCGAACCTGTTGGGGCCGATGATCTCGCGCGGTCTTGGTTGAAACACACACCAAATATTCAATCCTGATCGTTAGGATCAGGCACGGGTGGCAAGGGAAATACGTCCATGAATGCAATTACCGGTCTGGGCGTCATCATCGACGAAGCGCGGCTGTCCGACAGCGCGACGGTCGCGGAACTGGACGCCTGGGTGCTGGCGCATCCCGACTCGACGCCGTTCCACCGGCCCGGCTGGGTCATGGGTGTGGAAGCCGGCACCGGGCAGAAGGCCAAGATGCTGGTCGCGCGCCTGTTCGGCAAGGATATCGTCGGCATTTTGCCGCTCACATCCATCCGCTCCGCCCTGTTCGGTCGTGCGCTCGTGAGCAGCGGTTTTGCCGTGGATGGCGGCATATTGACCACCGATCGCAAGGCGGGGACGGCATTGGCCGATGCCGCATGGATCATGGCCGAAAGGCTGGGCTGCGACACGTTGGAACTGCGTGGCGGCGAAACGCCAAGGGGGGCATCATGGCAGGAAAAGGCCGACGCCTATCTCGGTTTCTCCCGTGCTTTGGCCGCCGACGATGAGGCCGAACTCAAGGCCGTGCCCAAGCGGCACCGGGCCGAAATCCGCAAGGGGATCGGCAATGACCTGACCTTCGAAATGGGTCGGGACAAGCGGTTGCGGGATATCCACTACCGGCTTTATGCGCACAGCGTCCATAATCTGGGTACGCCGGTCTTCCCCCGCGCACTGTTCGATCAGGTCATGGACCGTTTCGGCGAAGATGCCGATATCGCCATGGTGTCGAAGGATGGCGTACCGTTGTCGGCCGTGATCAGCCTCTATCATCGCGGCGCCTGCATGCCCTATTGGCATGGCGCGGCAGGCGGTGCGCGGGCGATGCGATCGAATGAATTTCTCTATTTCAGCCTGATGCGCGCCGCGAGGGAGCGGGGCTGCACCATCTTCGATTTCGGCCGGTCGAAGGTCGGTACCGGTCCCGCCGCCTGGAAGAAGACATGGGGGTTCGAAGGCGAGCCGCTCGGCTATCATCTGCGTACCGCGCCGGGCAAGGAAACGCGCGACGTCAATCCGCTCTCACCCCAATATCGGCGCAAGGTCGAATTGTGGAAGAAACTGCCGGAGCCGATCGCCAACCTCATCGGCCCGCACATCGCGCGAGGGCTTGGATGAGCGGCGATATCCTCTTCCTCTGCCACCGTATTCCCTTTCCCCCGGATCGGGGCGACAAGATCCGGTCCTATCATCTGCTCAAGCGCCTGGCAGAGGTCGCCCCCGTCCATGTGGGCTGCTTCGCCGATGACGATCGCGATATGGGCTTTGCCGGCGAAATGGCGCAGAGTACGACCAGCCAGTGCGTGCTAATGCGCAACCGGTCGAAGGTCGTGGCCGGGCTGACCGGTCTTGCCCGGCGGCAATCCCTGCTCATATCCCTGTTCGATCATCCCGGCCTGCATCGCTGGGTGGCGCAGACTCTCGCGGAACGGCCGATCCGGGCCGTCGTCGCCTATTCGGCGCAGATGGCGCATTTCGTGCCGATGCTTCCGGCTGATGTACCTTTCCTCATGGATTTCGTCGATTTCGATTCCGCCAAATATGCCAGCTATGGCGCGCAAGGTGGTGGACCGATGGGCTGGATCAATCGCCGCGAAGGCCGCGTGCTGCTCGATTTCGAACGGCGGACGGCGGCACGGGCGGATATCAGCAGCTTCGTCAGTGAGGCGGAGGCGGCGCTGTTCCGCAAGGCCTGCGGCCTTGGCACCGATCGAGTAATCGCCATCGAGAATGGCGTGGCGCTCGACTATTTCGATCCTGCCGCCTGCTTTCCGTCGGTCGAACGGGCGGCGGGGCCGTTGCTCGTCTTCACCGGCCAGATGGATTACCGCCCCAATATCGAGGCAGTGGAAAGTTTCGCGCGCCAGACGCTGCCGGCGATCCGTACCGTTCATGCCGATGCGCGCTTCGCCATTGTCGGGCGCAATCCGGCTAAAGCGGTGGAAGCATTGGGGGGGCTGCCGGGCGTTATCGTGACCGGCGGCGTGCCCGATGTGCGGGGCTGGCTGGCGGCGGCGGATGTCGTCGTCGCGCCGCTGCGGATCGCGCGCGGCATCCAGAACAAGGTGCTGGAGGCGATGGCGATGGGTCGGCCCGTGGTCGCGTCTCCGCAAGCCGCCGAAGGCATCGACGCTACGGATGAAGCGCATTTCCTGATAGCGGCCAACCCTGCGGCAGAGGCGGCCAAAGTCGTCGCGCTGCTTGCCGATCCGGCGCGCGCGCAGCGCCTTGGGCTGGCCGCGCGCGCGCGGATGGAGGAGCGCTATCGCTGGTCCTCCACACTTGCCCATCTGCCCGACCTGCTGTTCGGCCAAGCCGCCGCCGGCGTGCAGGCCGCGTGACCGATCGCGCTATCCCGATGGACCGGCTGCCGCTTACCGATCTGGCAGGCTGGCGTGGCCATCTGACCGCGCTGGGTATCGTCGCCTTCGCGATATTGGCGCTATTCTTTGCCGATGTGCGCAGCATGGTGTCGATCTGGTGGAACGCCTCCACCTTCGGCCATTGCCTGTTCATCCCCTTCCTCATTGCCTGGCTGGTGCAGCAGCGGATGCCGGGCCTGCGCCAGTTGGAACCGGTCGCCTGGGCGCCGGGGCTGATATGGTTGGGGATGGGTGCCTTTGCCTGGTTGCTGGGCGCGGCCGCGGGTGTGGCGATGGTGCGCCATGGCGCGCTGGTCCTGATGTTGCAGGGCGCGACCATCGCGTTGCTGGGTCCGGCCGTAGCGCGGGCCTTGCTCTTCCCGCTCTTCTACGCCTTCTTCATGGTGCCATTTGGCGAGGAGATCGTCCCGCCGCTCCAATTGCTGACGGCGCGCCTCGCCATGCTGCTGCTCGACCTGTCGGGTGTGCCGGCGCATATGGAGGGCATCTTCATCACCACCCCGACCGGCTATTTCGAAGTGGCGGAGGCCTGTTCCGGGGCGAAATTCCTGATCGCCATGACGGCCTATGGCACGCTGGTCTGCAACGTCTGTTTCACAAGCTGGTCGCGCCGCGCGGTGTTCATGATCGGCGCGCTCAGCCTGTCGGTGCTTGCCAATGGCGTGCGCGCCTTCACCACCATATTGGTCGCGCATCTGACGACGGTGGATGCCGCCGTGGGTTTCGATCATGTCGTCTATGGCTGGGTGTTCTTCGCGATCGTCATGGTCGTGGTGATGGCGACGGCCTGGCCCTTCTTCGATCGTAAGCCCGGCGATCCCTGGTTCGATCCGCGCGCGTTGCAGGGCGCTGTAAAGCGCACATCGCGGGCGGGTGGCATCGCAGGAACGGCGCTGGCGATGGTCGTCGCCGCACCGCTTTGGCTCGCTGCTACGGCTGCCGCTGCCGATCCGTTGCCGCCTTTATTGGCCATGCCCAATGTCCCCGGCTGGACGCGGACCGCCGCGCCGCAGGCCTATCCATGGAAGCCGCGCTTCGATGGCGCCGACCATTTCGTGATCGGCCGCTATAGCAATGGGCGTGGACAGGTGGTGGACCTTGCCATCGCGGCCTATGCGGCGCAGGGCGAGGATCGCAAGCTGGTGGGCTTTGGCCAGGGCGCGGCCGATCCCGATAGCGAATGGGTCTGGTCCTCGCCTGCGCGCGCGCCGGCGGATGCGCGCGGCGAACAGATTACGGCGCCCGGTCCTGTCGTGCGCCATGTGGTGAGTTTCTACCGCGTCGGCCATGGTGCCACGACCGGCAGCAGGCCGGCGATCAAGATGGCGACGATGAAGGCGCGGCTGCTGGGACAGGATCAGCGCGCCGTGGCCATCCTGGTGTCGGCGGAGGAAGCGGAAGGTCGCCCGTCCGATGCCGCCATCAGCGCTTTCCTGATCGACCTGGGCGACGTGCAGCTTTTGGCTGACCGCAGCATGGGTATCCGATGAAAAAGACGGGGCTTCGACAGGGTCGGCCCGAACGGGGTATGATTTGCCGGTCGATCCTTTAAAGGCCAGATTATGTGCGGCATAGCGGGCATCTTCCATCTCGAAACGGCCAAGCCCGTGGACCCGGCACGGGTGCGCGCGATGCTGGACGCCATGCCGCATCGCGGCCCGGACGGCAGCGGTATCTGGACCGCGCCGGGCGTGGGCCTTGGCCATCTACGCCTGTCGATCATCGACCTGGAGTCCGGCGCGCAGCCGATGCTGACCGAGGACGAGAGCCTGACCGTCGTGTTCAACGGCGAAATCTACAATTTCGCCGAAGTGCGCGCCGAACTGGAGGCGAAGGGCCATGTCTTTCGCACCCATAGCGATACCGAAGTCATTCTCCACGGCTATCGCCAATGGGGGGAGGATTGCGTGCGGCGCTTCAACGGCATGTTCGCTTTCGCGCTGTTCGATGCGCGAGCGCAGGCTTTGTGGCTGGTGCGCGACCGCATGGGGGTCAAGCCGCTTCATTATGCGCTGCTGTCGGACGGCAGCCTGATCTTCGGATCGGAGTTGAAAAGTCTCCTCGCCCATCCGCTGCTGCGGCGCGTGCCGGATCTGTCGGCGGTCGAGGACTATATGGCCTATGGCTATGTGCCCGACGACGCCTGCCTGGTGGCGGGCGTGCGCAAGCTGGGCGCGGGCGAGACGTTGCGGCTGGTGCGTGGTCGGCCTTTGCCGCAACCGCAACGCTATTGGGACGTCAGCTTTGCCGACCGGACGAAAGCGAAGCCCGAGGCGCTGGAAGAAGAGCTGGTCGCGCTGATGCGGCAGGCGGTGCGATCGCGCATGGTCGCCGATGTGCCGTTGGGTGCCTTCCTGTCGGGCGGGGTGGACAGCAGCAGCGTCGTCGCACTGATGGCGGAGGCGTCCAGCCAGGCCGTCAAGACCTGCACCATCGGCTTCGATGTCGCCAGCCTGGACGAGACGGCTTTTGCCGATCGCATCGCGCGCCGTTTCGCCACCGATCATCGCACCCGAATCGTATCACCGGATGATTATGGATTGATCGACCGGCTGGCCTTTCATTTCGACGAGCCTTTCGCGGACGCGTCCGCGCTGCCGACCTTCCGGGTGTGCGAATTGGCGCGCGAGCAGGTGACGGTCGCGCTGTCGGGCGATGGCGCGGACGAAGCCTTTGCCGGTTATCGCCGCCATCGCTTCCAGATGCAGGGCGAGCGCTTCCGGTCGTTGATGCCGGCTTCGGTGCGCCAGCCCTTGTTCGGGACGCTCGGCAAATATTATCCCAAGGCCGATTGGGCACCGCGCGCGCTGCGGGCCAAATCCACCTTTCTGGAATTGGCCGGGGAGGGCGGGGAAGCCTATGCCGCGTCGGTCGGCGTGACCCCGCACCCGCTGCGCCAACGACTGTTCAGTCAGGAGATGAAGAGCCGGCTTGGCGCCTATCGGGCGGAAGACCGCTATATCAAGGCGATGGCCGATGCCCCGGCGCGCGATCCGCTCGATCGGGCGCAATATGCCGATATCCGCATCTGGTTGCCCGGCGATATCCTGACCAAGACAGACCGGATGAGCATGGCCGTCAGCCTGGAGGCGCGTGAGCCGCTGCTGGATCATCGCTTGGTCGAGTTCGCTGCCCGCTTGCCGGTGGCGCAGCGCATTCGCGGCAATAGCGGCAAATATCTGCTGAAGAAGACGATGGAGCCGTTCCTGCCGCAGGACATACTCTATCGCCAGAAAATGGGCTTCGTCACGCCGATCAGCGCCTGGTTTCGCGGCGCACTGGCGGGCGAGGCGACAGCGATCGCCGGCGGATCCGCGCTGGCGAAAACCGGCTGGTTCGATACCTCCATGCTGGCGAAGGTCGCGGCCGATCACCGGTCGGGCGTCTCCGACCATGGCCGGCTGCTCTGGCAGTTGCTGATGCTGGACAAGTCGCTGACCCGTCTGTTCGGGACGTGAGCAACGCTGCACGCAACGGGCTTGGGTTCGTCGTAATGCTGGGCGCACCGTGGCTGGTATGGCTCAGCTTCGCGCATCTCGTGCGGCCTGTCATCAGTGGGGGCGTCGTTGCCTTGATCGCGGCTGCTCTTTCGGTGATGGCGGGGATGAGCGGTTTCTGGCTGCTGGGCCTTCCATTTGCCCGCCTGCACGAGAAATATCTGCTGGGCCTCCTGTCGGCCTACGCCGTCATGGTTATTCTGGCGCAGCCGTTCATCGGGCTTCTGGCGATATGTTCCACCGGCGATTGTATATAGCGGCCCTTGCAACGCATCGTCCGCAGTGCCAACGGGGCGCATGACGATGAACAGGGCGCAACGGTGACAGTCTCCAAGGAAATCGTGCGGCTGCGGCTTTATGCGCTGTGTCTGGCGGGGGACATGGCGGGCCTGTTCTGCGCCTTTCTCGCCGCCAACTGGTTTGTGCTGGGCGCGCTCTGGGGCGAGCCGGGCAAGCCCCATGGGCTGGTGATGTTCGCCATGATCGCGCCGCTTTATGCGCTGCTGGCGGTGCAGGGCGGCGCCTATGGCATCAATACGCTCGATCGCGTCCGGCGTGGCATCGTGCGGGCACTCTGGGCGCTGGCGCAGGCAGCGCTGCTGATGCTGCTGATCGTCTATCTGGGCAAAATCGCCGAGCAACTGTCGCGTCTGACCTTTGTCACAGGCCTGTTGCTGGGTGCGGTTGCGGTGTCCTTGGTGCGGCTGGCGGTCGCACGGTTGGCGGTCACTGTGCTGGGTGACGTGCCGCATCTGACCGCCGTCATCCTGGATGGCGTGGCGATCGAGACGGGACCGCATATGGATGTGATCGACGCCGATGCCGCCAATCTTCATCCCGAACGGCATGATGCCGACATGGCGGCCCGGCTGGCGGCGGCGGTCGGCATGGCGGAGCGGGTGATCGTCGCCTGTCCGCTCGATCGGATGACCGACTGGTCGGCAGCGCTCAAGTCGCTGTCGGCGCGGGGCGAGATCGTCGTGCCGGAACTGCTGCGCTTCGCCCCGGCGCGGATCGACGAATTTGACGGCCAGCCGACGATCATCGTCGCGGGCGGTCCGCTGCATTTCCGGGATCGGCTGATCAAGCGCCTGTTCGACCTGACCGTCGCCACGGTCGCCACGATCCTGCTGTCGCCGATCCTGATCGGGGCGGCGCTGGCCGTGCGGCTGACCAGCCCCGGCCCGGCGCTGTTCCGCCAGCCGCGTATCGGCAAGGATGCCCGTCCCTTCGCCATCTACAAATTTCGGTCGATGCGCAGCGAGGCGAGCGATCATAGGGCCGCTACACTGACGAAGCGCGACGACGATCGCGTCACCGGCGTCGGCGCTTTCCTGCGCAAGACCAGCATCGATGAGCTGCCACAGCTGTTCAACGTGCTGAAGGGCGACATGAGCATCGTCGGCCCGCGGCCCCATGCCGCCGCCGCCAAGGCAGGCGACAGCCTCTATTGGGAGGTGGATGCGCGCTATTGGGAGCGGCATTGCATCAAGCCGGGCATGACCGGCCTGGCGCAGGTGCGCGGCCATCGCGGCTCCACCGATCATCATCAGGATCTGATCGACCGGCTTCAATCCGACCTGGAATATGTCAGCGACTGGTCGATCTGGCGCGACCTGCGGATCATCGTCGCAACGCTGGGCGTGCTGGTCCATCACAAGGCCTATTGAGCGATGGCGACCAACCTGATCCTTGCCGCGATTTTGCTGCTCTGCCTGACTGTGGTGGCGTGGCCGTTCCTATTCTATCCGCTGATCCTGCGCCTGCTATCGACACGGCCCGAAGCGGCTGTCGAAGGAGCGGTGCCGAGCGTCTCTCTGCTGTTCTGCGCCTATAATGAAGCAGCGGCGATGCCGGAGAAGCTGGCCAATCTGGCGATGCTGAAGGCGCGGCATCCGACGCTGGAAATCCTCGCCTTCGACGATGGATCGTCGGACGGTACAGGCGACCTGATCGCCGCGCAGGGCAGCCTGGTCACGCTGATCCGTGGCCCCGGCCGCAGCGGCAAGGCGCATGGCATGAAGCAACTGGCGGCGCGGGCGACCGGCGACGTGCTGATCTTCACCGACGCCAATGTGCTGCTGGATCCGGACGCGGTCGACAATCTGCTGGCGCGCTATGCCGACCCGCAGGTGGGCGGCGTGCTGGGTTCGCTCCACTATATCGGCGCGGAAGACAGCGCGACCGCTTCGGTCGGCTCGCTCTACTGGCGGATCGAGGAAAAGCTGAAGGACGAGGAATCGCGCACCGGCAATGTGCTGGGCGCGGATGGCTCCATCTTCTCGATCCGGCGCAGCCTTTATCCCGATTTCCCCGACAGCGTGCTGGACGATCTGACCGTATCCATGGCCGTGGTCTTTGCCGGCCAGCGGCTCGTCAAGGCGAAGGATGTGATCGCGCGGGAGCGCCTCGTCACTGCCCGTAAGGACGAATATCGGCGCAAGGTGCGGATCGCCGCGCGAGCATGGCACACCAATGTCCATCTGCGCCCGCAATTGCGGCGCATGGGCGCGCTCGACCGGTTCAAATATGCCTCGCGCAAGATCGTTCGCTGGTTCGGCGGATTGTTCATTTTGATCGGCGCGGTGGCGGCCGGGGCGCTGGCCATGCGGCTGTCGCCTGCGCTTTATCTGGCGGGAGCTTTGGGCGTGGCGCTGATCATCTGGATCGGCGTGCGGGCGAAGAGTGGTCCCTTCGCCGCGCTGGTCGACATATTGATCGCCTATGCCGCGACGCTGCAAGGCGTGGCCAAGGCGATGGCGGGGCGAACCGTCACCGTGTGGAATCCCGCCCAGTCGCGCTGATGGGCGCGCTGGGCGGAGGAGGGCTTACTGCCCCTTCACATAGACCCGCTTGCCGCCGATCCAGGTTTCCAGCACCTGCGTCTGGCGGATGTCGGCAGGACGAGAGGCCGAAATATCCCGGTCGATCAGCAGGAAGTCGGCGCGCTGGCCGGGGACCAGACTGCCGAACTTCTTCTCCGCAAAACCGGCATAGGCCGCCTGCCGCGTGAAGCCGTCCAGCGCCGCGTCGAACCCGATCCGCTGTTCGGGTTTCCAGCCGCCGGCCGGTTCGCCCTTCGCATCCTCGCGGCTCATCGCCACGGCAATGCCGGCGAAGGGATTGGGGCTTTCCACCGGCACGTCGGACCCCAAGGCGAGGGGCACGCGATTGTCCAGCATAGTCTTCCACGCATAGGCGCCGTCGAGTCGCGCTTCACCTAGCCGCGCGGTCGCCATGCGCCAGTCGGAAGCCTCATGCACCGGCTGCATCGACGCGATCGCACCCAGCGGGCCGAAGCGGGGCAGATCGCTTGAGCTGATGATCTGCGCATGTTCGACACGCCAGCGCCGGTCGCCCTTATAGGTGTCGTTCAGTTCCTCGATCGCGTTCAGCAGTTCATGATTGGCAGCGTCGCCGATCGCGTGGACGGCGACCTGGAAATTGTCCATCGCCGCGCGGCTCATGAAATTACGCAACTGCGTGTCGGGGATCATTGGCAGGCCGCGTTGGCCCGGCGCATCGGCATAGTCCGCGCGCAGCCACGCCCCGCGCGAACCCAGCGCGCCGTCGAGCAGCAGCTTCACGCCGCCCATGCGCAGATGATCGTCATAGAGCCAAGGCGTCGGCTCCGGCCCGGCGATCAGCACCATATTGTCGATGCCATAGGCATAGGACATGATCCGCACGCGCAGCGCGCCGCGATCCGCCGACCGGCGGAAAGCCTGCCAATCCTCGATGCTGGTGCCCATGTCGGCAATGCCGGTGATACCCACGGCCAGCAGCGCGCGCTGCGCCTTTTCCAGTGCGGTGTCGCGGTCCCTGGGCGCCGGGGGTGGCACGACTCGCTGGATCAGTTCCATCGCCTTGTCGACGAAGACGCCTGACGGCTTGCCGCCCGCCATTTCGATCCGGCCGCCCATGGGCGCCTTGGTCGTCGCGCTGATGCCTGCCGCGCGGATCGCGGCGCTGTTGGCCCAGCCGGCATGGCCATCGACCCGCTCCAGCCACACCGGCATGTCGCTGACGGCGGCGTCCAGTTCGGCGGCGGTGGGGAAGCGGCCCAGACCCCATTGTTCCTGATTCCAGCCGGTGCCGATGATCCATTTGCGGCTGTCATTGGCCTGCGCATAGGCGCGGATCTTCGTCTGCGCCTCCGCCAGCGATCGCGTGTCCGACAGGTCGAGCGTGATGAGCGACAGGCCATAGCCCATGACATGCCCATGCGCGTCGATCAGGCCGGGGATCATCGTCTTGCCGCCGGCATCCATCTTGAACGCGGGTGCCTTGGGCCGTTCGGGCCACGGCTGGCCCTTTTTCGGCTTTTTGGGCTTATATTCCGGTTCCTTGTACCGCTCCGTCAGCAGCTTTTCGACCTTGCCATCATCGTCGATCTGCAAGGCGACGAAGCGCACGACCTTACCATTGGCGTCGAGCGCGATGCCGTTCACATTGTCGATGACGCCGAATGCCATGGCGGAGGACGGAAGCGTGATCGCGGCGATCGCCGCCAGCCATGCCGCCTTCATGCGCGGGTGATCCGTCGTACCAGCGCGCTGGTATCCTGCCGATTGCCGCCCAGCGCCTGCACATCGGCATAATATTGATCGACCAGCGCCGTCACCGGCAGGGTCGCGCCATTGGCGCGTGCCTCTTCCAGCGCCAGGCCCAGATCCTTGCGCATCCAATCCACCGCAAAGCCGAAATCGAAACTATCCTGCGCCATCGTCTTCCAGCGATTTTCCATCTGCCAGCTTTGTGCCGCGCCGCCGGAAATCGCTTCGAACACCTTGTCCAGATCCAGTTCGGCCGCTTGCGCGAAACGCAATGCTTCCGACAGGCCCTGCAACACGCCGCCGATGCAAATCTGGTTCACCATCTTGGTGGTCTGGCCCGCGCCCGCCGTGCCGACATGCACGATCCGCGCGGCATAGGCCTGCATTACCAGCTTGGCGGCCGCGACCGCCGGTTCGCTGCCCCCGCACATGATCGACAGCTTGCCGTTCTCGGCGCCCGCCTGACCGCCCGACACCGGCGCGTCGACGCTATGGATGCCGCGACTTTCGCCCTCGACGAACAATTGCCGCGCGATCCGGGCCGACACGGTGGTATGGTCGATGAACAGGCTGCCTTCGCGCATCGTGCGAAACGCGCCCTCGCGGCCCAGCGTGATTTGCGACAGGTCATCGTCATTGCCGACGCAACTGATGACGATATCCGCTTCCTCGGCGGCCTTGGCCGGCGTGATCGCTACAGCGCCGCCATAGGCGTCCGCCCACAGCTTCGCCTTGCCGATGGAGCGATTATAGACGGTCAGGCTATGCCCCGCCTTGGCCAGATGTCCTGCCATAGGGCCGCCCATGACGCCCAGCCCGATAAAAGCGATATTAGCCATATGCCTCGTACATTTAGTGCGCAGGGCCTGCCATAGGGCCAGTTTTCCGACAGTGCCAGTTTCTTCGCCCGCAATTTTCGTTTAGGGGCGCGGCCATGACTACGCTCGCAAAGATCGAAAGCGCCCTGCCGCTGCCCATCACCGTCGATGACATACTTGCCGCGCGGACCCGTATTTCGGGTGCGCTCGTCAAGACGCCGACGCTGATTAGTCAGACGCTTTCCAACATGTTGGGTTGCAACGTCTATCTGAAATTCGAAAATCTTCAGTTCACCGCCGCCTATAAGGAGCGCGGCGCACTCAATCGTCTGCTGCAACTGGATGACGCGGCAAAGGCCAAGGGCGTGATCGGCGCGTCCGCCGGCAATCATGCGCAGGGGCTGGCCTATCATGGCAAGCGTCTGGGCGTGCCCGTCACCATCGTCATGCCCACCACCACTCCCACGGTGAAGGTCACGCAGACGCAAGGGCATGGCGCCACCGTGGTGCAACATGGCGAAAAATTCGACGATGCCTATGCCCATGCCCGACTGCTGGAGGTCGAGCAGGGCCTGACCTTCGTCCATCCCTTCGATGAGCCGGACATCATGGCCGGACAGGGCACCGTTGCGCTGGAAATGCTGGAAGACGCGCCGGAAATCGACACGCTGGTCATCCCGATCGGTGGCGGCGGCCTGTTTTCGGGCATGGCGACGGCGGCGCGCGCGATGAAGCCGGATATCCGGCTGGTCGGCGTGCAGGCCGAACTCTATCCGTCCATGTATGATTTCATCAAGGGCGCGGACCTGGCCTGCGACGGCGATACGCTGGCGGAAGGTATCGCGGTCAAGCAGCCCGGCGAAATCACCCGCCGCGTGGTCGAGCGGCTGGCCGATGATATCCTGCTCGTCACCGAACGGCGGCTGGAGGAGGCGGTGAGCCTGCTGCTCCAGATCGAAAAGACGGTGGTCGAAGGCGCAGGCGCCGCAGGACTCGCGGCTTTGCTGACCTATCGTGAGCAGTTTGTCGGTCGCAATGTCGGGCTGGTGCTGACCGGCGGCAATATCGACACGCGGTTGCTGGCCAATGTGCTGCTGCGCGATCTGGCGCGCTCGGGCCGTCTGGCGCGTCTGCGGATCATCCTTCAGGATCGGCCCGGCGCGCTGTTCCATGTCGCTCGTATCTTCGATCAGGAAGCGGTCAACATTCTGGAACTGGCGCATCAGCGTATCTTCACCAACCTGCCGGCCAAGGGCCTCAGCCTCGACGTCGAATGCGAAACGCGGGACCGGGCGCACCTTCAACGGCTGATCGCCGCGCTGGGTGAAGCAGGCTATGAGGTCGCGCCGATCGAGGTTGCGTAAGGGCGGGACTATGGCTCCCGCTTTTTCGTGGTAAACGCCCTTTTCACAGGGGCGTGGTGACGGCATATATCCGAAGCATGAGCAAACCCCGCCGTCACCATGAATGGGAGCCTGGAGCGTGACAGCCGCATTCCGTTTTCCCCGCTTCTTCGTGACCAATCCCAGCCCATGCCCCTATCTGCCGGGCAAGAGCGAGAGGAAGGTGTTTACCGAACTCAACGGCGACAATGCGGCTGAACTCAACGATGCGCTGGGGCGGATCGGTTTTCGCCGCAGCCAGAATGTCGCCTATCGCCCCAGTTGCGCCGACTGCTCCGCCTGCGTGTCGGTGCGGGTCGTCGCCAGCGAGTTTCAGCCCAATGCGACTCAGCGCAAGCTGATCCGACGCAACAGCGATTTGATCGCCACGGCGTGCAAGCCCTGGTCGACCGAAGAGCAATTCGCATTGCTCCAGCGCTATCTGGTCGATCGTCACCCCGGTGGCGGCATGACCGAGATGGACGAGATGGACTTTGCCGACATGGTCGAGCAGACGCCGGTCGACAGCTATATCATTGAATATCGCGAACCCGGCGTCGATGGTCGCCCCGGCAAGCTGATCGGCGCCTGCCTGACCGACCGGCAGGGTGACGGTCTGTCGATGATTTACAGCTTCTTCGACACGACGCTGGAGCATCGGCCGGGCCTGGGCAATTATATCATCCTGGATCATATCACCCGTGCCGCCGCTGCCGGATTGCCTTATGTCTATCTTGGCTATTGGGTCGATGGGTCGCCGCGGATGCAATATAAGGTCCGCTATCGTCCGCTGGAAAAACTCAGCCGCAGCGGTTGGGTGCGTTTCGATCCGCACGAGCAGGCGCAGGCCATTCGTGGCGTCCAGCCGCGCGACGAACCGCCGCTGCCGGTCGAACTGGTCGGCATGTTTCGGAAATAGAGATCGCTTCGATTATACTTTGGTCTAAGTTATTGATTAATATTGGTCATGTTGTTTTGGCCCTTTAGTCAATTTGTTTAACTTTCTTTGCTAGTCCCTCTTCATGCGCGCAGAGAGAGGCATCAGATCGGGAGCGGCTCATGGACCGCTTTGCTGATCGGCGATTTCACGATTTACGGTTGACGCCGGGCGACGATTTCGCCGCGCAACAATTGTTCCTGCACCGCAACGACCTTTTATTTTCGCCGGTTTTCGATCGGGTTTCGCCCCCGCTGCTGCGCTGGGTTGCGGATCATCGCGGCCGGTTGATCGCGATCGAGCGGGAAAGCAGCCGCTTCCGTCCCCGATTCGCGGCCGACCCGATCGGCTTTGGCTGGCGTGGCCTGTTGTCGGACGGGGACAGGCGGAGTTTGCTGTCGGCTGCCCGTGCCAGCGACAGGCCTCAGGCGCTGACATTGTCGCTGCGCTGCGCCGGCGGCCAGGAACGATGGTGCATGATCCGCATGGCCCGCATGGAAGGAGCAGGGCAGCCGCGCTGGTATGGCACGGTCGAGGATGTGCATGAGCGGCACGACCGCGATTCCCGCGTCCTGGCGGCGGCGCTGGCCGAAAGCCGCGAACATTACCGATCCTCGGTCGACCTCAGCCCGCAAGTGCCCTGGACCGCCAATCGCAACGGCAGCATCGAAGAGGTGGGGCCGCGATGGTTGGACCTGACCGGCATGGCACCGGACAAGGCGCTCGGCACCGGCTGGCTGGGCGCCCTGCATCCCGACGACCTGCAAAGAACGGTCGCCATATGGAACGGGCATCTGTCCAGCGGCGCGCCGGTCGATATCGACTATCGCATTCGCTTGCGCGACGGCAGCTATCGCTGGATGCGGGCGCGCGCATCGGCGCGGCGTGATCCGTCCGGCGCGATCCTGCGCTGGTACGGAACGCTGGAGGATGTCCATGCCGAACGGCTGGCGCAGACAGCATTGACCGATAGCGAGGAACGCTTCCGCCTGGCGGTACAGTCGGCGCGGCTGGGCATCTGGGATTTCGATTGCGTCAATGGCAGCCGCACCTGGTCCAACGAATTTCGCCGGATGCTGGGTCTGGACGAACATCAGGTGGCAACCACCGAACTGGCGCTGTCGCTGGTGCATCCGGGCGACCGGGATCGACTGAAATATATGCTGGAGGCGGTCGCTGCCGGCACGTTGCCACCGCATTTCGAGGCGACCCTGCGCATCTATCGCGCCGATACAGGCGCCTTGCGCTGGATTCGCAGTACCGGATGGATGACGCGTTCGGATGCCGGTCGCCCCTTGCGCATCATCGTCACTTTCCGCGACGTCACCGAAGAACATGATGCGGACGAGCGGATCCGCTGGGCCGCCACGCATGATCCGATGACGCGGCTGCCCAACCGCACCTTGTGGCAGGCGGCGCTGGAGGAAATGGCGGCGCGTGCCCAGGCAGACGGGCGGACGTTCGGCCTGCTGTTGCTCGACATAGACGATCTCAAGCGCACCAATGATGCGATGGGGCATGACGCAGGCGATGCGCTGCTCTGCGCCTTTGCGCAGCGTTTGGCATCGGTGGCGCCGGCGGATGCCGTGTTGGGGCGGCTAGGTGGCGATGAATTTGGCCTAGCCGCGCCGTCGCTGACCGACAGCGCGGCGCTGGAGCGGCTAAGTGCGGCCCTGATCGACAATGTCCGGACGCCGCATGTCCATCAGGGGCGTTCGCTCGATTGCGGTGTCAGCATCGGTGGCGCGGTGTTCGGCGTGCATGCCGACCGGGCCGAGGATCTGTTGAAGGCAGCCGATCTGGCGCTCTATGCCTCGAAAGGGGCTGGGCGCGGGCGGTTGACCTTGTTTCAATCCACCTTGCGCGCGCAGGCGCAGCAGCGCAGTTCGATGATCCGCATGGCGCGGCAGGTGGTTGCCGAACGGCTCGCCACCCCTTTCTATCAACCGCGCATCGACATGCGCAGCGGGCATGTGTTGGGCTATGAGGCGCTGCTGCGCTGGCATCATCCCCGGATGGGGGTGCAACTGCCCGGCACCATAGCCGCCGCCTTCGACCATCCCGAGATATCGGCGGCATTGACCGCGCAAATGCTGGACGCGGTGCTCGTCGATCTGCAATGCTGGCTGCGATCGGGCTTCGATCCGGGGCGGGTGGCGATCAATGCGGCGGCGGCGGACTTTGCGAGCGGGGATTTCGCCGACCGGGTGCTGAGCCTGCTGGATCGCGCCAATGTGCCCACGACGCATTTCGAGATCGAAGTGACGGAAAGTGTGTTTCTGGGGCGCGGCGCCGATCAGGTCGGCCATACGCTGCAACATTTTTCCGATGCCGGTGTGCGGGTGGCGCTGGACGATTTCGGCACCGGCTTCGCTTCACTGACCCATTTGAAGCAATATCCTGTCGATGTGCTGAAGATCGACCGCAGCTTCGTCAGTCATATCGAGCAGGATGTCGGTGACGCGGCGATCGTGGATGCGATCGTCAAGCTGGGCGGCAGTTTTGGCATGGAGGTCGTCGCCGAAGGCGTGGAGACGGCCGCGCAGGCCGATTTCCTGCTGCGCCAAGGTTGTATCGTGGGACAGGGATTTCACCTTGGCCGGCCACAGCCCGTCACCGCCTTTTTACCGCCAAAGGCCCGTTCGCAGCCATAGGGCCGGACCCCGGAAGGCCCGGCCCCGATGCTTATTTGCAGTGACAGCTCCGTACCGCGCGACGGCGCGCGGCTTTGCGATAGGGGACCGTTTCCGTGACATAGGTGGTGGTCGTCGTGGTCGTGACGGCGGGTTGCACCGTCACGGTCGTCACGATCGGCGCGGGATAATAATAGCCGTTGGCGATATAGCCGCCGCCTTGGCTGACCGACACCGGACCGTTGCCGGCCGACCAGTGAGGGCCGCCGGCATAGGGCGGGGCGTCATAGTCGACGCCGGCGCCGCGCACATCGCCTTCGAAATGGCCGTCATAAGTGCCGCTCACCTTCCGCCCGTCATCGGTGGTCCAGGTGCCGGTCCAGCGGCCTTCATATTCATTGGATGTGGTCACGCCATCGTCGGCGGCACCATAGCCATAATCATAGCCGGCACCGGGGCGGCGCGGCGGTGGTGGGGCGTTGCGACGCGAGCCATCCTCGGCCTTGTCGATCGCCAAGCCGGCGACGGCGCCGACGCCTGCGCCGATCAGCGTGCCGGCCGTGCGGTTGCCGCGCCCGGCGATGCGGTTGCCGGCGACACCGCCGACTACTGCGCCTATGGCAGCACCACCAACGCCATTGTCGCGGCGCGGCTCGTCATAATAGTCGTCGTCGCTATCGGGACCATAGCCGCCCTCGTAACGGCCCCAGTCCACATCGCTGCGGGAATCATAGACCCGGCCATAGCGATCGGTCATGACCGCATCGTCATAATAGCGCGACCAGCCATAGCCATTAGTCGGCGCGGGCAGGCCGTAAGCACCGTAATTGGCGATATAATAATTAGGGCTGACCCAATAGCGCGGCAGGACATAGCCATAGACCGGGCGCTGATAGCCGTTCCAGCCACCCGGCGCGCGCCAGCCGGCATACCAGCGGCCATTCTGGCGCGGTCCCCAGCGATGCCCGCCATTGTTCCACTGACCGTTCCAGGCGCCAGGCCGGGGGGCATGTGTACCGGGGCGAGGTACGACACCACCGGGGCGCGGGCCGTTCCAGCTCTTGCCCATCACCGGCAGCGCAGCGCCCGCACCGCTCGCGGCAACGGCCGGTGCCGTGACACAGGCCAATGCAGCGCCAGCCCCCAGCAGGAAAAGAGTTGGCGTTCGCATGGTTAACACTCCCTGTTTGTGCATGGCGTGCGAACCGGATGCGCAGGCCGAAATCCTAACGCATCATTTAGCATGCTGATCCACCGCTATCCATGATTCCCGCCCCGAAATCCTGTCCCGAAACGGGGCGGAAAGCGGAAGCGGGAGGTGGCGGCGAGGGAAAAGAGAGTTAACGGATCAGCCGATCCGTGCCGCAATGCATGCAGCAAGCGCCTCCAGTCCGCGCGCGTCGTCCGAGTCGAACCGGGCCACGCGGGGGCTGTCGAGGTCGATCACGCCGACCAGCCGGCCGTCATGCAGCACCGGCACGACGATTTCCGATGCGCTGGCAGCGTCGCAGGCGATATGGCCTGGAAAGGCGTGCACATCCTCCACCAACTGGGTTTCGCGCGTCGCCGCTGCCGTTCCGCATACGCCGCGCCCGACCGGAATGCGGATGCATGCCGGCTTGCCCTGAAACGGGCCAAGAACCAGCTCATCCTCCACCATCCGGTAGAAACCGGCCCAGTTGAGGTCGGGGAGGAACTGCCAGAGCAGCGCCGATATATTGGCCATGTTGGCGACCGGATCAGGCTCCGACGCAGTGAGCGCATCGGCAGCCGATAGCAGGTCGGCATAAAGGGTGGGCTTGTCAGCGGCGGTGGATGCAAAATCGTACATGGCGCCCATATAAGTGGGAATAAAGGGCGGAGCCAGTCCCGCGGTTGAATCCGCGCGGATGACCCGCGCATGCTCTGTCAGTCCATCTGCACTCTGCCGCGCCCCTGCTTCACCGAGCTGCGTGCCTTTTTTTCATCGACGCGGCGGGCCTTGGCGGCCTTGCCTGGCTTGGTTGCGATGCGGCGGGCGTCGCGGATGTGGGCCTTGGCGATCATATCGCTCAGTCGTTCGCGCGCATCCTGCCGGTTCGCTTCCTGCGTGCGGAAGCGGGAGGCCTGGATGACGATCTCGTTCGCCGATGTCAGCCGCGACCCCGCCAGTTCCTTGAGCTTGCGATAGGCGTAGGGCGGCAGGCCCAGTTTGAACAGGTCGACGCGCAGTTGGACCGTCGTCGCCACCTTGTTGACATTCTGCCCGCCCGGACCGCCGCCGGTGATGAAGCGCTCCTCCAGCGCGTCATCGGGAATATCAAATCCCGGCATCGTCCAGCAGATCCGGGCCGAAGCCGGCCGCTGTAAAAGTGTCGGGCAGGGGCGCCGTGGCGGCCGCAGCGGGCTTGTCTCCGCGCGCGATGCTCAGGAACCGGCTGTGGAGCAGCATCTTGCCCTCTCCATTGCCGTAGACCGGGTCGCCGACGATGCCGAAGCCCAGGCCGTGCAGGGTGTGGACGCGGATCTGGTGGGTGCGGCCGGTCTGCGGCGTGAAGGCGATGAGCGCGCGGCCATCCTTTTCCGCGATCTTGCGCCAGTGGGTGATGGCGTTCTTGCCAGCCTTGGCCGGGATCATGCGCCAGCCCTGCGATTCGCTGCTGATCTTCTTGAGCGCCAATTCGATCGTGCCGCTGTCTTCCGCAGGCACGCCATCGACCACGGCGACATAGCGTTTCTCGACCGTGCCGGCCTCGAACGCGGCGGCGAAGCGCTTGTGCGCCTTGGGATTGCGGGCGAGCAGCAGGCAGCCGCTGGTGTCGCGGTCCAGCCGGTGGACCGGCAGCGGCCAGCGCTGGAAGCCGAAGGTCAAAGAAGCGAGGTGATTTTCGAGCGCCAGCGATCCGTCGCGCGGCGCATCGACTGGCAGGCCGGCCGGCTTGTCGAGGATCAGCGCCTCGCCATCAATGAACAGGACTTTGTCGTCAAACAGGGACAAGAGGGGTATCCGATCGGAGTAAAAAAGAGTGGGTCAATTGACGCGCGCGCGGCTTCCTATAGGCGGTGGGGACGATGGACAACAGGGGGCATGACGCAAGCAAGGCGCAATTTCGGCTCGACTGGGTCGATGTGGCGCGCGGGATCGGCATCATTGCGGTGGTCATCGGCCATGTGTGGACGCGCGGGGGCGTGCGCGACGCCATGTATAGTTTCCATATGCCGCTCTTCTTCCTGCTGTCGGGCATGTTGTCCCGGCCTCATCCCATCATTTCCTTTACCCGGCGGCAGATATTCGGGCAGATGCGGCCCTATGCCGCGTTCCTGACCCTGTTGATCCTGGTCGACCAGATCGTCGAGCCGCTGAAAGGCGGGCGGCCCATTTTTCATCAATGGCCCGAGGATCTGGTGCCGATCCTGCTGGGCGGCTTCTGGCTGCGGGGGCCTTATACCATTTTCTGGTTCGTCCCCTGCCTTCTGATCGCGCGCCTGTTGTTCAACGCCGTGCTGCTGCGCTGGCCCGATGTGCTGGACCGGCGCTGGGCGTTCGTCCTGCTGCCGACCGTCATCCTTGCCTATGCAGCGGGCCACTTCACGGAGGCGTCGCCGCTGGGGTTACTGAGCGTGCCGATGGCGTTCGTCCTTCTGTGGGCGGGTGCGGTGTGGCCGCGGGTCCGCTGGCATAATGGCCTGATCGGGCCGCTCGCCCTGCTGGCCTTGGTCGGGCTGGCGGGGATCGCGCCTACGCTGAACATGAAGGTCGCGGACTATGGCTGGCCATTGGTGTCGATCGGGTCGGCGGTGGCGACATGCCTGCTGCTGTTCCGCCTGTCGGCCCGGATCGCGCCCTTTGCCGGACCGGTCGCGGCGCTGGGGCGGGCGTCGCTGGTGATCATGTACCTGCATGTCGCGCTGATCCATTATGGATCGCCCTATCTGGCCAAGCCCTGGCTGCTCGCGCTGGCGCTGGCGCTGCCTTTCGGCCTCCACGCCCTGATCCGCCGGTCGCGCGTCGCGACCCGTATCCTGCTTTAGCTGTCCCGGATCAGCGACATGCGATCGTCCACGCCGGCGCGGGCGACGATGCTGTAGGCGGCCTGCGCTATGACCTGCGCCTGCGTCAGTGCCGCGCCATCCTTTTCCCGCTGGGCGGAGGCGATGGGATCGGCGACGGCGGATGCCTGGGGGGAGGCATAATAATTTGTTTCGGCAAGACGATCGCCGAGCGTCGCGCGGACAGGGGTTTGCGACGCGGTGCTGGCCGTCACCTGTCGCGGGCCGGTGGAGGGTGCGCTGTAGGTCAGCGGTTCCGTCGTCGTCGGTGCCGTGATGACGACCGCGCTGGTGGTGGAGGGTGCGGGTTCCGTCGCTCCGGGCGTCGGGGTGGGGGCCGGCGTGGTCGTGCTGCTTTGCGTGGGCGTCGTGGCCGCCACGGCGCCCACGGTGGTTTCCGTCGTCTTCTTTATCTGTCCCCAGGCATTGCCGAGGCCGTTACCGATCGCGCCGATCATTAAATTTTCTCCCGTCCCCGCCGTTCTTATCCGTGCTGGCGCCTTCCATGCCCTCAACGAAGAAGGTTCGTGCCCCGTTAAGCCTTAATGGACATGCCGCAGCTTGTCCGGGTTGCGCATGATGTAGATGGCGCGGACCATGCCATCGGCGATATCGAGCGCAGTGGTCTGCAGCTCGCCATCCGCCTCGCGCGTGACGAAGCCGGGCAGGCCGTTGATCAGGCAGGTGCGCAGCAGCGTCGATCCATGTTTGCGGAAATTGACCGCCAGCGCCCGATGCAGTTGCATGACCTGACCAAAGCCCAGTGCCGGGCGGACGGTCGCGGGACGCTTGCCGCCGCCATCGCTGTGCAGGCTGACGTCGGCGGCGAGCAAGGCGCCGAGGCCGGTCATGTCGCCGCTGCGCGAGGCGGCGAAGAAAGCGGTGGCGATGTCCATGCCGCGCTGCTTTTCGACCTGGAAACGCGGCCGAGCGTCGCGCACATGGGTGCGGGCGCGGGCGGCCAGTTGACGGCAGGCGGCGGGATCGCGCTGGATCGTGACCGCGACTTCCTCGAACCCCAGGCCGAAGACATCGTGGAGCAGGAAGGCGGCCCGCTCCAGCGGGGATAGCCGTTCCAGCGCCAGCATCAGCGGCAGGGTGACGTCTTCTTCATCCTCGTCCGCTTGCTCGAACAGAGGCTCGGGCAGCCAAGGCCCTACATAGGTTTCGCGGCGCACCCGCGCGGATTTCAGCTGATCGAGGCAGAGGCGCGTCACCGTGCGGCGCAGAAAGGCCTCGGGCTCGCGAATGTCGGTGCGGTCGGTGCCCATCCAGCGGAGGAAGGCATCCTGCACCACATCCTCGGCATCGGCGACGGAACCCAGCATGCGATAGGCCACGCGGATGAGGCGGGGACGCAGCGGGTCGAAACTGGCGGCTGCGTCCATCTGCGTCCCCCGTTCCATCAGGCGGCTGCCTTCATCGGCATATCATACCAGAGGTCGAAGCCGATCGCGATGCGGTTCCAGCCGTTGATGATGTTGATCATCAGGGTCAGATTGACCTGTTCCTCCTCGGTAAATTCCCAGTTGAGCGCTTCTTTCGCGGCGCCATGCGTATGGCCCTCCGACAGGGTGGTCAGCGCTTCGGTCCAGGCCAGCGCGGCGCGTTCGCGGTCGGTGTAACAGGGGGCTTCGCGCCAGGCGGAGAGGAGGTAGATGCGCTGTTCGCTCTCCCCCTTCGCGCGGGCTTCGTAGGTGTGCATGTTGATGCAATTGGCGCAGCCGTTGATCTGCGACGCGCGGATCTTCACCAGTTCGATCAGGCTGGATTCCAGGCTGTCGCCGATGGTGGCGGAGAGCGCCGTCCAGCTTTTCATCAGCTGCGGTGCGGCGGCATAGGGGTTGATCTTGTCGGTCATGATGCAGTCCTTTCGCTTGGGGTCTGCTGGCATGACGAGATGGGCCGGGCGGATGTGACATGGGGGCATGATTTTTTCGCCCGACGGTGACGCGGTTCGGGACGCGACGAGCGAAGTTCACACCGTTGCAGGGTTTTTTGGGCGGCAAGCGCTCGTGAGGCGTTCGCGAAGCGCCCCCAGCGCGACAGGGGCGCGACAGGGGCGCGACGAGTGGGCGACACAGGAGCGACAGACGCGCGACACCTGCGGGCCATGAAGGCGACCGGGCCGCGACCGGTGGGCGACGCACAGGCGGCGCGGGTGGGCAGGGGGTGTGAGGTGAGGGCGGCCTGATCCATAACGGGGGAGTAGATCAGGCGAAATCCTATTTTGGAAGGCTGTTGGAGTGGTGAAAGAGCCCTGCGGCTCCCCTCCCTGAAAGGGAGGGGCTGGGGGTGGGTAGCGCGCGGAGCGCGTATCGCTATCATAGGATCATGCGTCGCATCCCCGAGC
This sequence comes from Sphingobium limneticum, assembly GCF_008710155.1. GTDB lineage: Bacteria > Pseudomonadota > Alphaproteobacteria > Sphingomonadales > Sphingomonadaceae > Sphingobium > Sphingobium limneticum. The sequence continues at coordinate 50,429 of NZ_VYPZ01000019.1, forward strand.
ATATGACGGCCAATGCCCGTGCCCTGCGAAACGGGCAGACCGATGTCGAGCGGCTCGTTTGGCGAGAATTACGTCGGTATCGGCCACGCTTCACCCGCCAACTGGTCGTCGGCCCCTATATATTGGACATGGCTTGTCGAACCGCGAAGTTGGCGCTGGAATTTGATGGCTCTCAGCATGGCGATAACCAGGCCTATGATGCCCGCCGGTCCATTTTTCTTGAAGAAGCGGGGTGGGTGGTTCTGCGATTCTGGAACAATGAGGTGTTCGACAATCTGGAAGGGGTGTTGACCGCCATCTTGGACAAGGCCGCCGAGTGCCTCGGCGGAACCCACCCCCAACCCCTCCCTTTCAGGGAGGGGAGAAAAAGAGGCGCGAATTAGACATGCAAAAAGGGGCTGGCGCATAGTCCCGATGCGCCAGCCCCTTACGGCCATTTGCATGCCGCACGCCTTAGACGGCGTGCGTGCCCGTCAGCCGTGCAGCTTGATCGCGGTTTCGGCGATGCGGCGGCCCTGATAGCGAGCGCCATCCAGTTCCTCTTCGCTGGGCTGGCGGCTGCCGTCGCCGTCGGCCAGCGTGGTCGCGCCATAGGGCGATCCGCCGCGTACCTTGTCCACGCCCATCTGGCCCGCAAAGCCATAGTCGAGGCCGACGATGGTCATGCCGAAATGCAGCAGGTTGGTGATGATCGAGAAGAGGGTGACTTCCTGGCCGCCATGCTGCGACGCGGTCGAGGTGAAGGCGCCGCCGACCTTGCCGTTCAGCGCGCCGCGCGCCCACAGGCCGCCGGCCTGGTCGAGGAAGGCCGCCAACTGGCTGGACATGCGGCCAAAGCGGGTGCCGGTGCCCACGATGATCGCGTCATAATCCGCCAATTCCGCGACGGTGGCGATCGGTGCTTCCTGATCCAGCTTGAAATGCGCGCCCTGCGCGATTTCCAGCGGCACGGTTTCGGGTACGCGCTTGATGTCGACGGTCGCGCCGGCAGCGGCCGCGCCTTCGGCCACGGCCTTCGCCATGGTTTCGATATGCCCGTAGGAAGAATAATAGAGAACCAGAACCTTAGCCATGATGCGTCTCCTGTTCGATGGGTGGGGAAAGGGATGGCCGCCCGCGCCAAGGGAGGGGTATTGCGCGAGCGGCCCGGCCCGTCCGAGGGGAGGGGGATGGACGGGCCAAAGGGGTGTTAGATGCTGTCCACCAGGACGATTTCGGCATCCTCCTGAGCGGTGATGGTGATTGGCGCGCCGCTGATGATCGCCGCGCCGTCGCGCGCCTCGAAGGGCTGACCGTCAATCTCGATGCGGCCCGTTGCCGGGACCAGATAGAGGTGGCGGCCTTCCTCCGTCGCGTAGGTCACGCTCTCACCCGCCTTTATCGTGCCGCCCAGCAGGCGGGCGTCGGCGCGGATGCGCAGCGCTTCGCGGTCTTCGTCATAGCCGCTGGCCAGAACCCGAAGCGCGCCCGAACGGTCGTCCTTCGGGAAAGGCTTGGCACCCCAGCAGGGCTGACCGCCGCGTGTGCGGGGAATGACCCAGATCTGGAAGAGGGTGGTGGTTTCATCCTCCAGATTATATTCGGCGTGGCGAATGCCGGTGCCGGCCGACATCACCTGAACATCGCCGGCCGCCGTACGACCCTGATTGCCCAGGCTGTCGTTGTGCGTGATGGCGCCGGTGCGGACATAGGTGATGATTTCCATGTCGGCATGCGGATGCGGCGGAAAGCCCGAACGCGGGCCGATCTCATCGTCATTCCACACCCGGATCGCGCCCCAGTGGACGCGGTCCTCATCATGATAATCGGCGAAGGAAAAATGGTGGCGCGCGTTCAGCCAGCCATGGTCGGCATGGCCAAGCGACGCGAACGGGCGGCGCTCGATGCGGCTCGCTGTCGTGATGCTCATGTGGCGTTACCTTTCGTTGCGGAGGCAGATGCTTCCGCTTGCTTTCCACCAATCTAGCCATCAGGGTCGTTTCTTAAACCGGCAGCTTTGAAACGGATTGTTTCCCGATGCGACTACCTGACTTCGAGGCCTGGGCGATGTTCGCCGCCGTGGTGGAACATCGCAGCTTCACCGACGCGGCCAAGGCGCTGAGCGTGTCGAAGGCGACCGTGTCCAAGGCGGTGACGCGGCTGGAGGAGCATCTGGACACCAGCCTGTTCAACCGCACCAGCCGTCGCCTGGCGCTGACCGAGAGCGGCAAGCGGCTGGCCGATCATGCCCAGCGCATCCTGATCGAGGGGCAGGCGGCGGAAGAGGCGGCGCGCGACGAAACGGCGGACCTGTCCGGCACGGTGCGGCTGGGCGCGCCGATGACGTTCGGCCTGCTGCGAATCGCGCCTTTGATCGCGAAATTCACCAAGGAACATCCGCTGGTCGATGTCGACCTGCATCTGTCCGACGCGAAGATCGATATTGTGGAGATGGGGCTGGATGCGACGATCCGCATCGCCGACATGCCCGACAGTTCGCTGCGCGCGCGGCGGCTGGCGGATGTGACGATGCACGTCATCGCTTCGCCCGCCTATCTGGACGAGCGCGGGCGGCCGCAGCATCCGTCCGACCTGGGGAGCCACGACTGCCTCTGCTATTCGAACGCGACAGCGCCGGACGTGTGGCGCTTTGCCGGTCCGGGGCAGCAGAATGTGGTGGTGCAGGTGCGCGGCCGCATTACCGTGAACAGCGGGGAAGCGATGCTGCCCGCGCTGCGCATGGGGGTGGGGGTGGCGCGCCTGCCCGACTTCATCATCGGTGATGCGCTGGCGAAGGGCGAGGTGGAGGAAATCCTCACCGATTGGCGCCCGCCGCCCTTCGGCCTGCACCTGGTGACGCCGCCGTCGCGGCTGCGCCCGGCGCGTGTCGATGCGCTGCTGGACTTCCTGACCAAGCATCACGGCTGTTAACCCGGATCAGGCCCGGAGTAAGATTTCCTTCAGCATGTTCGCGCCATGATGGGACTGCGAATGGGGCCGAGAGGCCTCGTTTCGCAGGTGAATCCATCTTGACTCCGGGCGGGCCGTTACGGTCTCAACCCTTTGTAAACAGATTCGAATTGGCGCGACTCGTGGATTCCTGCCGGTTAGCGAAAAATTAACCTTTGTCCTTCAGAAGTTTTTTGGTTAATGAATTGGAGCAGAAGCCGTTCTGGTGGGGTGAACGGGACTGCTACTGACCGGAAGGTGCAAAAGGGGCTTCACATGCGCGTGCTGCTGATCGAGGACGAACCGACCACCGCCAAGGCGATCGAGCTGATGCTCACGACCGAGGGGTTTAATGTCTACACGACTGACCTGGGTGAGGAAGGCCTCGATCTGGGCAAGCTGTATGATTATGATATCATCTGCCTGGACCTGAACCTGCCGGACATGCACGGCTATGACGTGCTCAAGAAGCTGCGCGCTGCCAAGGTGCAGACGCCGGTTCTGATCCTGTCGGGCATTTCGGAAATGGACAGCAAGGTCCGGTCCTTCGGCTTCGGCGCGGACGACTATGTGACCAAGCCCTTCCATCGCGAAGAGCTGATCGCCCGCATCCACGCCGTGGTGCGCCGGTCCAAGGGCCATAGCCAGTCGGTCATCCGCACCGGCAAGCTGTCGGTCAACCTAGACGCCAAGACGGTGGAAGTGGACGGCAATCGCGTCCACCTGACCGGCAAGGAATATGCGATGCTGGAGCTGCTTTCGCTCCGCAAGGGCACGACGCTGACCAAGGAAATGTTCCTGAACCACCTGTATGGCGGGATGGACGAGCCGGAACTCAAGATCATCGACGTGTTCATCTGCAAGCTGCGCAAGAAGCTGGCGCTGGCATGCAGCGGCGACAATTATATCGAGACGGTCTGGGGCCGCGGCTATGTGCTGCGCGATCCGGACGAAATCCTGGAGGAGCAGGCCAAGGTCGCCTGATCCGACACGCATTGCCCAGGGGGGTGGAAAGGCCGGCGTCCGAAAGGATCGCCGGCCTTTTCCGTTTCGGCTTGGATCATGTCCCGGCTTGCGGTTATGGCGGGGGCATGGATGACCTGTTTGCCGATCGCACCATAAGCGAACAGACGCTGGGCCGGGCCGATATCGCGCCGCTGGTCGGGGGATTGCCCCACCATCTGGTCGATTGCGACCTGGATGAGGCCGACCTGTCGGGGCTGGACCTGTCGCGCTGGACGTTCGAGCGGTGCCAGTTGCGCCGCACCGACCTGACCGGGGCCAAGCTGGACGGATCGCGCTGGATGTCCTGCCGGGGTGGGTTTGCGACCTTTGCCGGGGCGGACCTGCGCGAGGCGGCATTGACCGCCTGCGATTTCAACAATGGCGCGTTCCGGCGGGCCAAGCTGTTCGGTTCCAAGTTCGAGCGGTGCAAGCTGACCGGCGCGGACCTGACCGATGCCAGTGCGCTGGACATGGAGTTCAAGGAGACGCTGCTGGTCAACGCGCGGCTGCCGGGCTTTTCCTTCCGCAAGCAGGTGGTGACGGCGGTGGATTTCAGTCAGGCGGATCTGGCCAAATGCGATTTTCGCGGCACCTTGTTCGATGGATGCAGTCTGCGCGACGCGACGCTGGACGGATGCCGGTTCGACGGGGCGGACCTGCGCGGGGCCGACATCAGCGGGTTGCGGCTGGTCAATGCCGGCCTGTTCCGGGGCGCGACGATATCGCGCGAGCAGGCCGGGCAATTGCTGGGCGAACTGGGCCTGAACGTTCGTTAGAGCATGATCCGATTAAATTGAATCGGATCATGCTATAACAGTTTTTGTTTTCCGCATTTTGCGAGCCGCCAGCTGTGCCAGCTGACTTCAAAATGCGCTGATCTGCGCTGAAAAGGGGAATGGGCCAGCGGCCTGAAAGGCTGCCGGCCCATTCGTCAGGCGGAGGGGCTTTGGCCAAGCGGTGTGGAACGGGCCCGCTTGGCCGCATGCCCCGGCGGGGTCAATCAGTCCGCCTGATCGGGGGTATCGTTGCTGCTGGTGCCGCCGGTCGAAGAGCCTTGGCCGCTGACCTGACCCGACAGCGAGCCGCTGGCGTCGATTGAGGCCGCGTTGTTGACGGCGCCCGTCGCTTGCCCTGCGGCATTGCCGGCGGCCGAACCGGCGCGGTCCTTCACGGCGGAGGCGCGATCGCGGGCGTTGCCGACCGTGGTGCCGGCCCGGTCGCGCGCGCTGGCGAGGGTGCCGGTCGCCCTATCACGGGCGGCACCAGCGGTTTCAGTGGCACGGTTGCGCGCGGCGCCGGCGGTTTCAGTGGTACGATCACGGACGGTGCCGGCCGTATCGGTGGCGCGGTCCCGGACCGAACCGACCGCATTGCGGGCGTCATTGGTGCCGAGCGTATCGACCGCCAGGCTGCCGGTGGCCGAACCGTCCGCCGAACCCGAAGCGCTGGCGCTGCGGCTCTTGCCGTTGCGGGTGGCGGAACCGCTGGCAGCGCCATCGGCGCGGCTGCGGCTCGATCCGCTGGCGCCCACGCGGCCATTGTCGAGGTCGATGCTGCGATCGAGGCTGCCGGCGCCGCCCAGCGTGCCGCCGAGCGAACCGCCAAAGCCGCCGCTGCCGCCACCGCCCAGTGCGCCGCCGAGCGAGCCGCCCAAGCCGCCCAGGCCGCCACCGCCGCCGCCCAGCAACTGGGCCGAGGCAGGGGCCACCGACAGGACGGTGAGGCAGGCTGCGGCGATCAGATACTTGGCTTTCATCTCATATCTCCTTCATCAATATCGTCGTGATGAAAGGAGAACGGGAGGGACTGTCGCTTTAATCCCGATGCCTGTGAAATAATTTCAAGCTACGGAAATTCAGTCGTTATTTCTGCAATTGCCGCAGATGACGGGCGCCTGTCCCTTCCGAGCCGAGCCTGCTTCGGCGCGCAGGGCGGCCAGCGTGCCGCGCGCCAGCAGCCGGCCGGCGACCAGCGGCGCGGCGAAGCTGGTGCCGCGAACGGCTGCCTTGCCACCCTGCATATCGGCCGCCTGCATGTCCGCGCCGGGGGCGGCGAAATCGACATGGAGCGCGCGCCCGGCTTCGGGCAAAGGCCGCCCGCGCCCGTCTATGCCGGTGACGGCGATCACGCCGGGGTAGGAGGCGGGATAGGCGGGCGGCGCGGCCGGGCCATCATTGCCGACCGCCGCGACAACCGTCACGCCCTTGTCCCGCGCCAGCCGGATCGCGCCGTCGAGCAGGGGATTGGCCGGCCCGACCAGGCTGACCGTGACCACGCGCACGCCGCGCGCCGCCATCCATCCTAGCGCGCGGACGATGGCGAAGGCGCCGCCGCCGGCCGGATCGTCGCCATAGACATCGGCCACCAGTAAGGGGGTGCCCGGTGCTGCGCCGCGCACAGCACCTTCGCCGCTGATGAGCGAGGCGACGGCGGTGCCGTGCGGGCTGGCGCGGGGGGCGCCCTGTGCGAAGCCGCGCTGTTCGATGGCGGATGCAAGCGAGGGGTGGCGGCCCACGCCGCCGTCGATCAGGCCGGCGACGCGCCCGTCCATCTTGCCCCCGCCGGCAAGCGCGGCGTTCGTCAGCGCCAGCGCCGGGCCGCTGGGGAAATAGAGATTGTCTGCGCTTGCCTGCGCTTGCGGTGCGAGCTTGCGCACATCGCGCAGGGCGCGGGGCAGGCTTTTGTCCTTGGGCGGGGTGAGGCGGGCGATGGGCAGATCTATGCCTTCGACCGTTTCACTGTCCACGCTATAGCCTGCCGCGCGCAGGGCGGCGAGCGCACCATCGTCCGCGCCGGTCAGCAGGATGACGCCGCGCCGGGCCGGTTCGCGCCGGTCGTCCAGTTCGATCCGGTCGCCATGCCGGCGTAGCAGGTCGCTCACTCGCGCGGCGCGGGCGGCCGCCAGCCGATCGGCAAGCCGGGCGGGACTGAGGCGATTCAGCCCGGTCGCATCGAGCGCCGACCCGACCCGGTCGCCGACCTGATCCCCAACCTTTCCAAGCGTATCGGGCACGACCTGACCTATGCCACCCTGACTAACTGGGCCAAGGCCGCCGCCGCCCGGCAACAATTGCGCCTGCGCGTCCGACAGGGTCGTCGGCGCCAGCAGGATCAGGCCCGCCATCATCCATGGGCGCGTCAGCTTCATGTCCGCCTCACCGTTCCGTTCGCGTGCAAAATCATCCATTGCGAAAAAATGTCCATTCGTCATCTGTCTGCGGGATGAAACGGATGGGCTGGCACGTTTCATCCTTCGAACAAGCGACGGAGTATGGATGTCATTCGAACGCGACCTGCTGGATATCCTGCCCCGGCTGCGGCGTTTTGCCGCCAGCCTGTCGCGGGATCGCGCCGATGGGGACGATCTGTGCCAGGCGGCGCTGGAGCGCGGCCTGAAGGCGCGCGATCAGTGGCAGCCGGGCACCCGTCTGGACAGCTGGATGTATCGGATCATGCGCAACCTGTGGATCGACGAAGCCCGTGCCCGGCAACGCGCCGCGAAGACCTTTGCCCCCGAAGAGGCGGGATTAACGGTTGGCCATGCCGGCGATCGCGATGTGGAGGCGCATATGATGCTGTCCGACGTCGACCGGGCGATGCAGGCATTGCCCGACGAACAGCGCGAGGCGATCGCGCTCGTGCTGGTCGAGGGGCTGTCCTACAAGGAAGCGGCGGCGGTGCTGGGCATACCGACGGGCACTTTGACGTCGCGGCTGGTCCGGGGGCGTGGCGCATTATTGGAACTGATGGGAGAGGCGGCATGACGGATATCGACGAAGCCATGCTGATCGCGATGGTCGATGGCGAACTGGACGAGGTGAACCGGCGCCGGTTGGAGCGCGCCGTTGCGGGCGATCCGGCGCTGGCCGAGCGGCTGGCGCAGCATCGCCGATTGCGGGAGCGGCTGGCGGGCCATTATGCGCCGGTGGCGCAGGAGCCGGTCCCCGATCGGCTGCGCAGCCTGTTGGAAGAAAGCGAGACGGTGGTGCCGATGAAGGGGCCAGTCCGCCGCTGGGGTGGCTGGGCCATGGGTGGCGCGATCGCGGCCAGCCTGGTGCTGGGGCTGGGTGTTGGGCGCTTTTCCGGTGGTGCGGCCGGGCCGATCGGCATGAAGGATGGCGTCATGGTGGCGCAGGGTCCGCTTGCCAACGCGCTCGATAGCCAGTTGGCGTCGGCGCAGGATGGGGCGGGGATCCGCATCGGCCTGACCTTCCAGCGCAAGGGCGGCGGCTGGTGCCGCAGCTTCGACGGGGCGATGGCGGGCGTTGCCTGCCGTGAAGGCGAAGGCTGGCAGGTGCAGCAGGTGTTGCCGGGGGCGGGTCGGGAAACGACTTATCGGCAGGCGTCGTCCGCCGATGCGCGGGTCATGGCGACTGTAGATGCGCTGATGGATGGGGCGCCGGTCGATGCCGTTGGCGAGAAAGCGGCGGTGGCGAAGGGGTGGCGGTGATAGGCTGGATTTACAGTAACGCGCGATGATGTGAGCCTATGGCTTTGCGTTCTCCGGCGCAGGCCGGGGGCCAGTTTCACCCTCTGAACTGGCCCCCGGCCTGCGCCGGGGAACGCTTTATATCCACTCGCCAGCGGTCGATCCACTCAGCCCGGATATATTACCCTTTCCGCGCCGGCTTCGCCTTCACCGGTTGGCGGGCGATCGTGCGATTGAGGCGGAACAGGACCAGCCCGGCGCCCAGCGTCAGATGCGCGCACCAGGCGACCGCGCCATAGCCGGCACCCAGGCCGATCATGTCGACCGCCAATGCCGCCAGCAACAGGGAGAAGCCGGCATGGCGCAGCAGGCGGCTGGTCCCCGCATCCAGCTTGCGCCCGACGAAATCGGGCTGGTGCCGCACCATGGCGGCGCACAGGCTAGCGAAACCGGCGATGCAGAGCGCGATGGCGATGATGTGGGTCATGCGGTGGCCAGTTCTTCCTTGATCGCGCGGGCGCGGCGCGGGGGCTTTGCAGTGGTGGCGCGGGCCGCCTTGCGCGCGGCGAAGCCAAGGCCGACGGCGAGGATCAGCATGGCGATGTCGAAGGCGACGAACAGCCAGTCGCCCGACAGCAGGCCGGTGATGCCGTTACGCGGCACCGTGAGCGCATTGATGACCGGGACGGCGGCGAACAGGCCACCGGCCAGCGCCAGGCTTTCCACCCAGGCCCGCTTTTCGGGACGTGCGATCGCCCAGATCAGCGTCGCGCCCCAGACGATGAACAGGCTGTGGATTTCCCAGTCCGCGCGGGCTTCCATGCCCAGGGGCAACAGGCGATTGGCCAGGAAATAGGTGGCGATGCCCGCCGGCAGGCCGGCGATGGTGGCGACGTTCATCCGGCTGACCAGGCGGAAGCCGAAATGGGGATGCGCGGGATCGGGCAGCTTGGCGCGGCGTTTGACCGTCCACAGGACAAGGCCGCTGCCGACCATGATCGTGCCGCCGATGCCGGACAGGAAATAGAGCCAGCGCAGGCCCCAGCCGGCGAAGCGGCCGGCATGCAGGCCGATCATCACGCTTTGCGTTGCCATGGCGCCACCCTGCGGTGCGCTTGCTTCGATCAGGTCGCCGGACGTGCCGGAAAAGACAATGCTTTCGCCGCGCGATCCGATCGCGCCGCTGGAGGCGCGGGTCAGGGTGATGGTGCTGTTGCTGTCGCCGGGCAGGGCGACCCTCACCGAGCCGACATCGGCTCCGTTCCAGCGTTGACGCGCGACCTCCATCAACGGGGTCACGGGCACGAGCGGCGCGGCGATGCCGGAGCGTTCCACCTCCGCCCGGCCGGGGAAGACCTCTTCGAAAAAGGCGTCGGGCTGGCTATAATTGGCCGCGATGCCCCAGGGCATATATTGCGTCGCCAGCGTGACCAGCCCGGTATAGGTGATCATCAGATAGAAGGGCAGGGCGAAAACCGCCGTGACATTATGCGCGTCGAGCCAGCTGCGCTGCCCCTTGCCGAAGCGCAGCATGAAGAAGTCGGCGAAGATCTTCTTGTGAGTGACGATGCCGCTGAAAATCGCGATCAGCATGAACATCGCCGCGACGCCGACCAGATAGCGCGCCCAATGGACCGGGATATAATGCAGGTCGAAATGGAAGCGGTAGAGGAAGAAGCCGCCCTGGGTTTCGCGTGCGGTGACGGGCTGACCCTGGCCGTCCAGCGTGGCGCTGGTGTCGCCGCGCCGACCGCGCCGCTTGCGGGGCTCTTCGCCTTCCACCTTGCGCGGTTGCCAGAACACATTGGCGGTGGGGGTACGCGCCGAAGGGGGGGAGATGAACCAGTTTTCCGCATCCGGCTGGGTGCGGTTAAGATAGGTGATGGCGGCCTGTGTCGCGGCTTCCCGATCGGGCGCGGCGATGACTTCCGGCTTCATCCAGCGGCTGATCTCCTCCTGGAAATAAGCGGCGGTACCGGTGACGAACATGGCGAAAAGCAGCCAGCCCAGCAGCAGCCCGGTCCAGGTGTGGAGCCAAGCCATGGACTGGCGGAAACCGTCCTTCATGCGCGGCCTCCCAACTGAAGCGAGAGCGCGAGGAGGCCGCCCAGCAATGCGGTGCTGCCGACCATCCAGAGCCAGACCTTGGCCGTCGAACGGGCGTGGAAGATCGCCATGGCGATTAGCGCGAAGATGAGGAAGGAGGTGAGGGTGGCCGCGATGGTGGCCTCCGCACGGCTGAGCGGCAGGTGGCGGGCGAGCAGCGCGGTGGCGATCGCGGTCAGGGCATAGTTGAGCGGAATCGCCGCCAGGACACGGCTGGCTACGGCCAGCCTGTAGCGTGGTGCGGGGGAAGCTCTGGAAGCCATGACGTCAGTCCACTCTGCGGTATTAATGATAATAGTTCGCAGGAGCGGGTAGGCGAGGGCAGCGCTGATGTCTACTTCAAAATGAGGGGGCGATCAGCTGCCGGCCCCCGCCATCATCTCGTCGATCTTGGCCGCCAGCGCGTCGAGCGCGAAGGGTTTGGTGATCATGCCCATATTTTCGCCCAGGAAGCCGGCGCGCACGGCAGCATTTTCGGCATAGCCGGTGACGAACAGGATCGGCAAATGCGGGCGATGTTCGCGCGCGACTTCGGCCAATTGGCGGCCGTTCATCCCCGGCAGGCCGACATCGGATACCATGAGGTCGATCGGTCGGCCCGATTGCAGTATCGGGATCGCTTCGGCCGCGTCGCCCGCCTCCAGCGTGACATAGCGCAGATCCTCCAGCACGTCGCGTACCAGCAGGCGGACGGATGGGTCATCCTCCACCACCAGCACGGTCTGGCCATGGCCTTCCTGTATCGGCTGCGCCACCTGGCCTTCAGCCTCACCCGTGACCTCGCCTGCGGGCAGGTAGAGTTTGACCGAGGTTCCGACGCCGGGCTGGCTGTGGATGCGCACCTGACCGCCCGATTGCCGCGCAAAGCCATAGACCATCGACAGGCCAAGGCCGGTGCCCTGGCCGATCGGCTTGGTGGTGAAGAAAGGTTCGAACACCTTGTCGATCATGTCGGGGGCCATGCCGACGCCGCTGTCGGACACGGCGATCACGACATAATGGCCCGCCGCCATATCCGGCTTGGCCGCGACATAGGCGTCGTCCAGTTCGATCGTACCGACCTCCACCGTCAGGTCGCCGCCGTCGGGCATGGCGTCGCGGGCATTGATCGCCAGGTTCAATATGGCGTTTTCCAGCTGGTTGGGATCGACCACCGCATGGGGCGCATCTTCACCCGGCACGATGGTCAGCCGGATATTTTCATGGATGGAGCGCGCGAGCAGATCGTCGAGGGCGGTGACGAGCGCGTTGATATCCACCGACCGGGCATCGAGCGACTGGCGGCGGGAGAAGGCGAGCAGCCGGGCGGTCAGCGCTGCGGCGCGCTGCGCGGAGGTAGAGGCGGCGTCCATGAACCGGTCGAGATCGTCCAGCCGGCCGGACGCGATCCGGCGCTTGACGATGTCGATGCCGCCGATCACGCCGGTCAGCATATTGTTGAAGTCATGGGCGATACCCCCGGTCAACTGGCCCACCGCCTCCATCTTCTGGCTCTGGCGCAGGGCGGCTTCGGCCCGGGCGCGGCTGACCATTTCGGCCTCCAGCGCGGCGGTGCGTTCGGTGACCTTTTGTTCCAGCGTCTGGTTGGTGCGCTGGGCGGCCTGCACCAGCCGGGCATTTTCGATCGAGATCGCCGCCTGCGCCGACAGGCCAAGCGCCAGCCGCTCGGCCCGTTCGTCAAACTGGCCGGGCTGCGCATGGCCGAAGAAGAGGCCGCCGATCACTTCGCCCGATCGCGCGATGACCGGCACCGCCAGATAGGACACGACCTTCAAATGTCCCTTGGGCATGCCATGATAGGTGTCGTGGCGGCCATAGCGGGGATCGCGGGTGACATCGGCCGATCGCACCACGCCGGTCCCCGCAAAGGTCGGCGCGAAGATGTCGGTATTGCGCGGCATGGGGAAATTTCTGAAATCGTCCATCGACGCGCCCGACAGGCTGTAGAGCAGGTAGCTTTCGCCGGCATCGTCGATCCGATTGTAGAAGAAGGCGCCGATTTCCGCCCCGGTCAGTTCGCGGCCGGCATCCACCACCGTCTGGACCAGGCGGTCGAGATCCAGTTCGGCCGCCACATGCCGGCCGGTCCGGTTGAGAATGTCCAGCGCCAGGCTTTCCTCGCGCAGCGCGGCTTCCGACGCGGCAAGGGCGGCGGCGGCGCGCTTCTGCTCCGAAATGTCGATGACGGTGCCGATCAGGCGGACGACCTGGCCATCCTCCTTGATCGCGCCGCCCTTGGCCGCGATCCAGCGTTCCACGCCATCGTTCGGCCCGATGGTGCGATATTCGATGTCGATCTGGCCGTCGCCGAGCGGATCGAGCGCGGCCGTCACGGCTGCGGCCGCCGGTTCGCGATCGTCAGGATGCAGGCCGGGGAGGAACTGGGCTTCATAGCTGATGGCCGTATCGGCGGGGACGCCGAACATCGCCTTGCACCGTTCGTCCCAGCGCAACTGGTTCGCGACGATGTCGAAATCCCAGGTGCCGATATTGGCGACCGCTGTAGCCAGGCGCAGCCTATTTTCGCTGGTCGCCAGCTCCTCGATGCGATCGCGCATCTCGAACTGCTTGCGGCGCGCGCGCATGGCCGAAGCGATCGCGCTGACCAGGGATGCCACGCCCAGCGGCCGCTCCAGCACCACCGTATTGGTGACGAGGTCGAGCAGGCGGCCGGGCATCCAGGGGCCGGGCGGGGTACGGCTGGTCCGCTGCGCCCGCAGCAGGATGAAGGGCACGTCGGACCAGTCGGCCTGCGCGCCGATCGCCGTGCGCAACAGGGTAAGGTCGCCGGTCAGCGCCTCTTCGGTGACCAGGACCGCGCCGACATTTTCATTCAGCGCAGCCGCAACCGCGCCGATATCCGGGCAGATATGGAGGTCGTAACCCTCGGCTGCGAGGAGTTTGGTGACGCTGTCGGCATCGCGCCCATAGGGCGCGCAGATGAGAAGGCGATGACCCTCTCGCAGGGAGTCAGGCATCACTGGTGCGATCTTCCATCAGGGGTTTGGTGGCGCCCAAATATTCGGGCGTGCCGGTCAACACCCCACGGAATGCGCGCAACGGCTCGCCCACCCGCACGCCATCCTTGTCTATGCGAAATTCCCGGATGGCGTCTTCATGCACGCCGCCGCGATTCTTGAGCACGGAAATGGCCTTGCGCACGCGCCCTTCCGCTTCGAAAAAGCGCAGCAGCACGACGGTGTCGGCGACGTAGGAGATATTGAGGTTGGTCGACATCGTGCCCACCAGCCCATGCTGCGGATTGATGAGGAAGGTCACCACGCCCCGCTGGCTGAGATAGGAGAGGAGTTCGTGCATCTGGAGCAGCAATTGCTGTTCCTGGGGCATGGCGGCCATATAGCCGTTCAGGCTGTCGATCACGATCATGCGGACGCCGCGTTCCTCCACCTCGTGCCGGACGCGCGCGGCAAATTCGCCCGGCGAGATTTCGGCCGGGTCGATCTGCTGGATCGTCAGGCAGCCCTGATCGACATGGCGGGTGATATCCAGGCCGAAGGCGTTGGACCGGGTTAGCAATGTGCCGACACGCTCGTCAAATTCGAACAGGGTGCATGGCTCGCCCCGTTCGCAGGCGGCATAAAGATATTGCAGGGCGATGGTGGTCTTGCCCGACCCGGCCGGTCCGGTGATCAGCGTGCTGGTGCCGCGCATCGGGCCACCGCCCAGCAAGGCGTCGAGTTCCACAACTTCGCTCTGCACCATGTCGCCGGTGAAATCGCTATGATGATCGGCGGCGATCAGGCGGGGGAAGATATCCACGCCGCCCTTGCGGATCATCATGTCATGATAGCCGGCGGTGAAGTCTATGCCGCGCAGTTTCTGCACCTGCATGCGCCGGCGCGCCGCGCCAAAGTCCAGCGTCAGCCGTTCCAGCGTGACGACGCCATGGCACAGGCTGTGCAGATGGGCGTCGCGGGCGTCGGCCGATCCGGTCATGTCGTCGACCAGGATGACGGTGCTGTCGCGGCCGGAGAAGAATTGCTTCAGGGCCAAAACCTGACGACGATAGCGCAGCGGATCCTGCGCCAGCAGGCGCATTTCGGACAGGCTGTCGAACACGACGCGAGTGGGGCGGACCCGCTCCACTTCGTCCTGGATCAGGCGGATGGTTTCGCCCAGCTCCATTTCCCACGGGTGGATGATGGATTGTTCGCGACCATTGCCGAATACGTCATCGGCGGATTCCAGTTCGAACACGTCGAAGCCATCGAGCGTCCAGTCATGGGACGCGGCGACGGCGCCCAGTTCCTCGCGGGTTTCGGACAGGGTGATGTACAGAACCCGCTCGCCCTTACGGATGCCCTCGCGCAGAAATTGCAGCGCGAGCGTAGTCTTGCCCGATCCCGGCGCGCCTTCCAGCAGATAGAGACGACTGGCGGGGATGCCGCCGCCCAATATCTTGTCCAGGCCCACATTGCCGGTCGAAATGATCTTGAGGTTCATCTGTTGTCTCGTCTCTCGTCTATGCCGGACACGCTAGACTGTCCGATGGAAAACAGAAGCGAAAGCAGCGGACGAAGGGCAAGATTGCAGGAAGTTGGCAGCTATTGCGACGATGTAGCGGCCCTGGTTGATCTGGATCAGCCATAAAGGGAAAAATGGCGCGAAGAAGCGTCCTTCCGCGCGCTGCGCTCCGTGCGAATCGCCTCAGTCGCCGGTGTGCAGAAACCAGCGATCGGTGCCCTCCAGCCCGATGGCGGTCAGCCGGCCCGACAGGAAAGCGCCGGTGTCGATACCGATCCGTCCGGCCCGTTCGTCCACATCGGGGCTGATGCTGTGGCCATGCACGATCATATGGCTGTGCGCCCCGCGATGGTCGAGAAATTCGCGCCTGATCCAGCGCAGATCCGCCGGGCTTTGTGCATCGATCGGCACGCCCGGGCGAACGCCGGCATGGGCGAACAGATAGTCGCCCATGGCGATGCTGTCGGGCAGGGCGTCCAGAAAATCGACATGGGCGCGCGGCACATGCCTGACCATCCACGCGACGATTTCCGCATCGGTCATGACCCGGAACAAGGCGGGGTCCAGGCCGTAGCTGGCCAGCGTCGCCTCTCCCTCCATGCGGCGAAAGACCGGCATGACCTGCGCATTGCCGCGCGCGGCCAGGATGAAGACTTCCTCATGATTGCCTTTGAGGCAGCGAACGTCGCCGCCCGATGCCATCAGCGCCATCACCCGTTCGATCACGCCGCGCGAGTGGGGGCCACGGTCGATCAGGTCGCCCAGCAGGATCAGGCTGATCGGCTTGGTTGCGCGGTCGCCGTCATCCTGGGCGATCATGGCCAGCAACCGGTCGAGCAGGTCGGCGCAGCCATGCACGTCGCCGATCGCATAGACCCGCCGGTCCGGCCCGATATCGGGTGGCGGCGCGGCATTGCGCGTTGTCCTGCGCCAGAATGTCATGGCCGCGATTGTCGCATCACAGGCGGGGGAGAGTCACCCCCTGCTGCCCCATATATTTGCCCGCGCGGTCGGCATAGCTGACTTCGCATGGTTCATTGCCCTGAAGGAACAGGAACTGGCAGGCGCCTTCATTGGCGTAGATTTTCGCGGGCAGGGGGGTGGTGTTGGAAAATTCCAGCGTCACATGCCCCTCCCAACCCGGCTCCAGCGGGGTCACGTTCACGATGATGCCGCAGCGGGCATAGGTGGACTTGCCAAGGCAGATGACCAGCACGTCGCGCGGCACGCGGAAATATTCGACCGTGCGGGCAAGCGCGAAGCTGTTGGGCGGGATGATGCAGCAGTCGGTCTTGCGATCGACGAAATTCTTCGGATCGAAATCCTTGGGATCGACGATGGTGCTGTCGACATTGGTGAAGATCTTGAATTCGTCCGCCACCCGCGCGTCATAGCCGTAGGAGGACAGGCCGTAGCTGATGCAGCCCTCGCGCCGCTGGCTCTCCACGAACGGCTCGATCATGCCGGTGCTCAGCGCCTGTTCGCGAATCCATTTGTCGGAAAGAATGGCCATGTCGTTTTCAGCTCTTCGTCGTGGGGCCGATGCCCAGGTCCGCGGGACCGAAGGCATGGGGGAGGAGGTCAGCGACCGTCAGGTCGAGGATGCGGTCGCCGCTGGGCGTGGCGCAATAGATGCCAAGGGTGCGGCCGGCCATCTGCTCGGCCTCATTCATGATCTGGCGGCAGCGTCCGCAGGGGGTGACGAGCGCTTCCTCGCCCGCGTTCATGGCGCCGCCGACGACCGCGATATCCGTTACGTCTGCGAAACGACCCTGTGCATTGACCGTGGCGAGCGCGACCGTTTCGGCACAGAGCGACAGGCCGTAGCTGGCATTTTCGAAATTGCAGCCGGTGACGATGCTGCCGTCGGTCAGGCGCACGGCGGCGCCCACGGCAAAGCGGCTATAGGGCGCATGGGCGTTGGCCATCGCTGCGCGCGCTGCCGCGATCAGCTGTCCAACTTGTTGTTCGTCTTGCATCAGGGCGTCACCACATTCCATCGGACCGGACCATCGACGCCGTCGATATGCCGCATGTCGCTGGCTGTCCACATCACCCACGGCTTGGTCGCATAATCGGGCGGGAAGAAATTGCCGTCCAGCCACAGCGTCCGGTTGATGCCCGAGCCGATATCGTAAGCCTTATCGAAATCTTCGCTGACGTTGAGCAGCACGGTCTTCCCCGCATGCCCCTCCACCAGATTGACCAGCGTGTTGAGTTCCGACAGCAGCAGGTCGCGGTTGGGCCGGGCAGTGCAGGCGGGCGTGAAGGCGAGGCGAATGACCGGGGGCAGCGCGGCATTGTCACGCGGCACGGTGGTCATGAAGCGGGTCGCCTGGTCGCTGGCGAGGCGGCAGGGGGTGAATTCGATCAGCGCGCCGTAGCGCAGCCCAGCCGCGCGCGCCCCGCGCCAGTTGGCGGCGAAGGCGGGGTCGCGATGATCGGCGGCGTCGCCGGCGCGGATATAGGCGAAGTCTGCGCCCTGCGCCGCCAGCGTGCCCCAGTCGACCGGGCCGTTGTCTGCGCTGATGCTCACGCCCTGTACCGGATATTGATCGCGATCGGGCGCCCAGGCACGCGCATAGAGCCACAGCGCCAGAGCCAGCGCCGCGACCACCGCCAGTCCCGCCCCGATGCGGACCAGCAGGCCACCCAAAGTCACAACCCTGATCGTCTTACCCCTTGATATGCAGCACGCAGATGAGCGTGAAAAGTCGGCGCGCCGTGTCGAAATCGACCTCGATCTTGCCCTCCAGCCGTTCCTTCAACACCTCCGCCGCGTCGTTGTGGATGCCGCGTCGGGCCATGTCCACCGTCTCGATCTGTTGCGGGGAGGCGTTGCTGATCGCCTGATAATAGCTGTCGCAAATGGCGAAATATTCGCGGATCGGCCGGCGGAAGCGACCGAGGCTGAGGATGATCGCTTCCAGCGGCGTATCATCCTCCCGGTTGATTTCGATGCCGAGCCGCCCATCCTCGACCCGCAGCATCACCTTGTAGGGACCGGCATAGCCGTCGGCATGGACCCGCTGCGGCGCGAAGTGATTATCCTCCAGCAGGTCGAAGATCGCGATGCGCCGTTCCTGCTCCACGTCGGCGTTGCGCCACAGGATCGTGCGCTGGTCCAGCTGGATGTCTATGATGCGCGGATCGGCCATGATGCAGGATTTAGTCAGTGCGGTGGTGCGCGCCGAAAAGCAAGCGGGACTTATCCACAGATGGTTTCCGTTCTGGCCCTTGCGCACCGCGCGCCGGCGGAGGAAAGAGGGGCCATGGTCGAATTGCTGAAAATCAACCCCGCTGAAAGCAGCGGAACCGAACTGCCGCGCAATGTCGAGGCGGAGGCCGCGCTGCTGGGCGCGATCATGATCGACAACCGCATCGCCGAAGATGTGCAGTTGAGGCTGAAGGCCGAACATTATTTCGAGCCGCTGCACGGCCGCATCTACGACGCGATCATGCGCCTGCTGGACAAGGACATGGTCGCCAATCCGGTGACGCTCAAACCCATGCTGGAGCAGGATCCGGCACTGAAGGAACTGGGCGGCGCGGCCTATCTGGCGCAGCTGACCGGCAATGGTGCGGCGCTGATCGGCGCGCGCGATTTCGCGACGCAGATCTATGACCTGGCCCTGCTGCGCCAGCTTGTCAGCGTCGGTCGGGAACTGGTTGAAAATGCGATGGATACCAGCGAGGATGTCAATCCCCGCGAGCAGATCGAAGCGGCGGAAGTCGCGCTTTACAAGGTATCCGAGGGCGAGGGCGAGTCCGGGTCGGTCAAGAGCTTCCTGACGGCTTCGACCGCCGCCGTGCAGGTGGCGGAACGCGCGCTCAACAGCGGCGGCCATGTGTCGGGGATCACGACCGGCATCAACAGCCTGAACGCCAAGATCGGTGGTCTGCACAATTCCGACTTGATGATCCTGGCCGGTCGTCCGGGCATGGGCAAGACGTCGCTGGCGACCAACATCGCCTATAATGCGGCGTCGCGCTGGCTGCGGGACAATGGCGATGGCATTCCGGCTGAAAAGAATATGGGGGCCAAGACGGCTTTCTTCAGCCTGGAAATGTCGGCCGACCAGCTGGCCACCCGCGTGCTGGCCGAACAGTCGGGCATTTCCGGCGAAGCGCTGCGCATGGGCAAGATCAGCCGGGCGGACTTCCAGAACCTGTCCCGCGCCGCGCGCGACTTGCAGGAATTGCCGCTGTTCATCGACGATACGCCGGGCCTGACGATCGCGGCGCTGCGCACCCGCGCGCGGCGGTTGAAGCGGCGGCATGATATCGGCTTCATCGTCGTCGATTATCTCCAGCTGCTTCAGGGCACCGGACGCGGCAACGAAAATCGCGTGAACGAAATTTCTGAAATTTCGCGCGGTTTGAAGACGTTGGCCAAGGAACTTCATGTCCCGGTGCTGGCGCTGTCGCAGCTCAGCCGTGCGGTGGAGCAGCGTGAGGACAAGCGGCCACAGCTGTCCGATCTGCGCGAATCCGGCTCGATCGAGCAGGACGCGGACATGGTGTGGTTCGTGTTCCGCGAGGATTATTATGAAGCCGCCAAGGAGCCCAAGCCCGACGACGAGGCCGCCTATGCCGCGTGGAAGGAAAATATGGAGCGCATCTACGGCCTGGCCGAGGTGATCGTCGCCAAGCAGCGCCACGGCTCCACCGGCCGCATCCGCATGAAGTTCGACGCCAAGATCACGCGCTTCTCCGATGTGGCGGACGATAGCTATCAGGATCTGGATTACGAATAATCGAGGCAGTTAAACATCCGTCATTCCCGCGCAGGCGGGAATCCATCCCCTGACCTTGCACCAAGATCAACGCTGGGGAGATGGATCCCCGCCTGCGCGGGGATGACGAGGTGATGAGGGCTAGGGCGGTTAGCCCTTCACCGCCTTCGCCCGCGCGGCGACCCGCTTTTCCAGCATCGACAGCGGCATCGCGCCTTCCTCAAGGATGGCGTGGAACTGCTTGATATCGAAGTTTTTGCCGAGCGAGGCCTGCGCGTCCTGGCGCGCCTTGCTCCATACGCCATGACCGACCTTGTAGCTGGTCGCCTGACCCGGCTGGGTGCAATAGCGTTCGACTTCGCGCTGGCAGCGGGGGCGGGCGAAGCCGGTCTTTTCGACCATATAGTCGGTCGCCTGCTTCACATCCCATTTCTTCGCATGGATGCCGGTATCGACTACCAGCCGCGCCGCGCGGAACAGGAAGGATTGGAGATAGCCGGCCCGGTCGATCGGCGTCGCATAGCCGCCCAGCTCGTCGGCCAGCTGCTCGGCATAGAGCGCCCAGCCTTCGGTATAGGCGCTCATGAAGGCGGTCTTGCGGAGCATCGGCACGTCGCCCGCATTTTGCGCGGTCGAAATCTGGAGGTGATGGCCCGGCACGCCTTCATGATAGGTGAGCGAGGGCAGGCCATATTTCGGCCAGTCGCCCACATCCTTGAGGTTGATGAAATAGATGGCGGGACGCGATCCATCCAGCGCGGCGCGGTTATAATAGCCGTTGGACGCGCCATCCTGAATTTCGACGGGCACTGCGCGGATTTCCAGCGCGGTGTCAGGAATGGTGGTGAAGGCATTGGGAAGTTTGGCCTTCATCGCATCGATATCGCGATTGAGCTGGGCGAGCAGGGCGGCGCGGCCCTCCGCGCTGTCGGGGTAAAGCTGCGCAGGATCGACATTGAGTGCGGCAAGGCGTTCGCCGATCGACCCGCTGGTGCGGCCGGCGCCCTTGAGGATCACGTCCAGCTGGGCGGAGAGGTCCGCCACCTGCTCCAGCCCCATGGCGTGAATCTGGTCGGCCGACAGGTCGGTCGTGGTCGCGCTCTTGAGCGCCGCGGCGTAGATTTCATCACCGCGCGGGGTGCGCCAGATGCCGTCGCCCGCCGCCGTCTTGCCGCGTAGCGATTCGATCGCGGCGATCTGCTCGTCCAGTGCGGGGTAGATGGATTTTTCGACCACCGCTGCGGCTTGGCTCTGCCAGTCGCCGGTCAGCCCCTTGGCCGCGGCGCGCTTGACCAGCGATTGGACCATCGAACTGTCTGAGGCGCTCTGACTGCGCAGTTTCTTCATCTGGCCCAGCGTCAGGTCGAGCGACCAGCCCGGCGCCAGATAGCCGCGCGCCGCCTCATCCCGCTGGAGCGCGGTGTCGGTGCGCAGGTTGCGGGCGAAGGCCTCCAGCCGCGCGACATAGGCATCGCAATCGGCCGTGGCATTGATGGTGTGGGCGGTGTTGAGGAAATCCGGCGTGGAGAAATAGCTGCCGCCCTGTTGGAAGATGCGATAGGGGCGCACCGCGCTGTTGAGGCCGAATTTGGCGGGGGCGACGGTCTGCTGGTCCAGCGCGTAGAGAATGACGTCCAGGTTCAACCGCTGCGCGTCGGACAGGCTGGCGGTCTTATACCCCTCCAGTTCCTTGATCGCAGCCTGCGTCGCGGCCAGCCGCTTCATCATCGCCGATTTGCTGTTATCGTCCAGCTGGCTCTTCGCGCCGGCACGGCCGCCCTTGTCGAGGCCGAGGCTGGTGACGAACGCGGGCGAAAGATCCAGCTGCCGATCGAAGATGGCGGCGAAGGTCGCGGATAGCCGGGCGTCGTCGGCGCCAGCCGTCTGGGCAAGAGCGCGGGGCGTTGCAGCGGCGAGGGCGGCTGCACCACTGGTGGCGAGGAATTGACGGCGGTCCATGGACGACTCCCTTATGTCTTTGACAACGTCCTGGGTCACGAAGGAAAGCGAGATTTGGTCAACAGATCTCTATGCGCCGGCATTGAGCGGCGAGGCATGCATTCTGAGCCAGATGGCTTCCACCGTCAACGGGATCGCTCCCTGCCATAGC